>DASZHL010000001.1:0-26924 GCA_035937855.1 Vulcanimicrobiaceae bacterium
GCCGCGACAACCGACACTCGAAACGACAAAGAGAACGCACAACGCGAAAAAATGCGCCCCTGAAAAAGTTCGCTTCATCTGATACTCCTTATTGTCAAACAGCACGTTGTCAAACAACATGCCGGGGAACGGAGCGGATCAAATCCTTCCGAACGCGAACGAACATTAGATGGATCGCTTCATCCTACCTCTCGCCTCCTTTGCTCGGGTAGCAGTCCTGACGACGTGCGCGCTCATGCTCGCGAGCTGCCTCAAACCCGACGGCATCCACTTGCAACAATCGGGCACCGTGCGCGGGGTCGTCGTCGATGCGATCACCCGGAGGCCGCTGCCGGGCGCCTCCGTCTACGTCGGTAGCAAGGTATTCGGACCGACCGGCTCCGATGGCAGGTTCGCTCTTCTCCTCCCGGCGGGCGATCAGACGCTCACGGTCAACGTCATCGGGTACAAATCGACTTCCCTGACCGTCTCAGTCGAAGCCAAGCAGAAGACGCCTTACGACATCCCGCAGCCGATCGCATTAACGCCCCAGCAGTGAAGGAACGGCGTCTCCCGGGACGTGCTTCCCGAACGCTCAAGGGCTCGGGGGAGAAAATGATTTACCGGCGAATCGCCGCCCATGAGCAAGCGATCGATCCCACGCTCTGACCCTTCCCGACCGTCGCCATCCCGCGACGGTCGGTCTCTGTTCAAGGTCGCGGCCGCGATCGGCGCGCTATCCGTCCCGTACTTCTCCGCGGACGTGGATGCGACGCAGCATTGGGGGCAGGCAACCGTTCCTACCGGATGTGGGGACGATGGTTATCCGATAATGAAAACCTCCTCTTGCAGCCTCCCCAAAGCCGAGGTGATCGCCGACGCGTCCGATGCCTCGGATGGTCTTCCGTCGACCCTTTACACGCACAATCCCTATGGAGCACCAACAATTCCCGGTGGGTGCCAGCGTACGCAAGAATATATCAACGGTTTTAATTGCACCATCCCAATTGGCGAGGTGGTCGATATACCACTTCCGTTGAAAATAGAACTTAACCCGACCCACTACCCTGCGGGGGGAGACCCGTCTATCGTTTGCAAGAATATCAAGCTGGGCATCACCACTGACGCTGGGTATACAAGGCAGCTGATGCAAACGTATTCCCCGCGGCCGGGAGTACAAGTTTCCCTTGAAGGTATTTCCAACCCAGGACAAGGATGCGATGCAACGGTAACGGCGAAAGTTCGCATATCGAGTGACGAGACAATGTTCAAAGCTCGCGAATGGACGGGTTTTTCTTTCTATTTCGGCGCGCAATATACTCGATGCGACTTGTCGGGGAGTACGGAATGCCAAAAATCCCTTACCATGAAAGACGATATTCACTATATTGATTTTGGTTACCGTTACCCGTCCGGTCACAAGCCCAAGCCAAAACCGCAGCTTGCTCTGAAAGCCTACCTTGTAACCTCCTCCGGCGGTTCACGCTCGAGCCTATCGGAATCAAGCGGCAGCGTTGTAGGTCGTGATCGACTCATGCACAGCGCCTCTTCAGCGACGCGGGTACCCATGGGCGGAACGTCCGTTCAAACGACGCAACTTCCCATCGGGGGAACTTCCCTGGGAACGACGTCGACGCTCCCGTCTCCTACGGAAGTAACGACGGTAATCAACAAGCTAACCTTCGAGGATCTCCAGACGGGGCTCACGCCCAACAGCGATTACAAAATCCGGGTTGACGTCGACGCAGAGATGGAGCGCCTCATCGAGAAAGGCCGGCTCCAAGTCGGAAAGGGCCCGCTAGCGGACCTTCTGAGCACGGCTGAAGCTGAAGCCGAAGGCCGAACTTCTTGGGCAATCCTCGAGCGCGGAAAGGTCTATGCCCGCTTGATTCCCCAGGGCGTATCGGATACTCTTGAGGTCCGGGTCCTTCAAGGAGCAGCAACCCAAGGTTTGTTGAAGGGATTAGGCATCGCCACCGCTGCAGCGGCCGCATCAAGTGCCGTTGCAATCGGAAGCCTCGTCCTTACCACAGTGACACCCGCCAGTGAACGTGGGACAACTAACTACGAACAACAACGGGCAAAGGCCGAACGAAAGTTTAAGATCGCGATTTCCGAGGAGGATGACGACTTAGCACGGATGCGCGTGCAGCTTCAATTCAAGAAAATCACATATGAAAGTCATAAAGCGTACGCGTCACTCAAGACAGGCGTGACCGTGGCGCAGGTCATGGCACTTCTTTGGGCGGCGCGCAAAGATACATACGGTGATGGTAGCAAGGACTCCGCCATTGAAAGCCGATATATGGGAAAGAAGGATCAGTTTATGAAAGCTGCGTATAAAAATGCAGTAGATTTTGTCAAGGCCTGTCGTCCGCACGGTTGGATGGCGGAGGATAAACGAACATTTCTTTTCATCAAGGAAGACAAAACGTCTCCACGCTTTGATATCGAAAATAGGAAAGGTTGGAATCTCCGACAATGAGCATGGAAAGAAGGATGCGAAATCGCATGCTAAATTGGTCTCAATTGGAAGAGACTTTACACAAACCAGGAGACAAATATAGTGATCCCCTTGCGCGAATGTGTATGTCCGAGAAAATTGGAGAAGACAACATCTGCGCAGGGATCGAGTTGTATATTAACGATGAAAACGGAGGAGAATTAGCGCTCTGCGTTTTACGCTTCTTACGCCCATGGTCGGCAATGAACATTTGTTACAACATTATTAGAAATGACGACAATACGAGAAGACGTAGACATGCGCTTGAGATACTAGAGGACATCTCAGATGCGCGCGTAATTCCATGGGTTCCAGGATTTCTCTATGATCCAGATGGATCCATCCAACGAATGGGCGCATTCGTCATTGAAAACCTATTTCTGGGCTGCTCGGTCCCGAGACAAGAACTTGAGGAAACCCTTGATCTTATGAGAAAGCATTCGGACCCAGTGGTTCTTAGATCGGCTGCCTTTATCGATTCTTTTGGTAAAGCTGGGCACCGAGAAAAAAGACTGCCGTTAGTCGATGCGACAAGTAAAGTGGGTAATATTTATGAGGATTTTACAAATGATAATCGAACTGGCGTCACTCGGAATGGACCTTACGATACATCAAACGACTTCCGCATAGCAGAAATGATAAATTGGTCTCGATTGGAAGACGAGATTTTGCCGCCGGACAAGTCATACGGCAATGGAACTGCGCGAAAGTTCCTAGCTAAAATCGTTGAAGAACCCGAATTTCGATCAGGAATTGAGTTGTACGTCAATGGTGAACCTGGAGGAGAACTCGCGCGCTGCGTCCTGCGTTGCATTCGTCCGTGGCCGGCAATGAAGGTCTGCTATGATATCTTCAAAAATGATGACGCTGTTAAGAGACGCATAAATGCCGTTGAGATGCTACAGATAATTGGTGATCTGCAAGTCGTTCCGTGGGTAAAAGATTTTCTCCAAGATCCAGATGATCGCATCCAAGAGGCAGGCGCCGGTATTATTGAGAGGCTATTTAAAGACGGTTATGTTGCTAGATCGCATATTAAGGGCGCTCTCACGCTTATGAGGAAGCACTCGAACCGCGAAGTCGTCAAGAAGGCCGGTTCGATTGATCATCTTGAAAGACTCCGCAATCGAGAGCATCATATGTGGTAGGTGCAGCAAGCTATGCGAGAACCCTCACCCCGCTTTCCCTTAAACCGTATCTCGATTCATCTCGTTTCATCCCAGCAGAGAGAATCACACATCGCTTTGATATTGAAACCATAAGGGTTCGCAACGTTCGCGAGACAAAGGACTAAATACGAATTGCCGCGCATCTTCTACATACCGCTTATTGCGCGCTATGGGAACTGCCGAGCGGCCGTTACACGATTGCACCCTAGTTTAAATTATCTCATCATCCGGAGCAGAGTCACCAAACATGCACGAGGAACCAAGCACCTCAAACGACCACGCGAATGCGCCGCCTATCTTGGCGGCTATCCTCAAGACCGTCGACGCAGACGATCGGATCGTTGCGGTCCTAGAGTACGGGTCTCGCAGCCGAGGTAGAAGTGACGCGTTCTCGGATCTTGACATCGTCCTCGTCCTGCGTGATGAAGACGAGGAGCGATTCAAGATCGAATGCCGCTCGTGGGCCGCGCAATTCGGAAAGCTCCTTCTATTCTTTGATGCGAGCGGAATTGCCCAGCCCTGGGCCGTGTATGACACAGAACCCGTACCCACTCGCGTTGATTTCATATTGATGCCCCTCTCTCGTATCACAGACCTCTCAGAGAAGCTCAGACGTCCGGCTGGCGATTTCCGTACAATGGTGCTCTACGATACGACGAATGGACTCGTGGATGCGGCACTTCAAGCTGCACGACCGGAAGGACTGCAACGCGATGAGCGGCAGCAAATGTTCACGCGAGTCTCGGGAAGCTTTTGGTACTACGCATTGCGAACCTGGGCACGGGTCGAACGCGAGCAGTGGCAAGCAGTATGGGACGACGCGAATTTCGTCGTCCTACGAAACCTTCAAGCACTGCTTCGCCTTGAAGCGGAATCAACCGATCAATGGTACGTTCGCGATGCGGGGATCAATATCGAGCGGGAAATATCTCACGATCGGATGAGGTCGCTCATGGAGGCTCTTCCGAAAATGCCTCCCGGTTTACTTGTCAATGCGCTGACGTTGATGACTCTTTTGGGAGGGGATGTATGTTCCACGATCGCGCAGCGTCATCAATGGGAATGGCCTGAAGTGCTAGCCCAACGCGTGATCGGTCTCTACGACCACAAAAACGAAGAAATGGACCTTGAACAACGAATCGACAGAGAAGCATAAGTCTACGGATAAACACGCAGACATTGCGTGTTTCGACGGACGCGACGCGACGGGAAACCCACGGGTTATCTTCTACGAGGAGACCGACGAGGGCTTTGTCCCATCACTTAATAGGCAGCGTGACGTAACCGATTTTAAGGAATGGTTTGAATCTGCGAAACGAAGTCGAAGTCAGCCTCGCCGTCAGTGAATTCGTGATATTGCGGCGGTTGAGCACCAGCGTCGTTTTCGCCTTCGACAAGTCACCAATCACGGCACCGACAGGGCGCGCAAAAAATGTAGACGCGGAAATTACGCATTTTGAGATGAACCAGAAGACCCGTTGAAAACGGCTCCGAGTACGAACACACCTCACATCATCCTGTGACCTCGTGTGGATTGTTGCAGCTTTTCTATCTTCTTCTCGAGTCGCCGATTGAAGCGATCCCATTGCACGACATGACGGCCGTGGCGTCCCTCTCCGATGAGGTCTTCCTCATCACGCACGGTCACCGTCCACAGCACGTTATCTCCTTCGCGAATCTCATCGCAAATCGCCGTCACCGTGACGTTCATTCCTACCGGCGTGGGAGACGTATGCGTAACGTTGATCAATGTCCCAAGGCTGCCTTCGCCTTTCTCAAGATGCGGTCGCAGCGCTTCAATACAGCACCATTCGATCAACCCGACCATGTAGCCGGTGGCGAAGACCTCCGGCATCGCTCGATAGATGTCCGACTCCGGATAAAGAAACGGAACGGTCTTCTCGCGCGGTATCTTATAGGACCAGGTGAAGACGTCTCCGACCCGCAACGTGTCTTTCACCTTCGCACTCAGGTTCCGTGAAGATGATTATGCAAGAAATTCACGGCGTCGTCGATGGGAATCGCGAAGCCGATCGCACGCTCCTCGTCGAAGCGAGATTGAGCGAGTCCAACGACTTCAGCCGTGCGAGCATCGAAAACCGGCCCACCGCTTTCACCGGGGATGATCGGAAGATCGAGTTCCAACGCATCCGTATTGAGCCCGGCGATGCGTCCCGAAAAGACCGAGAGCGATACTCCGAGTTGTTCGTCGGTGAATGCGTCCGGCAATGGGTATCCCGCCATGCCGATTGCTTGACCTAAACGAAGGTCATTCGAACTCCCCAAATGCGCGACGGCGAGATTCGGCACGGATGCTTCCACGAGCGCGAGATCCTCCTTCTCTTCTCGCACGACCACGCGAGCCGGAAACTCTCGTCGGTCCTCAATGCGCACATGGAGATTGCGCGCTCCTTGCACGACGTGCGCGACGGTGAGAAACTGCGTTCCCCACGATCCGCTGGCAACGATCACTCCTGAACCATACGCATCGTCGAACTCCCGTTTGCGTTTTGGGTCGTCGCTGGGAACCTTCATCGTGAAAAGCACCACGCTGGAACGCAAACTCGCGATGGCGCGCACAAACGGATCGTCCTCGGAATTCCGCTCGCGCGCCGCACATCCCGAAAAGAACAGCACCGCGCTTGCGATGAAAAGAAAACGCCGCATCCTCACCTCTTGACGGCCGGCTTTGCTGTGCGTTCCACAATCGCCTCGCGCAGACGATCGATTCCCAAACCTGTCACGGCACTCACCGCGATCGCCTCCGGCGGAAGTTCATCGAGCGAACTGCAACGATCGGCCTTATTCGCGACGAGAAGCGTCGGTTTATCAGCGAGTTGCAACTCCCGCAAAATCTCCTCGACGCTTGTCTGTTGACGCAACCGATCGGGATTTGCCGCATCGATCACGTGAAGAAACAGATCGGCTTCCGCCAACTCTTCCAACGTGGCACGAAACGCCGCGACGAGCTCCTTGGGCAAATCGGTTATGAAACCGACCGTATCGCTCAAGCGCGCGAAGTGGTCGGGGGCGAGATAGATTCGGCGCGTGGTGGGGTCGAGCGTCGCGAACGGCTGGTCAGCGACGAAAGCCGCACGAGTCGTCGTGCCCGCATGAGAGAGACGGTTGAGCAAGGACGATTTCCCGACGTTCGTGTAGCCGACGAGAGCGACGAGGGGTTCGGCGTGGGAACCACTCCGGCGCTGTGTTCGCGCCGTGCGCACGTTTTCGAGCATCCCTCGCAAGACCGAGATGCGCGCTTGGATCCGGCGACGATCGACCTCCAGCTTGGTTTCGCCGGGCCCCCTGGTCCCGATCCCACCTCCCAGGCGCGAAAGCGCTTCACTGGAGCCGATGAGGTTGGCCTGACGGTAGCGCAACTGCGCCAACTCGACCTGAAGTTGTCCCTCGCGGCTGCGCGCCCGCTTGGCGAAGACATCGAGAATCACCATCGTTCGGTCGACGATCGCCAAGGGTACCACTTCGGCGATATTCGTCCGCTGTCGCGGTCGGAGGTCATTGAAGACGAACAAGGTCGTAGCTTCCGTCGCTTGGGCACGCTCGGCGATCTCGTGCAGCTTTCCCGAACCGAGCAGCGTCGCCGGATCGACCGAGGGTAATCGCTGGACAATGCGTTCAATCACCTCGGCCCCCGAGGAAAGAATCAAGGCCTCGTATTCGTCAAGCTCAGCTTCAAGCGGACGCGCCGGATCGCGAAGATCAACGGCAACGATGATTCCCCGTTCCCGCGAATGGAGCGCCCCGTCCTGAGTGCGTTTCATCCCCTCCAAAGTGCGAGATCAAGGCCCCCAATCCCTTGAAGCGAGGAAGAGAGTTAGCCCTCGCCTGTCACAAGCCTCGGAGCCAGGCACGGAGGCGAAACGAGGCCGTGAGACTCGCGCAGAAGGTGAGCTTGTCCCGCTTTGCCGGACACACACATAGAGCCGGAGAACATCCGGTCGGTGAGGTGTCATGTCTAGAGAACGCCCGGAGGAGGCTGCTGCCAAGATTGAAACGTCGTCGAAGGAAACGGAGATGGTGAAGCGTCATGATTTTTTGAAAGCTATTATGGCCTCTCACTTTCCCTGGGATAACTTAGCGTCATACTTCGTTGGGGCGTCATACACTCTTGCAGATTATGGATCCTCCGATTTTAGTACACTACGCGGTATATTAATAAACGACGAAAATTTGTTAGGTCAACGCAATACGTTGAAGTTCGTTGTTGACTGCATTCAGCGCATGAGGTTGAGGTTACTAAATACATCGGGAAGCCATGAAATTGGATTAATGCGAGAGCTTGCTAACTATAACGCATTTGCTGCTTGGTTGTGTCAGGATGCAGGAGAAATAGCTCTTGCCACCCCCTACATAGACGAGGCATTGAATGTCGCGCGAGAAAGTGGTGACCCTTCGGTGAGGGCAAACGTTCTTTGCCGAAAAGCTCATCTTGCCATTGATGCAGGGGACGCCAAGAACGGAGTTGCATTAGCGCAGGCGGCTCACAAAGCAGGAGATGGTTCTAATATCCGTTTACAAACGTATTCTCTCCTGTTAGGTGCGATGGGGTATTCGTTAAGCCAGGACCAAAAAAAGTTCGAGCACAACTTGAAAGAAGCCCTTAAATTAAAAGATAAACTACCACAACAAGAGAGCGGAAGCCACATCCTCGGGAACTTTTGCACGGGATCTTACATCGAAGTTGTAACCGCAACATGTTGGCTAAATTTCGACCCAGAATACGCGATGAATCTCTATGAGGAAGCCCTTAAAGCATGGCCTGAAAAATATAAAAAAATTAGTAGTTTCTACTATGCAAAAGCCGCAGTCGCACATATTATTGGGCACAATCCAGAACCAGAACAAGCGGTTAATTTTGCCAATCAGAGTTTACAAATTGCAAAAGAAACCCGCTGCGTTCGTACTCTCAAAGAACTAAAACGCCTCGATGACCAGATGATAACTTGGCGGAGCATGTCCGCTATCGCAGAATTTCATACATCACTGGAGCAACTCGTGGTGCCCTCAATAAGAGGAGAATAAGGAAGAGCTAATCCCTAACCTCAAGTCTGGCATCGCCGACGCCCACAAACTGGGGCTCCATGGCCTCGCCCGTCGGGCTCTTCTTCCCCTCGCTCGAGGTCATGCCCAGCGGCGAGCGCTGCCTCCCCGCGCGCTCATTGATCCTCAAATCTCATCCCAGGGAGCGCAACTTATCGAGGCTCGCTTTCGATTTGACGTGATCCCCCGGAACCGAATCTCTTTTACCCTGGCCCCCCTTGAACGAGGCAACGGCTTGGACATTTAACGAATGATCGTCTCCCAAGCGTCATATTTTATTGATCTCTTCCTGCAACGCGAGCAGCGTGTTCATGATCTCCTCAAAAGGAATCAGCTCCGAGAAAAACATCATGCGCATCTCTCGATAATCTGCGGCGAGGTTTCGTACTTTGCTCTCAGCAGGCACGAGCGTCAGCGTTCCCGGCACCGCGAGATCGTAGCGTGCCCATGCCGACGGGTAGTAGCGTTCCTTGAAAACGCGTACGGCTTCAAGCATTCCCAAATCACGCACGACCGCTTTGCCGACATTCGTTCCGAAAATCGACGCAACATCTGAGTAATGACGCGAAAAGAAACGTGAGACCTCATTACGAAAACTCTCGGCGTGCAAGGCCGTGATCTTCTCCCAAAACGTACGCTCCGCGCCGAGCACCGTGCAAGAAATCGCCGACTGTGTAAGGAGGTTCGGGAAACGCTCGGAGACATACGAAACGATGCTACGATTTTCGACCGGCTCATCCGCCGACCGCCAACCGAGTTCAATCTTCACATGGCTACGAATATAGGAATATTCAATGCCCGATACGCTCAAAGGGTAACGGAACAATAACGTGTGTCCGTATCGATCGCTTGGGTCAACGAGAAGTTCCCAATCTCCCTCTCGCCCAAGACAATCACGGAATTGATTCCGAAGCTCGTCTCGTAGATCACCTGCAACATAACGAGCACACGCCTGATCCAAGGCTTCGCTGCGTTCGAAACGCTTGGATTTGCTCGGCGCGTTGTCGGGATCGGCAAAACCGCGTGACAGATAGAAATCGACCACCGTTACGATGTCGATGTCTTCCGAGAAGCGGTCGATTAACCCATACGCCTTCGAGAGCGACGTTCCGCCCTTGAATACCATCTGCGGATGCCCAGGCGGTAACGAAAAGAGCGATTTCAGGATCCAGCAAACCCAGAAATCTTTCTCAACGATCGTAACGTCAACGTTCATTTTCCCGGCGACTTCCACGAAAATTTCACGTCGGTCGCCTGGTGAAAGCCTTGCAAATTCATCCACGGTGCTAGGCTTTCACCAGCAGGGCGTCGATGTAGGGCAGCATCCAAATCGGCGCGCGCTTCGCGCTCTTCCTCAGCTTCGGGCCAAGGCGATGCTCCCGTACGAAATCACGCAACGTCTGGATATCCGCTTGCGAAATGCGCTGTTTGCCCAACGACTGCAATGCGTCGATCACGAGTTCCGCCGGCTCATCCGTGCGGGCCAACGCCTGCGGTCCCACCGTTCGCAAACGAATGCGCTGACCGGCAATACGCAAGTCGCGTGAAAAGAGATTCGTACGATAAACCGGCTTCGCCACGACCTGCGTCGTCAAACCGAGCTTGTTCACCGCGTCGAGTGCGGGGCGCTCGATGATACCGCCGGTCTTACGCGCATGCGCGGCGACGATCGCCTCGACGCTCGGACTCAGTGCCCCGATCTGCGCGTTGATCCGCGGAACGTCGTAATACCCCTTCGCAAGGTGTCGGATCACGCCGTCGGCAGCAAGGCGACATAGGGCTTGCCGAATCGCCTGACTTGACCCCAAACGCTCCCTGATCAACTCCGCAGGAGTAAAGACCGTCCCTGGTTCGATACCCTGGACGTAACGACGGATCCCCTTGGAAGCCCTAAGCCTGCTCATATGAAACATTCTACACTAGAATAATGTGACAAACAAGCACAGAACCTCTCCGGACTGGGGTTTGAGGTAGCTCCGTCGGTAGAACACAGGTCTGAAAAACGGAGAAACATTATGGCTAGCAAGGTGCATGGGCCCAAAGTCCTTTTTATGAAAAAGGTGAGCCCTGCTAAGCGCTTGAAACACGACCTCGATAATGAGTATCATCGCGAAACGATTACTGCAATGATTGGAGCGTTTATCGCCATGAGCCAAAGCCAACCGCCTTATCTCCCCCCTTCGACGCTGCCCGCCATCCATGGGGATGAACGACCGCGCTCCGCCCCACGGCTGCCCTCCGGGACCGTCGTCATCCTGGCGCAAAACGCCCCCGCTGCCGCCGATTTCACCTCAGCAGCGCCGGTTGCCGTTTATCGCAATGCTGACTTCATCACTCAACGCGAGCTCCTTCTGCAGACATTCGACCAGTGGTTAAAGGATAATCACATTCAAGCATCCCAAATTATAAGGCTTGACTGTATGGGTGGCGCCATTTTTCGATCGGACGAAGCTACCGGAGGCGTCGTCCTTGGTTTTATACGGGATATCTTCCAGAAGCCGACAGCAACTCCAACAGCAGCTCCCTACGAGATAACGAAAGTTAGCAGCTACAACCCTAACCCTGAGAGCCCTCGCGATGGCCTTGGCGCCCTGTATGATCTTCCAGAGATGAGGAAGCAGTTCAAGGAGCTCTTCCTCGGGATTCCTCAGATCTCAGGGGATGATGTCACTCGAGTGAAGTTCAGCGCCGCAGTTCGTTATATTATTCCCAAAGGACGTTACGGCTATGAGGAAAGAGTTGCGTACCTTGAAGGCGTGCCGGCTCGCTCTCCGATCGAAAAGAGCATCGATGCGCAAAATATTCAAGATTATATCAACCAAGGACAACGTGTTGACCCGATATCGCGGCAAGGTCCGCGTGTGAGCGCAACCCAAGCCGCCGACTCTCGAGGACCTATTAAGACGATTCGCTAAAAGGGAGAACCATTGCTCTCTCGTGCCCATCAGAGAGGACGAGAGAGCAGTCCTTCGTGAGCGGATGATCAAGGGGCTGCCCCGATTACTAGTGTCCGGCAAAGCGGGACAAGGTCACACTCCAAGTTTACGTCACGACGCAAACCGCTCTAGGCGCGTGGCACCAATCTAATAGCCGGCTTCGTCCAGAACGCAGGGGGCCATGATCGCATCGGTCATGCCGTGGATGAGTTTCTTGTCGGCGCCGGCGACCGTCGCCAAGATTCCACCGAGCCGCACGCCGCCATCGACCACGAAATAATACGGCGAGAGACGCACGCGACCGTCGAGAATTTGAATATCATCGCTCTTGGCATCGTAATATGGAATGCGCACGCGCTTACCTTTGTGGAAACGCTGGAGGACATACGGCGTCGTGTCGAACGAACCCAAAGCCTTGACAAGTGCGTTCTCCCAAGCGTCCTTCGTGAGATCATTGGCGACCTTCACGCTCCGCGAACCCCATGCGCTTTCGGAAAACCCCGACGCTTTCACGACGTAATCGCGTTCGCTCTTTCCGAGTACCGCAAGCTGAAGGAAATTTTGGACTGGCTCTCCGGCGGCATGAAGACCGTGGATGAAACCTTGGGGCGGTAAGGGACGGGGATCGAGAACCCAGGTTTGAGGAAAGATCGCTCGCAAACGTTCGTATACGTCACCGAGTTCAGCTCGCCAGAATTTCGCGAGTGCGGGATGGTGGAGTAAAGCAAAGGCGAGTTTTTCTTCAAGCTGCGCTTTGGGTGGTGGCGTCATCTTCACCCGATGGTGCCGGGCCGCATAGAACATTAACTCTTGCTTTGCAATGTTGAGAAAATCGAAGAGCTCGAAATTGCGGTAGAGGACATCGATTTTCTCAACGCGATCGTCGGAGAGTCGCACAAAGAGCGCGTCCTCGGTAAACATGATGTCCTCGGGCTTACACGCGTATGCCGTTCCGTGACCGCGTTTGGTGATCGCTTGGGCAATCCATTCCATCTCCGAGCGATAGTCTTTTGATTCTTCGGAAACGACGATCGCAGTGACCGGCTTCTCCTTCCCCGCCACGGAAACGAGCATAGCCGACAACGCGTCGGGTATTCCGTCCACGTCGCCAATTGTCTGTTGCCCAAGTTCCGCGTATGCCTGCGCCATCGCTCCGGTGAAACCCATTCCACCGGGAACGTTATCGAGTTCGGTAATAATGAAACCCGTTTCCGTGAGAATCAGATCCGGACGGATAACACCCGGAAGGTCGCTTCGAAAACGGTTTTGGCGCGCGAGTTTCACGATCGCTTCGGGCTTTCCGCGATCGAGATACTCCGCGATAAATCCCGGTGCGGTTCCGCGAGCACTGCGCGTATAAAGTGCGTTGAGCGCTTGATAAAACCGGAGAAGATCGGAACCGAGCCGATCAATGGCTGAAAAGGTTTGCGGCGAAAGTGGAAACGCTTGCGGAGACAAGCGCCAGGCCACACGACTCACATCTGCACCGACTCCGCCGAACAGGCCTGCCGGCAGGTGCTCGTTCAGAAAGAGGGCCTGGTCACGCTGCGAACGAGTCGGAATGAGCGTGCTACTCATCGTCAAACGTGAAACGTGCGGTAGCTTGTGTCGGAAACCGTCGCGCTGACGACCACGTGCGAACATCGCCTCATGGAAAGCCAAACCCTCGACGGCACCTCAGGGTTGCAGGTGGTCAATTCGCACCCGCGAAGGGTCGCCTAGAGCTTCATTCCTCAACATTCCGTCCAATAGTTCTGAGGTCAACCGCGTATCCGCAAACAACGAGATAAGCCTGTTCGGCAAGCGACGCGACACGACGGTTAAGGCGCCCAAGCACATCGCTAAAGATCCGCGCCGAACGTTCGGATGAAACGGTGCTCCAGCCGACCTCCTCGCCAATGACGTACAAGCGCGCACGCGCCAAACCCAACGCGCTTACCAATCGAGCGGCTTCCAACTTAAGTGCATCGACGTCGAGTTCACCGCTCCGTGCTATCTGCAATGAGAAGCGATGCGCGAGCCAGGTTCCTAGAGAATCGACGACGAGCGCATTCTCTTGACGAGCTGCGGTGACAACCTCCTCAAGACTCGGTGCCCCGGATAAGCCCGTTTCGATTAGCGTGAAGCGATCAGCGCGGCGCTCACGGTGTAGCCGCAAGCGCCGCTCCCATTCGTCATCATCCGGAAAACGCTCAGCCGTCGCCACATAGACCGGATGAACGGCGGATTGAATTGCAAGATGCTCGGCCCATGAACTCTTCCCGGATCGAACGGGACCCGTAATGAACGTGATGGGCACGCCTTAGCGCTGAGCGTGGAGGTTGAGGGTATCGCTTGAAGTCACCCAACCGAAGCGTCCTTGAAAAGGACCTCCGGTAAGCTTCACCCCGATCGCGTCGTGAATCTCGCTTCCAATACCATAGCCATAGCGCTCACGAACCATTTCCGAAAAACACGAGACGACAAAAGCCGGCGTTCCCGCATTCACGAGAATCGTATGCGCGAGCACCCAGGGTGCACCACGCAAATGCCCGGTCGCATAATTGATGAGGTTTGCTCGCGCATCCCACATGAAAACATCGGGATCGTTAGCATCGGCGATCAAGACCACCCGATCTCCCGCGATAGGCGTGCAAATATGCGTGGCGCGAACGGGCGCCGCAGCGCAAGGAACCATCACCGTCAACCAGGCCGCCGCAAAAATTATGAGATATCTCATGGTACAACCAACTCCGTATCGCGCGTTCGCAACCAATTCATGAAATCATACGCAGTCATCGGGTACGCGAGCCCAAAACCTTGAATCGCATCACAGCCGGCCGCAGCGACGATCTCGCATTGAGCAGGCGTCTCGACCCCTTGAGAAACAACACGCCAACCGAACGACTTTGCCGTACGCACCGTCCGTTCGAGAATCGCTCGCGCGGGCGCATTCTCGAAAAGACCGTCAATCATGGAACGCTCGAGTTTGACGGCATCAATCGGGAGATCGGCGAAACGTTCGAACGACGCGGAAGCATCGTCAAATCGGACGATGTTGAGTGTAACCCCTCGTTCGCGACAGCTTGCAGCGAATCGCCTCATCGCGTCGGCATCTCCCTGAAGCTGTTTGGCTTCCAACTCCAAAGCGACATTAGCGAAATCAATGAGCCGTCCCTCGTGATCAAGCATCTTCGCAAACGCCGCCGGATCGAAAGCGGCTAAATGGACCCCAATCCGTACGGACTTTCCCTCGAGCATCCAGGCCCTCGCCTGCGTTGCGGCTTCCCGAAGCACCCAGCGATCGAGAGCCTTACGATCCGCATCCGCTCGAATATTCTCCAGAATACGATCGGGTGCGAGCAACCCATAGAGGGGATGAACGCGCCGTACAAAGGCCTCGGCCCAGCGCACTCTTTGAGATGCAAGATCGAGAACCGGCTGATAGCAGAGAAGATATCCGCTGTCCGGAATTCCCGCATCTCGTTGGTCCGGATGCAAGGTTCCGCAGATCGCATTGAATTCGTATGCCGGTTCGGTGTAATGCACCCGCGAGCGCCCCGCGGTCTTTGCCGCGTACATTGCCGAGTCGGCTCTGACCAGCAGCTCATGACGCGTCTTCCCATCACCCGGATAAACGGCGACTCCAATACTCGCAGAGAGGGTGAAGCGATTACCCTCGACATGAACGGGCCGCGCCATCTCGTCGGAGATGCGCATGAGCACGCGATCGATCTCGTCACGGCTGGCAACTTGAGGAAGGACCACGGCGAATTCGTCTCCTCCAAGACGGCCTATGAATTCGCTGCGCCGCAAGGTGGCCCGCACGCGCTGGGAGAGTTCCGCCAAAACGCGATCGCCCGCGGAATGTCCAAGCGTATCGTTGACCGTCTTGAATCCGTCGAGATCAATGAAGAGGATTGCGAAGCGAAGATCGTAGCGCTGCGCTGCGGAAAGCACCTCTTCGATCCGCTCGAAGAGCGCCGCCCGATTCGGTAAACCCGTCAACTCGTCGGAATAGGCCAATTGTCGCATCTGCGCATCACCGAAACGCCACGCTAGAATCTGCTTGAGCGCATCGTTGAGGAATTCCAAATAGCGTCGATCGACGGCAACGAACGGCATCCGGAGCGGAGCGAAGGACCACATCGCAAGCGTTCCGCTCATCTCCCCGACTCGGAACGTCATGCCCGCCAAAGCCCGAACCCCCTCGGCGAACAGCACCGGATGCGATAGCGCGAAGTCGCAATCCGCCTCGGTGTCGGGATTCAAAATCGGTTCCGACTCCGCTGGAGCGAGTGCAAGCAAAGCATCTTGTAGACCTGAAGGCAGGCTTCCCATCTCGGGGGGATAAACGGCGCCGGCGACCGCAACTCCGTCCCGCCCGAGATACCCGACCATTCCGCACGGAAATCCGAGGCCCGCCATTCCGGTCTGCAAGAGCCTGGCTATGGCCTTTTCGTCGTACATGTCTTCGCGCATCAACCCGGTCCAAAGCTCTTCTAGGCGAACGAGCTGCCGGGCCGTTCCACGTGCTGGTTCGGTGCGCTTCAGGCGAACCAGCGTCGCCTTCGACGGGCCGGCGGTTCCCGAGATCAAAGCCTCTGTGCGAACAAAGAGTTCGTCGTCCCAGGGCGTTCGCCAAACGAATGTTCGGGGAGTTAGGTCGGCCAAATCGGGAATGAGGGCAAGGACTTCACCCACGCCGTTGCCGTTGAACTCATCCTCGCAAAGCCTCAGCAAGGAGAGGGCCGTCGCATCAGCATAGAGCGGCTTACGCGATGCCGCGTTTACGACGAGAAACCCACCGCCGGGGACCTCGACGCCGTCGCTACTCATTCAGAATCCGTTTGTCTCGTTCACGCGCTTCGCGCCGAACCTTTCTCGCCTCTCCATGCGTTCCCCCTCCTTTAGGCAATGGGGCGCTCCCTCCATGCGGAACGCCTTGGGTCTTCGGGGGTAGGATCCCGGCGGGATCCTGGGTCCTTCGACGGCCAGTTGCGGATCTTCGAAGACGCTGCCGCGCTTCCCCCGCGAAGAGGAGGCCCAAAGGGGGCGTTGCCGCTTCCGATAACAAAAGGGACCTTCTCAAACCCTCCGAAAGCGAAGCCTATGACCACATCCATCGCCGACCGTATTTTCAAAAGCTATGATGTTCGCGGACTCTACCCAAGCGAATTGAGCGATGATCTCGCCGAACGGATCGGGCACGCCTTCGTTCGCGAATTCAATATGCATTCAATCGTCGTCGGGCGCGACATGCGTCCGTCCGGTGAATCGCTTTTTTCAGCCTTCGCCAAAGGCGCGACCGATGCGGGGGCCGACGTCACCGACATTGGTTTGGTTTCGACCGACGCCCTCTATTTTGCGGTCGGAAAATTCGGCTTTGACGGCGGCGTCATGATCACCGCATCGCATAATCCCGCGACGTACAACGGCCTCAAAATGACCCGCGACAAAGCCCAAGCGATCTCGTTGGAAACAGGCCTGGGTGCCATTCGCGACCGCGCTTTGAGCGGTGATTTTCATCCGGCCTCGCGCAAAGGCTCGATCACGCATCGCGACATCCTCGCCGATTTCGCCGCGCATTGCTTGTCGTTCGTGAATCCGGCGGCGATTCGCCCCTTTACGATCGCCATTGACGCCGGGAACGGCATGGCCGGAAAGACGATTCCGGAAGTATTCAAGCATTTACCTTGCAAGGTGATCCCACTTTACTTCGAACTCGACGGAACGTTCCCCAATCACCCGGCAAGCCCAATCGAACCCGAGAATATGATCGACGTGCAACGGGCGGTTCGCGAAAACGGCTGCGATCTCGGCGTCGCGTTCGACGGAGATGCCGACCGCATGTTCATCGTCGATGAAAAAGGTGGGCTCATCGGCGGCGACATGGTCACCGCACTCGTGGGGATCAACACCCTCAAGCGGTTCCCGGGTTCGAAGATTCTCTACAATTTGATTTGTAGCCGAAGTGTCCCCGAAGCAATCGAACGCGCCGGTGGGATTCCGGTTCGCTCACCCGTTGGGCACTCGCTGATCAAGAAAATCATGCGCGATCAGGATATCGCGTTCGGCGGCGAACATTCTGGGCATTTTTATTTTCGCGACAATTGGTTCGCCGATTCGGGCATGATCGCGCTGATGCAATGCCTCGAAGTCTTCTCCGCGGCGAAGGTTCCCGTCAGCGCGGTAATCGCGCCGATCGACCACCGCAGTCGTTCGGGCGAAATCAATAGCCACGTCAGCGACATTCCCGCGAAGCTGCGAGAAATCGAACAACGCTATGCCGATGCCTCGATCGATAAGCTCGACGGGATAACCATCTCGTACCCCGACTGGTGGATGAACATCCGTCCTTCGAACACCGAACCGCTCCTCCGTCTGAACGTCGAAGGCGATAGTCGCGAATTGATGGAACGTCGCCGCGACGAGGCACTTGCGCTCATTCGCTCATAGAGTTCGAGCCATTCCTTTATGTTTGATACATCTCAAAGCGTCCTTGACGCAGGAACCTCAATACGCCGCCTCCTCGAGGACGATGCCTTCTCGGCGTGGCCGCGCCGCACGGACGCCCTCGACCTTCTCACGCTCATCGAGCAACGCCTAAAACGTCCCGCGACGATCGCCGTCGTCGGCGAATTCTCCAGCGGGAAGTCCTATCTCCTCAATGCGCTGCTCGATACGTTACGTTCCGAGAACGGCGTCATTTCCGGCGTGCTCGCAGTCGACGTCAACCCGTCGACTGCGACCATCACTGAACTCTCGTATTCCGCCGAACCCCGCGCCCTCGCACGTTTTCCGTCCGGACGCGAGGAGCGCGTCCCCCTCGATCGCCTCGCTCGCTTCATCGCCGTCGCAAAAGATGCAACCGGCGAAATTCATACCGCGACGCGCGACGATGATGCGGCGCCCAGCTTTGTTGAAGTCGCGTTGCCGTCTCCATTCCTCCAGCGCGGATACGTTATCGCCGATACTCCCGGACTCGCTTCGGTCAATCCCGCCCATCGGCGCACAACCCTTTCCTATCTGCCGCACACTGACGCCGTGCTCTATCTTATCGATACGCAGAAACCGTTCAGCGAAGGCGATGCGTCGTTTCTGAGGATCATCGGGGAACACGTGCGTGCAGTTTTCATCGTGCAGACGAAGATCGATCTCTGGCGCAACGTTGAGTCCGATGGTCGGGAAGCCTGGGAAAATGCGCGCAATCGTATTCTCGCAAAAGCGCGGGACCATGCTCCCAAAGCCGAGATTATCGCCGTCTCAGCTTTCGAATACGCGGAGGGATTTCTCAAGGATGATCCCGCCCTTGTCGAACGCAGCGGTTTTCCCGCGTTCCGTGCGATGCTCGACCGTTCGTTGGACATGCGTATTCGCGCTGGACGGACGGCGGCAGCTTATGAGCGCTTGAAGCAGATTCTGAAGGATGCGGATCGCTTCATCGACCGGGAGCGCGGGCTATTAGCCTCGTCCGACGACGATCTGGACGCGCAGAACACGCGCGCGATCGCCGACTGGAGTGAGCGCGATCGCCGCTTCGTCCAAGAGCATGAGAGTCTCATGCGCGCAGGCGCTCAACGAAAAGCATGGATCGTCGCGCGCGGTGAGGGCTTGCGCGACGACATCGTCGGTATCATCGAACGGAGGCTCGATGTCGCCGACGTTGCGCACATCCGAGATCGCTATCGTCTCCATGCGTTGATCGATGCGACCGTCTTACCGATCTATGAACATTTCGCTACAGACGTCGCTGAAGAGGTAGCGGAAGAATTCGAGGACGCCGCGCGGGATCATCCGAGTATTTCTCCGTTGGAAATCACCGCAGCGGGTTTCGGCGGCGAAGCCGGCTCCGGAGCTTGGTCCCGCGATTCGGCGGTCGGTCTTCGTTCGACGATCGTCCTTTACGGGATCGGCGGCCCGACCGGCGCATTCGTGGACGAAATCTCCAACAAGATTGCCGAGCACGGCGCTGATAAGTATATGAAGCGCGAACTTACCCATGATCTCAAAACGCTGTTCTTCCCACGTTTGGAAAACGATCTCGTGGACTTTTCCACGCACCTTGCCGAGCAAATCGCGGCCATTTATGGGAAACTGGCCGACGCTTTCGAGCGAGAACGAACGCTATTCCGTGAGGAATCCGTCGCACCGATCGAGCGCGCGCGCGCTCTGAAGCCGATAAAGCGCACGACCTCCCTAAGCACGTTGGACGACGTGTACCGTGATGCAAGAAAACTTCGAGAGCTTCTCGATCAACTCGATGATGTGCGCGCACTTTCAGGTGTTACGGAAACTCAATCATCCGAGACGAGCCAACACGAGGCGATCGTCGAACTCTCTCCCGAGTTCAACACCGAAAGCTACGAACATGCACTGAATCCGCGACGGTATCGCATCGTCTTCGTCGGTGCTCTAAGCCGAGGGCAGACCAGCTTGATCAATGCTCTCGCCGGATCACCCGTTCTCAGCGACGACGGAGCTACCGAAGCGAACTTTCCGATCCACATTCGCTATGGACCGTTCGAGCGAGCCTCTCGCCTCGATCCCGACGGCCACTGGAAAGAGATTCCTCGCGAATCGGCGATGCAACAAGCCACGCAAACTGCCGTGCTCCTTGAGGTTCCGTGGAAATTCCCGCCGGAACTCGTGCTCGTACATACTCCCGCATTCGATTCGGGACGCACCGATGCGGAATCTACCGCCTTGGCCGCCGCCAAGGAAGCCGGCGAAATCGTTGCCCTCTTCTCACGCCAACTTTCGGATACAGAACTCAACGTATACGAACGCGTCGCCGAATACAAGCACCCGATGCGTTTCGTGCATACGATCGCCGATAACGAAACGCCCTCCGAGCGCTCCAGCGTCGTTGATCTCGCGAAACACTATCTCGACGAGCGTCATATTGACACCGCGCGTATCTTCATCGTCTCCGCACGCGAGGACATGGCGGCACATGATGCCGGTCGCGCATCGGCCGCCTGGAACGAACTCGGCGCCTTGCGCGAAACGCTCAGTGCCAAAGCCGAGGAGCACATGCGACGTCAAAATGACCGTGATCGCGCCGAGTTCGAACAGAAGCGACAAATGGAGCGGTCGTCAAGCCTTGCATCGACCAGCACCCGCCTGGGTTTTCGTCGAGCGATTCAAAACCTATTTCGAAAGAGATAGGAGCGCGACCGCGCGCTCATACTCGTGAAGACCGTGAAGCATTTGCGTATTCTGCTCGGGAGTTCCGATCGTACAACGAATTGCTCCGGCAACGGCGAGCTCAGCGCTGCGGTCTCGAAGCCGAATCCCATTCTTCAACATTATTTCAAGGAGTAATCGAGCATGCGGTGTCTCGAACAACACGAAGTTCGCATCGCTGTGCCAGACTCGCTCGACTGCGGCGGACGCGCGGAGAGCATCCTCGACCCGTTTTCGTTCATCAAGAATCATCTGTAGACGGCGTTGAGCTTGCGCTCGTCCTTCAGGCGCCATCACCCGTAGAACCGTCGCGACCGCTGAAGCCGCAAGCGGGTATGGAGCAAGGACCTTTCGAGCGAGTCCGACAATTTCGGGATGCGCGATCATCACGCCGCAGCGCTCGCCTGCGAGCGCATACGCTTTCGATAGCGTCCGCAACACGACGAGATTCGGATAGCGCGATACCTCGTCGGTCAGCTCCGCACCAGGAGAAAATTCGACGTATGCTTGATCGGCGACGACCAAGGCACGACCGGAAAGATTCGAAGCAAGTTCGACGATATCCGATCGCCGCAAAAGTCCGCCGGTCGGATTATTCGGCGTACAGACAAAGACGAGTTTGATGTTGGGATGATCTTGAAATAGCGAAAGAATTCCAGGAACGTTGAGTTGGAATTCCTCCTCACGGCGAAGCGGAACGCGATGGATCACTGCGTCCTGCACGTTTGCCGCCGTCTCATACATTCCATAGGTCGGTGGAGTGATGACGATGCCGTCGCTCCCAGCAGAACAAAAGGTCCGAATGAGCACGTCGATCGCTTCGTCGGCCCCCCGCGTCACGAGCATCTGGAGCGGATCGACTCCGTAGCATTCCGCAAGGAGGCGCACGAGTTCCGGTGGCTGCGGTGACGGGTAGCGATTCGACGCGAATGCTCCGGCATCAAATGCCGGCGAATATGGATTCTCGTTCGCATCGAGGAACGTGGTCACATCCGTCTGAGAACCCTCGGAGCGCGCGGAACTGTACGCCTTCATAGCGACGATCTCGGGACGAGCCAACCGACTTAACTCACTCATTCAACCATTGCGCCTTTCAACAATTGATTAGACAGTCGATGTGGAACTTCCCCGACGGCTTCCGTACCCCTTCGGTGGGGCGCATCGGGGCTATCGTGGGCCGCTTGGGTGAGCACTGGACTCTCGCCGTCCATGCCTTGCGCAAACACTTGAACGCAGCCGGGTTCAAGCGTGCTCCACGGCCGATCCGAATTGATATTGTCACTGGAACTGAAGGAAAGCTTTCGAACGAAGCCTACTACAAGGTTGGCTTCGTTCGAAAGCGGTGCCCTGCACTGCGACTACTTTCCTACAGCATCGTGTCGCGAATATTAGAAGTCGTGTTCTCCGTCGCTGCTTATGCCGAAATGGATTGGGACATTTTTTGCTTTTGCATCACGGATTGCAAGTTCTCGAATCAGTTTCCACGGTTTCTGCGTTAGCTCGGTTTCATAACTCGCAATATCGCTAATCCCGACTTTGGTTAACAGTGCATGCACGGTATCCGGCTCTTTTGCTGTGCTTTGAATCGCCACGCCTAGTACAGATAACCTTGAGCGCACGAGGTCAGCTGAGGACGCGCCGGTCAACGCCTGTTTCGCGGTTGTCCTATAGACGCTCATGGCATCCATTGTTCCGTTTTCGTTTACGAAATATTTACTAACAAATGGCGCCGTAAACCGATAAACAGAAACTGGTTTTCCGTTATAAACCATGGTTTTCTGAAGCTTCTGTAGGAATACGACAGCTTCTTCCGATTGATGCAACGCTAGATCATCAAGAAATTCGATCCCACCGTCGTCTGTAAGAAGGTGATCTATAACAATAATTGTCGAATTGACCGAGGTATTGGCATCAGGACCATATGATTGTCGAACTATATTGAGAATTTCGGCCGCTTTATAGTCTGTTCTGAAGTCATAATGCGTAGTCGTCGCCACTGTGCTTAGAATCTTTATCCTAGCCACTAACGATGAGCCAATTAAAAGCGATTCCGGCGAAAGCGTTGCCGAGAGAGATTTATCCTCGGTATGGAATGCGCGTGCCAGAGGGTGACTAGAGAAGATACGGCTCCGGGAAGTTCCAAGACTGGGAATGCTTCCGGAACCTGATGTTTGCGAATGATTCGAGCCGAAGCACCCTTGGAGGATAGGCAGCGTGGCGACGAAAAGTATCGTTAGGACTTTTTCAATGACATTCTTCATGAGCCGGAACCTCCAGTATTTTGATCAGGTGATGGGGTGCAGGATGGAGGAGGGGTGAATCCATAACTATCCATTGGACGCACACGGCTAGCGCGCCGAATTTCGTCGCCTCCAATCGGCGCAGGTGTACAGTATATCGGATCATAACTTGCTTCAAGTAAACTTAAATCAGCAAAGTCTATCTGAGATGAATCCCCATTTGGATCCTTTAGGGAACAGCCCGTAGTATCAAGTATCGGGAACATAACTGAGCGTAAGTAATAGTTGTGATCCAGTCCAAGGGCATGGCCAAGCTCATGCACCGCTATTTGAAACGTTGGAAATGTCCCTTGACCTGTTTCGATAAATACTTTTGCGCTAACTAGCTGCGAATAGTCGGGAGAAAGCACCTCGTTCCCTTCAGACCCTACGATTCCCCCACCTTCAGAATCAGGAGAAGTATCATAGATTTCGACGTTAGCGGCGCTTGGGTCGCTCACAGTCTGGTACGCAATTTGCACAGATCCATGTGCATTCGCATTTAGCGCTGCATTCCAAATATTTAGTGCATTTTTTGACTGTTCATAAATTGTCTCATCAGAGGAATTTATATACACATAAACTGGTTGAGGAGACGTGTTTCCTTTCGGCCAAAAAATCGGCTTATCTGCTGTAGTGTTGTCGGAATATGTAATATGCCAGTTAAGAATCTGGGTGTATCTCGATGATGGGATCGAGGTGCAACTCTCAACGAGGTTAGTACTATTGTAATTTATCGAAGAAGGTAGCTTCTCAGCGTCAACGATTGTTGGACCGCTATTAAATACCGATTGACAGCTTCCGCCGGTAAGCGAGAAGAGTCCGAGGATGGCAACGGCTATACACCCGGAACGCTGTAGGCGAGCGGGTTGCAGAATTTTTGTCGGCTGCATTTGGTGTGCATTTGAGGCTCGGCGCTTGACCGGCGCCCCGCTTGGGTCGGGCTCTCTTTCTTTCATGAGTCCTCTCTATTAGTGAAGTACATCGTAAAACTTTCTCTTCGCCTGAGTTGAAGCGATTCGGAGCGCGACTTCGAGAGAATTTCCGTACGAGCATGGAGGATCCAGAACTATTCGAGCAAGCTGTTCAGGGAATCTCCAAAGGTTTAAGGGCGCCATCGGCTTCCGATATCGTCCGCGCGATCTTGAGCGCTTCGTACGCTTCTTTTGGGAACTAGAGAGCATCCAGTGTGCCGCGCCTCTACTTGACTTTCTGCGAGAGGTTCGGAGTTAAGTTTCCCGGGACCATTCGATCAATGATTGCGCTTCGTCACGAAAACCACGCGGTAACCCGGCGGCAAGCTTCACATCCAACCACGTTTGATGTTCTTCCGGTCACCTGGCGAGAGGGTAGGGACACTCGACGCTTGGCCATGCGCTCTTGGCAGGGGATGATGGAGCCTATATCGTACATGTGGGGTAAGGTCGATTAAATTTTCGGTTAACCGTGTCGTCGTGCTCGCTTGCTCGGGCGGGGGTAATACGTCCGACGCAGGCGTCGTCTTTGGTTATCTTAGAAAACTAGGTCGTAGCATCTTGAGAGTGGAGGTTTAATGCCTGAGCCAGCGCTCGTCGGAGTTGGTCTGCTCCCAACCGGGGAAGATCGTAAGCGTATCATTCAGCTAGAGAAAGCGACACGTTCATGGGGGCGTTGGCGAGGGACATTGAATGAGAGCGACTGTTGGCCGCATCTCTCGCTCCTACATGCGAATGTTATTGATTGCGAGAACGTCGTCATCCGCGCTGCTCGCATAGTTGAAGAATCTGGGATTGAAAAAAAAATCCTTGCTACTGTCGCTAATGCTGAATATGTCGAGCGCGGGTGGTATTTTCTTAATATAGCATCCAGCGGATACATAGAGAGGTTGCATAGGATTATATTTAACGAGATGAAAAATTTGATTTTCCCTGGTGTTATTAATGACCAATCATCGCTTTCCCACTACAGGTCTGTTGAGAGGGAGAGCTTCCTGAAATATGGATATCGGTACATGCTGTCTGCCTACCATCCCCACATCACATTAGGACGTACTAATACAAAAGAGAGAAGCATAGAGCATGATCGCCTTATACCAATGATCGAAAATTATCGCGGTAGCAGGCTTTGCTTTGACGAAATCGTAATATTTCGTTTAGGGAAAAACGGTGTGATGTTGGAAAAAATATGGGGGAAACAATTGTTGGGGAGGGCGATCGATTTAGGAGCGGAAGGGTCGTCTACGGCCTGCGCCCGTACTTTCGCTGGGTGATGATGAAAAGCCGCGGAACCAGATCGACGCACGTTGCAGGATAGCGTTTGACGAAGTGTGTTTCATCATCGGCGACGGGGCGCTTCCCATCGAAACCGTGTTTGACACGCCACACCTACAGACGCGGGTGGTTGAGATAGATGCCGTCGCGGCGTAATCCGATCGCTTCGCTCACAATATATTTCGACGTTAGCAGTGTCGGATGCGGATTGTTTTATCTCACTCGGTTTGGATGTGAGCAACACAACCGGCTGAAGGTATGATGGAGTCGACAGCTGAGCGGTTCCCTCTTCTCCGACGACGCCTCCAGTAAGCGCCATGTCACCTTCCCAGTGAAAACCTCCGGGAAACGAAGACGGCTCGCTACCGCAAGATCGGGGGCCTCGTGACGATAACTTCTAAGTGAGAATTCCAGCCGAGCGAAGATCGAAGGCAGATCGCGCTGCTTCCCGAAGGTTCCATTGGTGAACCCTTCTTTCGTCTTAGGGCCTGCTCGCCTTGCCATCGGCGATGGTACGACCCGCTATGGCCGTATTCAGATCGAACACGAGCGCATTTTTGAGATTCTCGACGGTGACGGACCCTCGGACCTTCCCCTGCCCGGCGATGTGATCGTCACCCCCGGGTTGATCGACGTTCACACGAACGGCAGCGGCGAACACTTGTTCAATCGCGACCAAGGCAACGCCGTCGAGATCGCTGCACGCGCCTACGCCACGTACGGCGCGACCGCATTTGTCGCAGCGGTCATGACGGCACCGTGGGAGTCGATGCTCCATGCGGCTTCCGAGGTTGCCGAAGCAGCCCATGAACTCGCCGAACGCTCCGAGCCGATCGGTGCGCGTTGTCTTGGGCTCCATATCGAGGGACCGTTCCTTAACCCAAAATATCGCCGTATCCATCGCAGCGACTGCCTGCTAACGGCGACGATGGAACGTGGTCAAGAATTGTTTGAGGCCTGTCGCGGCGCCTTGCTCATGGTCACGATGGCCCCGGAGATCGAAGGCGTGAGCGAACTTGCACGCTTTTACCACGATCACGGCGTCGTCTGCTCAGCCGGCCATACCGCAGCCCGTTATCGGGACGGCGTCCTGGCGATCGGCTACGGATTTCGCTCGCTGACGCACGCATTTAACGGAATGTCGGCACTCGACCATCGTGATCCCTCCATCCTCGCGGCCTTCGTCCAGGAGCCGCGCACGATGGTGCAAGCAATTTGCGACGGCTATCACGTCGCGCCGGTGATGATTGACATCCTCTATCGCATGCTCGGCGATCGTCTCGTGCTCGTGACCGACTACACGCCGCCGACCGGCAGCGGTTATCGCATCGAAGGCGGCGTCGTTCGATCCGAGGACGGAACGATCGCCGGTAGTGCGCTACGACCCGATCACGGATTGCGCAATCTCATGCAGTATGCGCAACTCCCCTTTGAACGCGCGATCATCAGTGCAACGCAAGCGCCCGCACGGCTGTTGAATCTCACCGACGACCTCGGCACGATCTCGCCCGGAAAGCGCGCGGATCTGACCGTTTGGAATACGCAACACGATGTGCTCGCCACTTTCGTCGGCGGGCACT
>DASZHL010000002.1:0-44712 GCA_035937855.1 Vulcanimicrobiaceae bacterium
GATCGGCGCGGGCGAGCCGAAGTATCTCAACACGACGACTACGCCGGTCTACACGAAGGGCCGCTTTCTGTTCGCGCTGGGGCTCGCGCGCCGCGCCGCGCAGCGCGCGGGAAACATCGTCATCGTCGAAGGCTACCTGGACTGCATCGCCTTGCATCAGGCGGGCTTTCCGAATACGGTTGCGTCGCTCGGAACATCCTTCACTCCCGAGCAGGCCGCGGAGCTACGCAAATATACCGAGCGCGTCTTCATTTGTTTTGACGCCGACACCGCGGGCTCGGCGGCGACATCAAAATCAATCGATATTTTACAGGCGGTCGGCTGCAGTGCGCGAATAGTTCACTTACCGCCGGGTGAAGATCCCGATTCGTTCATTCGCACCCATCCTCCGCAGGAGTTCCAAAGCCTTCTCGATTCTGCAATTATCTGGGTTCAAGACAAGGTCGATCGTGAGATCGATCGTATCCGCACCGGCTTCGTCCGTGAGGTCGACGCGGCCCAACGGGCCGAGCGCTTTCTTCAGACCCTTCCCGCTCTTGACGCCGATCGCTGGCGCGTCTACATGGCCGGTCGCCTCGGCGTCAGTGTGGATGCGTTACGGGCGAGCCGTCTCTTGGCCGACCCCGGCCACCTCGCACCTCGTATTGGTTCCCGTGTCACGTCGCGCGATGTGCGTCTTCCGGCGGTGGAGCGAGAGATCATGAGGATCCTGCTTGAGGAACCGTCTCTGGTGGCCCAGTACGCCGAGTCTCTCCCACTTCGGCGTTTTCGTAACGAGGGCTTACGGACGCTCTATGAGCGGATGCTCGCTCATGCCGATCATCTAAAAGGAACGGCTGATGTGCTCGCTCTGTTCGCGGAGGAGCCTGCCTGTACAGCTCTCCTACTCGAGCTGCTTCGCGCGGATCCCTCGAAGTCGGTTCGTTTCGCGGGTTCGGAGGCGCGACGAGAACAGCTCGATCGCGTCCTCGAAAGTTTCATAGAAACCGATGATTTACAGAGGAGGAAAGAACTGGATCAGCGCATGGACGCCGGTCTGCCGGTTTCCGAGCCCGAACGGGACGAATACCGGAGACTGGTCGAAAAGTTAGAAGGTGCACGACGTCGGCGTCTGTCCACGCGCAGCGGTTCAGATCGGAAAGAGAAGGAGGTGAGTTCCAAACCGCATGGCACGTAGCAACAATACGGCCGGCAAGAAATCCGCCGGCGGCGTTCGCAATTCCAAGGAGCGGTCTGCGGACACTCCTCCGATTTCCCTTGAAGAGGCGATCAAAAAACTTTTCGAACGCGGCAAGCGTGTTGGTTCGCTGACGTACGAAGAGATTAATGCCGTTTTCGAAAATGTCGATGACGTCAGTCCCGAGCGCATTGACGAGCTCTTTGAAGAGATCGCGAGCATCGGTATTGAGATCGTTGATGAGCAGAAAGAAGAGAAAGCCGCCGAAGTTGCTAGCGCCGACGAATCGCTTCCGGCCGGGCTTTCACTCGACGATCCGGTTCGAATGTACCTTAAGGAAATCGGCCGAGTGCCGTTGCTCTCGATGGAAGAAGAGCGCAGTTTGGCGATGGCGATCGAATCCGGCGAGCTCGAGTCGGCCAAGAACGCTCCGGCGGAGATCGAGGTGATCGAATTTGGGGCCGAGGCCAAGCGCAAGCTGACCGAGGCGAATCTCCGTCTCGTTGTTTCGATCGCTAAAAAGTACGTGGGTCGTGGGATGCTCTTCCTCGATCTGATCCAAGAGGGGAACCTCGGACTCATCCGCGCGGTTGAGAAGTTCGATTATCGCAAGGGATATAAGTTCTCGACCTATGCGACTTGGTGGATACGGCAGGCGATCACGCGTGCACTCGCAGATCAAGCGCGTACCATTCGCATTCCGGTCCACATGGTTGAGACGATTAACCGCTTGATCAAGGTTTCGCGTCAGTTGCTGCAAGAGCTGGGACGCGATCCAACGGTGGAAGAGATCGCGCAAGAAATGGGCTTGACTCCCGACAAGGTGCGCGAGGTCATTAAGATCAGCCAGGAGCCGATCTCTTTAGAGACGCCGATCGGCGAGGAAGAGGACTCGCATCTCGGCGATTTCATCGAAGACCAAGAAGCCGTTGCTCCGGCTGAGGCCGCCTCGGTCATGCTCCTCAAAGAAAAGATGGCAGATGTTCTTCGGAACTTAACGGATCGCGAGCGTCGTGTTCTTGAGTTGCGATTCGGGCTTGAAGATGGACACCAGCGAACCTTGGAGGAAGTCGGTCAGGAGTTCGGAGTTACGCGCGAGCGTATCCGGCAAATCGAAGCTAAGGCGCTGCGCAAGCTCCGTCACCCGTCGCGAGGAAAGGCCTTGAAGGACTATTGGTCGAACGAGTGACCACCGTTCGATGCCTGACTATCTTCGTGTTCTGACCGATTTCCAGTCCGTCGATACGACATCGTTCGAGGGCTCCCTCGGCGTACTCTTCGATGCTTCGATGCGTTCGTCGTGGGCCGAAGCGCGGTTTTGTCAGGCGCTTTATTCAGCGGAAAGCCAATGCCGGTCGGTCGGTGCGGGTATCTCTAAGTGGAAGACGCTGGAGCCCCAGTCCTATCTCGCGACGCTTTGTCGCGGAATCTGGTTGTCTTGTCAAGCTTGGAAGCTGCGCGGTAGCACGCCCTACGACAAGCTTTCCGATTGGCAGCAAAAAGACTATGAGAAGCTTCATGAGCAGGCGAGGGGGGCTTTCGAAGAGAGCTTGAAGCTCCACGGAACTCCTTGGCCGACCTATCTATGGCTCGGGAAGCTCGATACGGGCGGCGGAATGGATCCACCCAAAATCGAGCTTGGCAAGTATCCGGATTGGTACACCCGCGGTCTCTCGATTTTCCCGGACAGTGAGACGTTGCGCGAGTGCATCATTCGGGGCTTACGCTCCGAATGGAGCCTTTCGGGCGATGTTTTACGCTCGTACCTCGATGAGCCGGAAAATAATCGGCTCGATGCGGAATCAAAAGCACGCCTGAGAGCGCTCGCCTATTCGCTGATAGCGCGCTTTCGGCTAAAGATTCACAAGGACGTGCCAGGCGCACTGGCTCAAGTCGAACAAGGTTTAACGGAGTTTCCAGATAATCCGCCGCTCCGGATTCTACACTTGGAAATTCTTTGCATCCAAGATAGAAAACCCGAAATCATTCCCGCCGTCCAACTCGCCGCGTCCGCCTCAGCGCTTGATATTTATGGTCCGGGCGAAACATTTTGGCGCCATCGGCTGGTGGAGATCTTCGACGATTATGCGATCACCTGGAAGCGTTTCTATGATATCGTCGAATACGGCGGGCGAACGGGACACCTGCGTTCATTACGCATCCTCGGTGATGCGTATCGTTGGGGAATCTATGGATGTGATTCCAATCATGAAACGGCCGTCACTTGGTATGAACGTGCATCAGACGAAGGCGATGCCTATGCCGAGTTCCGGTTGTTCGAGACGTTCTGGTCCGGCTTTCCCGGACCGATCGACCGCAAGCGTGCGATCTCTCATTTGTTTGCTGCAGCGCAAAGACGCGATGCGAATGCGTGTTGGACGATCTGGACTCTCTTCGAAAAGGGTGATCTCAACCAGTTCCTGCCTGAATTCACCTTTCTGGATGCCGCCGGTTTTTTACGACAAGCGATTCGTTGCGGGTCAATCGATGCACGCACCGATGCTGGGCTCGCGCTCGAACAGGGGAAGATCGAGCAAAGCGCATCTGGAGATTTCATTCCGCATCAGGGAACACCCAGCCGGGAAACCGTGCGTCACGCGCTCGAGTGGTTTCTGGAAGCCGCCGAAGGCGGCAACGCCGTCGCGCAGCTCCATTGTGCTCTCTTGTTCGAGAGCGGCGGCGCCGGAGATGTCGATCTCATTGCTGCCTTTCACTGGTGCTTGGCGTCGGCCAAGCAAGAAGATCTCGCCGCTCAAATCCGTGTAGCTGATGGTTACCTCCACGGTCGAGGAACCGTTCGGGACTTCAATGCTGCCCGAGAGTGGTTCCAAAAGGCCTTCGATCGAGGTGATAAACGAGCCAAACGGCGATTATCCCAACTCAATAGCCCACCGCTGATTCGCGAGATTCGCGTATGGCTGGACATTTGACGCGGCGCATCCCTCCTAATTTGGAGTCTTGTTTTTTGAGGTCGATTTCTTCGATTCTTTTGAATTCTCCATTGCAAGGGCTGCGGCTCGCCCGGCTGCTATGAGTTCCTTGACTCTTTGGCCGCCTTTCTGGCCGATCTCTTCGTAGAACTCGGAGCCATAACGATCACGGGTCGCCTCGCCGCCCTTCTTTCCGCCCTTTTCCCCGATTTGTTTGTAAAAGGCGGGGCCGTGCGCAAGTTTGGTTGCCTGTCCGCCCTTGCGACCAATCATTTCGTAGAATTCCGGTCCGTACTTTTTCTTGACGGTTTGGCCGCCTTTTTGGCCGGCTTCCCGCACGGACATTCCGCCGGTTTTCTTTTTTTCAATTGCCATGGCTGTTCTAAACTACCTCCACGTAAAGTCGGCTTCGACGCGACGCTCGGATCGCCCTCAAGGGCGAGGGGGTGCGCGCCTGCCTTAGCATAACGTACTCAGAGACCGGAAAGTTGATACGGTCTCCGCAAATTTTTTTGGGCTCAACTCGGAGAATTCGCTGTGCCGGCGTCGTCCCGCAGGGGGGCGGGGGAAGGGAGCGTAAGGTTGAACTGCCCGGCATGCTTCTCGTCGCCGACCGCTCCGCATACGGCAAGATGCACGTGCCGATCTTCCTTGAAATACAGCCTCAAGCTGCGTTGTTCCATGATAGGAATAAGAGACTGTTTTGCAAGTTCCGATATTAAAATATCTAAATTTCACTAATTCCAGATTTAAAATTTGAAATTTCGATATGGAAGCTCGTGGAATGTTACACGCGAAGGAGCGAACGGAGGACGAAGAAGACGTTTTCTTTACGTTCAGTGATGCGGCGATAGAGATATCTCGCCCAATGGGTGCCGAAGGGCACGTAGACGCGTACGGAATAACCTTCTCGCACGAGAGACCGCTGTATATCCGGGCGAATTCCATAAAGCATCTGGAACTCAAAACGATCCTTGCCGATGCCGCGGATATCGCAGAATGTTTTCACCGCCTTGATCAGCCGAAGATCGTGAGTTGCGATTCCGGGATAAGTTCCGCGCGCCAACAAGGCCTCGGCTAATCGTAAATACGCGCGGCGAATCGCGGGCATATCTTGATACGCGATACTTTTCGGTTCTTTGTAAGCGCCTTTGCAGAGGCGGACTCGCGCTTGGAGTTTGATTGTCCGTTCGATATCCCCGAGCGAGCGATGAAGGTAGGCCTGGATGACGGGGCCGACATTACGGTGCTCCGCGAACAGGCGTTCGAAGCATACGAGTGAAGGTTCGGTTAATGCCGAACCTTCCATATCGATATGAATGAACGGATCGGGGAGGCGCTCGGCTTGCTCAAGGATACGCCGGGCGTTTTCGAGGGTGAAGTCTTGGTCAATACACAGACCGAGCGCCGTGAGCTTGAGCGAGAGGTCCGTCTTGGCACCGCAGGCTTTGATCGCGTCGATAAGTTCAAGGTAAAGGTCACGCGTTCGTTCGGCTTCGTCGCGTTGCGTGACGTTCTCGCCGAGAAAATCCAAAGTCGCGTCGAAACCGGCCGCGTTGAGTCGAGCGACGGCGTCAAGCGCCGACGCAATTGATTCGCCCGCGACGAAATGCCGCGCAAGAAAGAAGAGGCGTTTCTGAAGGTCGAGCCTTGGGATGCGCCCGAGTATCGCCATGCATTTGCGCTTCGACGAGCAAAAGGGGCAGCCTTTTCGTGGAATTCTTCGCTGGTATCCAGAGAAGAGCGAGGCGCTTGGAGCCTATGTCTGGAAGAGGGAGGGTGCAGATTGGGGGAGGGAACGATTGCCATGGAACTTACACACCGACGTGTTCTGGTTGTCGAAGATGACCCCAAGATTCGGGAGCTTCTTCAGCATGCGCTCGGCACGTTTTTCGATCTCACGCAAGTTGGAGATGCGGAAAGCGCCTGGCTTCTGCTCGAAGCGCAGAACGCGTTTGATGCCGTCGTCGCTGACTACGTCTTGCCCGGGATGTCCGGAGTCGACCTTCTCGCGCGCATGAGAACCATTCCGCGACTCTCGTCGATCCCGGTACTCGTCATCAGCGGACATGGGGAATTCGCTCGTGTGGGGGCGGTAAGCGGCGGTGCTGAGGCCTTTATCGCAAAGCCGTTCGTCGTTTCCGATTTACAGAAGACGCTTCTCTCGGTTATCGAGCAGCATTCCCGGATCACCTGATCTCGGCGTGGTTGTTCTTTGGCAACTCATCCGTGTGGCGATCGTCGCAGCGTCGCTGGCACTCGATGTCTTCGCGGTCTCCATCGGCGTTGGAATGCGCGAAATGCCGCCTTGGGCAAAGGTTCGCATCGGCGTCTCTTTTGCCGCAGCCGAAGTCGGGATGACCTTACTTGGCATCGTGTCGAGTATGCTCATCGGTCGCGTTTTGGGAGACGTCGCCGGCTATCTCGGTTTCGCGGCGATGATAGCGGTCGGCATCTTCATGATGGTGGAGGCGCTTGGCGAGAGTCAGCGTGAACTCGATCTCTCGCGCGGCTGGGGGCTCTTTCTCGCCTCGCTTTCGATTAGTATCGATTCCTTGGGGATTGGATTTTCCGTACTCTATATCGGTGTGCCGCTTCCGATGATGATCGCGGCGATCGCCGTTGCTTCGATGGCGGCGACCGCAGCCGGCTTGGCATTCGGCCGACTCCTGGGTGCGGCCGTTAGAGAGCGTGCGGGTTTGCTCGCCGGAGCGATTCTCATTGCGACCGGCGTGCTCTTCGCTTATCTCAAGTGGCACGGCGTCGAATGACCGTGCGGCGCAATGAAGCGCACGCGGCACTCGTGCGCATCTGGATGTGGGCCGCATGTTTTGCGTTGGTTTATTTCGCTTTGGGATGGGATCGGTATGCCGCTCATCACGCCGGTGAAGACCTCGGTTTATTCACGCAATCGATCTCCACGGTTTTTTCCGGCTTCACCAACCGCGTCGAGGGCGGAAATCATTTCACCGTGCATTTCTCGCCGATTCTCGTACTCTGCGCACCGGCGTTGTTCGTGACGCATTCCGCGCTCGCCTTGGTTGCGATTCAGTCGATCGCGGGAGCGCTCGTCGCCCCCGCGATATTCTTGTTCGCACGACGACGCCTTGGAGACGCGTTGGCCTTGAAGATCGGTTGCGTCGCGCTTCTCTATCCGCCGTTATTCGGCGTCGTGTTCAACGATTTTCATGAAGACGGGTTCGTTCCGGCGGCCACGCTGTGGCTCCTATGGGCCGTCGATGCGCGTCGTTGGACATGGGCGGCGGTCTTCTTCGCGCTCTTGCTCGCTGTGAAGGAAGATCAATCCTTAATCCTCAGCTTCGCTGCCGTTTTCGGCATGGTCTATTTTGAAAAGCGTTCCGAGCGGACAGGCGTACGCTTTTGTGCGACGGCACTTGTCGTGGCACTGACGGTATTTGTTGGTTTTTTCACGTTGGTCCGTCCTTTGGCCGGAGCAACTGAGGCTTGGCATCCCCTGCATTTTTACGCCTGGAACTCCCCGGGTCAAGAGCAAACGCCGTGGTGGTCGATCACCCGCCCCGCCTATGTTTTGGAATCTTTCCTTCCTCTGCTCTTCATCGGCCTTACCCAACCCGTCGCACTGCTGGTCGTTCCCGGTTTCATCGAGAACCTGCTGTCGCGGCAATCGATCTTGTTCTCGATGGGACAATACTACGCCGCCGTTTGGATCGGCTATGCCCTGTTCGCCTTCACGTGCGGAATCGCTTCCGTCGCCCGGCGTTCACTTCAGCGAGCGGAGCGTTTGGTCAGTATTTCGCTCGTGGTGTGCGCCGGAATTTTGATTTTCGATAATCCGACGCACTGGCGCCTGCAGCTCAACTGGCCTGGGCCGCATGATCGGAAGATCGACCAAGTGCTCGCGGGTTTACCGCCAAAACTCGACGTCGGGACGCACGACGAACTCTTTTCGCACCTAGGTTTTGATCCAAACGCATCGCTTGGCCTGACGCGCAACCCGCGCTTTGCGCTCGTCGACACGCGCGACACGGATTCGTATTGGGTCGAGCGCATGCTGCCGCAGCTTGAAAACGACGCGTTGCATGGAGGTGCCCGTCTCCGCTGGGAAGACGACGGGATTCGCCTTTACGAGCGAGTGCCGCGAAAGTTCGCGTCCGCAAAGGATTCGTCGTGAGCAAGACGTACGGCATTCAGTCGGGAGGGTTGTTCACCTGATAACCTACGTGGCTCGCAGGAGCCTGGAATCGATTCCTTTGCTGCTGTTCATCTCGCTCATTTTTTTCGCCATCCTGCACAACGTGCCGGGCGGGCCGCTCGCGCCGTACCTGCAGAATCCGCACATCACCGCTGCGGACATCATACGCCTCAAGCATAATCTTGGCCTCGATCAGCCGGTCAGCGTGCAATATTTTTCGTGGCTCAGCCGGGTGGTACGCGGCGATCTTGGATATTCGACCTCGAATTCCGAGCCGGTATTACAGGCGATTCTCGAGCGAATGCCGGCGACGTTGATCCTGATGGGAAGCGCGATCGTCGTTTCGCTCCTCGTTGGTGTGACGGCCGGTTTGATCGCCGCGCTCCGTCCGTATTCCGCTGTGGATTACGCGATTACGACGTTCGCATTTTTTGGGCAATCGATGCCGGTCTTTTGGTTTGCGCTGATGTTGCAGCTTGCGTTTGCGGTGAACGGCATCAGCGGCTTCGGCTATCAATTGCGCCTTCCTTCGGCGGGGATGTGCGCCGATGATGCTTGTCCCTGGTGGGATATCCTCGATCATCTCGTCCTGCCGACGACCGTGCTCAGTTTGTTTTACGTCGCGACGTGGAGCCGCTTCATCCGCAGTTCGATGCTTGAGGTCCTGCGCGCCGATTACATGCGTACCGCCGCCGCGAAAGGTTTGACGAGGACGCGAGTCGTGCTCGGTCACGGACTGAAGAATGCGCTCAATCCTCTGGTGACCGTCGTCGCTTTGGCATTGCCGGGCCTGGTCGGCGGCGCCGTCATCACCGAGCAAATCTTTGCCTGGCCGGGAATGGGGCGGCTGTTCTACTCGGCCCTGGGGCAATTCGATTTCGCCTTGCTGATGGGGTACTTGATGATGGTCTCGGTCTTGGTCGTGCTCTGCAATTTGCTCGCCGACATCGGATACGCAATCCTTGATCCACGGGTGAGCTACGAATGATCGGGGTAGCGGCATCTCTTCCCAACGATGTTGTCGTCCAGCGCCATGGTGCGTGGAAGCGCTTCGTGAAGCATCGTCTGGCCGTGGTCAGCGGCGTTTTGTTGATCCTTATCTCTTTGGTCGCGATCTTCGCGCCTTGGTTGAGTCCGGCTGATCCCAACGCCATCGATCAGGTGCATTGGAATGGTTTTCCGCTCGCTCCGGGTGTCGGTAATCATCTCTTGGGGACCGACGAGAACGGCCGAGACGTCTTGGCTCGCTTGATTTTTGGATCGCGCATTTCGCTGACGGTCGGCGTCGTCGCGGTTCTCATGGAGATTCTGATCGGGACGTTGCTCGGCGCGATCGCGGGGTACTACGGAGGATGGATCGATTACCTAATCATGCGTTTGACAGACGTATTCTTGTGTATTCCGCTACTTCCGCTCTTGCTGGTGCTGACGGCGATCGTGTCGGCTTCCTCGAATAAAGCAGCCTTAGGTTTCGGCGTGATCGTCGTCATCATCGGCGGGCTCTCCTGGCCGCCGATCGCGCGACTTGTGCGCGCGTCATTTCTTTCCTTACGGGAAAAGGAGTTCGTCGAGGCGGCGCGAGCGGTCGGAAACCCTGACGGACGGATCATCTTCCGGCATCTCTTGCCAAACGCCGTGGCGCCGATTATCGTTCAAGCGACGCTGGACGTTGCCGGAGTCATCATTACCGAGTCGGCGCTTTCATTTCTGGGTTTAGGGATTCAGCCGCCCACTGCGAGTTGGGGCAACATGCTCGCCGACGCGCAAGAGAATCTTCAGATCGCCCCGTGGGTCGCGATCTTCCCCGGTCTGTGCATCTTATTCACGGTCCTCTCCATCAACTACATCGGCGACGGCCTACGCGACGCCCTCGATCCGAAAATGTAATGGGTTATCACCCGGTCATCGGTCAATTTTCTATAGGCTTCGAGAAACCCTGGTACCAACTCATCTTGACTTTATATTCTCGACTCCATACTTCGTGATGGGTTTTGAGAATGTTCACGGTCACGACCTCGTGTCCAGCCCCCCGTTTTTCCCGGTCTCCATGAGGAACTCATCGTGCTTCTTCATTCCTTTGGCAGTGGAGTTTCACGCGCTCGCTTCTCGAATTCCGCGCGACGCTCATCGATATATCGATTGGTCAATGGCATGCGAAATTCCAGTAGGCCGCCGGCGGGAGCATAGGCGACGTCTTTCTTGACGAGCTGATTGCGGATCGAGCTCACCGCTTCGGACCTCGTTCCAAGTTGCGCGGCGATCTCCGAAACGGAGTGCGCGCCTTCTCCGAGGGCGTTCATCGCGAGGACGTACGAGCATTCACGCGGAGTGAGACGCCGAAAGCGTCCGTCGTAAAAGCCGTCGTTGATGATCTTTCTCACGCCGGGAATGACGGCGACGACGTCGTCGAGCGTGATGCGGTTCCGGCGATGGTGAATCCACGTCGCGGAGGCGTACTCCTGGACGAAGAACGGATAGCCGGCAGTCTCGACGGCAAGGCGTTCCAAGGCGACGTGCTCGCACGTCACGCCATGTTTTTTTGCGGGCTCGTCGATCGCGCGAATGGTCTCATCCTTCGCCAGAAGCTCGAGGCGGAAATAGCGCCACCGCTCCGTGTAGGTGCGGATCTTGTGAAGATAAGCGATGCTTTCGGGAAGTCCCGCTCCGAGAAAGAGGATCGGCTCAGGCGTGCTCGCCGTTTGGTGAACGAGCCGGATCACCGTGAGGAGATCAATCGCCGGGCATTCCTGGATCTCGTCGACGGCGAAGACGAGGAAACGCCCGTGCTTTCTCACCTCGGCATTCAGCGATTCGAGCGTGTCGGCCAAAGGCGATTCGTCTACTTTCCGGCGTTTCGAGAGCTTGACGCCGCCGAGTTCGCCGGGCAGCTCGTAGCTTGCCTCGGGGAGAGTATCTAGGAAACGGTCGAAGGTGTCCTTCAGCTTTTTGGGGATCGACGCGACGTCGTTCTTCGCTCGTTCGAGCCCTTGGCGAAGAATCGTGGCAAGGTGAAGTTCCCGTGAAGCTTCCGCCGAGAGAACGATGCCGCCTGATTCGCGCGCATGCGTCAAGCAACGCCGGAGAACGGCGGTTTTGCCCATGCCGCGTAGGCCGATCAGGACGATCGGCTGAGCAGCCCCGCCGGCCTTGGTGAGACCAACGGCGTAGCGGATCGCCTCGAGTTCCGCGTCCCGGCCGACCAGGGCCGGGGGCTCTCCGCCGGGGGTCGGCCGATAAGGGTTGTCGAACTTCTCGTCGCTCATAGCCTGTATCTTACAGGAGTTTCCTCACTTCTGACAACTCCTGACAAGCGCTGACAGCCCTGACAACTTTTCCGTTGGGCATCAGTGGGGGGACGGGATCCTTCGTGCTTGGGTTCAAAGTCGCCGAGCGTTCTCGCTCCGATCTTGGAAAAGAAGCCCACCCTCAGAACTTTTATCGCTCGCTAAACCGGAAGATGGGCGTGCTGCCCGTTGGGTGCGGAAATGGACGACCGGCCGGTAAAACAATAGCGAGTTTGCGGCGCGAAGTGAAGGCGTCGCACAATCCATCGGTGATGATCAGGATCGGCCCATCTTGAGGAAAATCAGGTGCGCTTTCGAGGCGATTGATGCCGGGCTGCAATCGTGTACCGCCGCGACCGCGAAGCTCCATACGACTCGCGATGGTGTCGGGGTCGACGTACCCATAATCGTATGCGGCGGCATCACATGAGATAACGCGCACGGCGGGAACGTCGCGGGCTTGCGCGTAGGCTGCGACCGCTCCCAGTGACTCCCCGAGCATGACGCGGCTCATTGATGCGGAAGTATCGATAACGACGCCGAACGATGCCGCAAGCGCGCCGAGAAGGGGGTAATGGTTGAGAAACCATTCCCGCGCGCGGCGAACGTTGCCGGCCGTCGGCCCACTGACGAGATCATCTTTTTTCGGTGCTTCATATCCGCCCGCCGTCGCGACGGCAGATGCCACCGCTTCTTGTAGGCCGGCGGCGAACGCTACTTCCCAATCAGTTGGTTGTCGCCAGGAATATCGCGTTGCTTTGCGAGGTTCGTTTTCCGTGGCAAAATCGAACGTGGCGCTAGCCGTGAGGCTGTACGACGGCATGCGCGGATCGATGCGTCTGCAGAAGTGCTCGTACAGGTCGGCTTCATTTCCGTTTGGGATTGTGAAATCGTGCGGTGTCGGTAGATCGGCCAAGCGTGGCGGAGGCGTACCTAGACGGAGACCGTCGAGGAAGCGCAAGACGGTGATTTCACATGCGAGACCCCAAGCTTGCGGATTCTCGCGCTTTTGTTTGGAGTGGCCGAGGCCGAGATGCGCCATGCAGTGGGCGAGAACATACACCCAACATTCCGGCTCTTCAATACGCGTCGGATGGATGTGAATGTTGCCGTCAGGACTCACGTTTGCCCATCCGTTTGCAGGGAAATTTGAATCTTTGTTTCTGATCACACGGCAGTGTTTTCGGAAGCTCGCAAAAAGCGGGTGCTTGTCGATGATGTCCAAGCCCGCGTTGAAGGCGATGTCGGCGCGCGAATCTTTACGAGACAGATGAGCCCTCTTTCTTCGCAACGATGCGGGGAAGATCGCGCACAACGTCAACGAGAAACCAACTCGGCAGGGTTCGCTGGGCATCGTCGGTGACGACCATCTGCGCGATCTCAAGGCTGACGGCGGCGAGATCTTTAAGTAGCGCTTTTGCGCGAAAAAGCAAGTCGCTTTGTGCGCCGGAAAGCGTGTCGCGTTCACTTGGAAGCTCTTTGAGGAGATGCGCTCGAAACGATTGTGCAAGAAAGTAAAGAAGATCACGCTCGGACGGAGCGTTTGGCCACGTGCGCTCGCCTTTAAGAATATCGGCGAGGGCGAATCGATTCCGGATTTGCTTGAAAAATGCGCGGAATTGGGAGGCATGCTCGGGTGAGAGGCATCCGAAGGCGAGCATCTCGATCACACGCTCATCGACGCGCGTACCGTATTCATGCAATGCGTCGGAGAGCATGTGCCATGCTCGCGGGCTGGAGAAGGTTTCCTCGTGTTTTGGCGGCTGGGACCAGAGATGGTCGGGGCGTTGGCCGATGTATTCGTAGACCAGCGCGTGGATATTACTTTCCATGGCCCAGGCGAGCCAATCGCGATGCGAGACTTTAAGATGGACATGGATCATTCGATTGATGAGCGCCGAGGACATCGGTTTTACGATGGCGTTGTCTTGGGAGCGATTCCCGGCGCCGATGACGATGGAGCCCTTTGGAAGGTTATACTCGCCGATGCGCCGCTCGTGGATGAGGCTATAGAACGCCTTTTGTACTTCGTGACCGCATGCGTTGAGTTCGTCGAGAAACAGGCAATAGGGTTCGTCGCGCGCGATTGTAGTCGGTGGGCAAAAACGGCTCTTCCCGTCGACGATTTGCGGAACACCGATGAGGTCTTCGGGGGCGAGTTGGCTTCCCAGAAGGGACACGCACGGAATACCAACGGTTTCCGCGAAGCCTTGCACGAGCGCGGATTTTCCGATTCCGGGTGACCCCCAAATGAACACGGGGCGCACCACGGCCACGTTCATTAAAAAATCGACGAGTTGTGATTGTGTCAGCGTGGTAGCGGCGTTCACGAGCGATGATTTCCTTTACCTATGCGAGGAGCCTGATGGAGGTTTCTCTTCATGCAGGCGTTCGGCGGGAAACCGCAGGCAATCGTCGTCGGCTTGCGCCGGCGTTCTTGTCGTGGTTCTCGTCGATTTTCAGTAACGGAAAACCCGAAGAAATCGTTCCGGCGATCGACGGAACTCCGCGTCTGATCGAATGCGATTTGCTCTTACAGCTTTGCTGTGTGTAACCGGAGAGCGTTGGCGATCACCGATACGGAACTCAGCGACATCGCTACAGCGGCGACGATCGGGCTGAGCAGAAGCCCGAAGGTCGGATAAAGGACACCGGCAGCGATGGGAATTCCGATGACATTGTAGGCGAAAGCGAAGACGAGGTTCTGGCGAATGTTGCGCATCGTCACTCGGCTGAGCATGCGCGCCCGCACAATTCCGGTGAGGTCGCCCTTTACCAGCGTAATCCCGGCGCTTTGGATCGCGACTTTGGTGCCCGTGCCCATGGCGATGCCCACATCGGCCTCGGCTAACGCGGGCGCATCGTTCACCCCATCGCCGGCCATGGCGACAACTCGCCCCTCCGTTTTGAGCCGACGAATGATGCGGTATTTATCCGCGGGAAGGACATCGGCTTCCACCCCTTCGATATCCAACCTCCGTCCAATGGCTTGCGCCGTCGTTTTGTTGTCTCCGGTGACCATCACGATCCGCATACCATCTGTACGCAGGCGTTCCAGCGCCGCCGGCGTTGACGCCTTTATGGGATCGGCGACGGCGATCAGCGCGCCCGGCATGGCGTCCACGGCAAGAAACAGTGCGGTTGCGCCGTCACGGCGTAGTTCATCGGCTTTGGTCGCGAAATTCGAGAAGGAAACTCCGAGATCGTCCATGAGTTTCATGTTGCCTAGCGCAACGGTTCGTCCATTTACTTTTCCGGTGACACCCTTGCCCGTGAGAGAAGAGAAATCTGTTGCGCTTTGCAAGGCGATCCCGCGATCTCGCGCAGCAGCGACGATCGCCGCACCCAGCGGATGTTCACTGAGTTGCTCCAGAGTAGCGGCAAAAAGGAGGATCTCCGTTTCAGAAAACCCGGCAGCGGAGACGATTGCGACGACCCTTGGCTTGCCCTCAGTCAATGTTCCAGTCTTATCGACGACTAAGACGTTCACTTTTTCCATGCGTTCCAGCGCATCGGCGGACTTGATCAAGACGCCGACGCCGGCGCCTTTGCCGACTCCGACGCTGATGCTCATCGGCGTGGCAAGTCCGAGGGCACAAGGGCAGGCGATGATGACGACGGAGACCGCCGCGATCAGTGCGTAAGCAAATGCGGGTGGCGGCCCCAAAATCGCCCAAGCGATGAACGCCAATACGGCAATGGCAAGTACGGCCGGAACGAAGTATCCCGCGACAGTGTCAGCCATGCGCGCAATAGGCGCTCGGCTGCGCTGGGCCTCGGAGACCATCGCCACGATGCGTGCGAGCATGGTCTCCGAGCCGACCTTCTCCGCTCGCATGACCAACGAGCCCGTACCATTCACCGTGCCGCCGATGAGCTTGTCGCCGGCCTTTTTCATTGTGGGCATCGACTCCCCGGTGACCAGCGATTCGTCAACGAAACTTTTTCCGCTTATAACTTCACCATCCACCGGGACGCCGTCCCCGGGGCGTATGCGGAGCATATCACCGACTTGCACGCGCTCCAAGGGGATTTCCTCATCTGGTTCAGCTTGCTTTATGCGGCGGGCGGTCTCGGGCGCGAGATGAATGAGTGCGCGGATGGCGTCTCCCGTCTTTTCACGCGCCTGGAGCTCCAGAACTTGTCCAAGAAGCACGAGAACCGTAATGACCGCCGCAGCCTCAAAATAGACCGCAACGCTACCGTCCATCGTGTGGAAGCCCACGGGGAATATATCCGGGGCGAAGGTCGCGAACAAGCTGTAAAGATAAGCCGAACCGATTCCAAGGGCGATCAGGCTGAACATATTGAGGCTGCGGTGTATGACGGAAGCCCAGCCGCGCGTGAAGAACGGAAATCCGGCCCAGAGAACGACTGGACTTGAGAGGACGAATTGAACCCACATTGATAGCGTAGGTGACACGAGATTGCGGAGGCCGAGCACGGGGATGTGCTCGCCCATCTCAAGGACGATCACGGGGAATGTTAAGACCAACGCAAACCAGAAGCGACGGGTCATATCCGCGAGTTCATTGTTCGGCGAAGCTTTCGCGGTGATTTTCAGTGGTTCCAAGGCCATGCCGCAGATCGGGCAGTCGCCTGGTCCTTCCCGCCGAATCTGCGGGTGCATTGGGCAGGTGTTTATCACCACCGGATCACGCTCCGTTCCTTCCGTACGAAGGTGTATACCCATACGGAACATGTACGAAGCGGACCGCGAAGCATTTCACTCGGGAGAGTCGCATATCATTAGAAAGCATGGGCGAGACGCGAGAGTTGCGTGGAGGATCGAATTCACAAGGCGCCGCATGTGCAGCGCCTTGTGATCGGGACCGTGCTTGGGAGATGGTTTTTCTGAGCTACCTTCGTTACGGACCCGAGGTGCGGGTTAGGACATCCGTCTGCAACGCGTCAGGTTCGGCGCCCGTGATCGTCTTGTAATCCGCGCTATAGACATCGGTGACATTGCCGGTGCTTCCGGCAGTTACCGTGAGTCCCGAGTACGTCCCGTCGTAACTACCGCTTCCATAACTGGGATCGGTATACGAAAGGTGCACGATATTCGGCGGTGAGCACGTGACCGTTAACGTGATGGTTGATACCAAGGGTGGCGAGAACCGTCCGTCGGTGAGCGGTCCCACGAAAACTCCGGCGAACGGGCACTTACCGACGGTCGCTGTTGCCGAGAGCGGATTGCCGACTTGCGTGCGACTTGTGCCGGCGACGAGAAATACCGTCGCTCCGATGGTGTCGTTGCCGTTACCAGACGCATTGGCGGTATACGTGACCGTGTTACTCGAGCTCTCGAAGGTGTCGATATGCCCCGGCGTTCCATCGGAGATGTGTCCAAATGCGCCCGTGTTCGTCCAGTCGTAAACGAGCGACTGGCCGGAACCGGCGCTCGGAGCGGTGACCGTGAATGTTTGCACGCCGCCATTGACGAGATTCGCGCTGAGCGGACTCATACTGACGCTGTCGCCGCTAACGTCTACGACGAAAACATCGGCTTGATTCGACGCACCGATGTCTTGGGAGATTGCCGCGACATCGCCTCCGAGCACGACCGCGCTGATAACGTTGAGTGCGTAGAGTGGGGAGTAACCCGTGCTGTATGCCGACGCCGCAACGCCCGGCCCCGCACTCGTGTCGATGAACGTGTATACGAGTTGAAGAAGCTCGCTCTGGAGCGCCGCACTCGGCGCAATCGTGTCTAAGCCGAGCACCAATGCGTTGCTGACCTGACCGCTGTCCGTCAATGTGAATATCTGCGGCGCAAGGCCCGTCAGAGTCGACACGATGGTCGCAAGTTGGGCGTCGCCGCCGGACGACTGGAAGTAATCGTCGAGTTGCGTGCTGTTGAGCGGGATGGAAACCGACGCGACGAATGGCACGAGGATGTCCTGGATGAGTTGCTGCACGACGAGCGATTGTCTTGCCGTCGATTGCTCGGGCGTTAGCGTCACGGTTCCATTTACTTTTCCGGCGCCGATAACCGTGATGTTGTAGCGAGTCGAGATGGAACCCGGTTCGACGGCGAGCGAGACGGACGGGGTGGAGACAGGAGCGTATTGCCCGGAACTGCTGAGGAGGCTTTGCGCCACCGCGATCGGTCCTCCGGATACGCTTCCGATTGCGCTGACGGCGTTGATTCGCTCGGGCGGAACGACGTCGGCGACGTGCTTGCTCGTGCGAACGTTGTTCCCATCAACGAACGAGTCCTCGTCGATGTATGCCTGGGCGAGACGCCGGAAGGTGTTCACGAAGTGGACGCCGTTGGGGGTGTCGCTAACCGCAGTAATGCCGCTCAGTGCGCCTGTCTGGTTGACGGTGACCGCACTCGGCCGACTTGCGCTAAGATTGCGAATAGCCTGCGCGGTGGACGACGGTGGATTCGCGTAGAAAGCCGTCACATACGCCTTGATCGCCGCGGCGAGGTTTATTCTTCCCATTGCCGTTGAGAACGGATCGGAGTTGCCCATGAGTGATGTCTCAATGGCACTCTGCACCGCCGCAAATGCCGGTTGCGTCGCAATCGCGTCGACGATTTGCGCGCGGTACGGACTTGGCAGCGCATAGAACCCGGCTGCCCAGTAAATCAAGACTTTCGCCGTTGAGGCTGCGTCGATCGTTGGTGACAGCGGACTCACGAAGCCCGCAAGGATCGCTTCACCGGAAGAATCTGTGACGAAAGCAAATTGCGGACCGCCCGGAAATTGGTTTAGGGTGAAGGTTCCGTCATTTGCGGGTTTGGTCGTGCCCAAGCTGTTTTTGACGTTGAGGGAGGAGTAGGCGATTCCCGAACCTGTGGGAAGCACGACCGTCCCGCCCTGCATTATCGTCCCGGAGATTGAACCGCCCGACTGCCTCCTTGGAATAACCGCGGATTGACCTGAACAAGCTTGCAACGTGCTCACGAAAACGAGCAGCAAGGCAAGGAGAGCGGGATTGAACGAGCGCGTCAACATAAAAAGGGCCCCTTCGCAAAACCGGAGAGATTTGTCCGATGTTCTTCAACCGGAGACCTGGTTCGTCAGCGGTTGCCTTTTTTCCCTTTCGACCGACGGCTAGAAAGCTAAATGAACGCAGTTTGAGCACAAAACGAGCTCTGACCGTGCCGGCTGGACGCCGAAAGGCTTGCTTTAATCGGAAGTCAGATCGAGCGAGCTTCCCTCAGATGGGGTCGTCGGGACCATGATCGTGGAGCACAAGACGGCCACGACCGATTTCATAATCCGCCATACCATAGTAGATATCGAAGACGCGCTCGCTTTGCGCATCAATCCCCGTGGGAAAAACCACGTGTCCGACGGTGCCGTTCATCTCACCGGCCACCTCCGGCACGAAGAGCGGTTCAGAAGAACGGAAGATCACTTGTTCGATGTGCTCGGCGTCGTGGATGATGACGCCGGCACAATAGCGCCGCAGCACGGCGCCGCTCGGGTCTTCGAACTCGTCAACGCCATGAATAAGGGCAAGCCAGCCTTCTCGGATGCGTATTGGTGGTGTCCCCGCTCCAACTTTAATTTTTCCCCAATTCGCTTCAGGTAAGACGAGAATGTGGGATTCGGTCACCGTGCAAAGATTGTGCAGATCTACTTGCGCCGCGGCGACTGAAACATATCCGATCGCGATCCCTTCGTGCGCGGAGGTCGCGAACGTGGGACGATGGTAGATCGCGAAGGACGGAACTCCGTTTGGGGAGAGAATTGGCTCTGGAAAGAATGCCGCGTCCTTATCCGCGATCGGCACGTCGCTCCCTTCGAAGCGCACTGGTCCCAGGCGTTCCCATTCTAAGCCGTCTTGGGAGATTGCTACCGCGACTTCCGGGCCGGCCGGCCCAAATGCGACGTAGGCCATGACGTAGCGATCGAGGGCTTTGATGAAGGTCACGCGTGGATCTTCGCACCCATATCCTCCCGGAGCGTCACGCAGCTCATACGGCGCTTTCGGCTCAAGCGCAAACCCGCGTTTCTTTAATTCGATCCCTCCGTCTCGACGTTGATGAGCGCGGAATGAGCCGATGCGTGAAATGTTGCCCGGCGCAACCATACGAGGGTAGAGTTGGAGCGTTCCATCCCGTAAACGAACGCATGCGGGATTCAAAACGCCTAGCCGTTCGTACAGGAGCGAATTCGGTTTCAACGGGATGCTGAGTCTGGTGAAACTCGCAATCAGAGAATTCAGTTCGCGTTGTTCCGTCATTCCGATTCCTCCGCAAGCTGTTTGCGTTCGGCCAAAAGTAACCCACGTTGCTCAGCGTCAACATGCGGATAGGTCAATTCGAGCGCTTTGAGCCGGGCGACGATGACGTCGGCGACTGCCGCACGGGTGAACCATTTATGATCTGCGGGTATGATGTACCAGGGTGCCCACTTGGTGCTGGTATGTGTGAGAATTTTCTCGTATGCGTGCTGATAGGCGTCCCAGAACGCACGTTCTCGCACGTCAGCTGCCGACATCTTCCAGTTCTTCTCGGGCGTATCAATGCGGTTGAGGAGTCGTGTTCTCTGTTCGCTTTTGGACAGGTGGAGAAAGAATTTCAAGATGAGGGTGCCGTTGCGCGAGAGGTGACGTTCGAATGCCATGATATCTTCGAAGCGCTCTTTCCATACATCCCTCACCTCGGTTTCGGGGGGAAGCTGAGCGTCTTCAAGAAGCGATGTATGAACTCGAACGACGGTCAGCTCCTCGTAATACGACCGATTAAAAATGCCGATACGTCCACGTTCAGGGAGCACATTTGTACAGCGCCAGAGGTAGTCGTGCGCCAACTCTTCGGGTGACGGCGTCTTGAAGCTGTGAACAGAGACGCCTTGAGGGTTGACGCCCGACATGACATGTTTGATCACACCGTCTTTGCCGGCAGTGTCCATGCCCTGCAATATGATGAGCAGTGCGTATCGCCCCTGAGCATAGAAGAGGTCTTGAAGCGCTGAAAGATGTTCAATATCAGCCTGGAGCTTACCTTCCGCATCGCGTTTCGTCGCAAAATCGTAGGTCAAGCCGGGATCAAAATCCGCTAAATGGATGGTGTGTCCCGGCGTAACCAACAGATTCGAATGGTCGATCGATTTCAAATCTCACCCACCTCCAAAATGGAGGAACCTTCTCGGCTTCAGAGGTTTCATCAGTGACTGCTTGCTCGGCTTACGACTGAGTGCAATACAATTTTTATCGGGATTTATCCTCTTTCCGGCCAAAGTGGGATCGGCCGACGAGTGAGGCTACGACGCTGGCGATCATCAACGGCAAGATGAGCGTGTAATCTCCGGACATCTCGAACACGATTGCGATCGCCGTGATCGGCGCCTCGTTTGCGGCGGAAAACATCGCCGCCATTCCCACGAGTCCATATGCGGCCGCAACCGCAGTCCAAGATGGGAAGACGGCATGGGCAAGAGAACCGAATCCGTCACCGAGCATCGCGCCTGTAATAAGCATTGGCGCGAGAAGACCGCCGCTTCCGCCGCTACCTAGCGTTAGCGTCGTTGCGAGCGGTTTGAGCAACGCCAATGCGAAAGCGTTCGTTGGCGATAATTGATCGTCGAGCATGTGCTGCACATTCTCATAGCCGAGGCCGAGGACTTGAGGAAATCCGATCGCGATAATGCCGACCAATCCAAATCCGATCATTGCTTTGACGACGGGGGAAAGCTGGAACCTGTCAAAACGATCTTCGAGGAAATGGAAGAGTCTCAGAAACGCGCCGGCCCAGCCGGCGGAGACGACTCCGAGCAGCGCATACAAGATCAGCTCCATCGGCGAAACGAGGGAGAAGGAGATGGTTCCCAGTGCCGGGTGGTTCCCAAGATACGTGCGTGCGACGATCGTCGAAACGACGCTCGCAACGGCGATCCCCGCGAATGAATGCGATGTGAAGTCGCGCAAGATGATTTCACTTGCGAAAATGACGCCTCCAATGGGAGCGTTGAAGGTCGCCGCGATGCCTGCGGCCGCTCCGCTTGCAACGAGCATGCGCATCATCGGCGTGGGGAATGCGAACAGTTGGCCGAGTGCCGAACCCCAGGCGGAGCCGATGAGAGCGATCGGTCCTTCACGTCCGCAGCTTCCCCCAAAGCCAATGGACGTTGCTGCGGTCAGTGTTTCTACAAGGATAACGCGCGGGCGAATGATACCGCCGCGCAAACGCATTGCCGCGAGAACCTCCGGTATGCCGTGTCCCTTTGTTTCCGGTGCGAAGCGATGAATGATGAAGGCTGTCAACGCACCGCCGCACACAAGCGGAACAATAATGCCCGCTGCTCCGAAGAGTATCCGCGCGTGCGGCGCCAACCAATCAAAGGCGACGTGATGCTCGAAGGCAAGGAGGATGCGGAGCGCGAGAGAACTATAACCTGCGGCCACTCCAAGGATGACCGACGCGGCCATCATGAGGGCACCTTGGCTGATTTGGAATTTTCCTATGGAAAGAGCATGCCGACCGCTGGGCGCTTCAACATACCTCATCTGATCAACGCTATCGAAGTCGTAATTATGCGAAGGCTCCATGCGAACGAGAATGTCGGAAGTCAGGAACGTTTAAGGGTCCTGCTGCAGGAATCCCCCATCCGCCGGGTCGGCCGGCGGAAACCTTACTTTCAGCCGCACGCAACGACGTCGTCTCGATAAGCTCCTTCTGCAAGGCGTACTTCAAACGTTTACAATCGTGATGACGTGCGTATACTGATCTTATTGGAGGGCGACGTGACTTTGAACAGACGAAAACTCGGCAGTCAGGGACTCGTGGTATCGGCGATCGGCCTCGGCTGCATGGGAATGAGCCAGTCGTATGGTCCGGCCGATGAACGGGAGTCGATTGCAACAGTACATCGCGCCATCGAACTCGGCTGCAACTTCTTCGACACAGCCGAAGTCTATGGTTCCTTCACAAACGAGTTGCTGCTCGGTCGGGCGTTCAAGAACCGGCGCGACCAGGTGGTGATCGCCACCAAATTCGGCTTTCGTTTCGAGGGCGGAAAGCAGGTCGGCACCGAGAGGGTTAGTCGTCCTGAGCATATCCGCGAGGCGGTGGAGGGCTCCCTTAGTCGGCTCGGCACCGACTACATCGACCTCCTCTACCAACACCGTGTCGATCCGGCCGTGCCGATCGAGGACGTGGCAGGCACAGTGGGGGATTTGGTCAAGCAGGGAAAGGTACGGTACTTCGGTCTTTCCGAAGCCGGCGTCGCCAACATCCGCCGCGCCCACGCCGTTCATCCGCTTACTGCGCTGCAAAGCGAATATTCGCTTTGGGAACGGAATCTTGAATCGGAGATAATCCCCGTTTTACGCGAGCTCCGCATTGGTCTCGTGCCTTTTGCCCCCCTTGGTCGGGGCTTTTTGACCGGAGAGGTCAAGCGTGCGGAGGAGTATCCGGAAGGTGATTTTCGACATACCGATCCACGGTATCAGGGGGAGAACTTCGACGCCAATGTGAAGGCGGCGCGGACGGTATACGATATCGCGGCAGCGATACACGCGAAACCTGGGCAGATCGCCCTCGCCTGGCTTTTGCGCAAGGGCGGCGACTTCGTACCGATTCCCGGTACGAAGCGCCGGAAATATCTTGAGGAAAATGTGGCCGCCGAAACCGTCCAGCTTGATCCCGCGCAGATGAAGATGCTCGACGACGCATTAGCACCGGGAAAAATCTCGGGAAAGCGTTACGCCGATTCGGTGATGGTGACGATTGATCGCTAGTGGAGGCCGACTCCATAGAAATAGTCATAGGTGCTTCCAGGACCTGACACCAGAGGCCGTGTGAAGGACGAGAGTAATGCTGCTCGTCCCTGAAATGTCATGAAGACGTCTTCTTGGGAACTCGCAGTGGTGGTGCGAAACGTGAACATCCCAAAGCATGGATCGGTAAGTTTGCCAACACCCTCGAGGTAGTTCGTATCCGCCACCGCGGCGAGAACACCTGAAGCAAGAGTGGTCGCATGACTATCCTTGATGACGGCGTTCCCGGCGGCATCGATGGTGATCGTTGCGTTTGTGAGGCTGGGGGTTCCCGTCTCAATGTTGCCCATGCCGGTATTTGCGCCGGTCTTCTGATATAAGGTTGCGGTATACGTTCCAGCCACGGATGGGTCCAAATTCTTGCTCAAGGCTTGCTGGAAGCCGAGGATTGCACCATTCTGGGTATCGACGAGAAATTGTCCGTTAGCGGTTCCGAAGATGTAATCGGTCGTTCCCCCCTGATCGGGTGCGGTCAAGAACGTGCCGGAAGGATCCGCAACCGGCGGAGTGCTGAGGATACTGCTGGAAAGGGTATTGAAGGCACCGGACCCATTCATCGCACCGTCTGGCCAGTAGCTCTTCCCGCTAACGCCGCCTGCCGTGAGCACCGAAACCGACCCTACTTCTAAGCCACCCGCGGCGGTGCGGAATTGCATATAGTTGTAGGTGTGTCCGCTCCAGGTTGCCATGGAAATCTGGCCGCTTTCGACCGCCGTGACCAGCGAGACCGTATTATGAGTTGGGCCGGTTTTTGTTGCCTGGATGATCATCGCATAATTGGGAATTTCATAAGCCGTGACCAGATTACCCGTTGGGTCGTTGAGTGAGTAGGTGCCATCACTGTTCACGGTGTAGGGAACGGTTCCACTGTCGCTATTGGAGCGATTCACATAGCTGATGGTGTGCGCAGCCGAATCGACGATGATGGTGAGAAAGTCGCCCACCGAAGCAGTGCCGTTATAAGAGCGCTGCACAGAAGTCGGAGGAGTGGCCGAGGTACCACTGCAAGCGATAACTGCTGACAAGGAGAGCATTGCAAGCGAAAGCCGAGCGTTCATCCTTACTACCTATCTCCGGCTTCCAAAACGATGCGGAAGCATCTCCTATGAATCGGTGCTTCCTCAAAACAACATGAGGTCGCCCAGCGCCGAGATGGAGTTCGTCTTCACCGATCTGGAGCAAAGGCGGTAGGTCGTCGGTCGAGCGGGTCAAATTGTGACGACCGTCTCTAAGCCTACGCTGCAGCAGGGCTCGATCGTTTCCCGTTGCGATCATTCCGACGTAGTTGAGATTTATGAATACGTCGATGTCGGGATCGAGCAGATCCGTAGAAGAAGCTCTTCCTCGGGTTCTGCCGGAAGCCGTCGGTAACGGCGCACCGACGGCTTTCCCGTCGTTTATACTCCCTCGTAAGCCCGCTTAAGCTCATTGATGTCGAGTTTTTTCATTTGCAGCATCGCTCGCATCGCGCGTTGTGCTTTTATTGGATCATCGCCGTGCAAATATTCGCTCAAGCCGACCGGGACGATGTTCCAAACAAAGCCGTACTTGTCTTTTACCCACCCGCATTGCATCTTTTCACCGCCTTCGGATAGCTTTTCCCACAAGCGATCGACCTCAGCTTGCGTTTCGCAGTTCACAAACAGGGCTATCGCACCCGGCGCCGGGCCTGACGCGGCATTTTCCGTTTCGCCGCCATTAAGCGCCATGAAATCTTGCCCTTCAAGCTGAAAGTCAACCACCATAGCTGATCCGGCCGGCCCAGGACCCGCATCACCGTAGCGGCTGACGCTGTCGATCTTCGAGTCTTTGAAAATCGAGACGTAGAAATTTGCAGCCTCTTCAGCTTTATCCTTAAACCAAAGAAACGGAGCGATCTTTTGCATTATGGAGCCGGTACCTTTCGTATGAAGAGCGGTGCAAAGTGCGCCCGCATTGGTTGCATAGGCGGCGTTTGAACGACGCCGGCGATGTGTTTCTTCAGGGGCTGGAGCAATCCTCTTATGACATCGCCGAGCAAGTGCTCGTGTGTCGGTACCGTGTGACTCGGAGAAGGAGATTCATAGATGATATGCGTGAATATCGGGATGGGTCGAGCGCATGAATGGGAGTAGCGAAAATGGCGGGCGTAAGGGCGGAAATTTCGGAGAGACTTCCTCGGCGCCGGTGGGGAATCGGCGCGCTTCTCGGTGTCGGCGTGCTGATCAATTATATCGATCGCATCAATCTTTCCGTTGCCGGACCTCAACTTCAGGCGCAATTCGGGCTCAGACCCGAGCAGATGGGGCTACTATTCAGCGCGTTTTTCTGGTCCTATGCGCTATTGCAGATTCCGACGGGCATGCTCTTGGATCGGTTCGGTGTTCGTCTCGTCGGCCGCGTCGGCGCGTTTTTGTGGTCCGTCACCTCCGGGATCATCGCCTTTGCCGGCGGCTTCGGCGGCATCTTCGCGGCGCGAGTTCTGCTCGGCGCCGCGGAGGCGCCGGGATTTCCCGGCAGTTCGAAAGCAACGGGGTATTGGTTCCCGCGACGCGAGCGCGGGCGCGCTACGGCGCTCTTTGACGCGGCCGCCAAGTTCTCCAATGTTGTCGGCGTCCCGCTGGTAGCCTTCGCCGATATCAGATTCGGGTGGCGATGGGGATTCGGCCTGACTGCTCTCTTAAGCTTCGCCTACTTTCTTGCGTACTATTTCCTGTATAAAGATCCAAGCGCCGATCGGCGATTGAGTCGGACTGAATACGATTACATCAAAGCCGGCGGCGCAACTCCTGAGGGTCCCGCCGAGGCCGGTGCCTTTGGTATGCTTGGTTATCTTCTGAGTAACCTTAAAGTATGGGGCCTAACGATCGGCTTCTCGGCCTACGGCTATTCGTTTTATTTCTTCCTGACGTGGTTGCCCGGCTATTTGGTCAAGACGATGCATATGGACATCTTGAAATCGGCCGGCTACGCGGCCGTTCCGTGGGCCTGCGCCACGGTTGCGGACATGATCGTCGGCGGATGGCTGGTCGATCGCCTCATTAACAAGGGGTACGACGAAACGACCGTACGCAAAAGCGTGCTGGTGATCGGCATGCTGTTCGGCCTTTGCGTCTTCGGTGCGGCCATGACTCAGGACGCGCGCTGGGCGATCGTATGGATATCCATTGCATTGAGCGGGTTGGCGGCCGCCGCGCCGATCGGTTGGTCGATCCCATCTCTCATCGCTCCGAAGGGCGGCACGGCTACGGTCGGCGGAGTCATGAATTTCGCGAACAATATGATGGGAGTGATCGCGCCGATCGCGACCGGCTGGATCGTCGGAGCCACGAACTCATTCACGTACGCGTTCATGGTTGCCGGAATGGTACTCGTCGTCGGGATCTTCGCTTATCTCTTCATGTTGGGACGGATTGAACAGATCCCCGAGCCGCCGGCAAGCAAATAGCAAAGATGAAAGGTCGCGCGATCGATCCGCCGGTCCTTGTCGTGATGGGGGTATCCGGTTGCGGTAAATCGACCGTGGGAGCTTTGCTGGCGGGAAGGCTCGGCTGGGCTTTCGCCGAGGGCGACGACCTGCATCCGCCGGAGAATATCGAGAAGATGAGCCGGGGCATCGCGCTGAGCGAGGCAGATCGGCGGCCTTGGCTTCACGCTGTCGCCGAGGTCATTGATCGATGGCGCTCGGAGGGTACTGCGGGCATCATCACGTGTTCGGCATTGCGTCGAAGTTATCGTGATGCGCTGGTAGAAGGCAGGCCTCGTCTTTGCTTTCTCTATCTTAAGGCTAATCGTGAGTTCATCCAGCGCCGCCTAACCCAGCGACTCGGTCATTTCATGCCGGCGACCTTACTCGACAGCCAGTTCGCCACTCTTGAGGAACCGGGGCCGGAGGAGCCGGTCATCATTTGCTCCAACCTCGACGATCCCGAAAGCGTCGCGGAGAAGATTATCGCCGACCGGGCTTTCTCTTTCGTGAGAAACGCGATTCTCTAAGGTTCCAGGAGGTTTGCAACTCGAATGATTAGTGCCGAAACGCTTCTCGACATACCGCTGCTGTCGGTGATTCCCGCTCAAGAGCGGGCCAGGATCGCAGAGCGTGCCGCCGAAATCCAGCTTCAGGCGGGTGCATGGCTTCTGCTTGAGGGCGAATCGCCGTCGTTCTTCGCCCTGCTGTCCGGCCGCATCGAGGTGACGAAGCGCGTTGGCGACAGCGATCGTACGATCGCAGCCTATCTTCCCGGAGAGTGTTTCGGCGAGGTGCCGTTGCTCCTCAATTCGCCGGCCGTCGCGGGCTTGCGTGCCGCAGAGCCGTCGCGAGCGCTGCGCTTAGACGCCTTGGACTTTCGCAATCTCATCGAAAATTGCGCGCAACTTCGGGAGCAAATCGTCCGCATGATGATCACGCGAGTGGGTCGTCTTCAACAGTTTACCGTTGAGACTCCGGTGCCGACCGTTACGATCATTGGATCCCGATTCGATCTCCAGTGTCACAATGTGCGTGACTTTCTGGCGCGAAACCATTTTGCGGTTCGTTGGCTCGAGCCGGATGATCCGACCGTCGCTACCCGTTTTCCGGAAGGGCTTGGCGACGGTCCATATCCGATTGTGGTGCTTCCCGACGGATCGAACCTCAGCGCTCCGTCAAATCGTGAGATCGCCTCACGCCTCGGCTTGCAAATCGCACCCATTGCGGATCAAGTCTACGATGTGGTGATCATTGGCGCCGGGCCTGCTGGACTTGCAGCTAGCGTCTACAGTGCCTCGGAGGGTCTGCGCACGCTGCTGATCGAGCGAAGCGCACCCGGCGGTCAAGCCGGATCGTCATCGCGCATCGAAAATTACTTGGGTTTTCCAGCCGGAGTATCGGGCGACGATCTCAGTAAGCGTGCGTGGTCGCAAGCCAAGCGTTTCGGCGCCGAAATGCTGAGCGCACGCGATGTCTTAGGAATTCTGCCTGCCGGTGACGGTGATCCACATTCGGTAGTCCTCGACGGCGGCGAGCGGGTTGCAGGCAGAGCATTGATACTTGCGACCGGCGTGTCGTGGCGCAAATTGGAGGCCGAGGGTATCGCCGACTTCACGGGGCGTGGAGTGTACTACGGTGCCGCACGAACGGAGGCGCTTGCAACTCGCGGCAAAGACGTCTTCTTGGTCGGCGGCGGCAACTCCGCCGGCCAAGCCGCGATGTTCTTTGCGGACTACGCTTCTCGTGTAACCCTGCTCGTGCGCGGTAATGCGCTGAAGAAGAGTATGTCGCAATACCTCATCGACGAGCTTCAAACCAAAGCGAACGTGCACGTAGAGGTTGAACGCGAGATTGTCGCCGCAAGCGGGACGGACCATCTCGAGATGATCGTCGTGAAGCATTTGCCTACCAATGAACATCTGACGTATCAAACGGAAGGATTGTTCGTCCTTATCGGTGCGGACGCCGAAACGAGATCACTCCCAGACGAAATCATCCGCGACGCGGACGGCTATATCTGCACTGGACGTGACATGCTGGATTTTAGCTCGCAAGTGCGGCGTACTTGGCCGCTCGAGCGTGACCCCTATTTGCTCGAGACGAGCGTGCCCGGGATTTTCGCCGCCGGCGACGTCCGACATGGATCGATCAAGCGTGTCGCGTCCTCAGTCGGCGAAGGCAGCATGTGCATCGCGTTCATTCATCAATATCTTGCTACCGCGGATGCGGCGATTATCGCTTCGAGAAGGTCATCGCGAGCCGGCGAAAGCTCCTCGCGGCGGCCTGAGTCGCTCGGTATACGAGTTTGATTGCCAGGGCGCGCAAATTCAACGGCGCTACGAAAAATTTATGAAACACATCCGTTCAATCGTTGTATTGACGGGTGCGGGTATCTCCGTCGAATCGGGCCTGTCCACGTTCCGTGATCATGGCGGATTATGGTGCAACCACCGCATTGAAGACGTGGCGACGCCCGAAGCATTCGAGCGCGACCCGAAGCTGGTGCAAGATTTTTACAACATGCGTCGGGCGCAACTCAAAGAGGTGGAGCCCAATGCAGCACATCGAGCGCTGGCCGAACTGGCAGGCCGGTGGGACGGCGATTTCTTGCTCGTTACGCAGAACGTTGATGACCTGCATGAGCGCGCTCTGATCGGCAAAACGTTGCGTGCCGGATTCGGATTGCTGCACATGCATGGAGAACTCGCCAAAGCCCGTTGTGTGGCGACGGGGCGTGTGTACGACTGGACCGGCGACATCACACTGGAATCAAAATGCACCTGTTGCAACGAGGCGAAAACGCTCAGGCCGCACATCGTCTGGTTCGGCGAGATGCCGCTGCAATTGGATCGGGTTTATGCAGCCTTGCAGAAATGCGACCTGTTCGTCTCGATCGGCACTTCGGGCAACGTCTATCCGGCAGCGGGCTTGGTGCAGGAAGTCCGAGAGGTAGGACGGGGCCGCGCGATCGAACTCAACCTCGAACCCTCCCTTGACCACACGATGTTCGATGAGAGAATCTATGGAAATGCGACCCGGATCGTACCGGAATTCGTAGCGAAGGTTCTTGCAGCGCAAACCAGGGCGCAACTTGAGAGAAAAACAGGCCATGGCTTCGAGTGATTCGAGAAGAAGATGAGGAACGCGAATGAGCAGTAGCACGATCAAGAGTATCGACCTTTGGCCCGACATCGATGTTGCGGGTTGGGCCGCAACCAAGCGGAGTCTGCACCTCTACGCGCAGATGCTGGGAAAGATCCGCGTCGCTCTTTCCCCAACTCAACCGAACTGGATGTTTACCCCACTCCTGTTCACTGCAGGCGGCTTCACCACCGGCCCGATACCGTGCGATGGCCGCTCGGTAGAGGCGTTGTTCGATGTGTTCACTTCCGAAATTGTTGTGCGAACCAGCACGGGAGATCAGAGGAAAATCGCTTTGGTGCCGGCGCGCAGCGTCGCCGAGGTCTATCACGCATTGTGCGAGGCCCTTGAGGAACTCGACGTGTCCGGCGTGATATCACGCATCCCGCAGGAGATTCCCGACGCGACACCGTTCCCCGAAGATACGCGGTTGACCGCGTACGCGCCGCGGGACGTACAGCGCTGGTTTCGTGCAGCGACGTCGGCCGTCGGCGTCTTCGAAGAGTGGCGTTCGCACTTCTTCGGACGCTCGGGCATTCAACTGTGGTGGGGTGGGTTCGACGTCGCGCTTATCTTGTTTAACGGAAAGCACGTTTCGCCCCCAACCGACCGCGGATACCTGATGAAGTACGATCTCGATGCTGAACTGATGAACGTCGGGCTTTACTTTGGCGACGAGAAGACGAATCCGTTCTTCTATGGATACATCTATCCGCAACCCACGGACGCAGCGACGACCACTATTGAGCCGAAAGAAACATCCTGGTCGACGACATTCAAGGAGTGGGTACTGCCCTACAAGGCGGTTCGCGAAGCGGCAGATCCGGATGCAATGATTCGTGGATTCCTTGATTCACTTTACGAACTGTGCTTTACCAAAGCCGGCTGGAACCGGAGCGACCTCTCGTACGAAGAGCCGACACGAAATCGCGCACGCCGTCCAATAAGTACATCCGCCGGCTTAAAATAATGGCGCGCGGGTGCTCGCTTCGCCCAATATCTTGCCGGCAAGCTTGGGAGAGAGACGGTGACGCACCTCATTGGTACCCCTACGCACAAACGAGTGGCCGGAACGTCGCGGTTAATGACCTCAGGTAGCTCGACTTTGTGTTCGCTTTATTGTTTTACTGAACCGAACGAAGCACTGCAATAAACTGTTCGACAGCTGGACTTGCAGGTGAGGTTCGGAGCGTGTTTGGTGTATCAATTTGCAAAATACTTCCTCCGGAAAGGAACATAATTCTGTTGCAAATCGATGCTGCGAATTCTAGGTGATGTGTGACAAGTATCATTGTCATACCGCGTAACTGGAGTTGGCGGATTGTTTGGAGGACTTCTGCTGTAAGAACGGGATCAAGGGCAGAGGTGATTTCGTCGAGTAGAAGCACTTTCGGGTCCATCATGAGCGCACGAATGATTGCAACTCGTTGACGTTCTCCGCCGGAGAGTTTCCACACGGGGACATGAAGTTTGTCTTCTAGTCCGAGTTGACCGCAGACTTCTTGTGCTCGGTGTGCTGCACGTTGCCGAGTCTCTCCGCGAACAACGATGGGAGCCAGAGTAAGATTTTGCAGCACCGTATCTGTTCCCCAGAGATTAAAATGCTGAAAAACCATACCGACATGTTGTCGATAGTTTGAAAGGGCGCGATCCAAAGCGCGTGCATCTGGGAGGTGTTTTTCCGAGGGAATTTCAAGCTTACCGTGGGGGCTGATAGTTAGCGGTGGATCTCCATAAAATGATATGCTTCCTTGGGAAATAGGATCAAGCATATTGAGGCAGCGCAGAAGCGTCGTTTTGCCACTGCCGCTGGGTCCAATGATTCCGAGGATTTCCCCTTGGTGAAGCTGAAATGAAATATTGTGGAGAAGTAGCTGCGTTCCAGAAGTCCGAGAGATTTCAGACGCTGTAAGAAGTGCCGGAGAATCAATGGACCTTCTGGAATGAGTCTCATTTTTGTTGTCCGGCTCCGGTGAATAATTACTCATGGCTTGCCTGTGAGGTTCCTCGGCCTGACCAGATTTCAAGTTTCCGTGCAATATAAGTGAACGGCATCACTAACGATACGTAAATTGCTCCAACAATGCACCAGGATTCTAACGACCGAGAGTTCTCAGCGATAACCGTTTGTGCGGCATAGACGACCTCCCTCACGTTAATTACGGAAGCGAGAGAACTCATCTTGAGCATGGATATGTACAGTAGGGACATCGTGGGAATAACCTCCCGTGTAACGTGAGGTAGAATGATGTAGCGTGCAAGCTGCTTTTCGGACATGCCGAGAGCGCGCCCGGCATCGGCTGCGTCTTGCGGTACATTTTCAATTGCGGCGCGAACAATATCTGCTGTGAATGCCGCTAGATTGAGCGACATAGCGATGACGTATACCCAATATGCCGGTATTGCTATCCCGATGATTTGTTGTGTTAGTATGTAGTAAACGAAGAGAAGGAACACGAGCGGTGGGAGTGCTCGAATAATGTCGATGATGGGATAGAGAAACCAGCGAATTGGAGGTTGTCGAAGTGCAAATCCACAGATAAGGCCGAAAAGTGATCCGCATATAACGACGCAAATGGTTAGGGACAACGTTGTTTCTGTTCCTACAACAAATGCGCCCCAATATGGCGAGAGTCGTTCGAAATGCCAATCGTAGTTCATATCAGTTACTGAGTTATGTTCTATTGTAGAGCTTGCGAAAGGTGATATTTCTTTTGCAGGGCATCGATGATGCCCATGGATTTTAAATTGCGCAAGCAAACGGTCAGAAATTCTGCGCCTTCCCGATCAGAAAAACGGAGAGCAAAGCCTGCAGGGACGACTGCCGGGGGGTGATCGAGCCAAAGTGCTTGAACAGTGCTTGGATGTTCTTGAAGGAAGCGCTTCGCATCTGCTCTATCGGCGATTGCAACATCGGCGCGTCCGGAAATCACATCGTTGAAAGGTTGTAAGAGATCGTTTGCAGTGCTTACGCTGACGATTTGAGGTTTTACGAGGCGATTTTTGGCGAGCGTTTCTTCCGCAGATCCTTGACCGGCCGCAACAACGATGCCTGATAGGTCAAGACTATCGAAATTGGTGAAACGATGATCGCCTTTGCGAATAATGGCAATGCCGGTTCCGAAATACGCATATGGTTCCGTAAATGCTAGTTCTCGTGCTCGCGGAATCGTCTGGAAAATAGGATCGGCGATCACATCAAATTCTCCACGTTGCAGATCAGCGCTCATGGTATTCCAATTTATGCGGTGCCATACGACTTTCACGCCTAATTCCTTCGCGATTTCTTTAATAATATCCACGCTGAAGCCGCTAACTTGTTTTGAAATGGGATCTTCTTGAGAATAAGGAGGATAGATACCGTAACCGACGTTAATCGCCCCGGTTCTATCAATGTTTTCTAAGATGCCGGTAGTAGTACTCGGATGTGAGGTGGAAGAAGGAAAGCGCCAAAAAGAAACGAGAGAGATCAACAACGCAATGATAGATGTTCCCAGTGCGAAGGTGATTCTTGACGAATCACGACGAGAAATCATGGTCTTCGGGATTCCTTTCTCTTCCATATCCCACCCTGAACTTCGGGTCGGTGTACCGGGACCTCGTGCTTCGAAGCGGAGCCACCCGGGCCTTCTGGATCGGCTCTCTGGTCATACGATTCGCGTTAACATGAGTCTCTGGGTCACGCGTGAGGCGGCCACCCGACGGCTTCGAAGACCGCTATCGGGTCAAGGTAGTCGCGCCATCGGGTGACCTTCCGGTCGATGATCGTGAGCACCGAGATGTAGCGGTTTGAATAGGGAGCCCTGGTCGACACGACGCGACCCTCGGAGGCGTATTCGAGAACGACCACACCCGATTCTCGGTCGTGGTGGACGGCCAGGTCGAAGCATCGGTAGAGTAGGAACGTGTCACCATAGGGTCGAGCGCCGTCTATCTCCAAGCCTGCCGCGTTCGCCGGGCAAACTCAGCGAATGTGATCGGTGGCACCCCAGTTATTTTCTCGACGTTGTCGCTAGGCCTGGAGCCTTTTCCGGAGGCAATCACCTCTGTCAACATTCGCAGCATCTCGCCGTACTCGGAAGGCACGCCGGCCGCCACGAGGCCCTGGATCCACACGCCGCGGTCGATGTTGTTGTGCTTCACCGGCATTCCGCTGACGGCAGCGATGACTTCGGCGGCCTCGCCCACCGTCATCGCCTCAGGGCCGGTCAGAGCGTATGCGCCGCCGGCATGTCTATCCGGTCTGGCCAGAGTCTCGGTGGCTACTGCGGCAATATCCTCGGCGTCAATAAAGGCTTCCGATCCGTTGGCCGTAGGTATCGTGATGACGCCGTCGACGGGCTTGAGGAACGTGTCGCTGAAGTTCTGCATGAACCAAGCGGGTCGCAGTATGGAGTGAGTGATGCTGCTGCGCCCGATGAGGTTGAGTTCGACCGCTCGAAGGGCGAGCCCCGACGAGGCCTGATCGATGCCGTAGGCGCTCAGATACGTGACATGACGTACGCCGGCTACCTCGGCGAGATCGAGAAAGGTCGCAACCTGGTTAGCGAAGTCCATCCGCATAACCGGCGGGACCAAGTAGAGGCGATCGACCCCGTGCAAGGCGAGGCGGTGAGTCGTTGCATCGTCCCAGTCGAAGCGGACATCGGCACCGTGGCGTGCGGCGGTACGGACTTTAAGGCCGAGCTTCGCGAGTTTCGCGGCGAGCCTCGAGCCGGTCTTGCCCGTGCCCGCAAGCACGAGGGTGTTGGAATGAGCGTTCATCATCATTACCCCTAGTGTATGTGGTCTATGGAAGCGTTTCAATGGGCTTGACGCTTCATTTTTCTGCTCGTTTCCGCCCTCTCAGTGAGAAATCCGTGCGAAAAATCGGCTAGTTGGGACTACGTAAGATCGGTTAAATTCACGGCTTGGGCGACCGCCTTCCGTGAGGTGCTGTTCCACGGGAATCGCCGGAATTTGCAGCGGATCGATCCCGGCAAACGCTAAATGCGGGCGGCTGTTCAGTATTTCCGCAACCCCGAAAACGTGATCCGTGACGCTTATGTCGAGGGCAACGGCATCAAACATTTTCCCCATGAGATCAAGTCGCACTTTGTAGCGATGAACGTTGAGTTCATCCAGGAGATTTCCATGCGGCGTAGCCGTGACGGTCATCGTGAAAAAATCTCCCAAGTCGATCTCCGCAGCCGCCGAAACAAACGGCGCTATGTGTGCTTCTTCCATGATTGTGACATCAATCGTAAGATCGACATCGACCGTCGTGCGCGAAACGGCCGGCGGCAGCCGGTATTCAAGCGCCACGCCTCCTTTGAGCAGCCAAGCCTTCGAATCAACGGCAAGTAATCGGGCAAGAACGCGATCAAACGCAACCTCGTGCCGAATGCGTTGGATTGACTGACCTCGTTGCTCTGCTTCGCGTCGCATGAATGCGCTCAGCGCTGCGGCAAAGCTTGTCGCCGAAGAGTATTTCACGGGCGACCTTTCAGGCGAGGTTCAATATGTTCGCGCACTTGCCGAGTGGCGCGTTCAAGAGCGCGACTGAGATCCTCTTTGGAGATATGACCATCAAGAATCGCTTCGCGAACGGCAGCGTCGATTTGATCCCACTGCGTACCGTCTCGCGCAGCATCGACGATCGAACGAGCCGCAGTGGTAACCGCGATTCCGTCAATCACCGTCCGCTCGTGGGGTTCGATCGGGAGAGAGGTGGTATGAACGACAACATTCCGGCGCGACGTAACATAGCGCTGACTTCTCGGGATGGTAATATGGATGAAGCCGGGATTCACATCCGAAAGTTGAAGCAGCCGCAGCGCCGTCTCATGTGAAGCAACGGCCTGAGAACCGTATTCAATGAGCACATCGCGGACCTCGTCCGCTTCAGTGGGAAGCTCATCGGCAAACCGATAGAGCCCTCGTCCGCTTCGGTGAAGCATCCCCTTGCGCTCATAACGGCTAAGAGCAAGCGGTGAAACCCCAAACCGAGCCGCAAGGGCAAGGGTGACGACTCCGTGTTCAGGTACGGATGCCTCCTTGAGGCGCTGGAAACGCGAAGCAAGCGAACGGACAGTCTTGCGAGCTTCCCGTCGTGAGGTCCAAGTCTCCTTATCCTTGTCATCCTTTGAAATCATGTCATTGGATTATATCATGTCATGAGGAATTTGCAAGTGCGCTTAGCGCGCGCGCCGTCGCCATGCGGCGGCATCGCGTTTGAGGGTCTTACGACCAAGGTTCCAACACGCTTTCACTATGAGGGCCACGACGACCGGACTGACGCAGTAAAACACGCCGCGAACCCATGTCGCACCCGCAACCGATACTTACAACGCCGTAATGGCGACGACGATCAAAAACGGTGCAGTCGCGAAAGCGCGGCCAACGCTGATGCCGCCCCGACGCCATACGTTACATACAGATCGTTGAACTGTTGTACTCGTCTTACCGGCATACGCTCCCACGCCCATCTGCCTAAACAGGTGAGCATAGGAGGCAAGGGCGACGTGGTTCTGCCTTCGAACATACGTTCGTATCTGTGCGAAGAGGCTTTTTACGCAGTGGGATGCCTTTACTCTGTCCGAAGGATGTTGTAAACTTCGGACATGGCTACCATCTTCCCGACTGGAGTCGATCTTCGAAGCCGCATAGCGCAGCGCATGGCGGTCGAGCCGTATGCCGTCTGGACGCCCGGCGATTTCGCCGATCTTGCCGGTCGCGGTGCCGTAGATAAGACCCTCCAGCGTCTCGCGGCGGCCGGCACCCTCCGCCGCATCGACCGGGGCCTGTACGATCGTCCGACCACGAATCGTCTCACGGCTCGCCCGTCCGTTCCGGATTATCGGGAAGTTATCCGGGCGGTAGCGCGCCGAGATAAGGTCCGCTACGTTGTTGACGGCATGACCGCCGCGAACGAGCTGGGGCTCACGACGGCGGTGCCTGCGCGCATTGAGGTGCTGACCGACGCTCGCCTGAAAGGGATCACTCTCGGTAAGCAGGTGATTCACTTCAAACCTGCGGCTCCCAGCCGGTTGTATTGGGCGGGGCACCCGGCCATGCGGGTTGTCCAAGCCTTATACTGGCTGCAGGATGTTCTTGCGAATCCCGAGGAGCGAGCGCGCGTTGCCAAGCAGCTCCGCTCGGTGTTTGCCGATCCGGCCTATGGACAGGGAATCCGCGACGATCTGCGCGAGGGTCTTTCCGCTCTCCCGATTTGGATGCAAGGGTTTCTCCGCGATCTGATCGGTTCGGGAGAGAAGACTGCGTGAGTACCGATGCCTATCGGGAGGTGATCAACGCCTCCGCTCGCGATCGCCTCGATCTTTTCTTGACGACCGCCAATCGTCTCGGTGCGCCGATCGGCAATATCGAAAAAGATTTCTGGGTCTGCTGGACGCTTCACGCACTTTATCATCGTCTTCCGGAAAAGAGGCCGCGCCTTCTTTTCAAGGGCGGCACGTCGTTGTCGAAGGCGTACGGCCTCATTCAACGTTTCTCCGAAGATATCGACATAACGGTTTTTCGTGAGGATCTGGAACAAGCCGCAACGATTGAGGAGCTGCAAGCATTATCAAACAGCCAGCGTCGGCGCAAGCTCGACGAAATTCGTGACGCATGCCGCTCCTACATCGTCGGTCCGTTCAAAGACGCGATCATTACCGTGCTTGCGGAGGATACGGGTGGCCTGGGGCGTGTCGATGTTGATGCCGCCGATCCCGACGGACAGACCCTCCTCCTCTGGTATCCCGAGATCGAGGCGCGTGATGATGCCTATGTGCGGCCCGCCGTACGCATTGAATCCGGCGCGAAATCCGCACTTGATCCCCATCGTCCAATCACCATCCGGCCGTATATCGCCGATGAAGTGCTTGCGTTTGATCTCACGATTCCTGACGTTATGACGATTGATCCCCGTCGAACTTTTTGGGATAAGGTCGTGATTGTTCATGGATTGTGTCGCTGGTATGAACGCCGGGGCGTCTTACGTCAGGAGGGGCAACGGGTATCTCGCCATTATTATGATCTGCATTGCTTGATGGCTTCGGAGGTTGGACGTACGGCATTGGAGGATTCAGAACTCGCGGCGGATTGCGTTCGACACGCTCGCATGTTTTTTGATAGACCCGATTTTGATTTGGCGTCCGCTCAACCGGGATCGTATGCCATCATGCCTCTAGCAGGTATGACCGATGCGCTTCGTCGCGACTACGACAATACCGTTGCAATGATTTTTGGCACGGTGCCGACATTCGACGAGGTCTGCGCATCCATCGAGATGCTCGACGTTGCCGCTAATAACAGCAAGTCCTCTTAAAAACATATTAACCGCCAAGGAGTGCCGAAATCTGCTCCTTGATACCTTGCCCTCTGATATTCCGCTGCTCGGCCATGAGGAAAATAGCCTTGCCGTTGCTCTTAGCGGCCCATAATTCGCCGATGTTTTTCTTTTCCTTGGTATCCTGCGTATCGGCCAGGTGCGCGCCTTTATATTCAATAACGAGAACGCGCCCGTCGTGAAGTTGCGCCACGAAATCAGGATAGAAGCGATCCGTTGAGGTCGGAAGCCAGAAGGAGGTTTGTTCCTGCTTGGCGAGATTGCGAATCCAGTATTTGATCTGCGGCAACGTGTCGATGATCTTGGCGCACTCGAATTCTTCGCCGCTGTTGGAAAGATCGCCGACAGTGCCGAAAAAATGCTTCTTGAATTGATATGCGCCTTGATACGACGACGCAAAAGGGTAGCCGCGATTCTCAAAGGAAAAATCGCCGAAGCGCGTTTCAACATGGGCGTCCGGGCTCAAGAGAAACGTCTGATATCCAGTCGTATAAGCCGCCTTCCGGTAATCGGCAATTTTCTGTTTGACGGCCCTGGCAAGTTGATATTTGAAGCGTAGTAGGTCATTCAATGGGATATGACGCCGCTCCATAAGGTATGCAACCACTTTCCGGCAAAATTCCAGAAGCACGGGCCGGGTGATATCTCGTTGATGTAACTCATGATCAAGCCAACGGGAAAGTTCTAAGTCCGTCCAATCCATTTTAAGAATGCCGATTTCAAGTTGAACGTTTTGCTCAAGATGACTGTAGACAACTTTATCGCTTCGTACATCGATTTCCCAACGTTCGGTAGTGTCATAAATGGAAAATTCTTCCGGCGTCAGCTCCGGCGCGTAACCGTTCAGCGTCCAGCCGCCGAGATCGAGAATAAATTCTTGCTCGACGAGTTCTAATTTTCCTTGAATGTTTACGAATAAGCGCGGCATGGGGAATCTCTCGCCGCGCTCGACGGGAGAAGTTTTGTCGCGATACTGAATCCGATGCCGATAAACGGCTGATTTGATCGCCTCAGAAGCTTCCGTAGTCGTAGCGGTGGCGAGTAGTCTCTCTTCAAGTTCATCGGATATTTCGCCGTGAATGGTTACGCTTACGGCTCCGTTTGGCAGCGATTCCACGTTCACGCGTTCGGTTTCTTTGACAGCGAGTCCTGACAAGTCTGGTACGGAATCCAACGTTTCATGGAGCAAGAGAGAAAAGAAAACGCCATGTGAACCAACGCCGGGAAGTTCTGCTTGACGGCACTCAACGACAGCGGCGGCTTCGTCTGGCTCAAATCCCATTTTCTTAACGAGCGTATCCGTAAGGGCGCGTGCGCCTTCACCAAACCGCGTGCTGGAAACATGTGCGTAAGCATGATTCAATGCCGCCGCAGAACGGTTTTGCGCATACGGCATACGGAGTACGCGCCCTAATAGCTGCTCAATATCGGTTGCGCTAGAAATATTCGCTACGGAACATAGGACGTATGCGAACGAACAATCCCAACCTTCTTTTAGAGCTTCCACAGTGATGATAAAGTCAATGGGACACGCGCGATCGAAAAGGTCTATGGCATCAAGTTCGCGTTGATCGCCGGTTACCACGGCGATGCGCTTTGGGGCGATATTCTCGTTCTCTATCAAGTACTTTTTAAGGATCTCGGCCGTTACTTCTTGGCCCTTATCTTGAGCTTGAAAGAGAGCCAAGGGGCGGATATAGCGCGCGTCGGCCTTCGCGGTTTCTGCCAGTCTCGTTCGAGTTTCGATTGTATCGTGAACGGCGCTTCGCCAGTCTGGGTGTTCGGTCAAAATGATCGGCAGTTTAATCATCTCCGCCGCCTTCACTTCGGTGGCGGAAGCTCTAAATAACACGTTGCTTCCGTTTTGTGAGTCCGTGTTCGGAGTCGCCGTGAATTCCACAATGCAGGAAGGACGCAGTGCGGCCAGCATATCAAACGAGAGATTTGTTCCGGCTTTATGTGCTTCGTCAACGATCACCAAGGGATGATGAAAAGCCATGAGGTTGACGAAAGAAAACTTGATCTGCCCATCGTCTAAGCGCGCTAGACCTGGCGTCGTCGTGGGGATATGCGTGAAATGCGGCTCGAAAGTTTCTGAATGAGCATAGACCTTGCGACCCTCGGGGTTGCTCACGCGAAGAGTCTGAATCGTGGAAACAATGACGGTCACGCGGTCGATAAGGTCTTGTGGCCTGATTTGCTCGATTTCACCGATATCGAACACCGAAACGCGGCCTTCAAACGCTTCATCAATCGCGGCGCGGTATGGATGAGACGGCTTTTTCAACGCTTCCGCTGTTTGTATGCGGATCGTGTTGGTCGGTACGAGCCAGAGAACAACGGGGTAATCACGTTCGAGGTACGAACGCCCGGCGACGGAAATGGTATGCGCGGCAAGGAAGGTTTTCCCGCCGCCTGTCGGCAAGCGCAGGCAAACATTCGGGACGTTTGGAAGTCTCGGAATCGTTCGATAGGGCGGTGGGGTTTTCTCCGATCCCGATTGCCGCATGGTTTGAATGAAAGCTCGTTCGGGATCGCCGGTTATGCGGGCGCGTTCGAGAAAGGTGGTGAGAATGTCCAGGGCGGCCTGCTGAAATGGTTTGAGTTCCATTTTTCTCCTAGCGTGCCTTGATCTCGTAGGGGATGTGCCGGAAGGTAATTCGTTCCCGTTGCAAGCGTTCGGTGCTCAAGCGGCAGCCTTCACCAACGATAACCTTCGGCCCGTCGAACGGGGGAAGCGTCGCGAGAATGTGGGACGTGAGGATGTTTCCGCCGTCGGGTCGTTTATCGCCAAGGATGCCATTGAAGAGCAGGTAATAGCCGGTTCCCTCATGCGTGCCCAAGAACGGCGAATCCGTTTGACCGGAAAAGGGAACGCCGGTTTCGACAAACCATACATGCGCGGCCAAGGGAGCGAACCGAATGCCCTGTGCAATGCACCCAGTTTCGTCAAAAACGGGATCGCCCAAGCGATAAAAGCGGAAACCGCCGCCACCTTTCCATCCTACGGCTTCGGAAATGCCGCCTTGCTCGCCTTCGATTACTTTACATAGGCGTAGAGCGCAGTACGTCACCGCATGCTCGCCATTCTCGATGCCGATATACCGGCGGCCTAGCTTATGAGCCACCGCCGCCGTCGTACCGGAGCCTAGAAAGCTGTCAAGGACGAGCTCGTTCGAATCGCTTGCAAGTTCGATCACGCGGCGTAGTAGACGTTCGGGCTTCGGCGTGTCGAATGTGTCACCCGCTCCGAAAAGTTCCTTGCTCTCGATCTTGGCCTCCTGATTGTGACCCACTTCTTTGTTGGTCCACCATGTCCAAGTTGTGATGCCAAGGGATTCTGAAAGAAAATGCTTTATCCGCGGCCGTGAATTGCCCGACTTTCCGAACCACATGCGGTTTTCGGATCGGAGCTTCAAAAACTCTGGCTCAATGTTAGCCCAACAACGGCCAGCGGGTGGATCGTAAGTCTTTCCACCTCTTGTCTTGATCGGGTACATCTGATTTGTACGCCAGCCCTGAGCTGTGAAGTCCGTCGAAGCCCACGGACCACGTGGATCGTCATCGGGATTCGCGAACCCGGTTGTTCTGTCGTCCCGCTGCACCTTGTTCATGCGCAATTGCCCGATATCGCAGGCGTACACTAGGATGTGATCGTGGGCGGCACCGAGGGCTAGACGGGCATCCGGGGACGTACGCTTCTGCCAAAGGACATTAGCGACGAAATTTGAGCGCCCAAAAATTTCGTCCATCACAACCTTCAAGTAGTGAGCTTCGTTGTCATCAATCGAAATCCAGATGCTGCCATCTCTCCGCAGGAAGTCTCGCAGTAATTCCATGCGGGGATACATCATGGAAAGCCACTTCGTATGCTCGAGGTTGTCGTCGTATTGCTCGAAAGCACTCCGCGTGTTGTAAGGCGGGTCGATAAAAATGCATTTTACTTTTCCCGCATAATAGGGAAGCAACGCTTTTAAGGCGTCGAGGTTGTCGCCTTGGATCAACATATTCCCCGTGTCCTGATCGCCGTGGGAATGCTCGGCTGCTTCTTCGAGGAGGCGATAAGGCGCATGTGTCACGCGATGAATGTCTTCATCGCGGGTAAGCCAGTGCAAGAGCGGCATGGAGTCCTTATATCGTCTGAGGCGTGTATGCGAAAGAGGAAAAATGCTGAACGTGCCATGGCAGGCCGTCGGTCGTGGTGGAAGCCGTGAGAAGGCCTTTCAGGGGTCGGCCCTGTTAGAGATACGTTCTAATGTTCGTGTGATCCTCTGGATCCGCTGCGCGTTAGCATGCGTCACACAGATCGACGGTACGAGTCGGCCCGTAGATCAGCTGGAGCTTATTGAACAACAGGCAACGGTGCTCATGTATAACCTTTGGCTGAGGGGCTGCTTATCGGTACGGCAGCCGGAAATTGGGCGGGTTTCCCGTGCGGCAATCTCTTCGACTTCGCCGGGTTTGGGGGAAACTCAGTTAATCAGTTGATGAATGGCGAAGGAGGTTTTGTCAAATCAGGTGAAATACAAAGTCGCATGAATAATTCTTTGACGGGCACGCTTCCTTCATATGAGCATTTGAAGGCAATGGAGCCGGAGGATATAGGGCGGTTCGTTCTTTCTGAACTCGGACATTGCAATATGCACGAGTTCAATCTGGACGATTTTGCGCGTGGAATAGTAGAGCGCGCATGTCCGGCTGGTTCTTCGACCGTCAAATCGGATTATGCTTGCCTAATTGGCGAAGGACTTGGATTTCTAGACCGCGCTGGGATGCTCGTTAGCAACCCAATGAAACGGGGACTTTTTTATCGTCTATCTCGGGCGGGCGTGCGAGCTGCGTCGGGTACTGGGGTACTGGTTGCTGTTTCCGGACAAGAAGCGCGAACGCTGTTGCATCCTCGTGTTGCGACGGCGGCTCTCGGAGACCTTGAGAAAGGTAGTTACGATATGGCAGTTGTCGCGGCGTTTCGGGAGCTTGAAATCGCCGTGCGCGAACGAAGTGGGAGCGCTGAGTCCGCGAAAGATGTGTTCTACAAGGCTTTCGGGGCGTCTGGTAAATCAAGAGGCCCGCTCACGCCTGAGCCGATGGAATCTGGAGACGCCAACTCGCTTAGAGAACTGTTTGCGGGTGCGTATGGGACTTTTCGCAATCCGTCGGCCCACCGACCGGAGCATGATGATCCTGTCCAAACAATGCGGTTGCTCATTGCCGTAAGCGCATTGTTCTTCGTTCTGGACGGCCTGTAGTCTTTTGAATGTCTGACGGGTTCGTGATGGATAGCGCGACCGCTAGCCGGCGATTTCCTCCTCGAAGTAATCTTCGTCTATCCGACCGACCTTGTAGGTGTTGGTAATGGAAAACCCGATCTCATACTTGAGCATCAAATGTGCAAGCATCTTGCCGTCAATGAGAACGAGGGATCTTCCATCGAAGTCTTGGGCTTGCAGGCGCGCATCTTCCTGAAATCCAGATGTCGTGAGGAAGACACCCTTGCGTGCGCGCTTGCCGACCAGGGCACCGACAAAATCGCGAACGTCGCCAGATGGAACGTTCGCCGTAGTATATCTCTTCGCCTGAAGGTAAATCATATCGAGGCCGAGTTCGTCTTCCTTGATAACGCCGTCAATGCCGCCGTCGCCGGAGCGCCCCACGGCGCTGCCCGCATCGCGTCGAGAGCCGCCATATCCCATCTTCACGAGCAAGTCGACGACGAGTTGCTCGAAGAAGGATGGAGAGCAGCTTTTGACTTTCGCGAGGATGTCTTGTGCGAGGGCCTCACTGAGTTCCGTGTATGCTTGTTCGAGCCGTTCTTGTGGAGTTGCCGTGGTTTCGGGCGTTGATGCGAGATGTAAGGTCGCCGAGGGAGACCCGTCACCAGCCATTCCTTTATATTCAAGGTACTCTGGGAAACGCAGGAGATATTTGTCACTAAGGATCTCAATGCCGCTTGAAAGTAGTTCTCGGCCTCGAGCGGTAATTTGGACGCAAGCGCGCCTTGGCGATTCCAGCAAGCATGCCTTTTTTAGGGCCGTTCGTGCCCACCCCATACGATTGATGAACCTGGGTTGACCGCCTGAAAGTAATTCCGCGCGATCGTCGGCCGTGAGGTGGAATTGCGCCGCGAGGATTTCGCTGAGATCGTGCATGCGATGCTCGGAGCCGTCTGCAATGAGCTTGAGGATTGGGAGGAGCAAATCCTCATAGGTCGGCATAGCCAAGGATCAACTTCTTTCCAGCGCACGGCAGCTTAATGGCGACCGTGGAGTCAATGGAGAGCAAAAACCCCGTGAATACGAGGTTTTCTTGGTAGCCCCAACGGGATTCGAACCCGTGTTACTGCCGTGAGAGGGCAACGTCCTAGGCCTCTAGACGATAGGGCCACGATGGCTCCCGGACATGGATTCGAACCACGATAAGCAGGTTCAGAGCCTGCTGTCCTACCGTTAGACGATCCGGGACTGTCAAGGTAGGCCGGGGCTCTTTC
>DASZHL010000003.1:0-81866 GCA_035937855.1 Vulcanimicrobiaceae bacterium
TCTCGCCGCCCGTGATATTAGCGAGGAAGACCTTCTACGAACGATCCTAGAAGATGGCAATTTGAAAGTGCCCGTCAATCAATCAGTGATCGATCGTGTCATCTTCGTCCCAAACCGTCAGCTTATGAACCTCGTCATAAAAGGAAATCCGTAACGGTGGATTCTGACGCGTTAGTGGAATAGAGGTGCGGCTAGCCAGCAATTTCGAAGGTAGGAAAAGGAGCGCCTGGTACTTGAACAGGGCCATAGATCGATGGGCCAACGCTCGCATAGGCGCGGCAAAATAACCGCATGCAAGCGGCAGGACGTCGTTGCTTATTTTAGGGATGATTCAGCCTTTGGCGGGATCGATCGAGACCTCGTGGACGGCGCTACACACCTTTTGTATAAAGAGGCGGACGGATTTGGCAACGATTTGGCAACTTGGGTAACGGACTTCATTCCCGCGTGTGGCGAACTGTCTCGATTCTGTACTCATGCGCGGGTTGCTGTCGCAGGGCTGGCATAGAACGCCCGTTCGCCCATCTTTGCCAAGCTTTACGCAGTATCAGCCAAAGCGGGTGCGTCGGCTTTGAAGGATAGAGAACTGGAAGGATCCTTTTTGTTCATCGTAAGGCGCAATTACCCAGCCAAGCGGCAACCACCTAGTCGCCTGCCCCTAAAGACGAAATAACAAGCGGTAGGACTTTTGTAGGAGGTGAATTTTCGGGTGCGGAACGGTTGACTTCCTGAGAGCAGCTTGATATTCTCTCAGGGTTGCGGTGTCCGCTGCAGCGCTCATCTTTGCGCTGCGGCGGAAAACGTTTTAGATACGCCAGGGTCCGTGGAAACGGCATCTCGAGAGGGTCGTTGGATTAATGAAGAACATCGTCGGCCGGAAGCTCGGTATGACGAGCGTGTTCACCGCTGAAGGGCATTCTGTGCCCGTCACGGTGATCGAAGCCGGTCCGTGCGTCGTCCTTGCGCGAAAGACGATAGAACGTGACGGCTATGAAGCCGTTGCGCTCGCATTGGGTGATACGAAACGTTCGCGTTTGACCAAACCACAGGCAGGTCGCTTCCTAAAACTCGGCCTCCCCGTCAAGAAGCATGTACGCGAATTTCGTCGTGGGATCGACGGCGTGGATGTTGGCGCGACAGTCTCTATCGCCGGCTTCGCCACCGGCGATCTCGTCGATGTCGTCGGTATTTCCAAAGGACATGGTTTCTCGGGCGGCATCAAGCGTCATAATTTCAGGGGTGGCCCGGCCAGTCATGGATCGATGATTCATCGTCAGCCCGCCTCGAATGGTGATACGAACGCCGGTCATACTCCCAGAGGAAGTCGTCGTCCAGGGCACTACGGCGTCGATCGAATTACCCATCAGAATCTCGAAGTCGTGCGCTGCGACGTCGAGCGGAATCTGCTCCTCGTTCGTGGTCCCGTGCCGGGAGCGCGCGATGGAATCGTGCTCGTCTCTGCGGCAATTCGACCGCGGAAGACCTCGACGGGAGCGAAGTCATGATTCTTATCGACGCCAAGGGCGGGAAGCAACGAAAGGTCGAGGTTCCGGCCGTGTTCGTCGCCGATGAGCTCGAACTCGGCGGAAAGCGAAACGCCATATTTCGGGCTGTTTTCCGAGAGCTTTCCAACCGTCGCGCCGGAACAGCATCGACTCTGCGACGTGACGAAGTATCGGGCGGCGGTCGGAAACCCTGGAAGCAAAAAGGTACCGGGCGGGCTCGTCAGGGATCTACACGCTCTCCTCAATGGACCCATGGCGGCGTTGTTTTCGGTCCCAAGCCGCGCAGTTACGTCATCTCCCTGAATAAAAAAGAGCGACGTTCGGCGATGCTTGCGGCCTTAAGCGATCGTTTCGCCGGGGGCTTCATTACCGTGCTCGATCCGGAGGGTTTTGCGCTCGCGAAAACACGCGAGATGGCGGTATTGCTTTTCGGAAACGATGCAAAGCGGCCGCGTTCGCTGCGAACGCTCGTGGTCTACGCGGCCGGGGAACGCGACGGAATCGGTGCGCAAATCGAACGAATTTCGCGGAATTTGTCGGATGTCCGCGTGACCCATACGGGAGCTCTCGACGTGAAAGACGTGCTCGGCCATGCGCGAGTCGTGCTCACCTCGCAGGCGCTTGAGGAACTCACCGCCACTTTCCAAGAGGTTCGCTGATGGACGCGCGCGAGATTATCATCGCTCCCCTGATCACGGAAAAAACCATGGCGGGGACGGTTCTTCAACAGTATACGTTTGAGGTCGATCCGCGGGCGACGAAGACGCAAATCCGTCTGGCCGTCCGAGAGATTTTCAAGGTCGACGTCATCAAGATCAACACCGTGAACGTTGCGGGAAAGGCCCGTAATTTCGCGCGCCGCGGTCGCCGGACTTCCGGAAAACAGCCGGACTGGAAAAAGGCGACCGTGACCATCAAGGCCGGCCAGAAGATTGAAATCGGCGGCGTGAGTTACTTCGAGCAGTAAGCGAGAGAGAAGAAGAATTATGCCCGTCAAGAGATTTCGTCCAACGTCGCCCGGTGTTCGTTTTGCGACCGTGATCGATTTCTCCGAGCTTACGAAAAAGAAGCCGGAGCGCTCGCTCATCGAGGTTAGTAAGAAGCATTCGGGACGCAACAATAACGGTCACATTACTGTCCGTCATCAAGGCGGCGGTTATCGTAAGCAGTACCGAATCGTTGATTTCAAGCGCACCAAGGACGCGATTCCGGCGAAAGTGGCCGCGATCGAATACGATCCGAACCGCTCGGCACGCCTCGCGCTTCTGCACTATCGCGATGGCGAGAAGCGCTATATTCTCGCTCCGCTCGGCGTCAAGATCGGCGACGTTCTGGAGTCGGGTGAGAAGGCTGATATCAAAGACGGAAACGCACTTCCTCTCAAGTCGATCCCGCTTGGTACCGTCATTCATAATATCGAATTGCGACCCGGAGAGGGTGGAAAGCTCGTTCGTTCCGCCGGCGGCTCGGCGCAGCTGATGGCCAAGGAGGGTGAATATGCCCTCGTGCGGATGCCTTCCGGTGAAGTCCGTCGTATCCAAGTTGTTTGCCGTGCGACCATCGGTCAACTCGGAAACGTCGATCACGAAAATCAAGTCATCGGCAAGGCCGGACGGCAACGCCACCGGGGCAAGCGTCCTTCGGTGCGTGGAATCGCGATGAATCCCGTCGATCACCCGCACGGTGGTGGTGAGGCTCGCTCGACGTCCGGGCGGCCTCCGACGACACCGTGGGGTCAAATGACGATGGGCAAGAAGACACGACGCAATAAGCGTACCGCCAAGATGATTATCCGTAAGCGAGGTGCCAAGTAACATGGGTCGATCGCTCAAAAAAGGGCCGTTCGTCGCGTCTCATCTTCTCGAAAAAATCCAGAAGTTGAATTCAACGCGCGAGAAGCGAGTCATCAAGACGTGGAGCCGCTCATCGACGATCATTCCGCATATGGTCGGTCATACGATTTCCGTCCACAACGGAAAAATCTTCATTCCCGTCTTCGTGTCGGAGAATATGGTCGGGCACAAATTGGGCGAATTCTCTCCGACGCGGAAATTCACGGGCCACTCGGGTGCCGGCGAAAAGAGCGCGGTGAAGTAACGTGACGAATACTGATACCGAGGAACGGACCCAGGCCTTCGCCCACCTGCGTTTCGCGCGGATGGGGCCACGCAAGTTGCGCCGGGTCGCCGACGCGATCCGCGGCAAGAGCGTTCGTGAGGCATTGGTGCTCCTAAAGTTTAGCGGCGTATACGGAGCGGAACCGCTTGAGCGTCTGCTTCGTAGTGCCGTCGCCAACGCCGAGAATAATCACGGCATGGTCGGTGATGAGCTTTTCATCACGAAACTGACTGTCGACGGTGGCCCCGGCGGCGGAGTAACCAAGCGACTCGATCCGCGTGCCCAAGGCCGTGCGGCTTTCAAGCGGAAGCGTCTTTCGCATGTGACGATCGCCGTCGGCATTTCGCCGCCAACCAAACAACCCAAGCGCCGATCCGGAGCATCGATCGCTCTTTCAACGAAGAGCGTTCGTCCACGCACTGCGGCCGCAGGATCCTCGCGTCGCAAGCCTCGCACCGCCGCTGCGGTTTCGGAGAAAGCCTAATGGGACAGAAGATCCACCCGGTCGGACTGCGTCTGGGCATCACGCGTACTTGGGATAGTCGCTGGTTTGAGAAGAAGCACTACCGTCTGTGGCTGCATGAGGATGCTGCGATTCGCAAATATCTCGGCCGTCTCACGCGGGCTGCCTCCATCAGTCGCATCGAGATCGAGCGCCGCGCGAATCAGGCGCGCGTCATCGTTCATACGGCGAAGCCCGGTATTATTATCGGTAAACGTGGCGTCGGCATTGAAGACATCCGTCGCCAACTCGAGCATCTGACCAAGAAGTCAGTTCAGGTCAACGTCGTTGAGATCAAGCATCCGGAACTCGATGCTCGTCTGGTGGCGCAGAATATCGTCGATCAGCTTGAGAAGCGCATCGCGTTTCGTCGAGCGATGAAACAAGCGATAATGCGTACGATGAAGGCGGGAGCGCGTGGAGTCAAAGTTCAGTGTGCCGGCCGCTTGGGAGGTTCGGAAATCGCCCGGACCGAGCACAATCATGATGGGAAGGTTCCGTTGCACACGCTGCGTGCGGATATCGACTATGCCCACGTTGAAGCGCTCACGACGTTTGGACGCATCGGCGTTCGCGTCTGGATCTACAAGGGGGAAGTGCTTCCCGATGCGCCGCGGAACGAGCATGTTCGTATGGAGCAACGGGCGCCTCAGGGAGAGCGTGCGACCTTCCGTGATCGCCGTGGCGAGCGCGGACGTCGTGCCCCGCGCCCAGTGCAACCCGCAGCCGATGCGCCGGCAGCGAACGTTGTTGTGGACGCGCCGGTCGTAGCCGAACCTGTCGAGGTTTCGGAAGCGATCGAGCAGATTGAGCCGGTAGGAGCGAGCGAGTAATGCTGACACCAAAAAGAGTGAAGTGGCGCCGAGTGCACCGCGGTCGCATGACCGGGCGTGCGATGTCCGGCAACAGCCTTACCTTCGGAGATTTCGGACTCCAGGCGCTCGAGCCGTGCTGGATGACGAGTCGTCAAATTGAAGCGGCTCGTATCGCGATGACTCGTCACATCAAGCGTGGCGGAAAAGTATGGATCAAAATTTTCCCGGATAAGCCGGTTTCGAAGAAACCGGCCGAAACTCGCATGGGTTCAGGAAAAGGCGCTCCGGAATTCTACGTGGCCGTCATTCGACCGGGCCGCGTGCTCTTCGAATTGGCGGGCGTCACCGAAGAAGTGGCTCGTCAAGCGCTGCGGCTTGCCGCAGCGAAACTACCGATCGGAACAAAAGTCCTCTCGCGAGGGGAGGTTGGAGTATGAAACGTGACGAGCTTGTCAAAATGCGTGAGTTGACCATTCCCGAACTCCGTCAGCGGGCGCGTGAAACCAAGGAAGAGCTTTTCAACCTCCGTTTCGCGCTTCGCACCGGTCATCTTTCCGACTATAGCAAGGTGCGCGCAACTCGCCACGCCTATGCTCAAATTCAAACGGTCATCAATGAGAAGCGTATCGCCGAGGCCACACATGGAGCAGCGTAACCATCGACGCGTCAAACAAGGACGCGTTGTCTCGAATAAAATGGACAAGACGATCGTCGTCGTTTGCGAAACGCGCGTACGCCATCCGGTCTATGAGCGCATCGTGCCCAAGTCGGAGCGTTTTAAGGCACACGACGAAAAGAACGAGTGCCTGCCCGGCGACACGGTCCGAATCATGGAATGCCGTCCGCTCTCCGCGCAGAAGCGTTGGCGGATGGTCGAAATTCTGGAGCGAGCGAAATGATCCAACAAGAGACCAGACTGAAGGTCGCCGACAATTCCGGTGCTCGTGAGCTCCTCTGTATCCATGTGCAGGGCGGGAGTCGTCATCCCTATGCCTATGTCGGCGATATTATCGTCGGTACCGTGAAGAGCGCCATTCCGGGGGCGGCCGTCAAAAAAGGACAGGTCGTCAAAGCGGTGGTCGTACGTTGCTCGCAACCGATGAAGCGCCCCGACGGATCGGTTATAAAATTCGACGAGAACGCCTGTGTCATCATTAAAGGCGAGAAGGACAACCTTGACCCCCGCGGGACGCGCGTCTTTGGTCCTGTTTGTCGCGAGCTGCGTGATCGCGGCTTCTTAAAGATCGCTTCGCTTGCCCCGGAGGTGCTCTAATGCGGACGCCTCCCAAGAGCGGCACAATTCGCAGCAAAATCATCAAAGGCGACACGGTGATGATTCGGCGCGGAAAAGAAAAGGGCGTGCGTGGTACCGTCAAGCTGGTGTTACCCCGTGAAGGGAAGGCGATGGTCGAGGGCTTGAACCTCGTCAAGCGTCACACCAAGCAAGGTGCCGGCGGCGCCAAGGACGCCGGGATCCTTGAGAAGGAAGCGCCGCTTCCGCTCTCGGCGCTCATGTATGTGTGCGAAAAATGTAAAGCACCGACGCGTATCAAGTATCGTCGCACCGAAAACGGCTCGCATCGCGTTTGCGGCCGGTGCGGCGAACCTGCGCGCGATTCGGAAAAGGGACGATAAGCAATGGCCGACTCACGTCTTCGAGAACGTTACCGAAACCAGGTACAAAAGGGGATGATCGAACGCTTTGGTTATGGGAACCGTCATCAGGTTCCCAAGCTCGACAAGGTCGTCATCAACATGTCCGTCGGTGACGCCGTTTCGAACGGAAAAATCCTCGATGTGGCCGTTCGCGAGCTGGAAGCTATCAGTGGCCAAAAGCCGGTGATCACCAAGGCCAAGAAAGCGATCGCCGCATTTAAGCTTCGCGAAGGAATGTCGATCGGAGCTAAAGTGACGTTGCGCGGTGAGCGCATGTACATCTTCCTCGACAAACTCTTCAATATCGTCTTGCCGCGTATCCGCGATTTTCGCGGGCTTTCACGTAAGTCGTTTGACGGGCGTGGAAACTACAACATGGGCCTGCGCGAGCAGATCGTTTTTCCCGAAATCAATTACGACAAAGTCGATAAGATGCGCGGGATGGACATCGTGATCGTGACAACGGCCAAGAACGATGAAGAAGCGTCGGAGTTTCTTACGCTGATGGGCCTACCGTTGCAGAAGGAGCGCAGCTAATGGCACGAACCGCACTAATCGAGAAATCGAAGGCCGAGCCGAAGTTTAAAGTTCGGCATCGAAATCGTTGCCTTGCTTGCGGGCGCCCGCGATCGGTCTATCGGAAATTTGGGCTTTGCAGAATCTGCTTCCGTGAGAATGCGCATCAGGGTTTTATTCCCGGCATTCTCAAGGCCTCGTGGTAAGGGGGGGCATAGATGGGTGTAGTAACAGATCCGGTCGCGGATATGCTGACGCGGATCCGCAATGCGAATACCGCAGGACACGAGACGGTGGATATTCCGCTTTCTCGGATCAAGCGTTCGGTCGCGGGCATTTTGAAAGAGGAAGGTTTCGTACGCGAGGTAGAGGTGGTCAATGAAGGCGTGCAAGGCACCCTTCGGGTCACGCTCAAGTACGGGTCCGATCGAGAAAAAGTCATCACCGGGCTGCGACGGATCAGCCGTCCCGGCTTGCGTGTCTACACGTCGAAAACCGAGATTCCCCGCGTTCTCGGGGGACTCGGCTTGGTTATCATCTCGACCCCCAAGGGCATCATGTCCGGCCGTCGCGCGAAACGTGAAGGCTGCGGCGGTGAAGTTCTTGCGTATGTCTGGTAAGGATACGTCACTATGTCTCGCATAGGGAAACTCCCAATTTCGGTTCCGAAGACCGTCACCATCAAGGTGGCGGACTCCGTCGTTTCCGTCAAAGGCCCCAAGGGGGAGCTCGCAGAGCACACCCTTCCGCTCGTTCGCGTCCGTCTTGAGGAGGGTCATATCCTCGTCGAGCGACTGAACGACGCGAAGGATGCGCGTTCGGCTCACGGTTTGACGAGAACGCTGATTGCCAATATGGTCGAGGGCGTGACGAAAGGCTTTCGGAAGAGCTTGGAGATTCAAGGCGTCGGATATCGTGCGAACAAGTCCGGTGTGAACCTCAACTTGACGCTCGGCTACTCACACCCGATCTCCTATGCTCCTCCGACCGGAATCACGTTCGCGGTCGAGGGAACCAATAAGGTCCATATTGACGGGATCGATAAACAGCGGGTCGGACAGGTGGCTGCCGACATCCGAGATCTTCGTCCCCCCGAACCGTATAAGGGGAAAGGCATTCGTTATGAGGGCGAAGTCGTTCGAAGGAAGCTCGGTAAGGCCGGCAAAGCCGGAAAGGCAGGGAAGAAATAATGCGCGTTTCCCGCACGGAACGGCGTCGGCGCCGACACAGTCGACATCGTCGGCGTCTGATCGGCACGGCGGAGCGTCCGCGTTTGGCCATCCGTCGCAGCTTACACCACATTTATGTGGAGGTCATCGACGATACCCGGCTTGGGGGTGGTCACACCCTGGTTTCCGCCTCGACGCGCGAAAAGGAGCTTGCGGACTTGACCGCGCGGACCAATACCGACGCCGCGCGGCGCGTGGGAGAACGGATCGCGAAGAAGGCCAAAGATGTCGGCATTGCCATGGTCATCTTCGATACAAGCGGCTTGAAGTATCACGGACGAGTGAAGGCGCTCGCCGATGCCGCACGCGCCGGGGGCTTGGAGTTTTAAGGTATGAACTATCGTAGTGGTTCTCGCGATCGCGACAACGCCGGCTTCGAAGAGACGGTCGTTCGCGTCAATCGCGTCGCGAAGGTCGTCAAAGGCGGAAAGCGCTTTAGCTTCAGTGCGCTCGTCGTCGTCGGCGATCGCAAGGGGCGCGTGGGTTATGCAATCGGCAAAGCCGGTGAAGTTCCTGAGGCGATCCGCAAGGGAGTCGAACAGGCCCGCAAGGCCTTGGTGACGGTTCCCATGGTTGAAAAGACTATTCCGCACGAAGTGACTATGCAAGTCGGGGCCGGCCGGGTATTCATGAAGCCTGCGGCTCCGGGAACCGGGGTGATCGCCGGTGGTCCCATGCGTGCCGTCCTTGAGCTAGCCGGCATTCACGACATCCTGACCAAGTCCCTCGGCAGCTCGAACCCGATCAACGTTGTCTATGCTACGGTCGAAGCGCTCAAATCGCTCCGGACCAAAGCCCAGATTGCTGCGCTACGAGACAAAACCGTCGCTGAGCTATTCTCCTAGAGTGCTTTGATTCTTGATGTAGGCGATCCACCTAGCTGCGAAGTGTACCTCAGTACATGAGCCGCGTAGCAACGACGCATACGTCAAGAAGCAAAGTGCTCTAATCCACGAAGGTCGAACGATCATGGCTCCATCTCCATCCTCGAAGAAATCATCCGCGAAGAAGACAACTGCGGCTCCCGTGTCGAGCGGCATTCCCGCTGGGACGTCGTTGCTGAGTCTTGCCACCTTGCGTGAAAACGCCGGTGCTCGTCCGAAGCGGACGCGGGTGGGTCGCGGTCACGGATCCGGTATGGTGAAAACCGGCGGTGAGGGAGGCAAGGGACAGACGGTTCGTTCCGGCGGTGGAAAAGGTCCGGCCTTTGAAGGCGGTCAGACGCCTTGGGCACGTCGTCTTCCGCATCGGCGCGGCTATTCGCAGAAGGCTCGCGACATCGGTCACTTCCGGACGCGCTGCGTACCCGTCAACCTTTGGGCCTTGGCAGACTGGAATCCGGCACTCGAGGTGACGCCGGAATCCCTTATCGAGAAAAAGATCATCGGGGAACAACTCGACGGGGTGAAAATCTTGGGCGGAACCAAGCCCGGATCGGCTCTTCCTTCCGGTTTGCGTTTTCGCGGCATTCTCTTTTCGGCCTCAGCACGTGAAGCCTTGATTGCCGTCGGCGCCGATCTGGGCGAAGAGGCGTAAAGCCGGCCTCGTGCTAGCGAATCTTCAGGCAGCCGTCCTCGTCCCCGATATCCGGAAGCGGATTCTCTTTGTCTTGGGCGCGTTCGCGATGTTCGTGTTCATGATTCACGTGCAGCTTCCCAACGTCGACGAAGCGCGCTGGCAAGAGCTCTTACGCGGTGGATCATTTTATAGTTTCCTCGGGTTCTTATCGGGCGGTGCTCTTCAGAAGCTCTCGATCATCGCCATGGGCATCACGCCATATATTAACGCGTCGATTATCATGCAATTGATGACCATCGTTCTTCCGCAACTAGAGGAACTTGCCAAAAAAGGCGGCGAGGAAGGGCGTCGGCAGATCAGCCGCTATACTCGTTGGCTGACGATCGTTCTCGCGATCGTCGAAGCGATGACGATGTGCACGGCAATGCAGCGCGCGGGAGTCTTCTATGATTCTTCCTTCGCGTATTTGCTGTATGCGATCGTTGCCTTGGTCGCAGGCACCGTCTTTCTCATGTGGCTGGGCGAACAGATCACTGACCGAGGCATCGGTAACGGCATCTCCTTGATCATCTTCGTCGGCATCGTGTTGCGCTACCCAAGCTATGTCAATGAGACCATCCAGGTCGGCCAAGCGCAGGGGTTTGATTACTTTCGCCTCGTGCTCTTTTTGTTGATTGCGATCGTGACGATCGTCTCCATCGTCTTCATGTATCAAGGGCAGCGGCGCGTTCCCGTGCAGCAAGCTCGTCGCGTCGTCGGCCGCAAGATGTTCGCGGCGCGTTCATCGTACATTCCGCTCCGCTTGAACAACGCGGGCGTGATCTCGATCATCTTCGCGATCTCCTTGCTGCTCCTTCCACAACAGGTTCTTTCGTGGTTTCAGCACGGAGGCAGCGGGGCAACCGCCGATGTGGCCGTATTCGTCCAGACCTACTTTGGTCCGAACACGCTCTTGTACAACATCGCCTACTTCGTTTTGGTCGTCATCTTCACGTTTTTCTACAGCTCGGTCGTCGTCAACACCCGCGACATCGCCGACAACCTGAAAAAGACCGGCGCCTTCATTCCAGGTATCCGTCCGGGGCAACCGACCGTCGATTATCTTAACAAGATTCTCTTGCGAATCACGACCGTCGCCGCGTTCTATCTCGGATTTCTCGCCTTGATGCCGTCGCTCTTCCAGCGTGGCCTGGGTATAACCACGTTTTATCTCGGATCGACATCCTTGCTCATCTTGGTCGGCGTCGCGCTCGACACGATGACGCAAATCGAAGCGCGTCTGGCGATGCGTGACTACAAAGGCTTGTGAGTTCGATGCGCTTGATCTTCTTGGGGCCACCCGGAGCCGGCAAAGGAACGCAGGCGCGGATTCTCGCTGAACGTTTCGGCGCTCGCCACGTCTCCACGGGAGACCTTCTTCGAGATCATCGTGAGCGGAAGACGGCGCTGGGAATTGAAGCGCAAAGCTTCATGGCCAAAGGTGCGCTCGTTCCCGACGATTTGATGATCCGCATGCTCGATGCGGAATTGGCCGATACTGCGTCATTCATTCTCGACGGCTTTCCGCGAACGATCGTGCAAGCCGATGCCCTCGGCGAGTTCTTGACGAAACGCAATTTGCCGCTTGACGCCGTTTTATCATTTGATCTTCCGCGTGAGGAGCTGATCGCACGCCTTACGGGTCGCTGGACGAATCCTCGCACGGGGCGCAGCTACCATGAACGCTATGATCCGCCAATACACGCCGGAGTTGACGATGATGATGGGGGCCCGCTCGTTCAGCGCGGCGATGACATGCTTGAGGTCGTCGAACAACGCCTCGTCGCTTACGAATCCATGACTTCGCCGCTCGTTTCCTACTACGAAGCGAAGGGTTTGCTCGTCCACATTGACGGAACGCGATCCGCCGAACGGGTTACCGATCAGATTTTGGACGAGTTGGCACACTCTGGCGTCGGAAAAGGTGCGCCCGGTTCTCAAAATCATTCGGCGCCGCACTGTTGCGGGCTTCAGCATTGATTATCATCAAATCGGCTCGTGAGGTCGAGATCATGCGGCGTGGGGGGAAGATTACCGCGCGCGTCCTCACGGAACTCATTCGCGCGGCCGGGCCGGGGAAAACAACGAGGGAGATCGATCAGCTCGCGGAGCGTTTGATTCGGCAAGAGGGCGCCGTCCCGACGTTCAAGGGTTATCACGGCTTCACCGCCTCGGTTTGCGCCTCGGTGAATGAAGAGGTCGTTCACGGCATTCCCGGAGATCGCGTTTTGCGCGAGGGTGACCTCCTCTCGTTGGACATCGGGACGACCTTCGAAGGCTATGTCACGGATACCGCCGTGACGATTCCGATCGGCGAAGTCTCTTCCCAAGCAGAACGCCTGTGTCGCGTGACGCAGGAAAGCCTGATGCTCGGTATCGCCCAGATGCAAAAGGGCAATCGCCTCTCGGATATCGGGCATGCCGTCCAACGGCACGCCGAAGAGCACGGTTACGGCGTCGTCCGAAATCTCGTGGGACACGGGATTGGGCGGAAGATGCACGAAGAACCCCAAGTTCCCAACTACGGGGAGCCGGGAAAGGGGATCGAGCTTCGTCCGGGTTTATGCCTGGCGATCGAGCCGATGATCACCGAAGGGACCCACGAGGTTCAGACTCTTGCCGATGGCTGGACAGTCGTGACCCTAGATGGTAAACTTTCAGCGCATTTCGAGCATACCGTGGCTCTAACCGAGGACGGTCCGAAGATCCTCACCCTGCGGGAGATTCTCGAGCATGCCGATGTGGCTCGTTTTCGTCCGAAGGAAGAGGTTGCGGTATGATCGAGGTTCGACAAAATGGCGCGTAACCGCCGGGGCGGCGGTGCCGGTCGTCGTCCGGGGGCACGGCGCGCCAAGAATGAAGCAAGGGCTGCCGCCTCCGCGACCCCCAAAGAAGAGGCGATCGAAGTCGAGGGGACGATCGTCGAGCCGCTTCCCAACGCGATGTTCCGTGTCGAACTCGCGAACGGACACCGCGTCCTCGCCCATGTCAGCGGAAAAATTCGAATGAATTTCATCCGAATTCTCCCCGGAGATCGGGTCCTCGTTGAGCTCTCCCCCTATGATTTAACACACGGCCGCATCACGTATAGGTATAAATAAGATGAAAGTTCGACCCTCGGTTAAGCGAATCTGTGAGAAGTGCATCATCGTCCGACGCGACGGCAAAGTGCGCGTGATTTGTGATAGCAACCCCAAGCATAAGCAGGTACAAGGCTGATGGCACGTATTTCTGGTATCGACTTACCTCGCGAGAAGCGCATCGAGGTCGCGCTTACCTATATCTTCGGCGTCGGTTTGCCGACCTCCAAGAAGATTCTGACGCAGACGGGCATCGATCCAAACATTCGCGTGAAGAATCTCACCGAAGAAGACGAAAAGCGTCTGCGCGATACGATTGACGAGCAGGTGACGGTCGAGGGCGACTTGCGGCGGGAGATTTCCAGCCACATCAAGCGTTTGACGGACATCGGCTGCTACCGCGGTCTGCGCCATCGTCGCGGCCTCCCTGTTCGCGGACAGCGCACCAAGACGAATGCCCGCACGCGTAAAGGAAAGAAAAAGACCGTCGGCGCCAAGAAGAAGGTTGCACCGGCCGGCGGCGGCATCGGCGCGGGCGGCGGTGGTGGCGACAGAGGGAAGAAGTAAGGCGTTTCCCTGTATCTCGGGCCGGGAACGCGCCATTTCGTCTCCAAAGTGAGACGCAATGGCGCGTTTTCGTTTATTTTCAGGAAAAATATTGGGTTGTGGCTTGATTCCTAATGGCGGTTAGGTTATATTCTTCGGGTGAGCAGCGTACGGTTCGGCGGATGCGTCTTTCGAATCTATCCTGAAGACCATGAACCCCGCCACGTTCACGGTGAATATGGCGGAGCCGAAGTGGTCGTTGATCTCCGAGCGGACAGAACGGTCGCGCTGGCTGATCGGGCCGATCGGGTGAAGCCAAGGAACGCCAAAATCAACGACGTTCGCAAAGTCCTGAAGGCGGCGGCGGATCATTTCGACGAGCTTGTCGCGGAATGGGAGAAAATGCACTCATGAAAAAGCAAGCGCACATTCTTACGACCGATGCCGAGATCGAGGCGGCAATCGCGCAAGCGAACCTCCTCGAAGAATATCGTCCCAAGGCTGCGTCCGTGGAATATCGCGAGAATTTCGATACAATTGCGGTTACGCTCGCGAGCGGGGTTGAACTCGTCATCCCACGCAGGCTTTTACAGGGACTTGAGCACGCGACGGCCGCACAGCTTAAAGACGTGCAGATCGTTGGGGCACAATCGGGTTTGCATTGGCGGCAATTGAACGTCGATCACTACGTCCCAGGCTTGATCGAAGGGATCTTCGGGAATAAGCGCTGGATGAGCGAGATCGGCAAGCGCGGCGGCGCAACCCGGAGCGCGGCGAAAACGGCAGCCGTCCGACAAAATGGACGCAAAGGTGGGCGGCCACCGAAAAAAAGAACGGCTGCTTAAAAAGCTGTTTCGAGACGCGTATCCCGAGGTGCGGACGCGGCGTTCTTGCACGCCAGCGGTTGCCGTATTTCGCACCTTCCCCGACAGATTCACATCGAACAGCTCCGCCTGTTTTCCCGATTTTTATCCGAACGGTCCTGCGAAACCTCGAGCGCGTTAGCAACTGCGGCGTTTACAAAATCTCGAAACGCCTCAAAGTCTTGGAAGCTTCTCGGTAGATTTCTCGGCTCGGGAGAGTCCGCCAAATGAGGAGGATTACTGTGAATCGCGCTTCTGGAGCCCCCCATTGCCGCTACATGAAGTCCCGCTCCTTCAAACATATCTACCAAATACTTGCAAATACCCGATTTATCGCGATCGCTAATGCTAAAATTGATAACCGTGTTATTGTCGCCCCACGCGCTATCATATTGTAGTTCCGACATGCCCTTCCTGATAGCCTCCCCGATTCTCACTCGCGTCTTCTCATCGCGTGACTCAGGGACCACTAGAGAAAACCAAAGACGATAATCCTGAGAGCTCATTATTGGCACGTCTCCATATAAAGAACTTGAAATCGAAACCTTTTCTCCAAGTTTAACTAAGCCTTTTAATTCCATTGAAACCCCCTTGAGGTTGTGCTGAAGATAGGAAATGTGCTTTGCTGGTTTCGCCACAGGGCTTGGGGAAACCTCTGAGCCACGAAGGGGAGGCTCGCAACCGCTATGCGGAATCGTCTGTCAGGGGCTTTGCATCGTAGCTGACGCGAATGCGCGGGCCTTTTTTCTTGACGGATGAAACGTCGAGGTTCCCTATTTCTCCGAGTGATCGTATGTGTGTTCCTCCGCAAGGAATAGGGGGATAGTCACCGATCTTGATGGCACGTTCGCCGAACGGGTCTCCCGTTACGGTAACCGGCAGATCTTTTGTGATTGCTTCGGAAATGCGCGTGCGAAGAAGGTCAGAGATGATATTCAGATCCGCCGCGTCTCCCTCAAACTCTACACGTCCTTCGCCTGGCCATTGATGGCCGGAAACTGCATGGAGTCCTGTGCTTTCAGCATCTATCACTGATGCGATGAGGTGTCCGGCAGTATGGTAAACGGCGTTCAGGAGGCGCCAACTTTTCTCGATGTGGAATGGGTAAGTTTTTCCGACGATGAGGTCTTCGACCGAGTCGAGATAATGATCAACCGTTTCGCCGTTGTGCGCGACATGCAGGACCGTGCTCGATCCAATACTGCCCCGGTCAGCCTTCTGCCCACCGCCTTGCGGATGGAACCAAGTCTTTTCCAGGCGAACAATCGGTTTTTCTGCGTTCGGAAGAATTTCAGTTACGGTGACAAACCCCTCGGTAGTTTTGTTATCATCGAGATACTGTTTGATCGTCATGGTGAATCTCCAAGAATTCAGGGAAGTTTTTTGCGCTTGTTTTGGGATCAAGACTTGACTGGGCTTTTAATCGTGCGGGTCGGCTCCCTCATAAACAGAAGGAGCGGTAAGGACGCTAGAAAGAGGATCGCCGAGATTCGGAAGACGTCGGCGTAGGCGATCATCGTTGCGTTGCGTAGGACTTCATCGGCGATCTGATGCATGGTCGCCGCCGAGTCGTGGGAAGCGTGGAGCATCGACGCGACACTGGGATTGTGCCGGGTGATTGAGCCTGCGAGCGTCGATTGTGCGGTGTCTTCGCGGCGTATTTGGATGAGCTCGAGAACCGCGATGCCGATGCTTCCGCCGAGTTGGCGGAGCAGCGAGTAAATCCCCGAAGCGCTCGCGAGTTGGTCTTTGGGAACGTCGGCCAACGTCGCGGTGGAGAGGGGCACGAAGAGGAAACCCAGGGCAAACCCCTGCAACGTTCGTGGCCAGAGCAAATCACCGAATCCGGCGTATTGGTTGAGCGAACCCATGGCCCAGGCTGCGTATGCGAACATGATGATTCCGGCGGCGATCAGGCTGCGCGGGCTGAATTGCTGGAGCATACGAGCGGCGATAGGCATGCTGATTGCGGTGCCCACGACACCCGGAAGCAGGGCGAGGCCCGTCTGCCAGGCGTCGAATCCAAGGATGTTCTCGAAGAAGAGCGGCAGGACGAGATTGAGGCCGTAGAGACCGAAGCCGCTGACGACACCGATCATGTTGCCGATGGAAAAGGAGCGCAGGCGGAAGATGTGCAGTTCGACGAGCGGGGACGGATCGCGGAGTTGGCGCCGGATGAACCAGGCCAGAGCGACGACGGCGGTGATGCTCAAGATCATGATCGTCGACGAATCAAACCAATCATCGCGTTGGCCTCGTTCGAGCACATATTGAACAGAAGCGATTCCAAGGGTCATGACGCCCAGGCCCAACCAGTCGATGCCGTTCTCCGGTCGCTTGATATAGGACTGGTCGCGAATGAAGGCCAGTGCCATGACGAAGGCGAGGATGCCGATGGGAACGTTGATGTAAAAGATCAGGGGCCAACTGAAATTGTCGATGATGTAGCCGCCGAGCGTGGGGCCCAGGGCCGGACCGACCATCGCGCCGAGCCCGAAGATCGCCATCGCTTGTCCGCGCCGCTCGGGAGGATAGGATTCGAAGAGGATCGCCTGGGCCGTCGGCTGGAGCGCGCCGCCGCCGAGTCCTTGCAGGATGCGGTAAAAGATCAAGAGGCCGACGTTCGTCGCGGTGCCGCAAAGGAATGACGTCAGCGTGAAAATCGCCACCGAACTCGCATAGAACATCCGCCGCCCGAATCTCGCGGTGAGCCAACCGTTGAGCGGCATAACGACGACGTTGGCGAGGATGTAGCCCGTTGCGACCCAGGAGATTTCGTCGATCGAAGCTCCGAGGTTGCCGGCCATGTTGCTGAGAGCGACGTTGACGATCGTTGCGTCGATGATCGCCATGATCATGCCGATCATGACGGTCACGGTCACGAGCGCGACGGAGCGATCCATCGCGGCTTGAGAAGTTACGACTTTTGTCGTATCAGGTGCTTCGGACTTCGAGGGCAAGGGGTCGGCGATGATCTTTCCTCCGGGACTCGTCGATCGACGTTCAAGGGGTCTTCCGCTTGGAGGCTTTGGAATGCTTCAAGCACGGCGCTTTCGGTTATCGGGAGTCATCTTTCCGTCTTTGGTTGACGCGTCGCGGCGGTATTGTTATACTCTCCAGGTTCCGGCCCGCCTGAGGCGATGCCGGGTTTATGTGCGTCTCTACTTTCAACTGTAGAGACACGTGACGTGGAGAATTCGTGCCGACCATCAGTCAACTCGTCCGTAAAGGACGCGAGAAGATCGAAAAAAAGGTCAAGGCGCCTGCCTTGCGCGTTGCGCAGACGGGGCCCAAACCTGGCCATCCCGATCTGCCCATGCGCACGTTTGACGTCCGTGGGAACCCGTTTCGGCGAGGGGTCTGCACGCAAGTCAAGACCATGACCCCGAAGAAACCGAATTCTGCGCTTCGGAAAGTCGCGCGCGTCCGTTTGACCAACGGTGAAGAAGTCACGGCGTACATTCCCGGAATTGGGCATAACCTGCAGGAACACTCGGTCGTTCTTATTCGAGGCGGTCGTGTGAAGGATCTTCCGGGCATCCGTTATCACATCATTCGTGGGACGCTCGACACCTCAGGCGTTGCCAATCGCAAACAAGGTCGCTCTAAATACGGCGCTAAGCGCTCTGTGAAGAAGAAGTAGGTCCCTCGATGCCTCGCAAAGGGTCCGTCCCAAAACGGCAAATTCTGCCGGATCCGAAGTTCAACTCGAAAGTGTTGGCGCGGTTCATTAATAAAGTGATGCTCAACGGAAAGAAGTCCGTTGCTGAGACGATCACGTATCGTGCGCTCGCCATCGTGCAAGAGAGTGCGGGACGTGAAGCGATGGAAGTCTTCACGCAAGCGCTTGCCAACACCATGCCGATGGTCGAAGTTCGACCCAGACGTGTCGGCGGAGCCACGTATCAGGTTCCCATGGAAGTGCGCCCGGATCGTCGTCAAGCGATGGCGATGCGCTGGATTATTCAATATGCCCGCAAGCGCGCCGGCCGTTCGATGGAAGAGAAATTGGCGGCTGAATTGAAGGACGCTTCGATGAATCTCGGCGCCGCGATCAAGAAGCGCGAAGATACGCACAAAATGGCCGAGGCGAACAAGGCGTTCGCACATTACCGTTGGTGATTTGAGATGGGATCGCGAGAATATACCCTCGACATGACGCGGAACATCGGAATCGCCGCGCATATCGATGCCGGAAAGACCACCTGTACGGAACGTATCCTGTACTATACCGGGCGGACGCACAAGATTGGTGAAGTCCATGACGGCGCCGCTACGATGGACTGGATGGTTCAAGAACAAGAACGCGGCATTACGATCACCTCGGCTGCGACGGCCTGCACATGGCGAAACACGCGAATCAATATCATCGATACGCCTGGACACGTGGACTTCACGGTCGAAGTCGAGCGGAGTTTGCGCGTGCTCGACGGTCTCGTTGCGTTGTTCGATTCCGTGGCCGCCGTTCAACCGCAATCTGAGACGGTCTGGCGCCAAGCAAACAAGTACCGCGTACCACGCGTTATCTTCGTCAATAAGATGGATCGTATGGGTGCGGATTTCTTTAATTGCGTCGCGAAAATTCGCGAACGCTTGGGCGCGCGCGCCGTTCCCATCCAAGTGCCGATCGGAGCAGAGGATCAGTTCAAGGGCGTCATCGATCTCTTTACGATGAAGAAGGTCATCTACACGGATGATCTCGGCTCGACGTTGGATACGCACGACGAACTCGAAGCCGGTCCGTTGCGTGATCTTGCTTTGAAATGGCGTCAAGAGCTTATCGAGTCAATCGCCGAACAAGATGATGCCTTGCTTGAAATGTTCTTCAGTGGTGAGGAGATTCCGGTCGAGCGGCTCAAGGTCGCATTGCGCAAAGCAACGATCGAGGGCGCGGTTCTTCCCATGCTCTGCGGTTCGGCGTTCAAGAACAAGGGTGTGCAGCCGCTCCTTGATGCCGTCGTCGATTTTCTTCCATCCCCCATCGATGCCAAGCCGATCATCGGCACGGATACGAGAGACACGGAAAAACAGCTTCGTCGTCAACCGAGCGATTCTGAGCCGTTTGCGGCCCTTGCATTCAAGATCGCGACCGATCCGTATGGAAATCTGACGTATTTTCGGGTGTATTCCGGAGTCTTGGAAAAGGGATCGTACGTCTTTAACGCCCGTACGGGGCGCAAAGAGCGCATCGGTCGCATCCTGCGCATGCATGCCAATCACCGGGAAGATATCGATTGGATCGGCGCCGGCGATATCGCGGCCGCCGTTGGCCTAGGAGAAACTCGAACGGGCGATACGCTTTGCGACGAGAAGCAACAGATCATGCTCGAGTCGATCGTCTTTCCCGAACCCGTGATCTCGCAAGCGATCGAGCCCAAGACAAAGGTCGACCAAGACAAGCTCGGGCAGGCGCTCAACCGACTCGCACAAGAAGATCCGACCTTTCGGATGTTCACTGATCCCGAAACCCAGCAGACGATTATCGCCGGGATGGGTGAGCTGCACTTGGAAATCATTCTCGATCGGCTCAAGCGTGAGTTCAAGGTCGATGCGAACGTTGGGAAGCCCCAAGTCGCATATAAAGAAGCGATTACCAAGACGGTCGAGAAACGGGGACATTTCGTTCGCCAAACGGGCGGAAAAGGTCAATACGGAGACGTTTGGATTCGTTTAGAACCGCAGGAACCCGGTACCGGATTCGTCTTCGAGTCGAAGGTCGTCGGCGGGGTCATTCCTAAGGAATTCATCAAGCCGGTTCAAGAGGGAATTCGTGAATCGTCGGCAAGCGGATGCCTCGCAGGCTATCCCGTGCTTGACTTCAAGGCGACCCTTTACGACGGCAGCTACCATGACGTTGACTCTTCGGAGATGGCGTTCAAAATCGCCGGATCGATGGCATTCAAAGAGGCTAATCGTGCTGCAGGGCCGGTCCTTCTCGAACCCATCATGAAGGTTGAGGTCACGACTCCCAAGGACTATCTCGGGGCAATCAACGGCGATATCATGAAGCGTCGAGGAGTCATTCAGTCGGCCGAAGATGCTCCCGGCTCCGCTCAAGTCATCACCGCGAACGTTCCCCTCGCCGAAATGTTCGGCTATGCGACGGACATGCGGTCGGCAACGCAGGGGCGCGCGACCTATACCATGGAGTTTTCCCACTACGAGCAGGCGCCGAAGTCGGTTCAAGAAGAAATCGTCGCAAAGGCTCAGGGAAAGAAACCCGCCGCATAACGAATGCGGCTTCCTCCCACACCGGGGATCGCATCCCGTTCACATCACTGAGGCAACTGTAAGGATATAACGTAGGAAGATGGCGAAGGCAAAATTCGAGCGGAGCAAACCGCACGTCAACATCGGAACGACTGGTCACGTCGACCACGGCAAAACGACGCTCACGGCGGCGATCATCAATTGTCTCGCCACTGAGAACGCCAATATCCAAAGGAAGAACGTCGACGACATCGACAACGCTCCTGAGGAAAAAGAGCGCGGCATTACGATCGCGATCTCGCACCAAGAGTACGAGACCGCCAAGCGTCACTATGCTCACGTCGACTGTCCAGGCCACGCCGACTACATCAAAAACATGATTACCGGCGCAGCGCAGATGGACGGAGCGATCCTCGTCGTTTCGGCGACGGATGGCCCGATGCCGCAGACGCGCGAGCACATCCTTTTAATGCGCCAGGTCGGCGTTCCGTATCTTGTCGTCTTCTTGAACAAGGTTGACCAGGTCGACGACCTTGAGCTCCTTGAACTCGTTGAGATGGAAGTTCGCGAACTCCTTAGCAAGTACGAATATCCCGGCGACGACGTGCCGATCATCCGCGGTTCGGCTCTCAAAGCGCTCCAGTCTAGCGGAAAGCGCGGCGATCCGGATGCAGATCCGGTGTTCGCTCTGATGGATGCGGTCGACGTCTACATTCCGACGCCGGAGCGTCCGGTCGACCGTCCGTTCCTCATGCCGGTTGAAGACGTCTTCACGATCACGGGTCGTGGGACCGTTGGTACGGGCCGCGTTGAGCGTGGGCGCGTCAAGGTCGGCGAAGAAATCGAAATCGTCGGTCTTCAGGAAAAAGCCAAGAAGACGGTCGTCACGGGTATCGAGATGTTCCGCAAACTCCTTGATGAGGGTATCGCCGGCGACAACATCGGCGTGCTCTTGCGTGGCATCGAGCGCACCGACATCGAGCGCGGTCAGGTTCTTGCCAAGCCCGGTTCGATCAAGCCGCACAAGAAATTCAAAGCCGAAGTCTACATCCTCTCGAAAGAGGAAGGCGGCCGTCATACGCCGTTCTTCGCGAACTACCGTCCCCAATTCTACTTCCGGACGACCGACGTCACGGGAACCATCAAACTCCCCACAGGAGTCGAGATGGTCATGCCGGGCGACAACATCCAGATGGAAGTCGAACTCATCACGCCGATCGCTTGCGAAGAGGGACTTCGCTTCGCAATCCGTGAGGGTGGCAAGACGGTTGGCGCAGGCGTAGTAACCGGCATCGTCCCCGACTGATTTTCCTACGTTACAAGCCCCATGGCGTCGTTGCGGCGGCCCTTATGTACGCCGAGTACACCGCGGGCCGCCGCGCCTCGCCCTGAGACTTGTAACGCAGGAAAATCCGCGAAACCCCTCGAAGCCGCTCGAAACCCTCGTAGTTCTCAGTCCTTTGAAAAACTTTTCACTCTCCGGACCCTCTAGCGAAGCGAAGTGTACGTACGATGGCAAAGCAAAAAATCCGAATTCGATTGAAAGCATACGACCATAAGTTGCTCGATAAGTCGGCTGAGCAGATCGTCGAGACGGCGAAGCGGACGGGGGCGTTCGTGAGTGGTCCGATTCCTTTGCCGACGGAAATCAACCGATTCTGCGTCAATCGCTCTCCCCATATCGATAAGAAGAGTCGGGAGCACTTCGAGATGCGCACGCACAAGCGGCTCCTCGACATCCTCAATGCGTCTCCACGAACAATGGAAGCCTTGATGCGTCTTGATCTCCCCGCCGGCGTGGACATCGAACTCAAGACGTAGTTTCGTGTCGATCCTCGATCCTGACCTGAAAAAACAAGCGGTCGCGATTCTTCAAAAGATCCGATCCGCAAAGTCTATCGACCGGAAGAGTGACCTTCGAGTTTTTCAAAGGCTTGTAGCCGAGGTCGTTGCGGAGTCCGCGGGCATCGAAGGCTATGACGTAAGTCCCGACGAGGTATTTGCGGCTGGACAGGCGCTAATCGAGGCTGATCTTCAGGACACTCCGATCAATCCTCATGCGCTACGGAAGGCTGCTAAAGTCTTGCCCGCAATGCGAGGCCATTTCGATGAACCTTCCGACAAGCCGCTCATGATGTTGCACGGTCGGGAATGGGTTTGTTCTACCCAGCTGCTTCAAAACAAGAGAGACCTTGTTGATTGGACGGGCGTATTCATCGTTGGAATTCATCGAGAACTCTTCCGAGAACATTTCCCGAATGCTGCCGGTAATATGCGCACGACTGAAGTTATCTTTGGAGGTCATGCCGGCGAGTCACCTGATCGAATAGATTCCTGTCTCCGGCAGCTACCGCTTCAAATACGGGACGATCTCAAGGAAGCCCATCGATGTGCTACAAACCAGGAAGCCTTCGTTGAACACGTTTTCCCCACGGCAGCGCAGACGCATGCGGATATGATACGTATTCATCCATTTCTCGATGGAAATGGGCGTTGGGCTCGCGTAGTGACGAACGTCTATCTGAGGGATGCCGGTATTCCTGATGGTACGATATTCTTGAGGAAGGACAAGAAAGAGTACTTTGCCGCATTAAATCGTTGTATGGATCACGGTGAGCCGGGCGATTTAGCGAGGCTTATTGTAAGGGGATTTATTCGCCAGAGCGAGCGTCGTTTAGCGCGCATGTCCGGAGTTTCCGGCGATGCCGAAGGAACAACAGACGAGAAAACAATCGGGGCGACTCGAACCACAACCCGACCGAGGGTACCGTACTGACCGATGTAACCGGCGGCAATGACCTTATAGGCGGCCTTCAAGAGTCTGTTTCCTCGCTTCAACCGCGCCTGGTGCGGTGATCCTCGACCAAGTGCTGATCCATTTGGTCAGCCATACAATACAAGCATCCTCGACCCGACGGGCTTCGAGTTCCCGAGAGAAGCAGCATCGGGCAATTTATGGATTCGCTCTTGACCCTTCTGGGAAGTTTACGCTATCATACCAAGTCGGCTGTCGATGACAGTTACGCGTCTTAACGCGCGCCGGACGAATCACCGCTCGTCTGTGGGCTCGAGATCGGGGCAATCCTCTCCAGGGATTGGGCGCCGGTCGAGGTGACGACACCCCGCGTCGGAACGGCGGGGCAAGATAAACAGGTGGAGTACGCTCATTGGCTGCCAAGAAGCAAGCAAAGACACGGAAAAAACGTGAGTTCAAGAACATCGGCTCGGGTGTCGCGCACATCCATGCCTCCTTCAATAACACCATCGTTTCGATCGCCGATGCCCAAGGGAACGTCATTTCCTGGGCATCCGCCGGGAATACCGGCTTCAAGGGCTCAAAGAAATCGACGCCGTTCGCCGCTCAAGTGGCGGCCGAAGCCGCCGCTCGTAAAGCAATGGATCACGGGATGAGGTCGGTCGAAGTCCTGGTCAAAGGGCCTGGTGCCGGTCGTGAAGCGGCAGTTCGTTCCTTGCAGTCAACCGGACTTGAAGTCACCCTCATAAGGGACGAGACGCCGATTCCTCACAATGGTTGCCGACCGCCAAAACGGCGCCGCGTGTAAGGGGGGCGGAGAAAACATATGGCGCGTTATACAGGACCCGTTTGCCGCCTTTGCCGTCGAGAGACGGCCGCGAGCAAGACCGGAGAGAAGATCAAGCTCTTCCTCAAAGGCGATCGCTGCTTTTCGAAAAAGTGCGCGGTCGAGCGTCGAGGAACGGCACCGGGGCAGAAGACGACCGGAAAGCCGGCTCGTCAGAAGATCTCGGAATACGGACGGCAGCTGCGTGAGAAGCAAAAGATGCGGCGCTATTACGGCGTCCTCGAGTCGCAATTCGAGAACTATTTCCGTGCGGCGGCGCGCGTGCCCGGGCAGACCGGGAAGACGTTCCTGCAGTTGCTGGAGCGCCGCTTGGACAACGTCGTTTTCCGTCTGAACCTTGCGAGCAGCCGAGCGCAAGCGCGTCAGCTCGTGACGCACCGTCACTTCCGCGTGAACGGTCGAATCGTGAACATTCCATCCTTCATCGTGAAGTCCGGCGACGTCATTAGCGTCGGGCAGCGGAGTTTGACCTCGCCGATCTTCCTTTCGAATCTCGAAGTTGCGCAATCACGAACTCGGCCGGAATGGCTTGACTGGAATGATACCGAGAAAAGCGCACGGGTCTCGGCGTTGCCGGGCCGTGAGCAGATTGATACCCCTGTCGATGAGCAGCTCATCGTCGAGTACTACTCGCGCTAGGTAGCAGGGCCTCCGTACCGGCCGCCGTTGGGCGATCGGTACGGTCCCGCGCGAGATTTTCTCTCCCGGACCGCTGCTCGGCGTCCGATCGTCGGAATCGATCGTCCCGGCGGATAACGTAAGCAGCAATGAAGGACTGAATTGAGCCGATGACCGTAATTGATGCCCCTCAGGGCGCCTCCATCGAAGTTCGCGAGCGTCGCGACAACTTCGCGAAATTTGTGATCGAGCCGCTCGATCGCGGCTTCGGCATTACGCTGGGCAATGCGCTCCGTCGCGTCTTGCTCTCCTCGATCCCCGGCGCCGCCGCGACCTATGTCAAAATTGACGGCATCCAGCACGAGTTCTCCACGATCTCCGGAGTCGTTGAGGACGTCACCAACCTCTTGCTCAACCTCAAGGGTTTGCCGATCAAGCTCCTCGGCGAGGAACCGAAGGTGTTGACGCTTTCCGTAAGCGGAGCGCGCATCGTAACGGCCGGCGACATCACGCCCGATGCGGACGTTGAGATTCTGCAACCGGACTATGTGCTTGCGACAATCACCGGAAAGAATACCAAGCTCTCGATGGAAATCGGCGTCGAAAAGTCACGTGGCTATGTCACGGCTGATCGGCAGCAGAACATCGAGCATATGATCGGTTTGATTCCGCTCGACTCGATCTTCTCTCCGATTCGCAAGATCAATTTCACCGTCGACGATACGCGCGTCGGTCAGAGCGTCGACTTCGATCGTCTCACGATTGAAATCGAGACGAACGGCTCGATAACACCCGATGATGCGCTCGCGATGGCCGCGCAGCTTCTGCAAGAGCAGTTTGATCTGTTCGCCGAGTTCACTCAGGAGAAGTCACTTCCCGCAGCTGCACCTGCAAGCGAGTGGGATATTCCGGTTGAGACGCTGAGCCTGTCCGTGAGGTCGTTTAACTGCCTCAAGCGGGCGGGCATTTCGAAGGTTTCCGAACTCTTGGATCTTACGGAAGACGAGATCATCAAGATGCGGAACTTCGGAAAGAAATCTCTCGACGAGATCAAGCAGGTCCTAGCGGAAAGGGGATTGGCGTTGCGTTCCGCGCAGCGTTAAATTGTAATGCCTCATCAAATCGCCATGAAACGGCTTTCACGTACGGACGCTCATCGTCGAGCGACATTCCGTAGCCTTGCCACCTCGTTCTTTAAACATGAACGTATCGAGACGACGTCAACCAAGGCAAAAGAGATGCAGTCGATCGTTGAACGGCTCATCGCGACAGCTCGTCAAGGAACGCTTCACGCGCGCCGGGAAGTCGCGGCGTATCTCCTCGAGCCGCTTGTTACAAAGAAGCTCGTCGATCAAATCGCTCCGACGTTCAAAGATCGTTCCGGCGGCTTTACGCGAATACTCAAGGTACGCAATCGCCGCGGCGATGGCGCGGAAGTCTCGATCATCGAACTCGTGAAAGTCGCCGATACCGGGAAGGCCTAGAGTGCTTTGATTCGTGTCGTAGGCGAGGCCGCTCTCGCACATCCATGTGCTTCGCGGCACCTCCACATCCTGTGGAATGGACCCTAGCGGCGATGCGTACCGCAGTACGTGAGCCGCGTAGCGACGAAGCATACGGCACGAAGCAAAGTGCTCTAAATGAGACCTCCTCCGATCCCGTCGATCGTGAGGGGGCTTTTTTTGTGTCCCGAAGTTTCATTGCTTGAAAAGGATGCGTGCGCTTCGCGATCCAACAGCGGGACGGGAATGATCGACCACGCCGATCTCTTGAAAGCCCTCGTTGCTCGACGTTCGCTTAGCAGCGAGCAGATGAGCGATGCGATCGGGGCGATCATGGACGCCCGGTTCTCTCCGGTCCAAGCAGCGGCTTTCCTTGCGCTTCTCGCCGCGAAGGGGGAGTCTCCGGACGAAGTGCTCGGTGCGGCAAGAGCGATGCGAGCGCGAAGCCTGCGGGTCGATCATCGCTTGACTCAGGTGCTCGACGTCTGCGGAACCGGCGGAGACGGTGTCGGCACGATCAACATTTCGACGATTGTCGCGTTCGTCGTGGCCTCCTGTGGCCTTGCGGTCGCCAAGCACGGAAATCGCGCTGCTTCGAGTCGCTGTGGGACTGCCGATGTGTTGGAAGCGCTAGGTATTCCCATCGACCTCGAACCCGAGGCGGCTCGCCGAGAACTTGAATCCAAGGGTTTCGTGTTTTTATTCGCGCAGCGCTATCATCCGGCGATGCGGAATATCGCGCCGATTCGACGGGACCTTGGGGTGCGAACGATCTTCAATCTTCTCGGCCCGTTGACGAACCCCGCCCGAGCGACGCACCAGGTTGTCGGCGTCTCCGATGAACGGCACCTTGACCTCATTGCCCACGCACTGGAAGGCCTCGGCGGCCTGGCGGGGGCTGTCGTACATGCTACTTCCGGTCTCGATGAAATCGCCGGCGACGTGCCGACGCAGGTCGTCCGTTTCCGAGGCGGACGGCGGGAGCGGATGCTGATCGATCCTGCCGATTACGGCATCTCGGTTCCTCAGTCGGAGATCATCGGCGGCGACGTCGGCACGAACGCTCGGGCGCTGGAGGAAATCCTCTCCGGCGAGCGATCTTCGCGCTCGGATCTAATCGCACTCAACGCGGCGCTGCCGTTACTGATCGCCGAGCGGGTCGGCTCGATTGGTGAGGGAATCGAACTTGCACGCCGTCAACTGCACGAAGGCGCAGCTCACGCGGTATTTGAGGCCGCCCGGCGAAGGCCATAGGCACAACCATGAACGACATTCTGCGACGCCTCTACGCTGCGAAAGCGCGGTCCCTTCTCGACGAGCAAGCCCGTGAGCCGATGGAAGTCCTCGAGCGCCGCGCGGATGGACGCCGCAAAGACCGGCGCCCGTTCGCCCGCGCATTGGCGGCCGCACCGGGACCGGCTATCGTTGCGGAGATCAAGCGGGCCTCACCCTCGGCGGGTATCATTGCACGGAATTTCGATCCTGAAGAAATCGCGCGGACTTACACATCGGCGGGAGCCGATGCGATCAGCATTTTGACCGAGGCCGACCATTTTCTCGGGGATCTCGCATATCTCGACCTTGTGCGGGCGCGAACGCATCTTCCGCTGTTGAGAAAAGACTTTCTTTCGACGCCCTACCACATCGTTCAATCGGCGGCCTACGGAGCGGATGTCGTGCTCTTGATCGTCGCGGGACTCGATGACCAGACTTTGGCTGAATTGAGCGCGTGCGCCCGATCGTATGATCTCGAGACGCTCGTCGAGGTCCACGACGAGGGCGAATTGGAGCGCGCACTAGCGATCGATTCTTCCGTGATAGGAATTAATAATCGCGATCTGCGTACGTTCAGCGTCGATCTGGCCGTCACGGAGCATCTGCTCCCCAAGATCCCGTCGCATCGCATGGTCATCAGCGAAAGCGGTGTGCAGACGGCGGAGGATATTGTGCGTCTCTTCGGACAGGGCGTCCGGGGGTTTCTGATCGGAGAGTCGTTGATGCGCGCTGAACACCCGGCGGCATTGATTAAAACGCTCAAGCAAAGCGTCGTGTGATTCGACGGACGCGCATCAAGTTCTGTGGGATGGTCGACCCTATCCATGCGAAATTCGCCGTGGCCTTGGGGGTTGATGCTATCGGCGTGATTTTCGCTCCGAGCGCACGCCGCGTTTCGCTCGAGACCGCTCGCGCCATCGCGATGGTCGTGCCTCCTGTGGTCACGCTTGTCGCAGTCATGGTCGATCCTTCGGAAGAAGAGATTCGGGTCGTTCGTTCTGTCCTTCCACAAGCGGTCTTTCAGTTTTGCGGGAAAGAATCTCCGGCGCTCTGTCGCTCGGCGGGGGGAGCATACCTAAAGCTCTTTCCTGTCTCAAGCGACGATACAATGGGTGCATACGATATCGCCTCCGAGTGGGATGAGGCTTTGCCGCTCTTCGACACGCGTTCGCCGCTGGGAGGCGGATCAGGTCAAACGTTCGAATGGAACCGAGTCGCCACGCTGGCAAGCCGGCGCCCGATCGTCGTCGCCGGCGGTCTCTCCGCGGAGAATGTCGCTGAGTGCATTCACCGAATCCGCCCCTTTGCGGTGGATGTTCGTTCGGGAATCGAAACGGACGAGCGGAAGGACTTTAGGAAGATGGAAGCGTTCGTCGAAACGGTGAGGAAGGCAGATGCCACAACACATCATGCAGAGGAGTGACATGCGAATTTTTTCCCGTGCAAGTCGGTATTTTCTCGGCCTAGCAACCGCCCTCTCAATGATCCTTTCCGTGGGTCCCACTGCGGCGCACGCCGATGAGGATACCATTGTCTTCGGCGCGGCGGTCTCGTTAACCGGCCGCTATGCCCATGAGGGCGAGTTGACCAAAGAGGGTTATGATTTTTGGCAAAATTACGTGAACGCTCACGGTGGAATCACGGTCGCCGGAAAACCCTACAAGGTGAAGATTCTCTATGCTGATGATGAGACAAGCCCTGAGACGTCGGCGCGTCTCGTCGAGAAGTTTATCAGCGAAGATCACGTCAACTTCATTTTAGGACCCTATGGCTCGCCGTCAAGTTTCTCGGCCGCGGCGGTCGTCGAGCGTCACCAGATTCCCATGGTTGAAGCCAATGGTGCCTCAGAACGGATCTTCAGTCAGGGTTACAAGTACACGTTCGCGGTGCTCTCGCCGGCGAGAATGTACTTGACCGGCGTCATCGACATGGCGCTTCACGGAAATCCCAAACCCAAGACCGTCGCGGTCGTGGCCGCCAATGACCTCTTCTCAACCGAAGTGGCGCAGGGTGCGGTCGATTATGCGAAAGCACAGGGTCTGCAAGTCGTGTTGTTTGCGAAATATCCTGCCGATGCGACGGATGTCTCCGCAAACGTGAGCGCAATCAAGGCAGCGCATCCGGATCTCATCTTGAACGGCGGTCATCTGCAGGATGCTTTGTTGCTCCAAAAGGGCTTCAAGGAGCAGAATGTCCAGGCGGCGTTGTACGCGTATTCCGTCGGACCGGATACCCCCGATTTTCGCAAGGTTCTTGGAAACGATGCGAATGACGTCGCAAGCGGATCACAGTGGTCGTCGTCGGTGAAATACCACGGAGTTCCTGGGTTCATTTCGACGGCGCCCGCGTATGCCGAAGCATTTAGCAAAGAATTCGGTCATGATCCGAATTATCAGAATGCCGAGTCGAGTGCGGCATGTCTAGCTTTCCAGTACGCGATTGAAAACGCCGGATCGCTCGATCCGCAGAAGGTTCGCGATCAACTGGCAAATCTTGATGTAACGACATTCTACGGGCCGCTCAAGTTTGATGCGCGAGGGATCAACGTCTCGAAGCCGATGGTGGTTGTGCAGATTCAAAAGGGGGAACTGGTTACGGTCTGGCCTGCGGGGGTTGCGAGCGGGAAACCGATATATCCGACTCCGCCTTGGGATCAGCGGTAGAACAATGTTGGGGTGAGGGGTTGAGAGAGTGAGGGGTGCGCGAGGTCAGGTGAAGCGCCTCTCTCCTCGGGGACGCCCAAATTTTCGTATCGTGCGAAAATTCTGCTCGACGACTTTTCGCTCTCGCCCCTCCAGGGCTCCGCGAAAAGCTCGATCGCCCCTTAGAAGGGACATACTCCATCCCGTCCCAAAGCCCGACAGAAGCCGAGCCTACGTCACGATGCAAACCGCTTTAGGCACGGACTGAATCAGAGACGGCCGCATCGGTTGCGAAGAGTTGTGAGATATCGGCGAAAGCTTTGAATTCTAGCGCATTTCCGGACGGATCAAGGAAGAACATCGTGGCTTGTTCGCCGACTTTGCCCTGGAAGCGCACATGAGGTTCAATAACGAAAGATATTTCCGCGGCTTTGAGTTTCTCGGCAAGTGCCTTCCATTGGGACATTTCCAAGACGACTCCAAAATGCGGAACGGGAACGTCGTGACCGTCGACTGGGTTGTGAATGACTCGCTCAGCGGTCGGTGACGGCCGCTTGAGGTGTGCCACGATCTGGTGTCCGAAAAGGTTGAAATCGATCCAATTTTCCGAGCTGCGGCCTTCGGGGCATTCCAGGATGCCTCCATAGAAGTGTCGTGCCGCGATCAAGTCATCAACGGGGAAAGCCACGTGAAACGGCTGAATATTGCTCAAGGTACCTCCAACAATCTCAAGGGGAGTGTTTTCCGTTCGATTACCGCTGAGAAGAAGCGTATTCCCGCCATCATCGGACGAAATCAAGGAGCTCGCACAGAGCACCTCGTGCGCGAACAAACAAAAGACGCGAAACATCTTCGCGCCCTTCGAAATTGGCCGGACCCTCTTAAGAAAAGGAAGCCTCTTACTAAGAGGAACTACACACGTAGGGTGGTTGATTCTTTTAGAAAAGGAAAGCCCTCGTAGAGGGGTTGATTCTTGTCGTAGGCTAGGAGCCTAGCGGCGAAGTGTACCTCAGTACATGAGCCGCGTAGCGACGACGCATACGGCAAGAAGCAGCCCCTCTACGCGATGCGGGTTACGCGTTTGGAGCGTATGCAGGAGGTGCACACACGAGCGGTTCGGTGGGTACCGCGATCATCGATCCGAACGGGCTGGAGGTTCGGAAGCCAACGACGCCGAGTCTTGTTCATCGCATGGCTGACATTGTTCCCGGCCATGGGTCCCTTGGAGCAAATATCACAGCGCTTAGCCATCGTCGAACGAACCTCGTGGGAAAAAGCAACAGAGTATGGTGCCCGGAATGGGCAACCTGAAGAAGATACCATGCATTTGACGATTACACAACGTCCACTCGAAACCGCGCCGGCAGGGCCGGATGGACTCAGCAGGAGGTCCATCCTCTACGCCCCCTCTCTTCGGGGACCAAACAAGGATTTTAGCTGGTGAAGGGCACGTTCCGCTCGCTGAACAGCTTCAACTATCGGGTTTGGGCTTGCGGGGCGATCGTGTCCAACGTAGGGACATGGATGCAGCGGATCGCCCAAGACTGGGTTGTTCTCGTCCAGCTCACCCACAAGAACGCGACGGCCTTAGGCATCGTGATGGCACTTCAGTACGTGCCCCCAGTCCTCTTGCTGCCCTTGACGGGTCTTGCCGCCGATAGACTCGACCGGCGAAAACTCCTGATTGCCACCCAGGCTGCCTTTGGAACACTGGCCCTGGGCCTGGGTATCCTCATAGTCACGGGGTTCGTTCAGCTGTGGCACGTCTATATCTTTGCGTTTCTCCTCGGGTGCGTTACCGCGTTTGATGCACCGGCGCGCCAGACATTCGTCTCGGATCTGGTCGGCGAAGGCGGCCTGTCGAACGCAGTGGCGCTGAATTCCACCTCGTTCAACGTCGCGCGGATGATCGGACCGGCCCTCGCCGGTCTCCTCATCGTCGGCGTGGGTTCCGGCTGGGTATTCCTGATCAACGCGGCCTCGTTCGCAGCCGTAATCGGCTCGTTGAGTCTCCTTCGCGTCCGTGAGCTACATCTGAAAAGCAGATCTCTCCGGAGCCATGGGGGCCTTTCCGAGGGTTTTCGTTACATTTGGAAACGCCCCGACATAAAAGCTGTCCTCCTCATGCTGTTCTTGATTGGTACGTTCGGGCTGAACTTTCCGATCTTCATCTCGACCATGTCGGTGATCGTCTTTCACGCAGGAGCGGGGCAATACGGGCTCTTGTCGTCGGCCATGGCGGTGGGATCCGTCATGGGCGCACTCCTCGCCGCCGGACGCGCGAAACCCCACATCGCACTGCTGTTCTCCGCTGCGGCAATCTTCGGGTTAGGCTACGTGCTGGCCGCAGTCGCGCCCAACTCCTGGCTCTTTGGCCTCGCTTTGATCATCGTCGGGATGTCCGCACAAACGTTTTGGACAACCGCGAATAGCACAGTGCAGCTCTCAACTGAGCCCGTCATGCGTGGGCGGCTGATGGCGATCTTCCTCGCAATCGGATTGGGCGGGACGCCCGTCGGCGCGCTGTTCGTCGGTTGGGTTGCTGATACGTTCGGCCCGCGCTGGGCGCTCGGCATCGGCGCGGCTGCGGGTTTTGCCGCAGCAATCGTCGGAATCCAATACCTCGCAAAATACCGTCATCTGCGTGTGCGCGTTGACGCCGGCCGCCTCCGCTTCTGTATCGACGACGGTATGCCAAAGGTGGATTCTCCTCAACCGGATAGCCCTTGACCTTCGATGTGAGTCCGATCAACGTCCGGCTCTCGCGCAAAGGCGGCGTTTGACACTCCCGAAGCGAGCGTGCTAGGCTTACAATCCATGATGGACGCAGCTTTTGGTCGCCTCGCGGGTTTGATGTGTTGATGCGCATCAGCGACGATGCGCCCTGCGTTGCTCGAACGTTCTCCGGAGGAATTCTCCCGAGTATGCGCCGCCTCGCTGAAGGCGGCGTTTTGTTTCTCGGCAACCCCTTCTCCCAAGGAGATCCTCTTGGCCCCGATAGTTCCGCAAGAAACGGTCTCGCCCGAACGGCTGACGCATCTGCAGCGTTTGGAGGCGGAATCCATCCACATTATGCGCGAGGTCGTAGCTGAGACCGAGAAGCCGGTGATGCTCTATTCCATCGGCAAGGATTCGGCGGTGATGCTACATCTGGCAGTCAAGGCTTTCTATCCGAGCAAACCGCCCTTTCCGCTACTCCACGTTGACACGACGTGGAAATTCAAGGCCATGTACGAATTTCGTGAACAGATGGCGGCAAAGCTCGGCTTGGAATTGCTGGTCTATCAAAACCCCGAGGCCTTGGAGCAGAACATCAATCCGTTCGATCACGGCTCGGCCCTGCACACCGATATCTGGAAAACTCAGGGACTCAAACAAGCGCTGGATCTCTACGGTTTCGATGCGGCTTTCGGCGGGGCACGCCGTGATGAGGAAAAGAGTCGGGCGAAGGAACGGATTTTCTCATTTCGTTCGGCCAATCATCGGTGGGATCCCAAAAACCAACGTCCTGAGCTTTGGCGCCTCTATAATGCCAAAAAACAGAAGGGGGAATCAATTCGGGTATTTCCGATATCCAATTGGACCGAACTCGACGTCTGGCAGTACATCCAGCTTGAGAACATCCCGATTGTGCCGCTGTATTTCGCGGCCGAACGGCCGGTGGTCGAACGCGACGGAATTTTAATTATGGTCGACGACGAGCGCATGCGCTTGCGTCCAGGCGAGGTTCCGATGATGAAAAAAGTGCGCTTTCGGACTTTGGGATGCTACCCTCTTTCGGGCGCGGTGGAGAGCGAGGCGGATACGCTCACTTCGGTTATACGGGAGATGTTGCTAACCACCACATCCGAGCGCCAGGGTCGCCTGATCGATCACGATCAGTCCGCTTCGATGGAGAAGAAGAAGCAGGAAGGTTACTTCTGATGGCACACGTCTCGGACCTCATCGAAAAGGATATCGAGGCCTATCTCAAGGCCCATCAGTACAAGTCTCTGCTACGCTTCATCACGTGTGGTTCAGTGGATGACGGCAAGTCTACGCTGATTGGGCGGCTGCTTTACGATTCGAAGATGATCTTCGACGATCAGATCGCAGCCCTGGAAGCGGATTCCCGGCGGATCGGCACGCAGGGAGGAGATATTGATTTCGCCCTCTTGGTAGACGGCCTCGCCGCTGAGCGCGAACAGGGAATTACGATCGATGTTGCTTATCGCTTTTTCTCCACCGACAAACGCAAGTTCATCGTCGCGGACACGCCGGGCCACGAACAATATACACGAAACATGATCACCGGCGCCTCGACGGCCGACTTGGCGGTGATCCTGATCGATGCGCGCAAGGGAGTACTAACTCAGACCCGACGTCACAGCTTTCTGGTTTCGCTGATTGGAATTCGGCAAGTTATATTGGCGGTCAACAAGATGGATCTTGTCGGATGGTCTCAAGAAACGTTCGACGCTATCGTGAGCGAGTATTTCGACTTCGCCGCGAAGATTGGTCTGAATGAAGTGTTGTCGATCCCGATCTCAGGCCTAATGGGCGACAACATCGCTTCGGGGAGTGCGCGGACTCCGTGGTATGCGGGTCCCACGCTTATGGAGCACTTGGAGAGCGTTCGCATCGACGAAGATCGCTTGCGGACGAAGCCATTCCGTTTGCCCGTGCAGTGGGTAAACCGTCCTGACCCGGAGTTTCGCGGATTCTCAGGGATGATTGCCTCGGGCACGGTTCGTCCCGGCGACAAAGTTCGCGTGCTGCCGTCGGGACGCAGCACAACTGTTAGCCGTATCGTCACCTTCGACGGAGACCTGTCTCAAGCGGTGGCGGGCCAATCGGTGACGCTGACTCTCGCGGAGGAGGTCGACGTATCGCGCGGTGATGTCTTCGCGAGCGCCGATGCGCCGCCGGAAGTCGCTGACCAGTTCATGGCTACCCTGGTGTGGATGGCCGATGACGCTCTCCTGCCGGGCCGATCCTACGGGCTCAAAATCGGGACAAAGTCCGTCTCGGGTCAAGTGACCGAGATCAAGCACAAGATCAACGTCAATACGCTCGATCATCTGCCAGGTAAGATGTTAGAGTTAAATGAGATCGCGGTGGTCAACCTGGCGCTTGACCAAGCTATCGCATTCGATTCATACAGTGAGGATAAGGACCTCGGCGGATTCATCCTGATTGACCGCATCAGCAACGCCACGGTGGCGGCCGGGATGATCAGCTTTGCGCTGCGCCGCAGCGCAAATATCCATTGGCAGACGTTGGACGTGACCCGGCAATCGCGGGCCGAGATCAAACGACAAAAGCCCGCCGTGCTTTGGTTCACCGGCCTCTCGGGTGCCGGCAAGTCGACCATCGCCAACATTTTAGAGAAGAAGCTGTATGCCCAGGGTCGGCACACCTATCTTCTCGACGGCGACAACGTTCGCCATGGCCTGAACAAGGATCTCGGCTTCACCGATGCCGACCGGGTGGAGAATATTCGCCGGGTGGCCGAGGTCGCCAAACTCCTCGCCGACGCGGGCCTGATCGTTATCGTTTCATTCATCTCACCTTTTCGCGCCGAACGTCAGGCGGCTCGTGCATTGATGGGGGAGGGCGAGTTCTTCGAGGTGTTCATCGACACGGAGTTGGCGGTGGCCGAAAGCCGGGACGTTAAAGGTCTGTACAAAAAGGCACGCGCGGGCGAACTCAAGCATTTCACCGGCATCGACAGTCCTTACGAGCCGCCCGAAAATCCCGAGATCCACATCGACACTTCGACGCTCTCCGCCGTCGAAGCGGCCGAACAGATTGCCGCTGCGCTCGATACCGTTCTGAACGTGTCGCCGGAATTCTTTTTATGAGGTACGGAGATGGTTCCGCGAATGACCTTCGCGATTCAGCGGCGCCGAGCTTGATGCTCGGCGCCGCCATGTGGGCGATCAGTTTGTAACGAGGACGCCGTACACTTGACGGGTGAGTTGCGGGAACGCCCGATTAGGGCGCGATGCGCTGCCGGGAAGGGTGTAGACGAGCAGTCCCGCATCGTCGGCGTCGTAGAGATCATCCTGAGAATTGCAAGATAGGCTATTCGGAGTTTTTACACCGGGAAATAGAGTGGGGATCCGAATCCCCTTATTCGTGTAGATTGCGATCGATTGAAAAGGCACCCCTTTACCACTACCGTCGTCGATGAAACCGACTGCGATGATCGGATGGTATGGAGTGTTGATGCCGGGGCACACGGCGATCGAGTACGGTTCGAGGTCCGGATGGGGAGGGATAAACCTGTCATTATTAAACGCGTTCGCAACAGTTCCATTCGTCCAATAATCAATGACACCGTTCGCAGATGTCGGATAGCCTGCGTAGTTTGCGACCCAGATCGTATTGTTCTTGGCGACGGTATCGTAGGCGACGCCTGATGGACCATAAGCGCCCGGGAAATTATTGGGAGGGGGAAGGAGAGGGTTACAGGCCGGCCTCGGGTAGCCGTAGCTGGTGATCGATGCGCCGCCGTTGCCGATAAAGAAGAGGTTCCAGCCCGGGTCGTAGGCGATACCGCGCGGAACGAGAAGTCCATGGCATGCCGGGGTCGGGGGGGCCGGTACGAGGAACTTCGTGTACACCTCAAGTTCGTTCGACGGGCTTCCGTCGGTGATGACAATGTGAGTCCCGTCCGTCGCGATGCCGCCGCCGTTAAGGTGTCCAAATGGTCCGACGGGCTTCACGTTGGCGCGCTGGTTCCCCAACACATCAAACCCGAACAGCGTCCCGGTCGAATCGACTGCATAGACGACGGGTGGCAACAGTATTGGGTTTGGCGGTTGAACTATGGATGACTCGACAACGTCGGACGTTGTTGATTTGGGGACGAACGCGGTCCCTGGCGTAATACTCGGCCCGCTAGCTGACCCGCCGCCGCATCCGGCTAGAGCGATGATTACGAGGAAATAAGCGAGTCGTCCGACGACCCCCACAGGAGGAAGAGCGCTCATTTTGTGGGCTCCTTTGCGTGATATGGATTGATAGCCCACACGATCGTACATGGGGACATTAAATCCACTGCCGCAATCTTAATTGACGTGAACTTGATCCGGATAGCACCTTTTCGGGTGGATCTGTAGAGTTCAGCAAAAAAAGTTCCCGGTTCCGGTGTCGACGCTGCAATGCGTCGTCCACTGAAACCGGGAACATACCGAATTAAACCTTGCGATTACGACGAGTAGTACATCTCGTATTCAACCGGATGCGTCGTCATCCGGAAGCGCGTTACTTCTTCCATTTTGAGGGCGATGTACGCATCGATTGCGTCATCGGTGAAGACTCCGCCACGCGTGAGAAACTCGCGATCTCGGTCGAGGTGCTCCAGCGCCATGTCAAGCGACGAGCAGACGGTCGGGATCTTCGCATCTTCTTCCGGCGAGAGATGGTAGAGGTCTTGGTCTGTTGCGTCTCCCGGGTGGATCTTGTTCTGAATTCCGTCAATGCCGGCTAACAGCATCGCGGAGAACGCCAGGTACGGGTTCGATGTCGAGTCGGGGAAACGAACTTCGATGCGGCGACCTTTCGCGCTCGAAACATAGGGAATTCGAATCGACGCGGAACGATTTCGGGCCGAGTAGGCGAGCTTCACCGGCGCTTCGAATCCCGGAACCAAGCGCTTATAGGAATTCGTCGTCGGATTGGTGATCGCGTTGAGTGCACGCGCATGCTTGATGATTCCGCCGATGTAGTATAGGGCGAGTTCGGAAAGTTCCGCATGCGCATTGCCGGCGAACAGATTCTGTCCATTCTTCCATATCGACTGATGAACGTGCATGCCCGAACCATTGTCGCCGACGAGTGGTTTGGGCATGAATGTCGCCGTCTTTCCGTCTTGCGCGGCGGCGTTGTGGACAACGTATTTGAGAACCTGGAGCCAGTCGGCGCGTTTGACGAGGGAGTTGAACTTCGTGCCGATCTCGCACTGGCCGGCGTTTGCCACTTCATGGTGATGAACTTCGACTTCGACGCCGCAGTGTGCGAGATAACGGCAGATTCGCGAGCGCAAGTCCTGGAGTTGGTCGACCGGGGGAACCGGGAAGTAGCCGCCCTTGATGCCGGGACGGTGGCCCTTGTTGCCACCGTCGAACTTTTCGGCGCTGGCCCATGATGCCTCCTCGGAGAATACGCGACAATACGATCCCGACATCTCGACCGACCATTCGACCGAGTCGAAAATGAAGAACTCCGGTTCCGGACCGAAGTAGGCGGTGTCGCCGATTCCGGTTTCTTTAAGGTAGGCTTCGGCGCGTTTGGCTAGCGAACGTGGGTCCCGCTCGTAACCTTTTCCATCAGTTGGTTCACGCACATCGCAAGTCAAATTGAGCGTGAGATCCTTCATAAATGGGTCGATAAAAGCGGACGCAGGATCCGGAATCAGCAGCATGTCGGAAGCATGAATTCCCTTCCAACCTGCGATTGACGAACCGTCGAAGGCATGGCCGAAGCTGAACTTATCACCGTCGAATGCGGAGGCGGGAACGGAGACATGCTGCTCTTTTCCACGCGTGTCCGTGAAACGTAAGTCGATGAACTGAATCCGATGTTCTTGGATAATGGACGCGATGTCGTCAGGGGACTTCGGGCTGATGCGGATCTCCGGAAGGCGTAAGCCCTCCATCGACATATCGTTTTCATGAACGCGTTTGACACCGTCTGAAATGGATTTCGACACGAAGGCTCTCCTTTGATGGGGGGAGGGAAGAAGTTGCGCTTAGAGCGGTTTGCATGCTAATGTGGACGTCGTTGCCGCGCCCCTTATGTGCTTTTGCACACTGCGGGTCGCGGCGCCTCGCCACATCAGCATGCAAACCGCTCTATACGGGAACTTGAACGTGAGCATCCACGTCCTTGATTACCCCAATGGTCGTTTGAGATAAACCTTGCGCGGTCTTGCCGGCAATAGTGTCGCGCAAGTACTCTTGGAGCGAGTGAGGGGGCCCTGAGGTTGATTCGAGTGCGGAAATCAGTGCTTGCGCGGTATCAAGGCTCGTCAAGCTGGCGATTCCGGCATCGACCGAGGCTCGCCGAATACGATAGGCGTCGCTGATCTCGCGCTGCCCGGAAGCGTTGTTGATGACGAGGTTAACCGAACGAGAGGTGATCGCGTCGAGAACGTGTGGTGAGCCTTGGGCGATCTTGTTGATGCGCTCCGAAGGAATCCCCGCATCGGCCAAGCGTCGATGAGTTCCGTCAGTGGCGACCAGCGTGAAGCCGTAGGCCGCATAGCGCCGGAGTGTATCGAGCGACTCTTCCTTTTCCTCATCACAAATCGATACCAAAAGACGACCGCGATGCGCCTCATCCGTGAATCGGAAACCTGCGGCGATGAACCCTTTGCGCAAGGCCCCTTCAAAGGTGGGATCGATCCCGAGCACTTCTCCGGTCGACTTCATTTCCGGGCTAAGGATTGTCTCGACTCCACGCATCTTCGCGAATGAGAAGACGGGGACTTTAACGATGACGAAGGGCATGCGTGGAATCAAGCCGGTGCCGTATTCCATGTTGCGCAGCTTTTCGCCTAAGGCGACACGGGTCGCGGCCGCGACGAGATTGATGCCCGTCACCTTGGAAATGATCGGAACTGTTCGGCTCGCGCGTGGATTCGCTTCAATGATGTACAGCTCGCCTTTGTGGACGACGAACTGAATGTTGATGAGACCTCGCGTGCCCAACTCGGCGGCGATCGCACGCGTCACATCGACGATCCGCTTTTCCAAAGCCGCGCTTACGGTCTGTGTGGGATACACGCTAATCGAATCGCCGGAATGAACCCCCGCACGCTCGATGTGTTCGAAGATTCCGGGAATCAAGATGTCATCACCGTCGAAGACCGCATCGACTTCGACTTCGAGCCCTCGCAAATATTTATCGACGAGCAGAGGCGCGCCGGGCGTGATCGGCGGTGCGGTCTCGATGTATGATGCAAGCTGACCAGGATTGTAGACGATCTCCATACCGCGACCGCCGAGAACGTATGACGGCCGCACCAAGACCGGGAACCCCAGTTCGCTCGCAATTGTCCGTGCTTGATCGAATGACGTCGCACTCTGGCCTTTGGGACGTGCGATGCCTAGACGCTCGAGGGCGAGGTCGAACTTATCACGATCCTCGGCCATGTCGAGGCTGTGCTGATCGCTGCCGATGATGCGCACACCGCGGCGCGAAAGTTCGCGGGCGAGATTGATCGACGTTTGGCCACCGAATGCGAGCATGACGCCGGCGGCGTTGGTTGCGCGGTAAGCGGCTTCCACTTCATCGGGTCCGGTCGGCTCGAAGACGAGCACATTGGAAATGTCGAAGTCCGTCGATACCGTTTCGGGATTGTTGTTGATGATGACCGCCGCGCGTCCAGCCTTTTGCAAGGCCCATGCCGCATGCACGCACGAATAATCGAACTCGATGCCCTGGCCGATGCGAATGGGCCCGCTGCCGACGACGACGACCGCGGGCTTTTCGGGGACCTGCATCTCGTCGCGCTCACCCCGTGAGAGGTAGTAATACCGGGAGCGCGCGGGAAACTCCGCACCTGCGGTATCCACCATGCGGAAGCTGGGTGCGGGTTCGAGTTCGGCCGGCTCTTTTCCGACCAGGCGTGCGATGCCCAACGAACCGTAGCCGAACTCTACCGCTTGACGGCGATCCGCGTCGTTGTCGGCCGCGCGCAAACGCTCTTCCAGCGCGACGAGATCCGCAAACTTGTACAACCAAAACGGATCGATTGTTGACGCTTGAGCGATGGATTCGACCGAACGTCCTCGACGCAATGCTTCCGCGACGGCGAATAGGCGCTCGTGCGTGGGCACGCACAAGATGTTGTCGATTTCGTTATCGCTCCGTTTCTGGGTCGCGGTTCCCGTGAGCGTCTCATAGCCCAGATCTAAGCCGCGTACCGCTTTGACGAATGCCGCTTCGAAGGTGCGCCCGAGGGCCATCGCCTCTCCGGTTGATTTCATTTGCGTACCCAAGCGCGTATCGGCATGGGGGAATTTATCGAACGGGAAGCGTGGAACTTTGACGACCACGTAATCAATCGTGGGTTCAAAAGCGGCTTTCGTAACGCCGGTAACGGGATTCTCGATCTCATCGAGCGTCTTGCCGAGCGCGATTTTCGTGGCGATTTTCGCGATCGGATATCCCGTTGCTTTGGATGCAAGCGCGGAACTGCGGCTCACGCGCGGATTCACCTCGATGATCTGATATTCGGAGCGTTCCGTATGCAAGGCGAATTGAATGTTGCAACCGCCTTGGACATTGAGCGCGCGAATGACGTTGATGCTCGCACTGCGCAGCATCTGATATTCGCGATCCGACAAGGTTTGCGACGGCGCCACGACGATTGAATCGCCGGTATGGACGCCGACCGGATCGATATTCTCCATATTGCAAACAATGATGCAGTTGTCGGCGCGGTCGCGGATGACCTCGTATTCGATTTCCTTCCAACCGAGGAGAGACGTCTCGACGAGCGCCTGATGAATCAATGATGCTTCCAGTCCACGCTGGAGCGTCTCGCGTAACTCTTCCTCGGAATATACCACGCCGCCGCCGGTTCCGCCGAGTGTGTATGCGGGGCGTATCACAAGCGGATACCCGTAGTCTGCCGCGAATGCCACGCCGCTTTCGATCTCCGTGACGATGGTGCTGGCGGGAACCGGCTCACCGATCGCAAGCATCGCTTCCTTGAATTGAGCGCGATCTTCGGCGAGTTTGATCGTCTTCACCGGAGTTCCAAGAAGTTCGACGTTATAGCGATCGAGGACGCCGCTCTCGGAGAGTTCCACGGCGAGATTCAAGCCCGTCTGCCCGCCCAAGGTTGGTAAGAGTGCATCGGGGCGCTCGCGCTTGATGATGGCCTCGAGCGACGCGACCGTCAAGGGCTCGAGATAAACGGCGTCGGCGACTTCGCAGTCGGTCATGATCGTCGCGGGATTCGAATTGACGAGGACCACTCGACAACCTTCCTCACGTAAGGCACGGCACGCCTGGACGCCGGCATAGTCGAACTCGGCAGCCTGACCAATGACGATGGGCCCGGAACCGATCACCAGGACGCTTCGACGATGCGTGGCTGAGTTGCTTACAGCGTGATTTTTCAAGACGGCAATTCCTTATCTACGGGGCGAGGAAGGGAACAAACGGGTGTGCGCGTGACAAATCCCACCGGCAAGGAGCCTTCAGCACTTTTCCGGTTTCGTGAATACGGAACGTAGCGGCGCGGTGCGCGGAATCGAGTACGTGGCGTAGGACCCCCCGGAGGGGTTAAGCAATAGCCGTTAGCCAGCGCGAAAAGAACGCTGCTGCGTCGGAGGGTCCGGGCGACGCTTCAGGATGGAACTGCAAGGTCTCGATCGGCAAACGGCGATGACGAAAACCTTCGTTGGTTCCGTCATTAAGATTCACCATCGTTGCTTCGAGATCGGCGGGAAGCGACGCACCGTCGACTGCGTAGCCGTGATTTTGCGCCGTCACGAGTACGCTGCCCGAAAGAAGATTCTTTACTGGTTGGTTACCCCCACGATGACCGTACGGGAGCTTGTAGGTACGAGCACCGCACGCCAGGGCGAGCAACTGATGACCTAAGCAAATTCCGTAGATTGGCAACTTCCCAAGGAGTTCACGCAGCATCTCGATCGTCTGCGGAAGATCGGTCGGATCACCGGGGCCGGGTGAAACCAGTAATGCGTCGGGTTTCCGGTCGAGAATATCCTGCGCGGGTGTATCGTACGGCATGACCGTCAAACGAGCGCCTAAGCGCGTGAGTTCGCGTATGATCGCGCGCTTGACGCCGCAATCGATGACGATGACGTGCGGACCAGCGCCTGGATAGGTTTCGACGGTCTGTGTGGCGACGCTCGCCACCAAACCCACTGTCGTAGCTTCGCGAACGCTTTTGGCTAGATCTTTTTCGGCAGAGGCTATCGCTTGCTCGCCGACGGCCAATATCGCGTGAATTGCTCCGTGTTCGCGGATCGCGATCGTAACCGAGCGGGTATCGACGCCGGTGAGCGCCGGTACCCCCTGTTCGATGAGCCAGCTCGGGAGATCGTTTTTGGATTCATGGTGTGAAGGCCGCCGTGCGATCTGCTTGATGATCGCTCCCGACACGCAAGCATGCTTATGTTGCGCCGCGGTTCCTGAGATACCGTAGTTTCCGATGAGCGGATAGGTAAACGTGAGCAGGTGACCGGCATACGAAGGATCGGTCAACGCTTCTTCATACCCGGTCATTCCCGTGTAAAAGACGGCTTCACCCAGCGCTGACGCATCGGGGCCGAGGCCTTCGCCCTCAAAACATGTTCCATCGGCAAGGAGGAGTATTCCCGGTTTCATATTTCGGTAGTTCCTTCGTATACGCGATCGGCATCACGATCGGCATCAAGTAAAACGATGCGATCAGTGTCATCATATTCTTTCGAAAGATGAACTTCGATACGCTCGTGTGGGCTAGTCGGAATGGTGCGCCCGATATAATCGCCGCGGATCGGAAGCTCGCGTAAGCCCCGATCGACCAGCACCGCTAAGCGAATCACGCGCGGGCGACCTAGGTCGGTGATTGCATCCAATGCGGAGCGCACCGTGCGGCCCGTGTACAACACGTCATCGACGATAACGACGACTTTGTCGTTCAAATCATCGAAAATGTCGGAATCGGGCAACGCATGGGCGACGTCGTCATCACGGTAAAGGGTGACGTTCAAAAAGCCGACGGCGGGTTTGACGCCGGCGACCTCGCCCATTTTCGTAGCCAAGCGCTGCGTGAGTGCCTCACCGCCGCGACGGATTCCGATGAGAACGACCCCATCTTGCGCATCCTCGGGTTCTTGGATTTGGCGCGCGAGACGAGCGATCACGCGATCAATTTTCTGCGCGTTCATCACCATCGATTCGCGCGCTTCCAGGACACTCACACCCACTATCGTCCTCTTTCGTCAAAATGATCGTGCGTTACTAACGCTCGCAGGATTTGGACGCATTTGAGCATCGCCCCATTCTCTCATCTTCTCGGCATACCACAACGACTTTAGTATTACGACAGTCGTTGTGCGTTTCGGTACACTTTGCCGTTCTCTCCAAGAACCGCGGTGTCGCCTTAAAAGGCACCTAAGACCTTAATGCAAGACCTTAATCGGAGGCTCTGTAGCCTCTGTCCTTGCATTTTCATCCGACATGTGGATAATCAAGTCTCATGGTGCTCGCATCGCTTCCGGTTCGTACGCTCAAGGGCCGTTCCCTCCTGACGACCTCCGACCTGGGTGCCGGCGAGATCGCGACGATTCTCAACCTCGCACTTCACTTTAAAGGGAGTCGTGGGGCGGGTCAGTTGCCGATCTTACGCGGCAAGACCCTCGCGATGCTTTTCGAAAAGCCGAGCTTGCGGACGCGCGTCTCCTTTGAAGTCGCGATGGTTCAATTGGGTGGAAGTTCCGTCTTCGCCCAAGGGTCGGACTTTATGAGCGGCGCCAGAGAAACTCCGGAAGACGCAGCGGAGGTTCTCTCGCGCTATGCTGATGCTGTCGTCGTCCGGACGCATGCCCATGAGCCGCTCGAACGTTTCGCCCGAGCGTCGAGGGTTCCGGTGATCAACGGGCTTTCCGCTCAGGCACATCCCTGCCAGGCGCTCGCTGACCTGCTCACGATCCGCGAAGCTTTCGGTACGCTCAGCGGTTTGCGCATTGCGTATGTGGGAGATGCCCGGAATAATGTCGCCGCCTCCCTGGCGGAAGCTGCCGTTCTTTGCGGCGCGTCGATAAACTTCGGCTCACCACCCTCGCACCGACCGTCCGAGTCGTTCTTGGCTGAGCTGCAACGCATGGGTCGGCCGCATTCCGCCACGGCGCGCGCTTTTACCAGCCCGCTGCGAGCCGTCCGCGACGTCGACGTCGTGTATACCGACACGTGGACGTCGATGGGAGAAGAAGCGCTTACGGAGCGGAACGCCGCCATCCTCTCGCCTTATTGCATTACCTCGAGGCTGATGCAAGCAGCGGCTCCGCATGCGATCTTCATGCACTGTTTGCCGGCGCATCGCGGCCAAGAGGTCGAAGCCGCCGTAATCGACGGACGGCAAAGCGTCGTATTCGATCAAGCCGAAAATCGCCTCCATGCCCAGAAAGCACTTCTCGTCGCGCTCTTAACGGATCTGCGCGGCATGCCGGTATAATATTCCACGCGTCACTCGCCTCGCCGATCCGTGCGAGCACATCACTCCAAGCCTTTTCCCTGAAAGGATCCATCCCCGACATGAAGATCGTTCTCGCTTATTCCGGCGGCTTAGATACCTCCGTACTCCTTAAGCGCTACGTGCTCGCCGGTCATGAAGTCATCGCGATGACGCTGGATTTGGGTGAGAGCGATGGTACTGCGGGAAAGGGCGCTTCCGCCGCGCTCGATGAAGTCAAGAAAAAGGCGCAGGCCGTCGGGGCGTCCGATGCTCTCGTCCTCGACGTCAAAGAGCGGTTCATTTCCGAGTACGCCCAACCGGCGCTGCGTGCGAATGCCCTCTATGAAGGCGTTTATCCGCTTTCGGCGGCGCTCTCACGGCCGCTCATCGCTGCCGTACTCGTTGAAACCGCTCAGCGCCACCACGCCGACGCGGTTGCCCATGGTTGCACGGGCAAAGGCAACGATCAGGTTCGCATCGAAGTCGCCGTCCGCTCGCTCGACCCATCGATAAAGACGCTTGCCCCGCTCCGCGATGAACCGCTCTCTCGACCGGACGCGATTGCGTTCGCACAGAAGCACAACGTCGCCGTCGCGCACACGCAAGCCAAGCCTTATTCAATCGATGCGAATCTCTGGGGCCGCGCCATCGAAGCCGGCATTCTGGAAGATCCGTGGACCGCGCCGCCGGAAGACGCTTACGCTTGGACCGCTTCCCCGGAACGCCGTCCGGCCAAACCCGAAGAGATCACGATCGATTTCAATGCGGGAGTTCCGTCCTTGAACGGCTTGACCGGCGCACGCATGGTCGCCGAACTCAATTCCCGTGCCGGAGCTCACGGCGTAGGTCGCATTGACATTGTCGAGGATCGCGTTGTTGGCCTTAAATCGCGCGAAGTCTATGAATGCCCCGGTTCAGTTACCTTGATAGCCGCGCACAAAGCGCTCGAACGTCTCGTGCTTACTCGCGACGAACACCGCTTCAAAGCGGGTCTTGACCAAAAGTACGGCGAGCTCGTGTACGACGGACTCTGGCCCTCTCCGCTACGGACGGCGATCGATGCTTTCAACGGTGCGTCGGCGAAGCGGATGACCGGGAGCATCCGCGTGCGCTTGCACCAAGGGAGCGCAACGGTCGTCGGTTCGCGTTCGCCTTTCGCCCTCTACGATGAAAAGCTCGCGACATACGGCGCCGGAGACCTCTTCCGTCATGATGCCGCAAGCGGATTCATTGAGCTTTGGGGACTTCCCCTCGAAGTCGGCGCCCGCGTCGCGCGCAAAAGTCCCGTGAGCGTGAACGGGGCGTGAGCATTACGGTGCATACCCCTGCGGGCGATCCCTTGCAATGGGGAGGGCGCTTCTCGTCCGAGCCGGACGCGGACTTACTCGCCTTCGGCTCCTCGCTAGAGGAAGACCTCCTTCTTGCTCCGTTTGACGTGCGTTGCTCGCAAGCGCACGTCCGCGCCCTGGCCGACGGCAAGGTGCTTCCGAAAGAGACGACCGATGCGCTTGAACGAGCACTCGACGCCGTCGAGCGGGAAATCGGGGACGGCAGCTTCTTCGCGTATGCGCGGAATGCGCGCGCCGAAGACGTACACGGCGCAATCGACTCCCGCGTTCGAGAATTGGCTCCTCAAGCGGGGGAGTCGCTTCACACAGGACGTAGTCGCAACGACCAGATTGCGACGACGATCTTACTCTACGCGCGCGATCGCGCGGATGCGGGAGCCGTACTATCTCGTCGTATTGCTCGCGCGGCGATCGCGCGAGCGCGCACCGCTCTCAGCGAACGTACTGTGCTTGCGGCGACCACGCACTGGCAGCCCGCGCAACCGATCTTGCTGGCGTTTTGGTTGGGTGCCTTCGCGGAGAACTTTGTCCGCGCGGCACGACGCTTCGAACGCGTTGCGCAAGATGCCGCCGAGCTTTGCCCCCTTGGTTCGGGTGCATGCAGCGGCTCGACCCTTCCACTCGCACGCGATTCTTCGGCTGCCTTTCTCGGCTTCACCGCTCCTTCGCGCAATGCGCTCGACGCAATCGGCGATCGCGACGTCGCGCTCGATCTTTTGCATGCCGTAACGCGTGCCTTGATCGGCGCGTCGCGCGTGAGTGAAGAAGCGATCATCTGGTGCACACCGGCCTTCGGCATCGCTCGTCTGGACGACAGCGCCTCGACCGGATCGAGCCTCATGCCGCAGAAGCATAATCCCGATCCATTCGAACTAGTGCGCGCAAACGCCGCAACGGCGTTGGGCTCGCTAAGCGGCGCGCTTGCCTCGATCAAAGGCTTGGCCTTATCGTATCATAAGGATTTGCAGGAAACCAAGGCGATCGTGTTGCGCGCGACTGAGCGCGGACTGGGCGCTTTACGTGCGTTCGAGCGTACCTTCGAAGCCTTACATTTCAAGCCCGAAGTGATGGCCGCGCGTGCGGAAGAGGGGTACGTCGTCGCAACCGATCTCGCCGATGCGTTGATCGCTCGCGGAATCAGCGCTCGCCGTGCCCATCATTTGGTTGGATCAGCCGTTGCGCGCGCCGAGCAGGCGGGACGCAATCTCAATCGCGCCGATCTGGCGCAGCTCGCGACGGATGCGCAATTGGACCCATTCGAGGCCCCGCTTGATGCGCGGGCGTCCATCGAAGCTAAGCGCACCAGCGGATCGACGAGCCCGGCCGCCGTCGCGCAAGCGCTCGATCAACTCGAAGCCATACTCGAAGCGAAACCGAAGGGTGTAAATCAGTGAGTTGGAACGGACATTCCCGGCAAGTCGACTCCTTTGCGCAAGAGCTTATTTCAAAGCGTATTGAGATCATCGGCGTACCGATGGATCTCGGCGCCGATCGCCGAGGTGTGGATCTGGGGCCGGCGGCAATCCGCTATGCGCGGCTTCACGACCGTCTGCGAACCTTGGGGATCAGCGATATTCGAGATCACGGCAATCTCGTCGTGCCTTCGCCCGAAAATGCGAGTACCGGCGTGCATAACGCTAAGTATTTCAACAGCATCCGCACCGTTTGCGATGAGCTTGCCGATCTTGTTGAAAAAATTGTTGATGAGGGTGGGTTTCCGCTCGTATTGGGTGGCGATCATTCCATCGCGATGGGAACGCTCGCGGGCTTAGCGCGCGCACGAAAATCTCCACCGAGCGTCCTTTGGTTCGACGCACATGCGGATATTAATACGCCGCAGACTTCTCCGTCGGGAAACGTCCACGGCATGCCGGTCGCGTTATCGTTCCTCGAAAAGAACATTGTCCCAGAACGCACGGTCCTCATTGGTTTGCGCGATCTCGACGCCGGGGAGAAACGCGCGATTTACGAATTCGGCGTCCATGCCTATTCGATGAGTGACATCGACCGATTGGGGATGCCGCGTGTCATCGAAGAGGCGCTGGAACTCGCTCGTCCGGAGCCCGGAACTTTACATGTTTCCTTCGACGTCGACGGCCTCGATCCGAATGAGGCACCCGGAACAGGTACGGCGGTACGCGGGGGAATTTCCTATCGCGAGGCACACCTCGCGATGGAGATCGTCGCGGTCTCGGGCGCGTTGGGATCGATGGAAGTCACCGAGGTCAATCCAATTCTCGATGATCGCAATCGCACGGCGAAATTCGCGGTGGAGCTTATTCTCTCGGCCCTTGGGAAAGCGATTCTTCCTTTCCGCCAAATTCCGTCATCCCGTGGATTGTCGTCTGAAGTGAACGTACCGGAGCCGGCAATATAGCCGATTGCGATGCGCCGCGCACTTTACTGGATGCCGGAAACCCGCAATTCTTGAATTGAGACACCAAGGACGTTTTCGATATTCCTTGAACGCAGATGCGATCGTGTCCGCCGGTACGGTGTTACGCGGGATGCGTGGTATGCGTAACATTGCAGTAGAAATGCACGAAAGGGGAAAATACTCGGTATGATAACGGAGATCGCGTCGGAACCATGCGTTTCAACGAGGATATTTCACAATCTTTACCGCGACTCCGTGTCACTCATGCAGCTCTCCGCACGCATCGCTGAGCTTCCGGGACTTTCGCAGGCTTGCGCAATTATGGCGTCCGAGAACAACCTCGCCCTTCTTCGAAGTGCGGGCTTCCTGAAAGATGCGATCGAAGCTGGGCCGAACGATCTTTTGATCAGCCTTCTCGGCAGCAATAGTGCGGCGCTTGAGGCGGCAATGATTGAGGCTGAGGCGGCGCTCCATGCGAAGCCCCTCCTCGAGCAGGGAGGTGGGCCGAGGCGAGAGCCCCCGCGCAGTATCGAGATGGGACTCGAGACGATGCCGGGTGCGGATATTGCGCTCATATCCACTCCGGGCGCCTACGCCGCGGCCGAGGCGATGAAAGCGCTTCGTTTGGGCCTGAACGTCATGGTATTTAGCGATAATGTCGCGCTTGAAGAGGAAATCGCTCTCAAAATTTTCGCGCGCGATAACGACCTTCTTGTTATGGGACCCGATTGTGGTACCGCGATTCTCAACGGCATTCCCATTGGCTTCGCCAATGTTGTGCGACGCGGAGAGATAGGCGTGGTCGCGGCATCAGGTACGGGTCTCCAGCAAGTAACGTGTCTCATTGATCGATACGGAAAAGGGATCTCACAGGGAATCGGCACCGGAGGTCACGATCTGCACGAGCGTGTCGGCGGCATCTCGATGCTGCAGGCATTATCGGCTCTCGCGGCTGATCCGGCAACGCGTGTCATCGTCCTGATTTCCAAACCCCCGTCGAGAGAAGTAGCCGAGCGTGTCATTGAAGCGGCGAGCCGCGTGGGGAAGCCGGTGGTCATTAATTTTCTCGGCGCCGATTTAATCAACGTTGCTTTCCCTAATCTCTATGCGGCCAAGACGCTTGAAGACGCGGCGAATGCGGCGGTAGCTCTCGCCGAACGACGACAACCTCGTATCGATACGTCGGATATATCGCCGGAGGTTAAATCGGGCAACCTTTCGCCGAAGCGCTGCTTTATCCGCGCCCTTTATAGCGGAGGAACGTTCTGCTATGAAGCGACGGCGTTGCTCGGTGAAGCTCTCACCTCGGTTTACTCCAATACACCCGTTGGAACGGCGATCTCGCTCGATGACGTGTGGAAGAGCCGTGCTCATACCTTAGTGGATCTTGGCGATGATGTATTCACGCGCGGCCGTCCCCATCCCATGATCGACCATCGACTACGAAATGAGCGAATTCTCGCGGAAGCGGAAGATCCTTCCGTGGCAGTGATCCTCTTTGATATCGTGTTGGGTTACGGTTCGCATCCCGATCCGGCCGCTGAGATCGTACCTGTTCTCAAAGAGGCGCAAGCACGCGCGACCCGCATCAACGGCCCGCTGGTCTTCGTCGGCTTCGTATGCGGCACCGAGAGCGATCCGCAAAACCTCGCTCGGCAAGAACGTCTCCTTACCGAAGCGGGTGTGATTCTCGCCGCAAGCAACGCGCAAGCGGTACGTCTCGCCGGTGGGATCGCGGCCGGAGCGGAAAAAAGATGATGCAGAATCTCTTCTCCAAAGAACTGGAAGTACTCAACGTTGGGCTTCCCTCATTCGCGCAATCGATTGCGGCGGCGGGAGGAAGGGTAACGCACATCGACTGGTCTCCGCCGGCAAACGGCGACCGCGCTACGTGTGATGCCCTGGCGACGCTCATCAATCGGACCGAGATCGAAGCGGCGAACCGCGTTGCGTTTACGAAATATCTCACGGCTCAACCGACTCTCGAAGGTATCGGCATCGCCGGTGAGGTCTTGCCTCGCTTTGGAAAGCGCATGATTCTTCACGCCGGGCCGCCGATTGCCTGGGAACGCATGTGCGGCCCAATGCGTGGTGCGATTATAGGCGCGATCCTGTTCGAGGGATGGGCGCGCGCCCAGGAAGAAGCGGTTCGGCTGGCCTCTGGTGGTACAATCGACTTCGAGCCGTGCCATCATCACGACGCCGTTGGGCCGATGGCGGGCGTTATCAGCCCTTCCATGCCGGTTTGGATCGTACATGATATAGCGCACGGACATCGCACCTTCAGTAATTTCAACGAAGGGCTCGGCAAGGTGCTTCGCTTCGGTGCGAACGGTGCAGAAGTCCTCGATCGTTTACGTTGGATGGTGAGTGATCTAGCGCCGACGCTGCAGACGGCGCTTTCTTCAATCGAACCAATCGAGATCAAACCCTTGATGGCGCAGGCCTTACACATGGGCGACGAGGTGCATAATCGCAACGCCGCCGCCTCATCGTTACTGCTGAAGCGGCTCGTATCCGCGATGCTCGCGTCCGACGCGAGTCGAGCAAGTATCGCTTCCGCGGTAGACTTCATCGCTCGCAACGACCACTTTTTCTTGAACATCTCGATGGCCGCATGCAAGGCGATGATGGACGCCGCATGCGGCGTCGCAAACAGTAGCCTAGTCACGGTGATGGCGCGTAACGGCGTCGAGTTCGGGATTCGGTTGAGCGGAACGGGCGATCGATGGTTCACCACTCCCGCACCAGTCGTGAATGGACTGTACTTCCCCGGCTATACGATTGCCGATGCGGCGCCTGATCTTGGAGACAGCGCCATCACCGAAACGGCGGGTGTGGGAGGTTTTGCCATGGCGGCGGCTCCTGCGATCGTAGGCTTTGTGGGTGGTACGGCTGATGATGCGATCGCCAACACCTCGGCAATGGGTCATATCACGCTCGGGCAAAACAGCGCGTTCACGCTGCCTGCGCTGAATTTCGCAGGTACACCGGCGTGCGTGGATGCGCGCAAGGTCGTCGATACAGGTATTCTTCCGGTCATCAATACCGGCATCGCTCACAAAGAAGCCGGTATCGGCCAAATCGGCGCCGGCATTACGCGTGCTCCGCTCGCCTGTTTCACGCAAGCGGTTTTAGCGCTCGCGGAAAGCGTTTCCGTGTCGTAGATGCAGATCCAAGCTCTTACGGCAGGTGCGGGCGCCGGTACGGCAGCGTTTGACGGCTTCGTGCATAGCGTCTTCACGCGGGCGTGTAACATTGTGCAACATGGTGATAAACGGCTTCTCACCCTCGCGACGCGAGACGTGGGTGCTTTGCCGCGCGGATTTCAACTCGCGACCCCAGCGGGATTCAATTTTCTCGACCATGTTCGCATAGGTACGCCGGTTGCTTCGAGAGCGGGCATCCTTCGAATCCATGATTCGACACTCTCAGTTGATACGCGTTCGGCACGACCGTGGTCCGCGATCTCGGCAAGCTCTGTGCTTGATTTCGCTCGCAAGGAGGTTGTGTGTGCTTGGGAGACGGCATATTTCATGCTTTTAGAACAACGACACAAAATCGGTCTTCCATCTCAAGCGATGGTCGCCATCGCCGCATTATTGCACGCTATACGCTTGCGGCAAGGAGAAGATGCGGCACGAATGGCTGTTGCTCTCATCGGTCTTGGCGAGGGTCTCACGCCTGCGGGCGATGATTTTCTGGTTGGTTTTCTTGCGGCTCTGCGGATCGCTGGTGCATCCGATCCCGTTCATCATGCGTTTTTTACTGTGTTCAGTAATGCAATTGCGGCTGCGGCTTTCCGAACCAATGTGATAAGCCGTTCCTATCTCGAAGCTGCAACGAACGGTGAAGTATCGGAACCGCTATCCGCCGTTATCGAGTGTATTGCATGCGGCGCTGCACCGGAGATCGTTCGTGCTCGCGTGAGTAACGTTTTCGCGGTTGGGGCAAGTTCCGGCAAAAGCGCAATGTTAGGTTTTCTTTTAGGCGCTGTAGCCTGGGAGGGCCGCAATCCAATATCAGAAACGATCCATTATATTGATCGTTACGTCCGAAGCGAAATATTCGCTCTTTTTGCGGCTCAGCCGCACGTGGGGATGAGATGAGGAAAGTGTCGCATCTCTCCGTAAGCGAAGAGAAGGTGTTCGGTCCCGAACAGCCCGAAATAATTATCGCTCAAGGGAAAGAACCCTTAGAAAGAAAGCGAACTCGCATGAATGGTTCCTCATTATTACTACTTGCCCCTCTTATCATGTTGGTTGGGGGCATGATCGCATCGCAGAACATCGTAAATCCTGCCCTTAGTCGTTACACGGGGATTGTTTTGGCTGTTCTCGTCAGCAGTTCCACAACGACGCTGGTCATGCTTATTTTACTGTTGCTTGGATACGGTGGCGAAAAAGCCACTTTATCCAATCTCATTCATTCACCAAACTACCTTTGGATCAGCGGGTTTTTGGGCGTAGGTGTTCTCAGTGGGGCGGTTATGCTGCTTCCGCGAGTGGGGGCGGCTTCTTATCTTGCGTTCTTGGTTACCGGGCAACTCATGTTTGGTATGTTTTTTGACCAAATCGGGGCATTGGGACTGACAAAGTTTCCCATTACGCCAATACGCGTTGCAGGGAGTTTACTGCTCCTCGTGGGTGCGCGTTTGATTTTGTGGCGATAGAGTCGTACACCGTTTCAACACTCAACACTTCGAAGCTAGGAGTTACTTACCAGATGGCGACACAGGCAATTCGAGTTCCGATGTCCGGACCAGGCGATGTTTCCGGCGTTGAGACCCTGTTCAAGAACAAAACGATCCGTGCGGAAGATGTCATCGCAATCTTAGCGAAAACGGAAGGCAACGGCTGCGTTAATGATTTTACGCGCGGCTATAGTACATTTGCGTTCCAGACCTTATTGGCGGAGACTCTGGGCGTATCACGCGATGAAGCCGGCAAACGAATAGCATTTGTGATGTCCGGCGGTACGGAGGGGGTTCTCAGTCCTCACGCGATGGTATTCACGCGGAGTCGGAAGAGCCCCGGTGAGAGCAACGGGGGGAAACGTCTCGCTATCGGGGTTGCTCGAACCCGTGATTTCTTGCCTGAGGAGATCGGTCGGATGTCGCAAGTTCAGGAAGTGGCACGTGCGGTAAGAGAAGCTCTGCGTGATGCGGACATCGAGGATGCATCGGATGTTCATTTTGTGCAAATAAAGTGCCCACTCCTGACATCTGAACGCATCGACGAAGCTCATCGTCGTGGTCTCACAACAGCGACGGTGGACACCTATGAGTCCATGGGCTATTCACGTGGCGCATCTGCCCTCGGAATTGGGCTTGCATTGGGTGAAATCGACGAAGAAAAATTATCGGACGATGTAATTTGTAAAGGGTGGGAACTCTACTCCAAGGTTGCTTCCACTTCCGCAGGCGTGGAATTGCTCAACTGCGAGATCATTCTTTTCGGGAATTCGACTCATTCTTCAAGTGATTGTATCGTCGGCCATAGCGTCATGAAGGATGCTATTGATCGTGAAGCGGTTTATACGGCCCTTAGAAGCGTTCATATTGATCCCGACAGTAAGGACAAATCGGACCTGAGCCGTATCGTGAATGTCTTCGCGAAAGCGGAAGCGGACGCTCGCGGATACGTTCGAGATCGGCGCCATACCATGCTTAATGATTCAGACATCAATAGCACACGCCATGCGAGGGCTGTTGTCGGCGGCGTCATCGCATCTATTATCAATGATCCCATGGTGTATGTTTCGGGAGGAGCTGAACACCAGGGTCCGATTGGGGGCGGCCCCGTCGCGGTGATTGCGACAGTTGCTCATAATAATTAGGACATTTCTTCGGAAATCGTTAGACACACATCCATTCCGCCACTTGCCACCGCGAAGGCACAAAAGGACTGATATGCGCAAAATCTGTTCGCTTGCCATGATCCTCATCTCGACGATAATCGTTGGAGCATCCGGCGCTCAAGCGCAGACGATTCCGGCGGAGACCATGTGCTTTACTCAACCCGGCCCGGCCGGCCCCAGCTTGCCTGGAATCTTATTGAGCGTAAACGGTACGCTCATGCGCGGCTTGAAACTCGCGCAATCGAATATGATCGGCACAGGATCAACGTTCGTCGCTGATGTGCTCACGGTGCCGGCGTATGATCTCTATGCGATCAACGAAGATCATCCCGCCATGTTTCGCGGGAAGGGGACGGTGGCTGTGGTTGGTGAGGTTTGGTGTGTTCCTTTCGCCAGTGCTGCCGTGATTCTGGCGCGCGAACCGGCGGGATTAGCGATCGGGAAGGTGGAGCTCGTCAAACCTGTCGTTGCATCCGCTCCTGACAGAACAACTCGTTCATGGACCACCGTCCTTGGCGTGATCGGGGAAGAGATCAGCCTCAAAGAAGCTAACTCGGCGCTCGCAATTGGCGAGCGCTACAATGGGAGCTTCCGAGCGTATGTCTCAAGCCGGGGAATGGACCTCATCGACGATTTCTTACGGGCTCATCCCGATGTCTCGCCCTCGGTTCGTGATCAGGTGCTAATATATCGGCGCAAGGGAGAATCGCTCCATCGCCAAGGGATGTCGGCGCTTGTCTCCACTCCGCCCGATCCGAGCGCATCGGCTTCGTCGTTCATACAATCGATTGACTCGTTTCATCATGCGATCGTGCTTCTCGGTATCCGTCATACGCTGTATCCTCTTCCTCCGAATTCGGACGGAACATGCTCGGAGCCATCGAAGAAATGCATGCCGTTCATTAATCAATGAATCGCCCCCCAACCTCGGATGACTTCACGCATTAAGTAAGAGGAGGAGCTACATGCACTCAAGGTTTTCGAAAATTATCGCTATATCCGTTTTTTCCATGTGTGTGCCTCTTTGCGCCGGGGCAACCGAGACCACACCGACCCAAGCGATTGATCGGTATTTTGAAGCGGTTTCTCATAAGAATATCGATGCTGTCTTATCGGTGTTTGATGAGGATGCTGTTATCTCGACTGCGGCTGGTGAGTATCGTGGTCGCGATGCCATTGCGGGCTTCTACCAAAAAGGGATCTTCCAATGCGGACGCTTCCGACCAAACCCCGGACCAAGATATCTCTGGGAGAACCATATTGCGGTCGAGGTCGGGCTGGACTGTGATGGGAAAATAAAAAAGGTCGGCGACTTCTTCACGGTCGAGAATGGCAAGATTACAAAGTTGTCGGTTTATTCAGGTCCCGGGTACGTGCCGCCGAAAATAACGCGAAAATAAATCGGGTTCCTTGAAGGAGAACACGGTCATGTTTCATACCGTCCTGATCGCCAACCGTGGCGAGATCGCCGTTCGTATCGCTCGTACGCTCAAACGCATGGGCATCAAGAGCGTGGCGGTTTATTCCGAAGCCGATCATGGTAGCGCGCATGTTCGCGCTGCGGATGTCGCCGTGCTCATCGGCGGCCCGTCGCCCGCTGAGAGCTACCTGCGGGGCGACGTCATCATTGAAGCGGCCAAGCGCACCGGCGCGCAAGCCGTTATTCCCGGCTACGGATTTCTCTCCGAGAACGTCGCGTTTGCGGAGGCTTGTGAAGCTGCGGGCTTGGTCTTTGTCGGGCCGACGCCGCAACAGATGCGCGATTTCGGGCTCAAACACGTGGCGCGCACGTTGGCGGAAGAAGCCTCCGTGCCGCTTACTCCCGGATCGGGACTTCTCGCGGACGTTGCGTCCGCACGTGAGGCGGCTAGACGCATCGGGTATCCCGTGATGCTCAAGAGTACGGCCGGCGGCGGCGGCATCGGCCTTACGCGTTGCGACGACGAGCATGCACTTGAGAATGCTTTCGACTCGGTACAGCGCTTAGGGAAGAGTTTCTTCAACGACGGCGGTCTTTTTGTTGAACGTTTCGTTGATCGCGCGCGTCACGTCGAAGTGCAGATCTTCGGTGACGGAAAAGGCAATGTCGTAGCCTTGGGCGAGAGAGACTGCTCGATTCAACGGCGTAATCAAAAAGTGATCGAGGAAACGCCGGCTCCGGGCTTGCCGGATTCCACGCGGAAACGATTGTTTGAAGCGGCGGAACGCTTGGGAAGATCCGCCGGTTACCGCTCCGCCGGTACGGTGGAATTCATTTACGACGATCGCAGCGACACGTTTTACTTTCTTGAGGTTAATACGCGCCTGCAAGTCGAACATGCGATAACCGAAGCGGTAACCGGCATTGATCTCGTAGAATGGATGATTCGCACCGCGGCAGGCGATTCGCCCGATCTTTCACGGGACGTGCCTTCTCCGGTCGGTGCGGCCATCGAGGTGCGTTTATACGCGGAAGATCCGGTACGTGACTTTCATCCGTCACCGGGCGTCTTGACGGAGGTTCGTTTCCCAGCTGACGTGCGCGTTGATGGAGGGGTGGAGACCGGCTCCGAAGTGTCGCCGCACTATGATCCCATGCTCGCGAAAGTGATCGTTTCCGGCACCGACCGGGACGATGCCATCCGGAAATTGTCCGACGCACTCACCGCTACGCGTTTGTGCGGAATCTCGACTAATCTTGAATATGTGCGACAAATTGTCGTCGACGAGGGTTTCCGGTCGGCTCATTTGTCGACGGGGTTCCTCAACGAGTTCTCGTTTATTCCGCCCGTCGTCGAAATTATCGAGCCCGGCACATATACGACCGTGCAAGATTATCCCGGACGCATCGGATATTGGGATATCGGCGTTCCGCCTTCAGGTCCGATGGATGATTGGGCGTTTCGCGTCGCTAATCGTATCGTGGGAAATGCCGCGTCGGCGGCGGCTCTTGAATGTACCGTGTTGGGACCAACGATGCGCTTTCATTGCGATACGGTCGTCGCGCTGACCGGAGCACCGAGCAATGCGACAATCGATGAGGCGGCGGTTCCTTTTTACGAGCCCGTCGCCGTCAAAGCCGGCCAAGTGTTGCGCTTGGAGAAAGCCACAAGCGGATGTCGCACGTACCTCGCGGTGCGGAACGGCATAGACGTTCCTGAATATTTAGGAAGCAAATCCACTTTCGCGCTGGGCCAATTCGGCGGCCATGCGGGGCGACCACTCCGGACCGCCGACATGCTCTCGATCTGCGGGAACCAAGCAGCAACCCAGGTTCCAGCCTCAATGCCCGCTTCGCTCGTGCCGCAGTATGGTTCGACATGGGAAATCGGTGTACTCTATGGGCCGCACGGTGCACCCGATTTTTTGCTCGAAGAATCCATCCAAGAGTTTTTCGATACGGCCTGGGAAGTTCACTACAACTCGAATCGCCTCGGCATTCGCCTATCCGGAACAAAGCCGAAATGGGCTAGAACCGACGGTGGCGAGGCGGGGTTGCATCCCTCGAATATTCATGACTGCGAATATGCGGTCGGCAGTATCAACTTTACCGGCGACATGCCAATTATCCTCACGCGGGACGGCCCAAGTTTGGGCGGCTTCGTTTGCCCCGTCACCATCGCGAAAGCGGAATTGTGGAAAGTCGGTCAAGTCAAGCCCGGCGATAAGATCCGCTTCGTGCGAATGTCGTTCGATCAAGCCTTGACGCTGGAAAAACGCCAAGATGCGATCGTCGATTCTCTCACGGAACCTGAATTGCCCGTCCCCTCCGGCAACGCGATCGCCGCATCGGCGAAAGATGCCGCTCTCTCTGAGCCAATTCTCGCACGGACCCAGGCGCAAGGTATCATCCCCGAGGTAACATACCGACAAGCCGGCGATAAATACATCCTGATCGAATACGGTCCGAACCTACTTGACTTGAGCTTGCGCTTTCGCGTGCATGCGTTGATGGAAGATCTCAAAGCCGATCCGGTAACGGGCATCATCGAATTGTCTCCGGGCGTGCGTTCGCTCCAAGTCCATTACGATAGTCGGCTGATCCACCAAGACGCGTTAATGGAAAAGCTCCATATTGCCGAGCGCAGACTTCCTCCCGTCGAGAGCATGAGCGTACGCAGTCGTGTCCTGCATCTTCCGCTCACTTTCGAAGATTCCGCGACGCTTGAGGCGGTCGCCCGCTACCGTCGCTCGGTTCGTGATTCCGCACCATGGTTGCCCAGCAACACGGAATTTATCCGGCGCATGAACGGACTGGATTCTATTGACCAAGTACGCGATATCGTTTTTGCGGCGAGCTACTTGACGCTTGGATTGGGTGACGTTTATCTCGGTGCTCCGTGTGCTGTGCCGGTCGATCCGCGTCACCGACTGATAACCTCGAAATACAACCCGGCGCGTACATACACTGCGGAGGGAACCGTCGGTATTGGCGGCGTGTACATGTGCATTTACGGCATGGATTCACCCGGTGGCTATCAGCTCATCGGACGCACCTTGCCAATCTGGAACAAATTTCTTAAGAATCCGGTGTTCGCGGATGGCCGGCCGTGGCTCTTACGCTTTTTTGATCAGGTGCGTTTTTACCCCGTCGAGGAAAGAAAGCTCGACGAGATGCGTTCGGCCTTTCGCGACGGACATCAAGCGATCGATATCTCCGAAGAGGTTTTTGATCTTGCTCAATACACCACGTTCCTCACGTCGATTGAGCCCGAGTTGAAAACATTTCGCGCTCGCCAAAAAGCTGCATTCGACGCCGAGGTCTCCCATTGGAACAGCGAATCGCAAGCAACTTTGCCGGATCCCGACACGATATCAACCTCTGCGGTTGAGATTGGAGAGATTGATGGTTTCGTGATCTCATCCGACATGAGCGGTAATGTTTGGAAGCTGATGGCCGAACCCGGATCTCATGTGAAAGCCGGCGATCCGCTTTTGATCTTGGAGGCGATGAAAATGGAGTTCCGCATCGACGCACCGAGCGACGCCATTGTGAAGCGCTTTCATTGCCGCCCGGGAATGTTGGTCAGCGCTGGAGACCCGCTCGTCTCATTGGCATTGCAGGAAGCACCCTTGGCCGGCTCGGAGTATTCCGGGAAAGTCATCCGTGGTAGCGATCGAGATCTCGTGACCTGAGTCGGAAGCCCCGGCGAAGCCAAAGCGGGGTGAGGGGATCGGCGGCGAACAGGCGGCGAACAACGGTACGTTCCCCGTTGAAGGTCCCATCTCGACCGCGTTTGCGGAAAAGGAGTCCCGTGGCTTCGGAGCAGATCAACATCGCTCACGTCGCGCAACTCGCGCGCCTGGCGCTTACCCCGGACGAAACCATTCGTTTCGGCAAACAACTTGGCAGCCTGTTGGAACACGTGCGCGTGCTCCAGAGCTTGCCGCTCGACGACGTGCCGGCGACCGCTCAGGTGATTCCCTCGCGAAATGAGATGCGCGAAGATGACGTGCGCCCTTCGCTTCGCCGCGAGGTTGTGCTCGCTGGCGCCCCGGTCTCCGAGGGAGTGTACATTCGCGTGCCGCGGATCCTCGGAGAAGACGCGTGAGTTTACCGACGACGGCCCGCGCGATCGCCGATGCGGTCTGCCGGCGTGAGCATTCTGCCGTGGCGTTTGCCGAAGCCGCGCTCGATGCGCTCCAGCGGACCGAACCGAAAATCGGGGCCTTTCTGACGCCGTTGCCCGACCTTGCGCGCGCGGCGGCGGTACACGTCGATCGGGCGATCGCCCAAGGGCGGCATCTGCCGCTGGCCGGAGTCCCCATCGCGCTCAAAGATAATCTCTGTGTCGAAGGGACGCGCACCACATGTGGATCGCGCATTCTCGAGAATTGGGTCGCTCCGTACACCGCGACGGCCGTTGAACGTCTGCTTGCGGCCGGAGCCGTGCCGATCGGCAAGACGAACCTCGACGAGTTCGCGATGGGTAGCTCGTGTGAGAACAGTGCGCTCGGCGTGACGTGCAATCCTTGGGATGCCGGGCGTGTTCCGGGCGGCTCGTCGGGTGGTAGCGCAGCCGCGGTTGCGGCGGGCGTCGCTCCGCTGTCGCTTGGAAGCGACACCGGCGGATCGATCCGCGAACCGGCGGCATTTTGTGGTATCGTCGGCTTCAAGCCAAGCTACGGCCGCATTTCACGGTACGGCTTGATCGCGTTCGCATCAAGCCTCGACCAGATCGGCCCGTTCGCACGGAACGTCGAGGACGCGGCGCTCGCATACGACATTATGGCGGGGAAAGATCCGCACGACGCGACGACCGTCGATCAATCCGCCGAGGCGACCGCTGCCGCGTTGCCTGAGGATTTGCGCGGCGTGCGCGTGGGAATTGCCCGGGAATTCGACCTCAAGGAGCTCGATTCGAACGTGCGCGCAGTGTACGAGCAGGCATATCGAGATCTCGAGCGCTTGGGTGCGGAATTAGTCGAGGTCAAACTTCCCTCCGCCGAGTACGGCCTGGCGACGTATTATCTGATTGCGCCCGCAGAAGCGTCGTCGAATCTCGCGCGATTCGACGGTGTGCGGTACGGCTTGCGTGTCGAAGGTCGCGATATGCGCGAAACCTATGACCGCACCCGCGCGGCGGGTTTCGGTGCGGAAGTGAAGCGTCGTATCCTGATCGGAACGTACGCATTATCGAGCGGATATTACGATGCATACTACGTGCGAGCGCAAAAGGCTCGCACCCTGATTAGCGCGGACTTTGCGCGAGCTTTCGAACGCTGCGATGTCCTTGCCTGTCCGGCGGCATCCTCACCAGCCTTCGCATTCAAAGCGAAGGCTGATCCGTACAGTATGTATTTGATGGACTACTATACTATTCCGATGTCCTTGGCTGGCTTACCTTCGCTCTCGGTTCCCTGCGGCTATGTGTCGACTGAGGGGGGCAAGCCGTTGCCTTTGGGCCTGGAGCTTACCGGGTCGCTCTTCGCGGAACGGAAATTACTCGCTGCGGCGCACGCGTATGAACGCGGCACGCGCCACATCGAACGTCATCGGCCGGAGGTTTTCGCGTGAGTTCAACAACGATTCCGACGATCGAAGGTTATGAAGCCGTCATCGGCATCGAATGCCATGTTGAGTTGACGACGCGCAGCAAGATGTTCTGCGGTTGTGCGAACATCTTCGGCGCTGAACCGAACACCAACGTCTGCCCCGTCTGCCTGGGGATGCCCGGCTCGCTGCCGGTTCCCAATCGCGCGGCGATCGAGAAGATCGTACTCGCGGGGCTGGCCTTCGGTGGAAAAATCGCATCATTCTCAAAATTCGATCGGAAGAATTATTTCTATCCGGATATGCCTAAGAATTATCAGATCTCGCAGTACGATCTTCCGTTCGTCCAAGGCGGCGTCGTCACGTATTGGTTGCCGGACGGTACGCGTGGGACGTGTCGGCTCACGCGTATCCATATGGAAGAGGATACGGGAAAATCGGTGCATGCCTCGCAGGATGGTCGCATCGCCGGAAGCACTTCGTCGCTGCTCGACTTCAACCGGGCGGGCGTTCCGCTGATGGAATGCGTTTCAGAGCCCGATATCCGTAGCGCGGCGGAAGCGGTCGCGTTTCTGGAAGCCTTGCGGCGGACGTTCGTCGGACTCGGCGTTAGCGACGTGAAGATGGAAGAAGGCTCGTTACGTTGTGATGCGAACGTCTCCATTCGCCCGTGTGGATCGACGGAATTTGGGACCAAGGCTGAAATCAAGAACATGAATTCGTTCCGCAGCGTGCATCGCGCGATCGAAAGCGAGATCGCGCGGCAGGTCGATCTCATTACAAGGGGCGAACGCGTGATTCAGGAAACGCGCGGTTGGGATGAAGCCGCGGGTCGCACGCACACGATGCGGAGCAAAGAACAGGCGCACGATTATCGCTATTTTCCCGATCCTGATCTTGTTCCGATTACGTTCACGGACGAACAGATTGCTGCGTTCCGTGCCTCGTCGCTGAGCATCCCTCCGCAGCAGCGCCTTGAGCGCCTGATCGAAGAGGATGGCATTTCGGCGGTGCAGGCGCATCAGCTCGTCGATACGCCGGGCCTTGTGGCGTATTACGATACGGCGGTCGAACGTTCGGGTCGTCCGCAAGCGACGTTGAATTTCGTGCTCGGCGATCTAGCGCGTTTGGCGAACGAGAGCGGGACGCCCGTCGCGGCGTCGCGAGTCACGCCGGAAGCGATCGCGGAAATCGTGGGTTTGAGCGAGTCGGGAAAGATCACTTCGAAGACCGGGAAAGAACTGATCACGCGACTCTGGAATGAGGGTGGTTCTCCGACCGAAATTGTTGAGCGCGAAGGTTTAGCGCAAGAGAACGATGCCGGAGTGATCGAGGAACTCGTGCGCGAGGTACTCGCCGCGCAGCCGAAATCGGTCGCTGACGTGCGCGCCGGCAATAAGAACGTCCTGAGGTTTTTGGTCGGGCAAGTGATGAAGGCCAGCCGCGGGAAAGCCAATCCGGTTCTCGTCGAAGAGCGCCTGCGTTCACTTATCGCGCAGGAGTGAGCGCATCCGCAGAGCGAATATGCTAAGGCGACGGCGACGCGGGGATGAAGATGATCGAATTGGGCATAGCGTAAGATGAGAGCGACGATTTTGGATGGCGAAGCCCTGCGTGCGATTTCACCCGTTGCCCTTGCGGCCTACGCGCGCGCGGAGGGCTGGGAAAAAAATCGATGCTTATGGTGCCCATGCCGATGTCTATGCGGCAGACGGTAAGCCCGAGATCGTGTTGCCGCGCACGGACCGCCTTGGCGACTACGCGACGGTTCTCTCGAAACTGCTTTCGATATTTGCGGACGTAACAGATCGGGATGAAATCACAATCTACAGGGATCTGATCGGCGTAGATCGCGATGTCGTGCGGTTTCGTTCATTTGGAGGCGAAGATGTTGACGCTGATGTGAATATTAAAGGTGTCGGTAATATAATCATTAACGAGAACATTTGAGCGCTCGTTCGGCGTTCTGAGATTGTGTTCGCGTCGATGCTCTGCGGGGAGCGCGCCGCAGGGTTATTACCTGGAAACGATCTTTGGAAATTAAACCGTCCGGCGAGGAGGATCAGCTCACCGGCGTTCCAAGCGCTCCTTCGAGAAGTCGAGCAACCTGCGAACTTCCAACAGGTGCCGAGTGAGCACGCGGCACGGGAACAGACGCTCCGCGATCACAAATTCCGGCAGCAACGAGTTCGTCAGCGGTCCACAATCGATAAGCAATGCGCGCGGCCGAGAGACCGCTCCGGGGTTGTCCGGGAATGAGGTGGACTCGAACCGGCGCGACCCGCTTGGTCACATGGAATGCGTATGTGTGGTCTCCGTCGCCGCCGACAACCGCAGCATGATCGAACTCCTGGCGATGTGCGCCATCGAGAAGATCAATCGCAAGGGCAACGTCGATTGCCTTCTCCTCGCCGGTTCGTTTCGAGCGATAGCCGAGAAAGAAGTCCATGTCGAGATGACGGTTCGCATCGAGAAATTGCTGAAACCGTGCTCGCCATACCGGATGTGGTGGCGGAGCCCCGTAGAAACGCGCGGTGAAAAGTTGGTCACCGTCTCGAATAGACTCCAGGAGGGGTGCGAGGGCCGGGTAACCCAGATCGGCGCGGCCAAGCGCACCGAGTAAGTTACTGCCGTCAATCAGGACCGCGACGCGCATTTTTACCCTTGGCAAAGAGAAGCCCGCTGGCACAGGTGACAGCGGGGATGTGTGCCCCCATATTAACATGGGGCGGAGAGATTATGCAAGACCTGGAGTGGGGCAAACGTGCCCCCGATCCCTTCAGGCCAAGATCGTGGAGGTAGCGCCCAGCGGTCAAGAGTGAGGCGTTGCCGAGGGTCCGGCAGACGGTGGTGAGGTCGGCGCCGCGATGGGGGGCATGGGCCTTGCGCGCCGCGCGATTGGGAGGGATTCGTTCATTGGTGGAGCATTGGGCCCGAACCAGGTCGAACGTCTCGCAAGGAGATAGTCGTGCGATTTTCCAAAGCCCTTGGATCGGCCCTCGTTGTTCTCATCGCCACGCTCTTGGGAACATCGGTACCCGCTTACGCGGCGGGTCCGTCGGTCGCTGTATTTACTTTCACCACGCTGGATCTTACCTCGAATTGGTGGGGGAATTTTGAACCCGGCATCGCACTTTCGGATTTAATCACCGATCAATTGGCCAATGCCGGCAAGTTCGACGTGCTCGATCGGAAGAATCTTGATAGTGTGCTTGAGGAACATCATCTTTCCGGAAGTGGGGAAGATTCACCGGCATCATTGGTTCAGAGCGGCCGTTTGATCGGCGCCAAGTTTCTTGTCACCGGCAACGTGTTGCAGTTCGATCGAACTGACCAAAGCGGTGGCGCGTCCGGTGTGGTCATGCCCGATTTGGCGGGCGCCGCGCTCGGCGGTCCTCCGAGCACGCGCATAACGCTGAAAGTCCAGGTCCACGTTATCGATGCGCAGAGCGGACAGATCGTCCAATCATTCGCCGAGGAACAAACGCAGAAGGGAACATCATGGGGCGCGGGCGGCTACAGCGGTAATGTCGCCGGCGGGTATGGGAATTCGCAATTTGTAAACTCAGCGATGGGCCATCTTATCAACGACGAAGCAATCGAAATCGCAGCGAAAATCGACCCGCTCAAACTCGGATCGACACCACTCACCCCAGCGCTGCGAGGGCTGATTATCTCAGTTGACGAAGGTAACATCGTCTTAAATATCGGTTCCTCGAGCGGGGTCAGCACGGGAATGTATTTTGACGTCGTGAAAATCAAGCAGATCAAAGACCCGTCGAGCGGAAAGGTTCTGACGGCGAATTTAAATGCCGGAAAGATTCAGATCGTCTCGGTCTCCGACGAAACCGCTGTGGGCAAGCCGATATCGGGAGATCCGGCTTTGAACGAAGTTGTGCAGGCGGAACCATAGAGCGCCCACTGGTTTCATCGGCGAATGAGTGAACTGCATTTTTCCCCACGTCCCAACCGCGCTCATGAAATCGCATGGCGTTCGTGGAGCCCCGAGACTTTTGCAGAGGCGAAGTTCGCCGACAAGCCGATTTTGTTGGCGTTGAGCGCCGTTTGGTGCCATTGGTGCCACGTGATGGATGAGACGTCGTATAGCGACGGCGGTGTGATCGCGGCGATCAACGAGAGTTTTATTCCCGTGCGCGTCGACGCCGATCAGCGTCCCGATATCAATGCACGCTACAACGCCGGTGGATGGCCGACGACGGCGTTCCTCACTCCGGAGGGGGAGGTACTTAATGCTCAAACATATATTCCACCCGACGGAATGCGTGCGATCATGAGCGTGATCTTGGAAGCATATCGTAACCGGCGCGTTGAAATCGCTGAAGCATTCGCGCATCGGCGGGAACATCTTTCAAAGCAAGAGCATCTAAGCAGCGGCGTGATCAATGACGAAGTCTTGCGAACGACGCTCAAAACCGTCGAGGATGCGTTCGACGGGGAACATGGGGGCTTCGGCAGTGAACCGAAATTCCCGCAGACCGATGTTCTCGAGTTTGTTGCGCTGGAATTTGCACGAACGCGCGCAGCGGGGCTAGAACGTATTCTCTCGAAAACCCTGAGCGCGATGTCGGGCGGCGGTATGTACGATCATGTCGAGGGTGGATTTTTCCGCTATTCAACGACCCGAGATTGGTCGATTCCGCATTTCGAAAAAATGTCCGAAGACCACGCCGGTCTCATCCGCGTTTATGCGCGCGCATGGCGGTCGCTTGGAACTCCTGCGTTGCGTGAAACGCTGCTGTCCGCAATCGCATACGTACGAGGCACGCTGCGAGATGGGCATTCCGGGCTCTTCGCCGGAAGCCAAGACGCCGACGAGACCTATTATGCTTCGACGCTTGAGGAGCGGCGCAGGATGCCGACGCCGTATATCGATCGCACCTCATATACAAATTGGACGGCGGCGCTGGCCGGAGCATTCGCCGTCGCCGGTCATATTCTCGCCGACGAGACTCTCGTCGCGCAATCGCTGCAAACCCTTGACACGATCGCCGATCGGCTCATAGATGAAGAGGGCCTTTACTATCACTTTCTCGCTCCGGGCGAGAGCCCAGGGCTGAGGAAGCAATTGACGGATCAGGCCGCATATCTGCGCGCATTACTCGACGCCTTTGAAGCGAGCGGAGAACGTCGCTTGCTTTCGCATGCGCTCAGCCTCATCGAGAGGATCGACGAGGTGTTTTCCGGTGAGGATGGAGCACTAGCCGATCACGCCGGCGATCCACTCGCGATGCTCTCGGTTCGGATGACCCCGCTGCCGGAGAACGCGTCAATCGCGGATTCATTGCTGCGCTTGAGCGTCATCACCGGCGACGAACGTTACCGCGAACGAGCGGAACGGATACTCCGGACTTTCGCGAGTCGCTACGCGAGATATCGAACCTTCGCATCACCGTATGCTTCCGCCGTTGCACGGTATCTCTATGGCGGAGCGAACGTGACGATTGTGGGAATTCCCCGGACGTGTATTGCAATGCGCGAAGCGGCGCGAACCCTCCCGGATCCGTTCCTGGTCATCGCCGTATTTTCGGCGGATGATCCGCTTGCCGTCGCGCGTGGTTTGCGTGCGGTACCTGGTGCTTGCGTCGCCTATGTTTGTCGAGGAACCGCGTGCAGCGCTCCGCTTACAAAGGAGGCCGACATAGGAGTTACATTCGATGCATTGAATACAGCGCGACGATGAAATACGGCGCTCAACGGGCTAGTGTCGTGCCTGAAACTAAGACGTCGGGAGACGTCTAAAGTCCGATCTCCCAAGCGGTTTTGCCCTACGTTGTTCGATGCGCTCGATCCGCGAACCATGGGGTTGATGATGCACGATATCCTGGATAAAAGAATCTACCACAGCCGGCGACCCTTCAATATCGATCTCCAGCGCATTCTCGTTGTAAATGTTACGGACGGTTCCTGCTACGGAGAAGTTTTTGGATCGGGCAACGACGGCGTCGCGAAAACCAATCCCATGGACATGCCCGTAGAAGATGATTATCGTACGAATCTGAATTCCCAAAAAACTTTCCTCGTTTCTTCGAAGTTCGCGTATCTGTTTTTATTAAAATGCTTGCACCATCTCCGCCTTAATATTGTCATGCCTCGGAAACTTCAGTCCGCCCATTGAAACGAGATCAACATCGCGGCCAAACTTTTCTGATAGTTCTATCTGTAGCCCGGCGAGTCTCAGGACACCAAACCCTATTCCGCGCTTTACCTCGACGATAATATCGATATCGCTCTTCTTGGTGGCCTCTCCTCTTGCCACCGATCCGAAAATGTGGGCATGGAGAACTCCTTGCGCCTCCAATTCTTTCTGTAGCTTGCTGAGCTTTTCCAAGCATTTTGCAAGTTGCGGTGTTCCTTTGTCTTGCTCGGCGGAATGAGTCTCCATTTCATCCTCCAGCCATAGTATAACGCGGTCCACCAAGGACCCGCGTCGTGTTCCTATCGCGATTCTCGGGTTGAATCTCCGATCCTTGTCGATTTCAGCGCGCTTGTTCAGGAACAAGCATACGATTTAGTCGGATGTGTCGCGATGAGGAGCGTTTTCTCGCCGAAGCGGCCTGATCCGGCATGGTGTGGACTCATGTTGCTTGGTTTGTTACACTATACGAGCGCTGCAGCGAAATCCTTAATGAGCCGCTGTCGATTTGAAAAGGATCCGAAGAATCCGCACCAAAAGGACGGCAGCTGTGAACCAACACCGATCTGTCGGCCACCGCGCTGGATCAACGCATATACCCATACGCGCTGAGGCTTTGGATCAGAAAAGCGCATAAGATCTTGGCTGGAAAGAGAATTATCCTATGCAACGCGAAATCATCCTGCCCGAGAGGGAGCCACCCCTTGAATGGATCTTGGGTAAAGCGGTTCCCAAAGTAGGTTATGAATTTCCTCACGCTACAATCCAAGGGGAATTAAGCAGTTTGCTCGACGTCTGGGCAGAAGGTCGGGGTTCCGTTGCGATTTCGTGGACATTTCGCTTAGGTCCACCAGGAGAGGATATACGTCCTCAGGTTCCCGACGTCGCATATCTCTCGTATGAAAGCATGGCCAAGGCCAAGGCCGAAGGGAAGATTACCAGCACTCGTGACTTGGATGTTCCCTTGATCCCCCCCAATCTCGCGGTCGAAGTTCTCTCACCTCAGGATAGGAAAGAACTGATCGCCGAAAAAACCCGTGTATTTCTCGCCGCTGGGACCGATCTCGTCCTCCTCGCCGATCCTGATGAGCAGATGATCGAGACGCACGACGGCGTAGGAGTAAAAACTTACCGATCAGGCCAAACGTTTGCGCACCCAAAGCTTCCCGGATTTGAACTGAACATTACTGCGCTCTTTGAGACGCTTGACTTTCCGGATTGGCTGGGTCTTCCGAAGGATATTCCGAAATCCATCAAAAAAAAGGCGGACAATCCAACTACCCGTGAGTCGCGTCGGCGCCGATAAGAACAGGCCCACCATAGCCGGCATCCTTCCGTGCGCGACGGGATCGTGGGTCCGTGAGCAGGCTTGCCGGCGCTATGCGTCACCCCCCCGCAGGATCAGCGCTTATACCCATACGCACTGAACCTTCGTATCAGAAAAGCGCAAGATATCTTGAGCAGGACCTTTGCCGAAACTTGACGAAATGTACGGGGATGTCTCGCCTTTATCTTACCACGCCGATCTATTACGTCAACGCCGACCCGCATACCGGTCATGCCCATACGGGCATCATGGCCGACATCCTCAAGCGCGCGGCGCAGATGCGCGGAGTTGACGTTTTCCTCTCGACCGGAACCGACGAGCACGGACAGAAGGCCCAAGAATCGGCCGAACAGAGCGGTCTTCCCGTCGACGAGTATATCGAACGCCAGTCGGATCGTTTTCGGGCGCTCTACGATAGCATCGACGTAAGCTACGATAAGTTTGTGCGAACGGCGGACCCGCATCACGTCGAGGGGGTGCGCGTCTTCGAACAGATGCTCTTTGACCGTGGATTGCTCGTGAAGAAGGAGTACCACGGTATCTACTGCTCCGGCTGCGAGCTGTTCAAGAAAATCTCTGATCTCAACGAAAGCGGACGTTGCGACGATCACCCGAGCCTTGTGCCCGAAGCAGTCGACGAGATGAACTATTTTCTGCCGCTCGAACCGTTCCGTCCGTGGCTCCTGGAGTGGATCGAGACGCATCCGCTCTGGGTGCAGCCCGAGCGGTACCGCAACGAATTACTGCAGATGCTGCAAACGCCCCTTGAAGATCTGTGCATCTCGCGTCCCAAGACGCGCGTGCAACTGGGCGTCGAGCTTCCGTTCGATCAAGACTACATTACGTATGTTTGGGTTGATGCGCTCGCTAACTATGTTACGAACGTGGGATGGCCTGATCCCAAGTACACTCATTGGTGGAATCACGCGGTGCACCTGGGCGGCAAGGATATGCTGAAGACGCATTGCGTTTATTGGCCGATCATGCTTAAGTCGATCGGCCTTGAGCCGCCGTCGGGCGTGCAGCTGCATGGATTCTGGCTTGGCGCCGGCGGGCTGAAGATGTCCAAGACGCTTGGAAATGTCGTCGATCCAAATGAGGTTGTCGGGATGCTCGGTGCCGACGCGTTGCGGTTCTTCCTAGCAAAGAACATGCGCTCGACGAGTGACACGCAGATTGCGTTACCGCTTATTGTTCAGACGTACAACGCGGATCTCGCGAACAAACTGGGGAACACACTCTCCCGATTGACGAAATTCGCCGATCGTAATTTCGACGGCCGAATTCCCGCTCCGAACGAGATCAATTCCGCTGATCGTGACATTTTCGATGACGTGTGCGAGCGTGCGTCGCGCAGTCATGCGTCGCTCACTCTTGAGTCGATTCCCGCGCTCGTTGCCGAAGCCCTCAGCGCGTTGGAAGCACTCAACGGGCATCTGGACCGAATCGGCCCATGGAAAATCATCAAAGAAGATGGCGGAATCGAACGCGCAGCGAGCGTCCTTTATGCCTCGCTCGACGCTACGCGGTTGCTCTTCGAAATGCTTTATCCCGTCATCCCGGTTGCGGCAAACAAGGGTCTTGAATGCCTCGGTCTTGCGCCGATTCCGTCCGTGCCGCAGCGTCACGAGTTCGCGACCGAGCGCCTGAAGCCCGGTTCGCGACTCGGTAATTCGATCACGCTTTTTCCGCGCATTCAAACCGACCTTGATGTGAGCACGGGTTTGGGTGAGGCGTCGCCCGCCAGTGAAAGAATCGGCGGAAAACTCCGGCAATGAGGACGCATCTTCGCTAGGTCTGCTTCAGAACAAAACTGCCGGTCGCCTGAACGTTTATCAGGCAAGCATCCATTAAACAAACTCTCACAGAGATTGTAAGCGGACTATTCCGAAAAATTCCGAAGACACTTAGGTTCGGATGCTGCGGAGGGTGTGCTTTGGATTCCACAATAACGGCCACCGTGACATCGGCGGTTGGAACGGTGGTCGCCGCCGGTGGGGCGTTCGTGCTCAAGAAAATTTGCCCTAACCCGGTTCGGGATGCGTACTCCGAGCTACGCGCCTGGATCTTCGATAACCATCCGGGAGTCACGAGCATTGAGCGAATTGAGAGGGAACCGTCGTCCCCGGAGCTTCAGGAGGTTCTCAGACATGAGTTGGAGCGTGAGGAGGTCGCCCAAGATCGTGAACTCATAAAAAGAGCGCAAATCCTCGTGGAGCTCGTTCAGATGCAGGCGCCGGATGTCGTTCGCTCGATCGGCGTGGATCTTGGGGTCCTCGATCAAGTGAACGTAATTTTTGAGAGGGTACTTGCCGGCCATGGTATCGTGGGCGCGAAAATCGAGAATGTAACCAGCGGCCGGTACGTGTCCAGCGCTCTCGGAGCGAGGAGAGCCGACATCTCAGAGATTGCTTTAAGTGCGTACAAACTTGGGGTCGCGGAGAGTGCGAAAGAGGTTCGCGAGCTTTGTGGGGAGATCGGAATCGGAGAATCAGCGATTATCGGTTTTCTTGAAACGATACGCAAGGCGGGGATCCCTCTTCAGGAAGTTCCTGCGAAGTTTCTTGAGTTAACGCTCCGCTATAATCGCTTGCTCGAAAGTGTGCGAACGTTCCGGTCGGACGACCCCGACGTTCAAGGGCTCAAAGCGGATGCGATTTCTGCGATTGAGGGCGGTCCGACGTCCTACGATTATGCCGATGAACTCCTTCAACGTGCGGAGAACATTGAACGCGACGCGAGGATGTTTCCCGCAGCTGCTTTTGAAATACGAAATTTGAATGCGGCCGCGATGCGTGCGCAGCGTGGTGAATTAAGCCTGTTGCAGTTGGATTATGAGTCTGCAATCGAGCATTTCAAGGAAGCAGCGGCGATCGCTCCGCAATCGCATCCCGAAGTGCGTATGCAATATCGTGGTGCGTATGCGGACGTCCTTTATGAATATGGGAGAGACCGCGGCATTCATACCGCACGCGAGGCGAGCGTTACCGTGCTAACCTCGCTACTCGAAGAACATCCGCGTGGTCAGGTCCCGCTTGATTCAGTAATGACGCCGAACAATCTCGATGACGCGCTCGGAATGTTGGGCGAGAGTGACGCGGATGCGATGCGCTTGGAAGAGGCGGTGGATGCCTACCGCAGTGCATTCGAAGAGAATTCTCGGGAGCGTGTGCCGTTGGACTGGGCGATGATGCAGAATACCATAGGCGCCGCGCTTTGGCGGCTTGGTGAGCGCGGGGCGGATTCGGAGCGCTTTGACGAGGCTGTCGAGTCCTACCGCGCCGCGTTAGACGAAGGTACCCGCGAACGCATGCCGCTGGAATCGGCAATGACGCAGAACAATCTTGGCGACGCGCTCGGGACCTTGGATGAGAGTGACGCGGATGCGGCGCGCTTGGAGGAGGCCGTAGAGGCTTTCAGCGCCTCGGTTGAAGATCGCGCCCGAGGGCGCATTTCGCTGGAGGTCGTACAGGCGTACCGCACGGCATTGCGAGAGTTTACCTCCGATCGATTGCCGTTGGACTGGGCAACGACACAAAAGAAACTCGATGAAGCGCTACGCATTTTGATGGCTGGGTGAAAAGAGCGCCAAGGAGGGTTGACGATGATTGTCGACAATGTATCGTCGACAATCATCACGCCCAAACGGAAGGATACAAGCATGCGCTCAACCGTGAATCCCCAAGGAACTCCTAGCATGACGACGACTGATGATCTCGCGAATATGCACCGACGGTACGTGCTGACGCCTTGGGTCGCACAGGGGAACCACGCGCCTCCGGTGATCGTGCGTGGCGAAGGCGTTCGTCTTGTGGACGCGGAGGGGAAAGAATACTTCGACGTCTCCTCCGGCTTGGTTGCCGTCAATCTTGGGCATGGGCATGCGGCGGTCGTCGAGGCGATTGCCGAGCAAGCGCGTAAGTTGTGCTTCGGTCCGCCGAGTTACTTCAACGATACCCGAGCCGAACTTGCCGAGAAACTCTCTCGTCTTTCACCGTGGCCTCAAGGTGGACGCACATTCTTTACGACGGGCGGCGGTGAAGCGAACGAAGACGCGGTCAAAATCGCCCGAACTGTAACCGGGCGTCACAAGATTCTCACCGCATATCGATCCTTTCACGGATCCGCGCCGGGAGCGGGATCGTTGTCCGGCGAGGATCGGCGCTGGCCCAACGAGCCCGGATTGCCGGGGATCGTTCATTTTTGGGCACCCTTCCCTTACCGCAGCCCGTTTTTCACGAGAGATCCGCATGAGGAGACCGCGCGCGCGCTTCAACACCTCGCAGATGTTTTGACCTTCGAGAATCCTCGCTCGATCGCGGCCATCCTCATTGAGCCGGTCGTGGGATCAAACGGCGTCATCATTTATCCGCCCGGATATTTGGAAGGCGTTCGCCAACTTTGCGACGCGCACGGGATCCTGCTCATCTTTGATGAGGTGATGACGGGTTTTGGACGACTTGGTGCTCCCTTCGCTGCGCAACGCTTCGGCATCGTCCCCGATCTTCTCGTCTTCGCCAAGGGCGTCACTTCAGCGTATGTTCCGCTCGGCGGCGTAATCGTGCGCGAGGAACTCGCCTCACACTTCGATACCCGTCCTCTCCCTTGCGGGCATACGTACTCCGGGCATCCTCTTGCAATGGCGGCCGGCCTCGCCGCTGTGCGTGCATATCAACGCGATAATCTCTTCACGCGAGGAAAGGAAATCGAAGGCTGGCTACGCCCGCGATTGGAGCGCTTGGCGGATCACCACGAATGCATCGGCGAGGTACGCGGAATAGGAGCATTCTTCTGTCTGGAACTGGTCTCCGACCGTTCATCGCGTACACCGCTCGTACCGTGGCAAGGAAAAGGCGACGGAACGATGGAGAAATTCTTCTCGGCCTTACGCGCGCGTGGTGCGTATGCGTTCGGGCGCTATAATCTGCTCTACATTGCGCCGCCGCTCGTAATCACCCAACACGAGATCGAGGAGGTCGTCGCGATCATCGACGCCGCTTTGGGTGACATCGGAATCGGGAAAGCTCGGTAGTGCTGAATCGTCGTTCCACGTCCGACCATGTCGTGGAACATCTTCGGCGGCAAATCACGGAGGGGACCTTACTTCCCGGCGAACGAATTACGGAGGTTGAGATCGCAGCCACCCTGCACGTAAGCCGTAGTCCGATTCGCGAGGCGCTCCATACGCTGTCCGAAGAGGGCTTGGTTACGATCATCCCCTATCGGGGTGCGATCGTCGCCAAGCTGACGAGAGACCGATTCGAACAATTACTGCGCTTTCGCCTTGCATTGGAGGAGTTCGCGATAGAGTGCGTGATAAACGTCGCCTCCGACGACGAGATCAAGGGGTTCCGGACCCATATCAAGGACGTCCGTGAAACGGCAAGGTCGGGAAGCCTTTCCGAATGCAGTGCGGCAAGCCTGCGTGCTCATGAATATCTCATCGCATTAGCGAAAAATATCTTTCTTGAGGAAACGTACGGGAGAATGATCAATCTCATGCGGATGTACGTTCGTGCGACGAGCATACACTACAAGAATTCACACGAACTCGCCGACGAACATCAAGCCATTTTCGAAGCCTTACTTGAACGTGATTTGGGGCGCGCGCGCGCGCTCCTTCGTGAGCACATCATCCACGGGTTTAATGAAACCGTAAACGAATTGGAGGGATAGGCGTGGACGTCATTATCATCGGCGGAGGCTTAATCGGACTTTCGAGCGCCTATGAACTGGCGAAACGTGGTGCGAACGTGCGCGTAGTCGACGCGCATGAAAGACGCAAACCCGCGTCGTGGGCTAGTGCGGGAATTCTCAGTCCTTATATCGACCATATCCCGTCGCCGAAACTTGAGGGGCTTTGTTCGGACTCGCTCGCTTGCTATCCGTCGTTTGTTGACGGCCTGCGGACGTATAGCGATATTGATCCGTGGCTTCGTATCGAAGGAAATCTCAAGACCCTCGTCAACGATGAAGACGTCGCAACGGCACGCGCACGCATTACGGAACTCTGCTCGCGCGGTTTTCACGCGTATTATTTAGACGCGCAAGAAGCGCGATCTGCTGAGCCCAGGCTCGGACCAAACGTTGTCGGCGCGATGATCGTCGAGGAAGAAGGACAGATAGAAAGTCGCCGCCTTCTGCGCGCACTCAGCGCCGCATGCTTAACGCTGGGCGTGGACATTGCGCCCATTGACGCGCATGCGGTCCGTATCGATAAGGGATACGTGTGCGGAGTGGATACGTCCGATGGGTTTATTCCCGCGTCGATCGTAATCAACGCGGCCGGAGCTTGGGCATCCCAGATCGACGGTCTACCAGAGGACGTTCGTGTGCCGGTTGAACCCGTGAAGGGGCAGATGCTGGCTCTCACGATGCCCAACGATTTCGTGCGACAGGTCGTGTGGTTTTCCACCGGAGCGAAAGGATACGCCGTGCCACGCAATGACGGACGTCTGCTGATTGGCGCAACCATGGAACGTGTCGGCTTCGATCTTCGTGTAACAGCTCAAGGGCTGCGGGCACTGCTCGATGCCGCATTGGCGGTATTGCCTTCGCTGCGCGATTTTGCAGTCGTCGAAACCTGGGCGGGTTTGCGCCCGGAGTCATCAGACGGCGCACCTGTCATCGGTGCGACTTCCTTGCATGGCTATATTCTCGCGACCGGCCACTTCCGTTACGGCGTTTTGCTCACCCCGATAAGCGCCCGGCTTATCGCAGACACCGTCGAAGGACGCCCCCTCCCCGCGTATGCCGAAGCGTTCTCTCCGAAACGATTCGCTGCTCCTGTATATCCCTAGAGCGGTTTGCATCGTGACGTAGGCTGGGACGTCCCAGCCTACGTCATGATGCAAACCGCTCTAGATTGACCATTCCCAAGAATTCCAGGTGTTGACGAGATATTGCGCCGGCCTATAGTTCTTGAAATCATTGTTGTAAGCGTCGTATGCGACTTCCCAGGAAAAGAAGACGACCAGGGCAAGGTCGTGAATGCGCCCTTCCTCTAATTGATACAAGCGCTTGCGTTCGCCGCGATCAAATGTTTCCAGCGCTTCGCGTGAGAGCTTGGTGATCTCGGGATCATTATAGAAACTCGTATTGCTGCCGTGAGGGGGAATGAGGTCCCCGCTCCAGGAGTCTTGGTTGTCGGGGTCGGGCGCGTTGGTGACGATCGACCACTCCAGATCGTATCGGCCGCCGTAGAGCGGCCCGTCTTCCGCGAAGAGAAGGTTCGGAGGGTAATTCTTTATCTCCAGGTCAACACCGATTCGAGCGAGATCGTGCTGAATCTGAATTTCAGCACGTTCATTGGCCGAACTATTGGTGGCGCCGGCAATCGTAAGGTGAATCGGGTGAGTCAAACCCGAAGATGCAATGAGGCGTTGGGCGTCGGCAACATCATATCGCCAAGCTGGAATCGTGGGAGCGGCCCAGGAGGTCGGCAGAATATCGCTGACGGCGCGCAGGCCGACTCCATGGTAAGTCGCCGCGTTGAGGTGATTCCAATCGACCGCTTCGGCGATCGCTCGACGAACGCGCACGTCGTTCAGAGCAGGCCGTGCGCAGTTGAAACCCAAATGCCGCCAATTCGCGACGACGCGATGGGTAGTGGTGATGTCGGGAATCGTGGCTAGGCGGGATATTTGATCTTCGCTAACACCGGGGTAGACGTCAATTTCGTGCGTGCGAAGTTGGGCGAGTTGCGTTGTGGTATTGGGAATTATTCGCCACGTGATGTGTGTGAGCTTGGGCGGACCGCGCCAATAACGTGGATTGGGGACGAACTCAAGCGAGGCTCCATGGTTCCATCGTTCGAGGATCCAAGGTCCGCTAGAAAGTGGATGGGAATTGAAGGCGGCGTGCCCCAACTCCAAGGTTTTTCCGAGGAGGTGCTCGGGAAACGGAGGATATGCGGAATCGCCTCCGCCGGCGAAAATACTCAACAGATTCGCGCGCGGTCGCCGCAGACGCACGATCACCGTTTGAGCGTTAGGGATCTCCATCGTGCGGATATCGTCCCACCCGGCGCGACTCTTCACCGGATTACGATCGTTCATCACCGCACGCCACGTGAAGCGGAGGTCTCGTGCGGTAAGTGATGTGCCGTCCGCCCACACGACGCCGCGTCGGAGGTGGAGCGTGATCGTCTTTCCGTCAGCTGAGATACCCCCGTTTGCGTAGCTCGGGATCTCGGTTGCCAGCTCCGGGAACAATTCGCCATGCTGATCGTAGCGGAAGAGCGGCGCGAAGATGAACGCATCGATTTCATCGGTCGCGGCCGTGTTTGCGAACATGGGATTAAGGTTATCGGGCTCTTCTGCGGCGCCGATCCGCAAGACGCCGGGGATCGTCCAGGCATGGCGTTGCCCGGGTACCTTCTCGCTCTTCGCGCAGCTCGTCACAAGGAGGGCGCATGCCGCTAACAATACAAGAACGTGCTTCAAGCGAATCATCCTCAGGTGGTCGGAGCTAAGAGGTTTCTTGCCGGTTTGTGCATGAATTCTCCCAAGAGTCCTCCTCGGAGGAGAAACGTTTAATCGCATAGGCTAGCCGACAAGCGAAGACACGTCGGAAGAAGAGAGGTAAACGATGAAATTCGTACGATGGTGCTTGATAGTGAGTGTTCTCGCTCTCGGGCTTCCCATTCCCAGTCTTGCGAACGGCCTGGTTCGGATCGAGCAATCGGACGGCTCGTCCAAGGTATACCACGGCGTCGAGATCGCCAATACGGACGCGGCGGTCTATTTTGTTCCTGCCAGCTCCGAAGAGTTAATTATCCAAAAGCGAGGCTGCACAAGCGAGGATCAAATACAAGTCTGTCCGACCCCTGACGTGGAGTTCTCGCGATATGGGGTCATCGAAGACCTCTTGGTCTCGCACGCCTTCCTTTTCGTGAACACGACCCAGCAGTCACATCAAATCAGAAAGTCGCGCGTCACGCTGAGCCCAAATACGCTGATGGTAGAGATCCTCACAAGTAAAGGAACCTTTATCAGGGCTTTAGGCATCGTCGACTCCACGAGCACTCCATAGGAAGGCAAGATGAACAACATGAGAACAAACGCATCATTGAGCGTCGTTGTGCTTTCGCTATTGCTGAGCGCGCAGTTCGGTATGGCCGAGGACAACCGCGCTTCGCACGGCGTGCCGAATCGAGGTCCGCAAACGCGCAGTGCCGCCCCGGTCTTTCGGCCGGCGGCTCGACCCGTCGCTCGATCCATCGCTCAGCCAGTGCGACCGATATATCACGGGTCCGCCCCGTCGCATTTTGATTTTCCAAACGATATGAACGGCAGCAGTCGCATCAATCGTAGCGCACCGATTGCTGCGCCCAATCGACCCAATCGACAGGTTCCTGTCGCCCGTAGGGTCGTCGGCAATCCGCACCGCTATGGCGCATGGGGTTGGCACCAAGGCCATGCGTGGGCGCCGGAGCCGAGATATTGGGGAGGTGGTTTCTGGGGGGCGCTTGCGCTAGGAATCGCACTTGATACCGCGATTCCGGTGGCGCCGGACAGCCCGGGGGCGACGTTGCTCAACGATTACGGTTTAACGCAAGTTCCTTGCTCCGATGATCCGTCGCTCGTCGTGATCGACGGACCCAATGGGAGCGTCCTCTGCGCTTATCCAAACGACATGGTGGCGTCGGGAACCTATACGGTCGACTTTAGCACGTTGACGTTGGAATCGGTCTGAAAACTTCGATAGGGTTTGGTTCGCGTCGCAAGTGACGCACGTCGTAGCGACCCTTGCGGCACGAACCAAATCGAAGCGCTCGATAGCCTTGTCATCTGAAAGAGCCGCCGGAGGAGGTCGGCCCCCACCCGAAGAAGCAACGTTCATCGGAGGTTGTTATGCAGGGGAATGAAAGCACAAAAGACACTATCGAGTGGCGATTTACGAGCGAGGACCTATCACGCGGCGACGAATTAAACGAAAGCGGCTGGCGTCCGGACAAGGGCGAAGACCCGCATACGACCTACGGCCCAACCAAGTTGAACGCCAAAGGTGACTTTGTATACCACAGATCGCACGATAATAGTTCGGGAATATTGTTTCGGATTCCGGCGGAGCAGCTTGAAACGGAATTACAAGATAGCTCCAACCCAATCTGTATCGTAAGACAGCGCGGTTCCGTTCTGCATGCAAGACCTCTCAGCAATTCAAACGGGATAACTATCGATGGGAACATTATGGTCATGGGAGAAGGCAACGACCCTAAGCGGTGGTCTTTCGCCGGCAAGGGTCGCGGGTTTGCGAATGGAACGACCGAATTGAGCCCGCTTGGTGATTCCGTTATTCAGACCGTGCAGGATAGCGATAGCGTTCTTGGCGCAACTCACTACGCGTATCCGGTAGATCAAGTCAAACCGGCGTATCGCCAAAGCAAAGTTCCTGTCCATATAAAGCGGGATAACAACCGGGTTGTCGGTGAGCCCCGACTGCTAAGCGTACCGCCTCCAAGCGCGGACGAACCCGGAAAGTACCTTTATCTCCAACCAGGGCCTGATGGCGAACAGTACCCTTCAGACAATACTGGGAAGATACTTTTCAACCATCCGGTTAAAATTCATGAGTCCTCTCTTGTGACGGTAAAAAGCAGCGATAAAAGGTTGGGATATGCGGCTCCCGTTGTGGATGGGGCTCCGGGAGCGCCTCCTTTACAAATACACATCGATAGTGCGTGGCGACGTTCCGATAGCGTTGGGGTCTTTACGGATAATACGGATCCTGAGGGGCTTGAACGGCCTGAAAAAATACATGTTGACGACTTTAATAGACCGATAGAGCCTGGATACCTCGAATTATTGTCTGCGGAGCCTCCTGCGTTGGTGATGAAGGATGGCAAAGTTGTGGAGAATCCTGAGGTTGCGGCGTGGGATAAGCGTTTCCGGGAATTTCATCGTGTTCCTGATGCTAACTCCAAGGCGCAAAGCGATCATTCGGATAGGGGAGACCGTCAAAGCTTGACTCCTCCCCTACGAGGGCGGTCTCCCGGGTCCGCAATAGAGAGGCCGTCGAGCGAAGCTACGCGCACGCCGCGGCAAACTCAAAGCCCACGTCCACGCGGCGACTCACGCGACGGCTCACGCGGGCCAGGTGGACGTTAAATAAATTTAGGTCACCTTTGAGAACGCGAGTCGGAAAGAACAGCTTGCCGTCAGAAGCAGTCCAACCCATGTCGGTAATGCCAATACCAAGAAAAGCAACGTGTTTGATGTAAAGGTCTTTTCGATATAGTCTTCCCATACGCGTTCTGCCGGCGCATTGGCGAGGATCTCCTGAAGTGGGAGTGTCGCATGCGGCGGAAACTTGAAGAGGAGGATCCCGGAGGAAACAACCGCGATTGTTATGATGGCAAGAAGTGCTTGCACGGGAACTGATGCGTGTAAAAAATACCGACTCAAAAGAATTGTAGCAATGGCGACGAGGGGAAGGCACCATGCGAGGACCAGGAAATCATTCCACGGGATCGCGAGGAGGAAAATTGCCGGCCCAATAAGATGTCGCAGGCGAGGCGCCTGCGCGAAAAGGAAGAAGGCGGCTGGTAACGCGACTGCCATTTGGTGAATATGTATGAATGGCCCGCCGATTAATGTAAACGCGGGGGGAATTACGATCAGAAAGGCGAGATTTCCCGTCCGCCGCGCCGTTTCTCGTGCGCAGAGAAGACCAAGGATGAGGAAAAGCGCAAAGGATAATTTGCCGAGGAGAAGGGCTGAATTCTGTGCCATGCCGAGTAGTGTGCCGAGATGGGTTAGACTGAGTTGCTCATCATTGTGGACTTCTGAAGCGATATGTGCGGGGAGGATGTTGCGGACATACGTTATGTCGTCCGAAAATCCATGGTGCGATGCGGAGACGAGAAGCAAACCAACCAGGCAGGTAAGGAGCGCAAACCGTGAGCGTGGTGCGAAGAGAAAGAGACTGACCCAGGGACCAAGACCAATATGCGGTTCAATCAGGGAAAGCGTCACGCAGAACGCGGCTAACCCGAAGCGTTCGCGTGAGAGGCAAAGCATTGCGGTGGATAATGCCGCCAAGGAAATCGGCACGAGCTGTCCAAAATAGAGCGACACGATTGCATCGGAAAAATAGAGTGCTGTGAAAATAAAGAGTGGTTTGATTTTTGTGAGTCGCGCGACGATGATGGTCGTTGCGCCAAAAGACAGTCCTAAGAGAATTTCCCAAAGTATGCGCGCAACGGGGAACGGTATCGCTGCAATGAGTGAGAATAGCGATAGATCATAACTAGGCAATGGGGCGGGGAAAACGAGGAAGGAATTGGCGGGAATTAAAAAAGCGTGATTTTCGCAGCTTCTGAGAGGTTCGAGCGTGTACGGATCGGCACCCGAGGCAAAGACGGAACCTGCACAATAAAAGGCAACGAAATCGACGAGTTG
>DASZHL010000004.1:0-7084 GCA_035937855.1 Vulcanimicrobiaceae bacterium
CCATTGTAGATGCCCTGATTGGGTAAGGCGCGAACGTCGGTGGTAGCGGGTCGAGCGTTTCCTACGCTACTTTATGAAAGAGGAACTCAAAGAAGGTTTTAACGAGGATCGAGGCGTCCATGAATAGGGACCAATGCTCGATGTAGAAGAGATCGTAGGCCAGCTTCTCGCCCACGTCCGAGGGACTGAGGACGCGCTTCATGTGAACCTGGGACCAGCCGGTGATTCCAGGAAGAGCGAGGTGCCGCTCGTCATAACGAGGGAACTGTTGGCGGAACTTTTCGACGTAGTACGGGCGCTCCGGTCGAGGTCCGACTAAGGTCATTTCGTTCCGTAGCACGTTAAAGAGTTGGGGAAGCTCATCAAGCGAGGTTCGTCGGAGGAATCCTCCAATGCGAGTCACGCGTCGCCGATGAGGATCCGCCCAGACGGGCCCCGTTGCTTGCTCGGCATCCTTCGGCATTGAACGGAACTTGAAAATCTCAAATTCCCGACCGTACCGTCCGACCCGCGTCTGACGGTAGATTACCGGGCTCCCGGCGTCGATGAAGACCGCGAGGGAGATCAGTGCAAGCAGGGGGGAGAGAATGATGATCGCGGGGATGACGAGCGCCAAATCGATGATCCGTCGCACCAATTGAACCTGAGGTTTGCAGATCCTTAGACTGCGCGGGCAAATGAGAGCGAGGCCACCATCTTTTTGGAGCGTGAAATCGTACGCCTGAGATCGAATTTTCGTTGGGGCGAATGCAAACTTAATCCCCAAGCGTTCCGTCCTGCGGAGGAGGGTCGGCATGATTTCGGGGGGGAGCGCCTCGGTAGCGATCAGCGTATCGCAACCCCATTCCGTCGCTGAGCGCATCCATGCCAACGCATCGAGGTTAGAGTCGGTGAATCGTCCATCGGCCATCGCTAGGCGCATGCGTTCGTCGAAGTCGTCGACGGGAAGGCGCAAGACCTCGTCCTGGCTCGTGAGGATCAATTCACTGATCACAGCGTCAACGCGTGCGGGATGACCGATGACGGCGATGCGTCGGGCGGCTTGCCGAGCGAGATTCGAACGGAGGGAATGTAAGGCGGCACGTGCGCCGCTGACGCTAACCGCAGCAACAGCATAGAGTTCGAGGAGGGCCGAACGAGACGGTGAGATACTTGGAAAGATCGTGAAGATCAATAGGAGCGGAGCGACTCCGATCGTGAGCGCCGTGAACGTCGAGTAGCACTCGTCGCGAAACGTCGTGGAGAACGAACGTTCGTAGAGGCCCAGGCGCTTAAAGAATGCGAGCCAGACCGCTATGAGGGCGATCGCGGCGATACCGAGGCCGATGCGTCGATCGAAGAGGGCGGGTATCCCGAAGCGGGTGGCCGCGACAATGATGACCGACGCCATGAACATGATGATGTCCCCGAGCAAGAGCGCCGCCGTCCACGACGGGCTGAACGGAGCCGGTGCGCGACGTTGCTTGACGGCACCTGGGAGTAGGATCGAACCTTCGAGCGTATTGATGGGTGAAATCTCCATTGGTCGGCGATTCTGCGAACGCAATATGCTACCACGGCAGCATCGGAAAGGAGAGGGCTACTTGACCCAACCGACTTTTCCCAAGGAACCTCGTTGAAGCGATATGTCTGCGGGAATCGCTCAGGAAATAGGTCAGAGGTCCTAACGTGAATGAGACTAACAGGCCCGTTTGGAAAATCCGTTCCCATAAGGAAGTCTCAATGCGCAAACCACTTTCGCCTACAGGACTTTTTCCGCACGTTCCCGATTCCGTGTACTGCGTCACTAGGTTCCTTCAAAAGTGTAATTCTATCCTGAAAGAGTATTGTCCTCTCGGTCATTGTGCGGTAGTCTTAGGTATCGTGAGTTTTCTCGAAAATGCGTTATCCATCGTCGTCCCCGCGTTTAACGAAGGGGATGAGTTCGAACATTCTCTGAAGACCATTGCCGGCGAACTCGATATGCTGGGCCTCCCGTACGAATTGGTCGTCGTTGATGACGGTAGTCGTGATGGGACGAGCGCCGGGATCGAGCGTGCCGCTGCGGTACTTGGAGAGCGGGTGGTCGTGGTGACGCATAGCGAAAACCAGGGCTTGGCCGCCGCCTTGAGAACCGGCTTCCGGCATGCTCGTCATCCAAATGTAGCAGTTCTCGATGCCGATCTGAGCTACGCTCCATCGATTGTTGGAGACATGCTCAAGCAGATGCGACGTACTGAGGCGTTAATCGTTGCGGCGTCTCCATATATGAAAGGCGGACGGGTTTCAAATGTCCCGCCGGTTCGTCTGATGGCGAGTCGATGCGCGAATTTGCTGCTCTCGCATTTGACCGGACGGAAGGTTTCGACGCTTACGGGCATGGTACGTCTGTATAATCGCTCGTTCTTGCAACGTGCGCTTACGAGTGAGCCGATCGGCGAGTTCAATTCGTGGATCCTCGTTCACGCGCTCAAGGATGGAGTTCCCGTCGCGGAGGTTCCGGCCCATCTCGCGTGGCCGATGTCTCGTCGGCAAGGAACTTCGCGTGTTCCATTGGGCAAGCTTTTTCGAGGTACCCAGGCAGTCATCAAAACCATTCGCTCCATGAGTAAAGTGGAGATGCGACGTACGGGACGCGATTCGGCTTCCCCGTCCGTGCCTTCCGAGCTGCCGACCGCCTGACATATATCCGGAAGGGAGTGGCAACGAGGCCAGGGGCTAAATCAGCGGCGCCTCTGTCCCGGTCTGAGTTTCAATGGGGACGGAATGCTCTGGCCGATCTTCATGAGCGACTGCCAGGCGAATCTGTTCGCAGAGAGTGAATTCATCCTCGCTTTTGGAAAGGACACATGTCGCGCCGGCAACATGGCAGGATGCAACGAATAATTCGTCAGATTGAACCGAATAGGCGATGATCGACGCATGAGGAACGAGAACGCGGATTTCACGAATGAGGCGAAGTTCGCGTCGCCGCGCATAGTCGACGTCGACAATGATCAGGCTCGGACGATGCTCAAGCAATGCCTGGCGATCGACGATCCCGGATGTTCCGATAACTTCAATCCCCAAGCGCTCTAAGATTCGGGTGAGGTAGGGAATAAACAGGAGTTGGGGCTCGATGACGTAGGCTGAGTCTCTCATATGAGACCGTGAAGTAACGCATAGACGGCGACATTTGATCGCGTCTTCACGCCGAGTTTGACGAATACTCGGCTCACGTGATTTTTCACCGTCTTTTCAGAGAGAGAAAGACGCGTACCTATTTCGCGATTCGAGAGCCCTGCGGTAATGAGAGAGACGATCTCTAGTTCGCGCGACGAAAGCTCGGGATTCGCGCGGTTGCCCTGGACGTTTCTATGGAGAAGCTTTCCGACAAGGCGCGGATCGGCATATGACTCGTCTTGTGAATGAGCGCAATCGTGGACAATCTCGCAAAGACGCTCGGCAGAGGTATCCTTCACGACAAATGCCGCTGCGCGAGCGGCCATCGTCCTTTGCGCAAGTTTGGAATCGATGTAAAACGAGAGGGCGCAGACGCGTGCGGAAGGAACCGCTATGCGGCACTGTTTGAGCCGGTGTTCCAAATTCCCGCCGGTGTCGGTGGGCCATGAGTCGAGATCGATGACGATGACATCGGGTGAACTCGTTGTCAGGCGCGAAGAATCGACGTCGACTGCTTCGTCAACGATGACGAGATTTTCGTCGGAACGCAGCATGCGCACCAAAGAGGGAAGGCTTGCCCTGTCAGGCTCGATAACGGCGACGCGGACGGGGTCGTCGTAGAAGAAGCGTTTGGACATTCGTGGGGCATGAGTGCCCTGCAGAACGAAGCTTGCGTTCGGGGAATCTCGCGGGAGAGGTGGCCTCGCCGCTTCCTTCATTTTTTCGCAAATGAAGGAAGCGTCATCGTTTGTCCGGATCCGAGGTAGTAGTCGGAGGACGACTGCTCTTCGATCTTGACGTGATTGAGAACGATGCCCAGGACGTTGAGAGAGGGAACGCTACGGAGCTTGGAGATTGCGTTTTGCGTGGTTTTCCCATCAGTGTTGCTCGCCGAGATGACGAGGACCGTTCCATCGGATTTCATTCCTGCGATCAGCCCGTCCACGATTGGACCGAGTGCGGGTGCATCCAAGATGACGAAATCAAAGCGCTCGCGTGCGAGGGCGAGAACCCGATCGAACGACTCGCTCTGCAGAAGTGCGACCGGATTGGGCGGACGCATGCCGCCGGTGATCGCCCACACGTTCTCATGGCCGGTCGAACGAATCGCCTCATCGAGCGGAATGACGCCGACGAGAACGTCGGAGAGTCCGATATCGTTGACCAGGCCAAGCTTCGTGTGAATGGTGGGACGCCGCAGATCCGAATCGATGATGAGGACCTTCGCATTAAGCGAAGCCATACTGATCGCTATGTTTATCGCGATCGTCGATTTTCCGTCTCCCTGTTGCGGACTGGTGACGGTGACGATGTGCGGGGGATGCTCCGAGGAATAGCGCAATTGGGTGACGAGCTCGAAGAACGATTCAATCGTCGCGGATTCGATCCACGGGGCATTTTTCTCCGATTGCGTGTCGAGTTGTGGAATCGTCGCGAGAACCGGAAGTCCGGTGCGTTCGCGCGCCTCCTCTTCGGTGCGCATACGATCGTCGAAAAATTCCATCCCAAGCGCGGTCGTAATGCCGAGCAGGAGCCCGAGAAGCATCCCGATCGAGACGTTCAGCGAGAGACTGGGCGATTTGGTGAAGGACGAAGGATCGGCATACTGGGTGACCGTGATGCCGCTGAGTGCCGTCGTGCGGGCAATCATCGCGTCTTGATACTTATGATTGAGGGTTTGATAGACGTCTTGCGAGTTTTGTGCTGCTCGTTCAAGTTGCGAAATTCGTTGTGCCTCGACCGGAAGGGATCTGATGCCCTGCTCTGCGCGGTCACGTTGCGCTTGCAGTCCCACGATCTGCGATTGTGCCGACGAAATCATCGCTTGCAGATGGTCGCGCTCTGAAAGCAACTGCTGGGCGATCGGATTTGGAACGCTATCCGTTCCGCTCACGACCGTGGACGGTTGCTGAGCGAGTTCGCGCTTCAGTTCGGTTAGACGCGCGTTTGCCGCAACGACTGTCGGATGATTGTCGGTGTAACGTGAGCGTGCCTCATTGAGATCGACGGTTGCTTGGGCAACTTGGCTCTGCAGCTGGGCTGCGACCGGATTGGCCGAGATGCTTTGCTGCCCTTGGATCGTTGCCGGCGTTGACGACAGCTGCTCTTGGACGCTGGCGAGCTGCGCCGTTGCTTGTTTTTCGTCGATTTCCTGCGCTTGTTCGTGTGCGTCGAGATCGGCTAGGCTCTTCACGCTGCTTTCGACTTGTGCATTGAGATTGGCGATGCCGGTGACGCGCTGGTATTCCGCGAGCGCATCCTGCGCTTGGCGCATTCGTTCTTCGGCGGCCGGAAGCTGTTGCTGGAGGAAGGTGACCGCAGAATCCGCTTGGTGCGAGATGAGTTCACGCTCGCGGTTGATGAAGGCGTCGGCGAACTCATTGGCGATTTTTGCAGAGAGTACGGGGTCTGACCAACTGACGGCCAACGCCAGGATGGGCGTGTTCGTAACGGGTCTAGCCATCACGTGACCGAGTAATTGCTCTGGTGTTGTGGTCATGTGAAGTTTCTGAATGACGGCATTGGCTACCGGAACTTCGTGGAGCAACTCCGCGAAGGTTTCGGGCGACTGTCCGCCGTTTTGAAGAACAAGTGCATTCAGAACGGAAAGTTCGGTCGTTTGATTGTTCTGTGTCGCGGCTGTCCCTGAGTCTGGATTTCCGGCGATCATCTTCACGGTTGTTGTGTACGACTTCGGTTGTAGGACCGTCATAATTGTGACGATGATCACGAACGAGAGGAACGTGATGAGGAAGGGGACGCGTCGTCGCCAAAGCGTTTGCCAAAGCGTCCGGAGTTGGAGTTCGTTAGCGGCGCTTTCAGGCTGAGGAGCCCACGCCGCGGGTACGTTTCGAGCGTCGGTCGCGGCGAGACCGTTTTTGGAGGCGGGATTGAAGCGGGGTGTCAGCGGTTGCACAATGTTCCGATCAGAGGATTCCGAAGAGGTGGCCGACGGAGTAGAGGATCGACGACGGACCCGAGACGGTGTCATTATGACCGGCCATCGCGGGTACAATTACCAGGTCTCCTTTTTGCATAAGGAGGTCGCGTGCGAGATCTTTGGTAATATCTTGGGAATTTGCGTTATAGATTTTGTACAAATTGACCGTTACTTGACTGGGTTTTCCGTCCGTACCGATGCGTCGGACCATCACCCGGTTTAAATCGGAACGGGAATCGTTTCCCGCGCCCGCTCGTGCAAGTGCGACCGAAAGGCGATCGCCCTGATGAATCGCGACGTCTCCGGGATGGCTGACGGCTCCTTCCACGACAATGTTGAAGACTTGGGGACTAGGGATGTACACGGTCATGCCGTCGGTTAGGGGAATGTTGAGTGAGGTGTCGCCGTCACGGAGTAGTCGCTGAAGTGAGATGTTCGTGAAAGGGCCGGTGGCGGTAGCGATTCGCGCGTCGGGATAATCACCATCGGTTGGTCCGAGGCCCTGTGCCGCAGCAATCGCGTCGGTTAGGCGGCTCTGCGGATCGAGGAGGTACTTTTCTGGTTTCACGACGTTTCCCAGGACGAGGACGGCGACCAGCGCTTGCTTTGTGACCGCGATCGTAACGACGGGTCCTCGCACATAGCGTTGGAGCGCCGAAGCGACGCTTCGGCTCGCCTGATCAGGTGTCTGCCCGGCGATAACGATGTCCCCAACAAGCGGCAAGACGATCTTTCCGCCGGGAAGCACCGTGACGGAATTGGAAAGATCCTTCTCACCATAGACGGTGATCGCAAGTTCGTCGCCGACGCGAATGTGATAGTCCACACCAATCGGTGCGGGCGCTATGCCCGGAACGGCCCCAGCGCCGGGCGCTGAGGTGCTCCGCGAAGGAGCGGTCAGCTCGGAGCCGGTTGGCGAGGCGGCGTTTATGCGGACGGGTGAGCATACGCACATTAGCAAGAGCAGTCCGGCAAGCGCAATCCTTGGCTTGAAGTCCGCTG
>DASZHL010000005.1:0-8933 GCA_035937855.1 Vulcanimicrobiaceae bacterium
ATCGGCGATTTCTTTGAAATCGCCGATCGACAGTTTGAACGCAAATTATTAAAAGTTATTGAATGTTTGGTCGTTCAACGTTTGATCGTAACGCGATTCGAGGAACTCCTCGAGGACCGCGTAGCCTTTATCGTTCGGATGGAAACCGTCTCCCGCGTAGTAGGTGGACGCGTAGAACTGTGGGTGCGCGGCGAGATATGCGTACACATCGACGAACGCGCTGTTTGGTATATGCGCGTCGGTCAGAGCGGCTTGGATCGCAGCGTTGGCGTCGAGGGAGCCTTGGGCCAATAAGCCCTTCTGCGTGGTGGGTGCGGTCGCATAAAGAGGGACGCGGCTCAGATCCGGGATACCGATAACCAAGAGCCTCTCCGGCGACGTTGCGGCGATTGCGTTGAGGACGGCTCGATATCCTTGATAGAAGGATCCCAGGCGGACGGTTTTTCCATCAGGTCCCGTAAGCGTCGTCGCGGAGGATCCGCACGGATTTGCGGTTGTGGCTCCTCCGCCGGTTGGAGTGTGTCCGCTCGCCGTGCAGAGCGCAAGCGCCGCCGCGTCGAGAACGTCATTGTTTCCGCTGAAAAGCGTGACGAGAAGTTTCGCACCGTTGCGTTGCGCCTGCGCGGCTATCTGTGGGAGCGCCGGTACTTGAGCGGGGTTGGTCAAAAGGTCGCCGCTCAGAGGGCTTTCCGGTAAGGGTGCGTCGCCGGTAAGCGCTCCTGAAACGCCCAAAGCGTCAAACGTGAAAGAAATCGGCGCATGTCTGCGTGCAAGTTCGGCTGCGAAAGTTTGTGCGTAGCCGCCGTTCACAGGGACTGTCGGCTGAAGGTTCGAGATACCCGCGTGCGTCGGAGAAGTCGGACACGTCGCGGATGGAAGCAAGCCGCAGACGGATGTTCCGATCCCCACCGTCGTGCTATCGCCGAGTGCGACGTACTCCAGCGGGAACTGCCGCTGGTGAGACCTCGACATGATCGCATCGCTCTGCGGATTGGAAGCGTTCCCCGGCATCATCGACGGGCCGACATTGTTCGAACCGCAAGCGGAGAGGAAGAGCAGGGCAATTCCCGTGGCCGCATGCTGCCAACGTGAGTTTTTGAACATCCGTTTCATCTCGCTCTTAAGGAAAACGCGGCTCGGTTAAAGTCGCGTCGGGTGTTTGCGAGCGAACTTCGCGTCGGCGGATTGAGTTCCTGCGCGCGGTATTTTTCCGAACACGGCATTTTCCGCTAACGACATGTTCTGAAACATTATGCTGTTCGTTTTCTATTCGCTGATGATCACTTGCGCAAATGGGTTCCATTCTCGGAAGCTTACAAACGACAGGCTCCTCGCTTCGGTTATCTCATAGCGAAGCGGCGGGAACTGAAACCCTCACGGGCTTTGGATGGTCCGATGGACTGCGGCTGACGACCGTCGTCGCGATACTTTGACGAGGAGAAACATCCTATGGATTTGACCAAGACGTACCCACGCAGCGTGCGAGAAAAATTTGCCGGAATCGTTCAGCTCGGACGAACGACCGACAAAGCCAAGGCTTTTGCCGCAGGGACGATCGGTGAGTACCACTACAACTGCCCGATGGATCAAGCAGTCTTCAGGTTCCTGGGCATCGACCACGAGGCCTATCTCGCGAAAGTCCGGACGGCGAAAAGCGATGCGGAAATCGAGACGTATGCCCGTCAGTTCACCTCCAAGAAATCGCCGGCTGATCTCGACCGCTGGAGCGAGGAATGGCTTGAGCATGAACCCGAATCGGGAAGCGAAGGAGAGGCGTTTTTCTTGAATCTCCGCGCTCAAGTCGCGCCGAACCGGACTGATGTCACGACGTGGGCCGACGTCCTCGATCTGGATGAGAAACGGAACGTTCCCATTCGGGAGAGAGCGAAAAGCTGCGAAGTGAGCCACGCTAAGCACGAGTGATCGCTCGCGGTTGCCCCAGTTTTGTGAGCTGGGAGCCTAGCAGTGTGTTGGACTGAAGAACGGGATGAAGTACTTCCCTTCACGGGGACGCCCGACTTTTCGCATCGTGCGAAAAGTCTACTCGACGACTTTTCGCTCCCGCCCTTCCAAGCCTCCGCGAAAAGCTCGACCGCCCGAGAGTGCTCTGCTTCGTGCCGTATGCGTCGTCGCTACGCGGCTCACGTACTGAGGTACGCTTCGCCGCTAGGCTCCTCGCCTACGACACGAATCAAAGCACTCTCGAAGGGAAGAACTTCATCCCGTCGCTTAGTCCAACACCCTGCTAGCAACGCTGGGATCCTCGAACACGAAGTGCGTGGCGATGCGGCATCCGATATTGGGCGAGCGGTGTATCGGGTCGTTGTCGAGTACGACGGTACGGACTTCGCGGGGATGCAGTTTCTGCCGGGGATGCGTACGGTTTCGGGAGAGATCGAACGGGTGCTCTCGCGTCTGTTCGCCGAGCCGATCAAGATTTCGGTGGCCGGGCGAACGGATGCGGGGGTGCACGCGATCGGACAAGTGATTTCGTTTTCGGCACACGATCGTTTTCCGATCGAGCGTCTTGCGATTGCCCTCAATAGCAATCTGCCGGCCGACGTTAGCGCGCGAGATGCCGCTCGGGCGGAGCCGAGGTTTTCCGCGCGGTTTCATGCGATTGAACGGCGTTACACCTATGTCGCGCTCAATCGGCGTGCGCCGTCGGCGGTGTTGCGCCGCTTTGCGCATCACGAATATCGTTCCGTCGATCTTGAGAGGATGCGGCGAGCGGCGCTCACGCTGATCGGCGAGCACGAATTCCGATCGTTTTGCGGCGGGCCGCCGGAGACGGATTCCACGATTCGCACCTTGCATGAGTTGATCGTGGAGCGAGAGGGAGACTTGCTGCGGTTTCACTTTCGAGGTAGCGGCTTCTTGCGCCGGATGGTTCGGATTATCACGGGAACCTTGCTAGAAATAGGCGTGGGGAAAATTCCGCTTGCGGATCTTACCGGAATACTTGCCGCGCGCGACCGCAGGCTCGCAGGTCCAACGGCTCCGCCGGAAGGCCTCTATCTAACCGGAGTGCGCTACCCGGATTTCGATTCCGCTCCGCTTGAACCGCACGGATTACTTGGCCCACGGAGTGGGCGATCGAGCAGCGATCGATTCTGAGTATCGCTGTGCTTGACGGGAATCTAACGGAATTTTAGCCGGTATGCCTCTGCGTCAGCGGTGACCGCGGTCGCGGTTCTTGTTTTTCCGTCAGAGATGATGCGGAATCCGCAGAAACCTTGGGGGCAAGAAATAATTGATGTTGATAGATATCGACGGCGAGTTGTCGATTCGCAAATGCCGTAACGAGGGACCTTGGGAGAACACGGTCATTTTTTGACGGGCCACACGGATCGAACATGCTCGACGGATAGAAGATGCTCGGCACCCCACCGAGGTGATCGGAGATGCGTTTTCGACACTTCCTGATGAATTCAGGAGACTCGAGCATATCCAACAGCTCTTCGGCGAGGTCGGAAAGAACCTTCGCTTTCTTTTCGGAAAACTGTCGCTCATGATTGGCACGCTCGAAGTCGTCATTGTAATCAACTGCGCCTAGCGGCTTTTCTTGAAACTTCGTGTAATCAAGTTTGAACAACTCGCAAAAGAAAGGCCGCGATTGAATGAACGTGAGAAGTCTCTCATTGGGCGGCCTTTCTTGAAGGGGCTCAACGTTGTCCGTCTCGGCGATGATTCTCTTGATGAGATCCTTCCAATCCTCTCCCTCGAGAATCGCCGCGACGGGTTCGGACGAAACGAGGTCTCGGAAGTCCTGCAACTTGCGAAGCTCAGGCTCCATCAAAGAATTGTAATCTCTAATGTAACGACCAACCTCGACGTTGCCTTCAAGGAAATTAGGGGCCGCGTCGAAGGGAATATTGCGGAAAGGTTTCTCTAGAGCCCTTGCGAGTTCGAGCATCTTCGAATATGGACCCCGTTGCGGCTCGGCCCTCAGATTCCTTTTTTCTGCCTCGCCCTGCTGCTGGTAAGAAGACTCCGCGTAAGGATCAGCATAGCCGTTGGAGAATCTCGGGTTCCAAGTATTCTGCAACTCGCCTAACTCAAGCGCGATTTGTTCGATAAAGACCCGTTCTTGCTGGTAAATCACGGTTGGTGCTTTTTCCAAGCACCAACGAACGAATTCTCTTTCCATCTCGACTGCATGATGCACGGATGTGTCCGCCGCCCATTCCTGAAACGAAGAAGAACCAATCACAAGAATACGCCCTCCCGCTCCGAGGGCGTATGCGATATTTTTCGCCATTTTACGATGTGATGGCCCGGGTACGACAATCGCTATCGACGAGCGACCCGAAGGGTTTCTTTGATATTTCCCGATTCGGAAGGCTTCCTTTCCTCTTAAAGCGAGAAGCCCTTTCCATCCGCAAAGCGAAGCGTCGTAAAACGAAGCGAAATCCGGTTGACTAGGGTCTCGCCCGTGAAGCTTTTGTACGTAGTACGTTTCCAGATCATGGAGGACCGTCTTGAGTGTTTCACGACAGAATTGCCGAGAAAAAGGGATGGGAAAAGGCGAAGAGATATAACCCGATTGCGTAATGTCGCCGACCGTCCACGAAAAAGAATGCTCAGGTTTGGAGAATATAAAGGAATCATTATCGATCACGAACATGTCCGGTTTTTTATCTCTCTCCCAAGGCATCTTCCCGTAGCTAAATATATTCTCATTCGCGGGTGTTACCGGAGGGAGAGGGAGCATCTCCTTTTCCCTTTGTGCGAGCAGCGATGAGATGATGCCCGGTGATCTGCCGGCCGGCGAAGAGACCTTTTTTTGCGCGGATGCACTTCCCATCCAACTTGTTGCACGGATCGCCGATATTTGCCGAACGAGATCGGTGATCCGTGGCTCCGCATCGCGCTGCCGCTCTGCGAGCTTCCGAGCAATTTCGGTAAAACAATCAAGCAGCTGGGCAGATGGTGTGGGATTCGTCGTGTCGGGCGACGGCATTGTATAAATCCGATCCTCCGGGAAGAGTATTGTCCATGAGACGAGAGGATTTCGTCGCGTGTACACGATCGAAGCCTGATCTCTCAAAATCGACGTTCGGCGGGCTCAAAACGATTCTTCCCGCTAGCCGAAGGGGGCCGAGAGCGGATCTCTCAGGGTGAGCCGGATCGAGAAAAAGGGGAGACCTTTTTCGATGTGGAGTGTCGGTGTTCCGAATCCTGCCCTTGCTGATTCTTGGATGAGTGTGATACCGTAAGCGGGTTTGCTACGGGGCAATCGCCCCGGCGTGGCTTTTGGGCTGCGTACCCGCTACCCGCTGCGTGCGGGTCACCGACGCTGTTTGGCGCGGTGTCCGAAGAGGGATCTCCATCGTTGGCTACATCTTACGAAATCACGTACATCGTTCGTCCGCACCTCGAGGAACCTCAGGCGGATGCCCAGATCGCTCAGATCGCCGAGAACCTCAAGAACGGCGGCGCCGAGGTGGGCGAGATCGAGAAGCTCGGCAAGCGTCGTCTCGCCTATGAGATCGACGACCTGCGCGAGGGATATTACGTCGTCATGAAGTTCAAGAGCGAGGCCGCGGCGGCCAAGGAACTTGAGCGTCAGATGCGTTTGAACGACGAGGTTATGCGCCACCTGCTCATCAATCTGGACGCTTAGAGCGGACGCCGAAAGGAGACGCAATGGCTGGAAGTTACAACCGAATCGTCCTGGTCGGGAACCTCACCCGTGATCCGGAGATTCGTTATATCGCAAGCGGAGCGGCGGTCACCAAGTTTTCCTTGGCGGTTAACACGCGCCGCAAGGCCGGCGAAGAAACGATGTTCATCGACATTGTCGCCTGGGACAAGCTGGGTGAGATTTGCAACACCTATTTGAAGAAGGGCATGAATACGCTCATCGAAGGTCGTCTGAGTATTCGCAAGTACGAAACCAAAGAAGGCGAAAAGCGGACGGCTGTCGAGGTCGTCGCGAGCGACATGCAGATGCTCGGTAGCCGAGGCGACGGCGCCTCCGGCGGCTCGGGAGCCTCTAGCGGCGGATCGTATGATCGAGGAGGCTCTTCGCGGAGCGACGAGACGGAATTCAACGCAGCGTCAGAAGCAGCGGACGAAGAGATTCCGTTTTGAGGCTGTCTTGCCGAGGTGCAGAGATTTTCCCGACATGATTTGGGGGAATCTCTTGCCTGGCGCCAAGGGACATTCTCCTTAATAGGCTAAGGAATGGATGTGACCGCTCGAGTCTTTCAGTCAAACGAGAGTCGGACGTTGGGAATCCTGATCGTTCCCGCGATTCTCGGCCGTGCGCTCTATGAGGGCACGATTGAGCTTGAGGAGGCCCTCGCGTTCACGCGTGAACCCGCTCGAGTTCCCGTGCCCGGGTCAAGCTAAATGATCGCCGGATTTCGCGAACTTTACCGCAGGTTCGTTCGTGCTATCCGGCGATGGGGATTTTTCGTGCGATTATCCCCCAAGGCCGTTCGGCCCGGCGGCGATAATATTCGCGGGTCGGACTCGAAAATTCAGGAAGATACAACGCAGAACGACGAAACTACAACGGAAGCGCCCATTCGGGAGGATCACGCGGGGAAGAGCGTTCTCGATGTCTTTGTGTACTTCGCGGCAATCCGAAGAAAACTCAAGGAGAAGGTTCGAGTCGTCCTTGAGGGATGGAGCGGTGAGTTCGCGCAAGCGTCCGAAATCGACTCTTTATACAAGCAGGATCGGGATCAACCGGGCGGAGGCGAGGAGCGTTCCTCCCATGCCGAAGAGAGTGCGTCGTTGCTCGCGCAGGAACTTGAGTTGATTAAGAAATCGACACAAAAGGTGAAGCCGTTTGGGCAAACCGTCGTCCCTCGCATAACCGCCCCGAAGCGGCGCCTGGGGTGGGGTCGCCGACGGCGACGTTAGGGCGGCGTGCCGCCATCGAGTTTCCCGTCAAGATCAAGCGATTTTCAAGAGCTTCAATTTGCAAATTTTCATCGATATTATCTCCGGCTTGTTTATGTTTATACGATGATGTAGGCGATTTCTTTCAATGGAGCCCCTTTCAAGCCCTATGAAAGGCGGCGAAGGCCCCGTCGAAGCGAATCCCGGGCCCCTCGCTTCTTGACCCGAAACCCGTTGTCGGGTATAATGTCGCTATGACGAATATCCTCACTCCCGCCGCGCGACGCGTGAAGGCTCGCTCGTCGTCTTCCCTCCCCATGCGGGAGACTGAAATTCTCAATCGTCGGGTCGGGAAGAGTGGGGCGGTTTGTATCGCGGGCTTAGAGCGAGGGAGCAGCGTGCGCGTTGCCCAGGTTCGGCCCGGTGTTTATTTGGTTTCACAGTTGCCGCTCAAAGAGTTTGAGCATATCGTCGGCCAGCTTCCGCAACCCGAGCAGTCTCCATTTTCCGCATTGATTGCAGAGTTTGGCACTCGCACTCGTGTTGTTCCATCCAGGCGTTCTCGTCATGAATTCACCGGAATCGTCGAGATGCCGGTGGAGCCGGAAAAGACCGTTCTTGCGCGGGCCTCATTGCAGAAATCGCGTCGCGGCCCGCGTTAAATGGCGTCTTGGAACAACGATGCGTCCCTCTACTATGCTGCCTCCTGGAGCGAACTTGCCTTATCGCAGGGCGACATCGTATTAGCGCCGACGGCGTTTTTTTTCCCAGGGAGAGGTGAGCGCGAGGCAGTCGCGCCGGAGCTTGGAGATAGTCGGACAATCCACGTTTGGACGGGCAGCGAAGACGGAAAGGTTATCTCCGCGCCGACATTGTCCGTGGAGGTCACGTGGTCGCCGGCAATGGTTATCCCGCATACCTGCGCCATGGAAAAAGAATGGAATGAGCGGGTGCATGAACTTGCGCGAACAGGAATTCCTCAGGAAGAAGCGGAGGCGCAGGCTACGGCGGATCCTTATCTCGACGCCGTGCTTCTCATTGCACCGATCAAGCGGTACGAAGGGCTTCCTGACCGGCGACAACGTTCGATCTTAAGCGGAAACCGGCTCGGCGAGTTTCCCGTTCCCGGTACGAATGTCATCCCTGCAGGATACGTGGATCTGAATGCTATTACTGCGGTGCATCACACGCTCGTTCCCATTGATCAACGCATCGCGGTTCTCAGTGAAATCGCTCGGGCGTATCTTCAGCGTGCGCTTGTATTGCACTTCGCATGGCGCCATGATTCCGCGCTTGCGGATATTGAAAGCGCTATCGGCCGCACGATCATCGATTCGTCGGTCATCGCGGTTCCTTCGAAGAAGCCGTCGAGAGTTAAAGTTGTCCTCCTTCTCGACGATGGAACGAAGCTCGTTCTCGAGGGAGATGCTCCCTCGCCTGTGCCCGGATACGTTCCTGAGAGACCGCCTCGTCGGACGAAGAACCCGGTTCCTCCTTCGGATTCTCAATAATCACCACGGACGCACTCGACGTCCGCTACGTCACGCCCGCCGTGGCGCGTTGCGCGGATCGTGGGCGCGTTGAATCGACGTACACGCGCGGAACCTCTCGCGGTAATCGGGCGACGATCTCGTAGTTGATCGTTCGCGCCCAGGTTGCCCAATTATCGGCGCTGATCGATGCGTCACCATCGCGGCCCAGGAGCGTCACGCGTGCACCGGGATGAGCTTCCGAAATCTCGCTGACGTCGATGAAGGTGGTGTTCATGCAAATTCGGCCGATGATTGGAGCGACGTGCCCACCGACGAGCATTGAACCGCGGTTGGAGAGCGCGCGGGGAATTCCCTCGGCGTATCCCAGCGGAACGATGCCGATGATTGAGGGACGCTTGGTGATGAACGTGCAGCCGTATCCGACGGATTGACCGGCGGGAACCTCACGGATCGAGACGATTTGCGAACGATAACTCAGGGCCGGTTCGAGTTCGATCGAGCCTTGCGCAGCGTCACGCGTCGCCGCCGACGGCCATAAGCCGTACACGGCGATGCCGCAGCGGACCATGTCGAGCCGGGTCTCGG
>DASZHL010000006.1:0-1898 GCA_035937855.1 Vulcanimicrobiaceae bacterium
TGCCCGTGCTCTTCGAGCCACGGTATCAAGGGACCGTGGGCTGGCGGCCACTCCTCGCGCAATGTGCTCCAAGTGCCTCGTCGGTTGGCATCACGAATCGCCTCAACCGCAGTTCTCATTAGATGGTCGAGTTTAGGCTCAGGCGGCTGCGGCCCCGCTTTGTCCCAACCCGCGGAAAGGCCACGTGTCGCAAATGCGTTGATCTTGGCGGCGTATGCTAGTACCTGATCCCGCCATTCGAGTTGCTCCGCGCTCATTTTAGATCCACTTTCCTTGGATAGGATGCCAATCGCCCTGAACCCCACCTTGCACGATCAACGGATCTGCAAATGAAACCACACGCTCGAGAACAATCGAGAAGTCAGTCGGAATCGAATTATCGAGGTGCTGCTTTCGTAACCAGGCGCGCCAACGCGCCTGAGCAATTGCGGCATATCCATCGAGCGCAGTCCGAAGCAGAGCTAGCTCGGCGTTCCGGAATTGAGCCACGCGCTGCATTGACGACTTCAACGCCTGAGCTTTGATTGCGAAACGCCCAGTCAAGACGTAAATATCAACGAAGTCTCGCCAACGCGTATTTGCCGTGCCGCGCTCGAGCGCCGTCACGATCTTTTCGGCGAGCACCATCTCCAGCGGGTAGCCACGCACAACGATCACGCCGTCGATCAGCCGCGGGACGCTAATTTGTTGCGGCTCCGGCCAAATAGGATCGCCGACGTTGACGTCCACGTGGAATCGAATCACAGCTCGCGAGAGCGTTCCTCCAAGCGTGACACGAATTCCGCTGTAGCTGTCGTCCTCGCGGATGGTCTCGGCGGTAGCGCTGTTGGAATCGAACTCCATGCCGTCGTCGATTGATATGGCGGCGATTGTCCGCACCGCCGACAAGACTTTTTCGATGGTGTTCTCAATCGCCCGCGCCGCAAAGTCAATGTCACGAGTCGGCCGCCGTGCATCCAGCGCTGCGAGCAAGACGCCGCCCTTGAGGATGAATGTATCTGCAAACTTCGAATGGACTAGGCGGTCAAGAAAGCATTCCAAGGCGTAGAGTTGAATGAATTCATCGGTGGGCCGTCCTGTGCGCTTCGCCTCTCTTTGCAGGTCGAGATAGCGGCGGCCGGCCAGAGTATCGTTGCTCGCACGCTTCACAGGACTATTTCTAGTGCGTTGCGAACGGCGCTCTCGGCGCCATGTAGAGACTTTGCCATCTCGATCAAGGCTGCCGGTTTGGCACCTTTGCGGCCTAGCCAACGACGAAGCGCTTCCCAGGCGATATCCGATCCTTCACGATGCCGCAATCGAATCATGTCGACTAGCGAACGCTCGGGCGAGTACAAGCCAACAGCGAAGCCCTCCCCGACTTTAAACTCCCCGCGCCCCAATTCGAATGTGTCTTTTGAAAAAACGCGGACATCGACGGGTGATAGAAGTGTCGGAACTCGGTTGCCCCGTGGAATTGCCACATCGATACGCGCCGGAATGTTGTCCGTCAGCCCATGACGCGCAAGCGCAGTCGTTAAGCAAAGGGTTCCTTGGGGAATGCGATAGGCGACCTCTAAGAGATTCTGGTCGATTTCCGGTGCATCCGCCCACCGGTACAGACCCCGGCTAATTTGTTCAACAATCCCTTGGTCTCGATAGGCGTAAAGACGCTCCGCGGAGAGGCCGCGAGCTCTCGCCTCGGTGTAAGTGAAAACCGAAGGAAGTTTCTTGCGGAACGGAATTGTCGCTTTGGTGGGCACCGATGAAATCGTATACAGATATAGGCGTTCTGTCCACACTTTCATCGGATCGCCAAAAAGCGACCGGGCCGGTTTCGCCGAATAAGCGTCTCATAAGATGCCACTTCGGCAATATCTTGACTCGCCGACTCGTCCAGGGGTGGAGGAGTTTGACCT
>DASZHL010000007.1:0-67794 GCA_035937855.1 Vulcanimicrobiaceae bacterium
GCCATCTCGACCGTAGCCGGCAAATTAATGATCATCTTCTTGTGCGAGGCCGGTTCCCAGACGTTCATTACCGCTTCGGTGATTTCAACCGCGAACTCGAGTTCGGTTCCGGTGAAGCTCTCGGGAGAGTATTCGTACCGGACCTCTGTATTCGGCATTCGTTCAGCAAGCCGACGAATCTGCTCCGCTCCGCGAACGGCGATCTCGACGATCCCCGCGCGATCAAGCCCGAAAACGACTCGACGCTGCAGGGTCGAGGTCGAATTGTACAAGTGCACGATTGCTTGCGGAATACCGACGATCGCCTCAAAGGTCCGCTCAATCAACTCTTCACGCGAGGGAGTCAACACTTGAATGGAAACGTCGTCGGGAATCAGCTCCTCGGCGATAAGCATGCGAAGAAAATCGTAATCGGTTTGCGAAGCCGACGGAAACCCGACCTCGATCTCCTTAAAACCCAGGCGCACGAGGAGTTCAAACATCCGGCGCTTGCGTTCGACGCCCATCGGCTCGATCAACGCCTGGTTTCCATCGCGAAGATCAACGGCACACCATGTCGGAGCGCGGTCGATCGTACGATCGGGCCACCTTCGATCGGGCAAGGAGATGCGTGGAAACGCTTGATACTTCTGGTAAGGCATCGACATGGGAGTACCTCATGCGGAGTTTGAGTGCGGTTTGCCGATCCGGGAACATACGAAACGAGGCCCCCGCTTTCGCGAGGGCCTCATCTGGAGAAGCCAAACGACGATTAGCGGTTAGTCCTGAGGGATACCGCTAAGGAGCAGCCGGATCGCAAAAACCGACGCCGTCATACATCGCCGATGCTACCATCAGTCGCATTGCCTGTCAAGGAGCACCATCGAATGCCGGCGCCACGCAAAATCGACGAAAGACCCTTTCATAGTGCTTGACAATGCGGGGCTCTCTCGTGTTATCGTTAGCCCAATGAATCGTTCCGTGCTTGTTCTCGTTAGCGTACTCCTTATTAGCCGACTTCTGGTACGGCCAGGGTTCACTTACGCTTAACAGGTAACGATCACAACAGCGTAAGCCCCTCGCCGAACCGCGAGGGGCTTTTTTTACACTCATCAGAGGAGCAGTCGTGAACCACGCGGATCCAATGACGGGCGCACAACTCATCCTGAAGGTCCTCGAAGACGAGGGCGTCGATGTTGTTTTCGGTTATCCCGGCGGCGCCATCATGCCGCTGTACGATGCCCTCTACGGCCATTCGCTTCGGCACATCCTCACTCGCCACGAGCAAGGTGCCGCCTTCGCCGCGGGCGGCTTCGCCCGATCCACCGGACGAGTCGGCGTTTGCTTTGCCACCTCGGGACCAGGTGCGACAAACCTTGTAACCGGACTCGTCGACGCACTGATGGACAGCGTTCCGATCGTCGCGATCACCGGCCAAGTGCGCACGGTGCTGATGGGGACCGACGGCTTCCAGGAAGCCGACGTCACGGCGATCACCCATACGGCCACCAAGCGCAACGTTTGCGTGCGCTCGGTCGATGACCTCGAACGCTCGCTCCGCGCGGCCTTTCGGATCGCGCGCGGACCCCGTCCGGGTCCGGTCCTCGTCGACGTTCCAACCGACATCCTCAAGGCGACCCTGAAAAACCCTTCACCTCCCCGCGAACCGCAAGCACGCCGAGTTCCGGCTGCGCCGAGCCGCGACGCGATCCGCCAAGCGGCCGACCTGATTGTCGCGGCTGCACGTCCCGTGCTGATCGTGGGCGGCGGGGCACGCACCTCCGACGCTGTGCGCGAGTTTCGGGAACTGTGCGCGGCTCTGCGCGCACCGCATACCGCGACCATCAACGGCTTGGGCTGCGCACATCCGGATGATCCGCGCTTCCTGGGAATGCTCGGCATGCACGGATGGAAAGCCGCGAACCTCGCCGTCGCCCAAGCCGACCTCATCCTCGCTTTGGGGATGCGGTTCGACGATCGCGTGACCGGCCGAACCGATCGCTTCGCACAGAAAGCGAAGATCGTCCATGCGGATATCGACGAGGCGGAGTTCGACAAGATCATCCACGCGGACGTCCGTCTGCACGGTGATCTCCGCACGAGCTTACGCGCACTTATCGACGAACTCGACCGGCGCCCACTACCCTCGTTCGATTCCTGGTCGAGAGAAGCGCGTGCTCTGGGCGCACCTCCCCCTCGCGATCACACCGAGCACAGCAACCTCTCTGCGACCGATGTGCTCGACGCCCTTGTGGCGGCGGCTCCCGCCGATACAATCATCACGACCGACGTCGGACAACATCAGATGTGGATGGCCCAGCGCGTACGCCCGGTCGATCCGCGCAGCTTCATCACCTCTGCCGGATTAGGCACGATGGGCTTCGGCGTCCCATCCGCCGTCGGCGCTCAGTTCGGAAACCCCGAACGTACCGTAATCGCCGTCTGCGGCGACGGCGGGTTCCAGATGACGCTCAACGAATTGGCGACCATTCGGCGGTACGGGCTTCCGGTGAAGATCCTGATCATTGACAACCAACGCCTGGGCATGGTTCGCCAATGGCAGGAACTCTTCTACGAGCGCCGCTATTCGGCGGTCGATCTCACCGACAATCCCGATTTTACGGCGCTGGCCGGAGCGTTCGGCATCCGCGGGGAATCGATTGCCTCGGCGCCCGAACTGCCCGGCGCACTCGATCGCTTCCTCCGCTTGCGCGAACCTGCGCTGTTGCACTGCGCGTGCCACCCCATGGAAAATGTCTGGCCGATTATTCCACCGGGGGGCGCGACGACCGAAGCCATGGAAAGTGCGTCCGCGTGACGAAAACCCTGGAATTCCACGACTGGCGCGAAGTTGCGCGCATCCTCAACTTTATTAATCGTTTCGGATGCTCGCTGGAAAGCCTCGAGGTTCATTCTACCGACGGTCTCTTTCATACGCGAGTGACGGTCAACGGAAACCCCGAAGCGCTCCGCCGCCTCGACGCCCAACTCACCAAACTCACCGATGACGATAAGGAGATGGCCCGATAATGAAGCCCATTTACGACCGCGACAACGATCCCAAAATATTGGCCGGCAAGACCGTTGCCGTGATCGGTTACGGAAGCCAGGGCCGTGCGCACGCCCGAAACCTGCATGACGGCGGCGTCAACGTCGTCGTCGGGTTGCGCTCAGGTTCCGAATCCGCCAAAACCGTCGCCGCCGATGGACTCCGATCGGCCTCGATCGAAGAAGCGGTTCGCACCGCCGACGTCGTGATGATCCTCGCGCCCGACGAAGAGCAGCCGGCGACGTATCTGCGCTCGGTTCGCGAGAATCTGCGCCCGGGAACCTACCTCGCCTTCGCTCACGGCTTCGGCATCCACTTCGGAACCATTGTTCCGCCCGCGAACGTCAATGTCTTTATGGTCGCCCCCAAGGGACCCGGAACCTTAGTCCGTAGCGAGTTTGAAGCAGGACGCGGAGTTCCGTGCCTCGTCGCGATTCATCAAGATCCCAGCGGCGACACGCGGAAGGTCGCAATTGCCTATGCCTGCGGTATCGGAGGCGGTCGCGCGGGCATTCTCGAGACGACGTTCAAGGAAGAAACCGAGACTGACCTCTTCGGAGAGCAAGCCGTCCTATGCGGTGGCCTCTCGGAGTTGGTCACCGCCGGGTTTGAAACCCTCGTCGAAGCCGGATACGCTCCCGAGATGGCCTATTTCGAATGTCTGCACGAAGTGAAACTCATTGTCGACCTGATGTACGAGCGCGGGATCGAAGGCATGCGCAATTCGATCAGCAACACAGCGAAATACGGCGATTATACACGCGGCACGCGCATCGTTACGCCGGAGACTCGAACAGCCATGAAGAAAATCTTGGCGGAAATCCAGAGTGGTGCATTCGCGCAGGAGTGGATCGCAGAGCATGCCGCCGGTAAACCACGCTTCGTGGCCTTCCGCGCCAAGGCATCCGCTCATCCGATCGAAGAGGTCGGCCGTAGACTGCGCGCATTGATGCCGTGGATGCGCAAACCTGAAGCGGGCGCGATCGGCGCAAAGGCGGGCGCTCCAACCGGCGGGAACACCAGCAACGCCGTCCGATAAATGCACGAGTAAGACCAAATCCCTTGTGAATTGAAGTCCCCCGAACAAAGAGTCGGTTTCGTATGAGACCGACTCTTTGTTCGGGGGATTTATCAAAGAGACAGCGAAGCGCTCGACGTCCTTTCCCTTTTTCGATGCTGCGCAAGCAGAAAGCGACCAGCGCTGTGTACGATGGCGATGACGATGACAATGTTGACGACGACGAAATTGATGATCTTGATGACCCACGTGACGAGGTCCATTCTACCGAGCGTCTGGGAACCTCGGTATCGGATAGTACCGGCTTCGATGGCGGCACGACGGGAGTGAGTAATGATCTCGATCGGAGTCCTCCGCTCCAGTCACCGATGCAAAGCGGCAACGCCGATCGTTTCTTTCCTGATGACCAGCAGCAAAGAACATCGTTTGGAGAACAATCGCCTTCACGAGTAAGCACCGACGCCCAGGACGGTTGGGACGCCAAACAGGAACTCGCCGATGCGTTTGGCAGCTCATCGTCAGCCACACCCGTAAAGGCTCCGATCGACGGTGTCGAGGCAAATCAACGACTCGACGACGCATTCGACGGATCGGTATCCGCCACGCCGAGAAATGTTGTGGCTGATCCAGGAACCAATTCCCTCGCATTTTTCGAAGAACTCGCCGCCATCGGTTTGCTCGACAATGCAGCGGCATCACCCATGACCGTGTCGCAGAACCCTTCGGGCGGCAATGTACAGCGAGCGCAGAGCCCGCCGACATCATTTTTTGGTCGTATTGGAAGCCGCATCGGGAATGTTTTGCATATAGCCCACGGCACCGATCACGCCGATCATTTGCTTGCCCAGGGAACCGCGATCGACACGCAAAAAAACGCGGATATCTCCGTCAAGGATGCGGTCCAAGGATTGCTCCGCGAAATCGACGGCGAGAAGCGCGAGATCGACAAGATTGAACCACCCGATCCGGCTGGGAAAAACGTCATACCGCTTCCAAAGGACCTCGTCAACGAGATCAACCGGGCTCGGGTGGAATTTATTCTCAAGGTGACGAACGACGAAACGGTGACCCTCCAAAACATCGCTGAGACCTTTGAGAAAGTTTACACCCCCGGTATCATCAAAGCATACCGTGAACGGCGCCTACAAGAACTCAATGCGGAAAAAGATCGCGTGATGCAAGCGCAGTATATTGTTGTTGATTTTTTTGAAAACTTCTTTGTGCAACTTCCCCCGCCCACAGAACTTCCGAAACGCCGTTCTGCGCGCATCGCGACCTTGGAAAATATGATCGATCCGCCGCAGAAGCGTTCCCTCGACCCATCTCTGCAAAAATTTTTCACGGACCTCCGATCGGAGGCCGAAATGTATAACTCCCTGAAGGCGGACCTTGCACTCGCAAACGCTGCGATCAACGACCTTGAGCGCGCGACCGTCCTCCTCATAAAACAGGGATACAAGGGTGTCAATCCGGAATTCGTTGAGGAAACGCTTTGCCCGGACATTTCCGACGGCCTTGAGGCTAAACAACTCATCGCTCCATACCAAAACCCGAGCGAGCCGAAAATGCATATCTCCTCCTCAGACCACCCGCGCATCGATGCGAAGTCCGTTCTCGCGGCTCTCAATACTCAGGTAATCGACGAATTCACCGCAGTCTCAATCAATATTGACAAACAGCCACCGGATCTCGCAAAGCGCCTCAGTCAGGAACGAGCCGATGCTCTCCTCGAAAACGGCCAAGTCGGTTCAGAGGAAACGATCGAGCGATTTCGTGAGCGCGCGGCAAGTTTTGAGCGCGACAACATTCCCAAAATCATCGCAGCGTACCGGGATTCGCTCGAGGAAGAAAAACGCACGATCGGCCACATGATTGACGTGGAAAAGATTTTCGACGAGCATGGACTCCAGATCGACCTTCCCAAGGAACTGGTTATGTCGGACAACCCCGCTGCGACTCTTGGAGCCGTTCAAGACGCCGTCCTCGCCGCCTCGGCGGTGAGCAAGGGAAGGGCCGACTGGAATAAGATCGCGAGCGCTTGCCGAGACGTGATTGCACAGCCGAAGGGCCTGGTCGCCGGGCGTGTGAGCAACGGATCGGGGCGCCCGGCAACGATTCCCATCTAATCGGTTTCATACGAAACCGACTGCGTGTTTGGGGGAGTTCCCAAAAATACGCCGAAGCGCTCGGCGTTCTTTCCTTTCCTCGATGCTACGCTAGCAGAAAGAGACCAACTCCGTGACGCACGAAAATGGTTACAACGATCCGGATGAAAACGATCCAGATAAAGATCGAGATAAAGATGACTACCCTAAATTCCACCGTGCTGATAATACCGAGGTCGCTGAGGAACTCGTAGCTGTCGGCCTTGCGTCCGACGTGTCCGAAACAGTTTCGGGCCGCTACGAGCAGGAAACGGCAAACGCGCCGACGTCATGGCTTAACCGCTTTGGGAAAACCTGCGAGAACATCGTGCATATATTCCAAGGCATCGGTCATGGCGGTCATTTGCAGGACGAGGTTCCCATCGATAAGGCGCTCAAAAACGTGAGCAACGAAATCGGAGAAGAAATAGAAGATCTCTCCGAAATTCGCGCGCTTTCGTCCGATAATACGAACGGATTGACGCATCCTAAGGATCTCGTCGATGAGTTGAACCGCGCTCGGGTGGATTTCTTTCTCCAGCATATAACGAAAATCGACGATCACGACGAGGATACCCTCCATGATCTCGCGGAGAGATTCGAGCGAGATGACGGACCGAAACTCGTCGAAGATTACTGCAAACGTCGTCTTCAAGAACTCGACGCGGAAAACGCCCGCGCTAAATCCTTGAAAAATACCCTTTCTCTTTTATCTCAACTCGACGTGGAACTTCCACAACTCACAATGTTTCCGGAAAGCCGATCGGCATGCACCGCAATTTTGGAATACCTCATCGATCCGCCTCAGAAGGTGTCCCTCGATTCATCTGTGCAAGCATTTTTCGCGAAACTCCGATCAGACGCAAAAGAGCAGAATTCTACGGAAGAAAACGTCGAGCTTGCACATGCGAAGATCAACCTTCTCGAGCGAGCGGCCGTCCTGCTCATCAAACACGAAGAAACGGATATTACGCAGGCGTACATTAAAGAAACTCTTTGCGAAGAACTCTTTAATTACGATGACATCCAAGAGATCCTCACTCCGTCTCAATCATCAAGCGAGCCGGGAATTCAATTTTCCCCCTCGGACTACCCGCGTATCAGCGCGAAAGACGTCCTCACGGAACTTCAGGCCCAGGTGATCGACGAGATCGCGGCATACTCCATCAATCCCGACAAACATCCGGCGGATCTCGAAAAGCGGCTCAGTCAGAAACGGGCCGCCGCTCTTGAATCGGCGAAGTCGATCGGCGAGTTTAGCGAGCGCGCCGCAAAGTTTGAGCGTGACGAGGTTCCCAAGATCATTGCGGAGTTCCGAGATTCACTCAAGCATGAGAAGCGGACGGTCGGCGAGATGCTCGCTGTGGAGAAGATTTTCGACCAGCATGGAATCCAGCTCGACCTTCCCAAGGAGCAAGTCGCGCAGCACGATCCGGTTACAACGCTTGGACTCGTTCGAGAAGCCATCTTTGCCGCCAAGGAAGTGAGCAAGGATAGGACCGACTGGAGCGAGATCGAGAGCGCTTGCCGAGAGGCGATCGAACGGCCGGATGACCTCGCCGCCGGGCGTGAGATCAGCGGGCCAAAGCGCCCAGCGACGATCTCGGTTTAGGGCGGCCAGTTTCCCGATTCACCCCGCTCAAAAGACGAAAGCCCTTGCACAGCAAGGGCTTTCGTCTTTTGAGCGGGGTGCGGCGAGCGTGAACCGGAGGCCTTCAGCGACCTCTCGCCTGGACATGGGGCTGCCGATAGATTATACTTTCGGGGACGCGGCGCCCGGCATTTCATTATCCGGGGCGCTCTCTTGCTGCCCTATTGAAGCTTTCCCGTTTCCAGATAAAAGGATCCTCCTTCCATGCACGAAGCCGTTCAAAATCTGCTCACGCTCCCGCTCGGAAAAGGCGCTCCGGCTGAAGTGAACGCCATCATCGAGATCCCCTGCGGAAGCCGCAATAAGTTCGAATACGACGAGGAATGCGGCCTCTTTCGTCTTGATCGGGTCCTCCATTCGCCGATGCACTATCCCGGCGACTACGGCTTTATCCCGCGAACGCTCTGCGATGATGGCGATTCGCTCGACGTACTCGTGCTGGTTTCGCAACCAACGTTCACCGGCTGCCTGTTGACGGTTCGTCCCATCGGGTATCTTCGGATGATCGACGAAGGCGAATCCGACGAAAAGATCCTCGCGGTTCCCTGTGGAGATCCCGAATATCACGAAATCACCGACTACACCAAGATCGCCGCGCATCGCCTGCGCCTCATTAAACACTTCTTCGAGAGCTACGGGCACCTCGAAGGCAAGCGCACGTCCACCGAAGGCTGGGGCGGACTCGAGGAAGCCAAAAGCGTCATTCTCCGTTCCAATAAGCGATACGAGAGCTTATCCAAAAATTCGCGTCATAAGGGAATCACATCGGAATTCGGAAAACCGGGTCCTCTAAGCGCCCTGTCAGCTTAAAAAGACGCCGGCGCCTAAACCAGCGAGGCCTTAACGACGCCTGAAGGCTGCTGATTGCGGACCTTGTTTTCGAGCTTGGGCTCTGCAATGGCCGGGTCGAGAAGCTGCTTGCAAGCAAGATAACGGCGCACATAGTCGGCGATGCCGTCTTCAAGCGTGAACTGCGGAACGGCTCCGAATGAACGCGCCCGGTCGATCACGGCCTGCGTGCGATACTGATATTTGGGCTGAAGGGCCTCCGGCATGTCGATGAACTCGATGCACGGTTCGATATCGAGCGCCGTGAAGACGGCGTTCGCGAGTTCGAGCCAGGTTGACGCGTTTCCGGATCCGACGTTTACCAGCCTCATCGCGCTCGGGTCAGCCGCGAGCATCACGGTCATACGGACGGCGTCCTTCACATAAATGAAGTCCCGAAGTTGGCCGCCGTCGGGAAACTCCTTACGATAGCTCTTAAAGAGCTGAACGCATCCTTTCGAACGGATCGAGTCGAACGCTTTCGAGACGACGCTTCGCATGTCGCCCTTATGGCCTTCGTTCGGACCGTAGACGTTGAAATATTTCAGTCCGAGAATACGATCAGACAATGCCGTACGTTGCGCATACGTATCGAAGAGCTGCTTGGAATACGCATACATATTCAGCGGGCGCAACGCATCGAGCTCACGCGTGTCGGAGAGTCCATCCTCAAGCGATCCGTAGGTTGCAGCCGACGAAGCGTAAACGAATCGGATCCCGAATTTGACGGCAGCTTCGGCCAGCATTTTCGTGAATCCAAAGTTATTGCGCATGAGGTAGGCCGAATCTGTTTCGGTCGTCGATGAACAGGCCCCCAAATGCAACACGGTCCCGAAGCGTTTGATCCAAGAGGAATCCTGTTCGATCTGCGCTGCCAGATCCGCCGCTTCGATATAATCCCGAAACCGGAGCGAAACGAGGTTCTTCCACTTTTCCGTGCGGTCGAGCACGTCGCAGACGACCACATCGTTCGTTCCGGCGCGATTGAGTTCCCAGACGACGGCACTTCCGATAAATCCGGCGCCTCCCGTAACCAAAATCGGCGTCTTCAACCGAACCTTGCCATCCTTCATGAAAGGCTTTTACGGCAAGCGCGCTCGATTTTCCGCTCGCGAAGGCAATCCATCGGGCAGCAGCGACAACTGGACGCCGGCTCCGTGAACGAGGGAACACGCCCTGATTCCGAGCAAGCGGATCGCCTCGCCCTGCACATCGCAACGCTTCAGACACGAGAGCGCGGCAGAGCGGATCGTCGCCGGCAAATCGGTCGCTTGATCGAGTGTCATCTGCCGGCCGTGGACCTCGAAATTCGCGCGCTTGACCTTGACGCCGATCGTTTGCGCCCGGAATCCGTGCTCACGAAGACGGCTTGCCACGTCCTCGGAAAGCTCGTCCAGGTGGGCTTGCAGAGCCTCGATCGAGCGCAGATCGACTGGAAAGGTCGTCTCACTGGAGATAGAACGCGTCTTGCGATCGCTTCGCACGGAACGAACGTCATTGCCGCGCGCCATCTCCCGAATTTCCCGCCCTTGTTTCCCAAAGAGTCCGAACAACGGCGCATCATCGAGTTCCGCAAGATCTCCGACGCGCACGATACCCGCCAAACGTAAGCGCTCTTGAGTCTTGGGACCGACACCCCAGAGCCGCCCGACCGACAAGTCGCGCAGATAGGCCGCCTCGGTTCCGGGATCGACCGCGCGAAGACCGTCGGGCTTGGCGTCATCGGACGCGATCTTCGCGAGCAGCTTCTGAGTGGAAACGCCCGCACTCACCGTCAACCCCAACACCGTGCGAACCTCCGCACGGACCTCGCGCGCATACGCGATCGCCTCGTCGATCTCACACGTCGGGAGCGCGACATAGGCCTCGTCGAGCGAAAGCTCCTCGAAAGCCTCCGCACCCTGAGCGAAGATCGCGAACGCCGCTCGTGATGCCTTATGGTAGCTCGTAAAATCCGGCGGAACGACGATCAGGTCTTTGCAAAGCTCCAGCGCACGATAGAGCGGAATAGCCGAGCGCACTCCGAAAACGCGCGCCTCATAGGAGGCCGTAAGAATGACGGCGCGACGGCTTTCTCCGGCGACTGCGACAGGTTTTCCGCGGAGCGTGGGATCATCGCGCTGCGCCACGCTCGAATAAAACGCATCGATATCGAAATGAACGATCATGCCTCACCCGCGGGCGCCTGCGGTTTCTCCTTCAAAATATGCAACAGCGGGCTCGGATCGTACGATCATTCTCGTTTCCCGCACGAGTATTTTTTTCGAGTCGGGGTAAAAACACACGTCGTGCGCGTCGACGTTTGCGATCGCCACCACGGTACACGGCAGGTCGGACCTATTCAAGAGCTTATGCGTGCCGCGTTCACCCGTCGGAAATGCGACAAAATCTCCGCGCCGTAATTGTGAATCGCCATGCGGCGTCCGTAGCGTCGGGAATCCATCCCAAACAATGAACAGCTCTTCTTCCGCCGTATGGCTATGTGACGGGCAAAAGCTTTCTCCGGGCGGTACGAGCATCGCATGATACCCAAGTTTGGTCGCACCGATTCGCCAGCCGATCTCCGCCGCCGCACTTTGATACCCCGGCGGCTGATTTGGGCGAGCGACGAAAACAAGCTCGTCGATGTTGACGCGGTTGGGAAACACTCCAGAGCGCGCATCCAAGCATGCCGAGATTGCTTCGAACGCCGTACCGAAGATCGGCGCACCATCACCGAGCAGCAGGTGCTTTGGGAAAACGGCGCGCAAGCGACACAAGGATAGTGCGGCGCGAACCGGGTCTCCAAGCTTCTCGTCGGGCATCAGGCGAACGGAACCGGCGGGGTCGCCCCACAAGGCGTCTCCGACGAGAACCGTGCGCCGATCGCTAAAAAACAAGGCAAATTCACCCGGTGTCTTCATGCCGGCTAACCCAATCACTTGAGCGGTCGCAATCACTTCGCCATCGGAAAGGAAGCGATCGACGGATACCGACATTTCCTTAGCATCCGATACACTCGCGGCGATCTTCGCGCCGAAGTGCCGCGCGACGTGTTGGGCGTCGCGCTGATGGTCGCGATTGGTGATGATCACCCATGCCGCTCCGCCGCGTTCGGCGATATCGGCCGCGTCGCGTTCATTCAACGGCAAAGGATCAACGATGCAATTCCCATCGGACGTCTCGATGAAATGCGCATTGAAAAACAGATTGCGATCGGGCTGCCAAGCAGACCACACAAACACGCCATCGACGATGGTTCTTTGCATCGGATTTTCTCCTTCTTATCTTTGTTCGAGTCGCCGTTGTCATCCTCATTCCGCCCTCCAATCCGCTCCATCGTAGGTGCTGTGATTGCGATCACCTCTAGGAGCGTGTCGGACTTTGGGACGGGATGACGCGCATCCCTTCAAGGGGACGCCCGGATTTTCGCATCGCGAGAGCACTTTGCTTCTTGCCGTATGCGTCGTCGCTACGCGGCTCACGTACTGAGGTACGCTTCGCCGCTAGGCACCATTCTCCAGGATGGAGAGGTGCCGCGTAGCACATGGATGTGCGAGAGCGGCCTCGCCTACGACAAGAATCAAAGCACTCTCTTAGGGGAGCACGTCAAAGCGAGGATGACGGCCTCGGGAATATCATCGATTTTGCCGAGAATATCGGTAATGGAACCGAGGATCGTCTCTTGCCCTGCCGGCAATCTGCCAAGCGGCTCCCGACGCACCCGAAGCGTGGGATTCGCGCTTGCGGCGCTTGTCGCGCTTCTGTCTTGGGGAACGCCGTCGACAGCCGCCAGGACCGAATCGAACAAAGCAGTCATTCTTCTTAAACGAATATCGGTCGCTCTCGACGGCTGGGGTTCTACGACTACCCAGCATTACACGGCGAATGGAAAATTGAATGGCGCGGATCTGACGGGGACTTTTCAGATATGGGAAGACGGCGACCGCTCGCGCGAAGATTATCAGCTCGGTCCCCTGGTCAGCCACGCACTGCGCTTGGGCGATCGCTACTTCGAACAAGACGGCAACGGCGACGTGCGCGAACTCACGGGTCCGAGACTTGAGCACGAGCGCACTTCGTTGTTCATCCAATCCGGGAAATTCTTACATGAACCACAACGATCACGCTTTCTTGGAACGCGCGAACGTGACGGCATCGTCTATGATCTTCTCCAAATTCAAGCTCCCGGCGGGGACGCGGAAACTTTAGAGATCGACGATCGCACCGCTCGGCCGACGCACATAATGTGGTTGGCAAACGACGGACTTACCATGCTCAACTTGGGAGATTGGCATCAAGTCGGCGCGGGGCATCTCCCGTTTCGCACGGAAAGTGAGTACGGCGATTCTGGGCATGGGTTCACGCAAGACGTTCAGACGCTGCAAACCACAACCATTCCCGATTCGATCTTCGCACCGCTCGTTGGGCGCAAGACGCCGCTCGAGCATCCGGTACGCATACCCATCACGTTTCGCGACAATCATATTTTCACCGACGTTCAGATCGCCGGACGCGTGTTCCATTTCCTCGTCGACTCCGGTGCATCGAGTATCGTCATCGACAGCGATGTGGCTAAAAGCGTTGGTCTGAGTGAGGAAGGCGATTTCGTCGTAAGTGGGGCGGGAAATGTGGACGGATATAAACTTGCCCATCTCCCTGAGTTACGCGTCGGCGGCGTGCGGATGCAAGATCTCGTCGTCGGGACTTATCCACTGGACGACTTCGATTCGATGGACGGGATTCTGGGCTATCCCTTCTTCGCTTCGTCCGTCGTGCAAATTGACGTCGCTCATCAATCGATGCTGGTATACGCGCCGGGAACGCGGGTGCCCGAAGGCGATCGCTTCGCGATGATCGCCGATCGGCGGATTCCCGAAGTCAAGTTCCTCATGAACGAATCCGTCGAAGCCCCATTCGTGGTCGATACGGGAAACGCGGGGGACCTGCTACTCTTTCGCCCCTTCGTCAATGCCCATGCGGGTCTTGTCGCCGCGGGAACGGAGACGGCATTGAGCGCGGGGCTTGGAGGTGTGATGGAATCGTCACTCACCAAGCTCGATGCCCTGAGTCTTGGAAAAACCACCCTTTACGACGTCAAGACCGAGCTGATGCAAGTCAACAGCGGAGCCTTCGCTGATCAATACGATGCCGGCAACGTGGGTATGGGCGTCCTGAAAAACTTCGTTGTTACCATCGATTTCCCAGAAAGCGCGCTCTACCTCAACCCTTCGGTTCCGTCGCCTCATTAGGAGGGTTCCACAAGAGAGCGGTCTGATTCGCCGCGCTAAACGCGTGCGATTGATGCAATGTTCCGCTGGGGGATCTGCGCGAGCTGTCCCTTGGGAATTACCTTATATGCCGACATATGCCGATTTGCGGATGCGATGCCCTGCGTCACTGCCGATAGAGTAAGCGCGGCCAATGAGTCGGGCGAGAGTTTTTCGGAAAGCTGGGTGATGTTCTTGGGAAGGTCCTTCGCATCACTGACGAAAGTGATGTGGGCCGCATGAAGTGCGGCTACTGATGCCGGATCCCTCATGTTCGGAGCGACTAGGGCAAACGTCGAGGGATCTTTTACCGCATTCCTCAGCGCGCAGATTTGGTCAATGCGGGTAGCGGTGAGTGCCGCATCGTCCATTAGGAGAACTTTTCCTTTTTTGGCAACCACCACATCATTATAAAGGGTATCAGGATTGGCTCCTAAAATGATGGCCTGCGCGTCGAGAGCCTCCGGTTTTCCAAGAGACAGACAACCATCCTTCGTCAACTCGCTAATCGCTACGGTATCTTTTTTATAGTCATTCGTGCCTAGTAGAATGGCCAAACACGCGACCATAGCCGCGATGACCACCTTCATATCGAGAGGGGTTGCTTCGTATGCACGTTTGATAGCGGTTGAAGCGCATCCTTGAAATTCGTCCCATGTGGTCATTTAATTACCCCCTTTGGTTTCAATAATAATTGCTGAAGTCCAGATTTAATTGGAAAAGCGCTAAGCCGGAGGAGCGACGCGGAAAAAGGCCTGGTCGCAATTCCCTCCAATATAACTGGTGACTCGAGTACTTACCGTTGGGACATTTGGGCACGACACCGGAGAAGCCCTTCTAGGCATTGGTTGGAAACGGTCGTTACCATCGGACCTCACTCAAGCCGCCTTCGGCGCAACCTTGCTCGCGTTTGGAGCGGATGCGAGAGTTCGATCGAAACCGACTCGGAGGCCCTCACCGACCAGACTGAAGCCGAGCAGCGTTCCCACGATCAATAATCCCGGCGTGAGGACGAGCCACGGTGCGTTGCGCACGGCCGGCGTTAGCGCATCCTGCAACATGTTGCCCCACGACGGCGTGGGGATCTGCACACCCAAACCAAGGTACGACAATCCCGCCTCGATGAGGATGTTATCGCCGATCGCCAGGGTCGCCGCGACGACGACGGGTGCGAGAGCGTTGGGTATGAGATGACGGCAGACGACGCGCGCCGGACTCGCACCCAAGGCACGTGCGGCCTCGACGAAATCGCGCTCCCGCAATGAGAGCACCTCCGCACGCACCAGACGCGCAACTCCCATCCATGAGAGCAGACCGATAATTAATACGATCAAACTCAGCGTGAAGCGATTTGTCAATGCCTCAACCGTGATGATGAGGAAAAACGACGGAAACGAGAGGAGCGCGTCGACCACACGCATCATCACCGAATCGACGATACCTCCGGCCGCGCCGGCGATCGCACCGTAAAGCGTTCCCATGGAAACGGCAATCAGCATCGCGGTGACCCCGACGAACAAGGAGACGCGTGCACCGGCAAGCGTACGCACAAATTCGTCGCGTCCAAGCACGTCGGTGCCTAAGGGATGCGCCCACGACGGCGGCTGCGGAAACCCGACCAAACGATGATCGATCGCGATCGGCGAAACCCTATCGAGCAATGGACCAAAGATCGCCGCGAAGACGATTACGAAGACGATCAATGCGCCGACCACGGCGGCGCGCTCGCGGAAAGAACGTTTCAGGAAGATCATCTCAATCGTACCGAATCCGCGGATCGACTAAACCATACGCGAGGTCCGCGAGCAAATTCCCCGCGACGACCAAGATCGCTGATAACAGCGTGATTCCCATGACCGTGGGATAATCACGACTGAAAACCGAGGTCACGCCGAGGTATCCCAAACCCGGTAACGAGAAGACGTACTCGACGAAATATGCGCCGCCGACGAGGCCCGGGAGACTCAAGCCCAAGAGCGTCACGACCGGCAACAGCGCATTGCGCAAGGCGTGGTGGATGACGACCGCCCATTCCGAAAGACCCTTACTTCGCGCCGTGCGGATGAACGGCGCCGATAAGGTTTCGATCATCGCGCTGCGTTGATAGCGCATCCAGGACGCGAGACTCACGATCGTTAAGGTGACGACCGGCAGAATGAGGTGTCGGAGACGATCGAGCACATCGTGCTCGCGCCCCAACGACGCGATCCCTGAAGACGGCAGCCAGCGTAAGTGGACGGCGAAGAGATCGATCAACACGATTCCTAGCCAAAATACGGGAATGCCGTACGCGGCGAAAGCGATCGCTGAGGAAAAATGATCGAACCACCCATTGCGGCGCAATCCAGCGAAGATGCCGGCCGGTAAAGCGATGAGCAGCGTGAGCGCGAGCGATAATCCGATCAACTCGACCGTGATTGGGAGCTTCTCGATGATCTTTTCGAGCACCGGCCGCTGATCGACATACGAGAACCCCAAGGAGTGATGTACGAGCAAGTTCTCCAGCCAATAGAAGAACTGCTCGTACCAAGGCTTGTCCAAGCCCAGCAACGTCACGAGTTGTTGTCGCAACGCAGGCGTCAAGCCGTGTCCGGGAGCGCCGAGAAGGGCCGCCGGACCTCCCGGCGACAAACCCATCATCGCGTACGAAATGAACGCAATAAACAATAATAAGGGGACGGCGCCAAGAAGACGCCGCACGGCGTAAATCGTCACCGGAAATTAGCCCAGAAGCCCCGCCGTTCAGGGCGGGGAGGAAGGGTGTCGTGGCGCTCTTGATCTGTGTTACGCATATCAACTATACTCCTTGGGTGATTGTAACGATGCAGTTGCAGCTTATCCCGACAAAGGAAGATGCGGCGAGGCTCGAAGCTACGATGCGGCGCTTTAACGAAGCGGCGGATTGGCTTGCGGGCGAGGCGTTCGCGGCGAAGTCGGCCAACAAGGTCGCGCTTCAGCGGACGCACTATGCGACGTTGCGCTCGAAGTTCAGCCTGTCGGCACAGATGACGGTGCGCTGTATCGCGCAGGTTTGCGAAGCGTATAAACGCGACAAATCGATCCGCCCGCATTTCCGACCATTCGCGGCTATTCCGTACGATCAGCGCATTGCGTCGTTCAAGGCGCTCGATCGCATCTCGCTCTTGACGCTCGACGGACGCATCCTCGTTCCGTATCTCATAGGCAAGTACCAGCGCGAGCGGTTTACGTCGGCCAAGGGCCAATGCGACCTCGTACGACGGAAGGACGGGAAGTGGTTTTTGCTCGTAACGGTGGACCTCCCCGAAAAGACGAGACTCCCGGCTACTGACTTCATCGGCGTGGACTTCGGCGTAGTCAACATCGCGACCACGAGCGACGGCACAATGCACTCCGGCGACGGAATTGAGCAGTGTCGTTCGCGGTATTCGCGCCTGCGCCGATCCCTGCAAAAAACTGCAAGCGCCAAGATCAAGGAGGGAATCCGACCAAAGAATATCCGGCGCAAGCTCAAAGCTATCTCGTCCAACGAGTCGCGCTTCCGACGCGACGTGAACCATTGCATCTCGAAAAGTCTCGTTAAGTGTGCTAAAGACAGCGGTCGTGGAATCGCCGGGGAAGACCTGACGTACATCCGCGAACGAACTCGGTTTCGTAAGCCACAACGAGGGAGAATGTCCGGTTGGGCCTTCTTCCAGCTTCGCGAATTCGTGACGTACAAGGCGATCCTGGCAGGCGTCGATCTTCGCATGGTTGATCCGCGAGGAACGTCGCGGATATGCAACGTCTGCGGATTCGAAGCGAAAGCCAACCGTAAGTCGCAGGCCGAATTTGTCTGCGGGCAATGCGCTCATACCGAACACGCCGACGTGAACGCGGCGAAAAATATACGCTCCCGGGCAGCAGTCATGCTGCCCATAGTCTCGGAAAGAGCTGCGGCTTGAGTACAGGGACAAGCCTCGTCCTTCAGGGCGAGGTTCATGACGGACTTAAACTCCAATCGTAAACGTCGTACCAAAGGGAGAGATCAGGCAAGGCACTTTCGGGATGCAGCTGCAGGCGCGACGAATAAGCCGCACGGTAGAATTCGTCATAGCCCCACAGGACCGGCAACGTCTGCGCCGTCACTTCTTGGACGCGATTGTATGCGAGACGTCTTTTCGCCGGATCAAGCGTCGTCAAGCCTAGGCGAAGAGCGCGATCCACGATCGGATTCTTGTAGCCCGTTAAATTATTGCCGATCGGCGCAAGCTGACTGGAATCGAGGAAGGTGAATTCGTCGGGATCGCTACTCCCTCCCCATCCGGTGTAGGCCAACTCAAAGTTGAGAGTGTTGAGACGTTGGATGAACGTCGAGTAATCAAGCTGTTTGACGGCGACAGCGATGCCGACGGCCTGCATATCGGCTTGAAATTCCGCCGCAGCCTCCGCAGCTAAAATCTGTCCCGCAGGTAAAAGCATCTCGAAGGATAACGGAACGCCGTTCTTTCGCCGGACGCCGTCAGAGCCAACTCGCCACCCGGCAGCGTCGAGGATCGTCGCGGCACGGCGAGGATCGTAGGGATAACCCTGAACGTGCGGATCGTACCAATGCGTGAGCGCCCGAGGTTCGATACTATTCACCTCCTGAGCATCACCGTGCAGGAGGCCGTTCGTGATCGCCTCGCGATCCCAGGCGTACATCATCGCTCGACGCACTTGCAGATCGGAGAGACCCGGCCTTCGCAGGTTCGGCTCAACAAAAATCGAGAAAAGATCCGGAAGATGCAGCAAATGCAGGTGCGGCGCGTCGTGCTTGATCTCTTCGTAATCGATCGCCGACATGCTGTCGTAAAGATCCGCTGAGCTGTTCTCGATCGCCTCGACGCGTGCTTGATCATCCAGGATGATGCGGAAATCGATCCGCGGAATCTTCGCCGTTCCATGCCACCAGTGAGGATTGCGCACGAAAACCGCCTCGCTGTCATGCTGCCAACTCGCCAATTGGTAAGGGCCCGTTCCGATCGGATGCTGCCCGAAGGTGGAAGTCCGTTGCCGCTCGGGCGGAATCTTTCCCAAGATATGTTCGGGGAGTATCGGCGATCCCAGTGCTAGCGACTCAAAGAGCGCATTGGTTTGCGCGAGATCGAAGCGCAAGCGATACGGACCCAGCGGCATGACCTTCTTGATGTATGCGAACTGACCGGCATAGGGAAACCCGACCTTGGGATCTTGCATCGTCTTCCAGGTAAACACGACGTCCTTCGAATCGAAGGGCATACCGTCCGACCAGCGCACGCCGCGCTCAAGGTTCACGGTCCAGTGGAGGCCGTCGGGAGTGTGCGTCCACGACCGGGCGAGCCACGGAATCACGCTGAAATTTGGTCCTGTCCCGCTCAAGCTCTCAAGGATTAATCCGAAATAGAGAAACTCGGGTGCGCTATTGGCGAAAAGCGGATTCATCTGTCCGGCGTCGGCGCCTTCGATCACGACGAGGGTGTTCGGTTGGTGCTTCTCACTGCCGGCCATTCCGAGCAGAAAAAAAAGTCCGAACACGAGAGAAGCAAGCTTTTTCATCCCTTCTTCTTCCTCCCGCCGATTGCGGGAACATCCGATGCAGGCACGCCGTCCCCTTCGGGAAGCCGCTCCGCCTTCCGGCGCAAGAGCGCTTGAGCTAGCCAATTCCATTCCATCGGAGCTACCCCGCTTCATCTCATGGCGTGGTGGGTACTTCATGAGCGGAGGGAGGTTCAACGATCATGGGTCATGACCAAGGAATCCTGACGGGAATGTTCTTCGATCGCTCCTCCGCCGAAAGCGCCGTCGAACGTCTGCTCAAGCTGGGTTATACCCCTGAACAAATCGGCGTCGTGATCAACGACGACACGCTCGCTCGCGAGTTCACGGAAACGACGGGAACCAAAGCCGCGCCGGAATCGACCGTCCATTCCGGCCATGCGGCAATCGGCGGAGGCCTTGGCTTGATCATCGCGGGACTCTTCGCTGCGGGTTCCGCCGCGTCGATCGCCGGAGTCAGCGCCGTCGCCGGTCCGCTCGTCGGCGGCCCGCTAACCGGGCTCCTCACCGGCTTCGGGGTCATCGGCGCGGCAAGCGGAATCATCGGAGCCTTGGTGGGAGCGGGCGTCCCCACCCAGCAGGCTCATCAGTATCACGAGGGTTTGAGCCGGGGCGGCATCCTGCTTGCCGTTCACACGCGAGGCAAGGGGGACGAGCGCGCGCGCGGCATCCTCGTTCCGGAAAGTGCGACGTCCTCCAAAACCTTCGCCTAGCGGGCAAGGTCGCCGATGTCCATCCCTCACACACGTAGCGCTCGACGAAAACGCCGGTTTGTTTATATGGTAACTTTCCGGGCATAACCTCGAAAGGAGGGGTGAATTCATGGCTCACAAGCGAGAACTCTTGACCGGAATCTTCTTCGATCGAGACTCTGCCGAAGTCGCCGTCGATCGTCTTCGCGACCTCGGATATCGAGACAACGACATCAGTATCGTCATTGACGATGCGCGTGCCGGCGAATTCGCCGATCCCGTCGAATCAAAAGCGGCCGAGGGGCTCGCGAGCGGTGCGATCATCGGTGGGGGCCTCGGTGCGCTCATCGCCGCGATCACGACGACGGGTTCGATCGCCACGATCGCGGCAACGGGAGGCATGGCGACGCCTTTGGTCGTCGGCCCACTTGCCGCAGCACTCGCGGGACTCGGCGCGGGAGGCGCGGCGGGCGGAATCATCGGTGCGCTGATCGGTTCGGGAATGCATGAGGAGCGAGCGAAACTCTTCGAGGAAGGACTCCGTCACGGCGGAATCATCCTCGCCGTTCCTCCACGCGGATCATACGCCGATCAAGAAGCGATGCGCGTCCTCTCACAAATACCACGCGACTCACAGGAATCCGGCATGATGAGCGGACGAGAGGAGATCGATTACGAAGACGATATCGACGAAGAAAGCGTGCCGGATAACGAAGCGCTTCTCCCGTATCCCAATTCATCGACGCGTCTGGAACAAACCCCGAAACACTTCTGAAAAGCGCATCTTGCAAAGAACACACGAGGCTCGATCCCAATGATGGACCGAGTCTCGTGTGTTCTTGTCGAGAAATTTTCGACTAAGGGCCGCCGCCGCCGCTACCTGGGTCGTTGTGGATACAGCCGGATCCGCCGTTGTGGATACCACCGCTGGGGCCTCCGCCACTGCAAATTCCGCCACTATCCCAACCACCGCCAACTCCGCCTTCGTTCATCATTCAAATCACCTCCTAGTAATGAGTGTTTCGATTGGTGAACGAAAAGCCTCCTCGACGGATTCGCGGGGACGGCCTTCCCTTCGGTCTTAGTTCTGCGTAGCGGCTTGTGCCAAGATGACGTTGGACGCGGTTCCGCGCAATTGCTCGACGCGATAGGTGTCCAACTGTCCGTAATCGAGGATGGGAACGAGCGAAAAACGATGGACGGTGGTGATGCCGAACGTATTTATCGGTACGCTTTCGCGCGCGCGGAGGTTGACGCGCGGCAAGAGCAGGGTGAATGTCGTCGATCCGGCGTCGACGGTTCGGCGCAAGAAAACGCTGAGCGTCGTGCCGAGTTCTGATTCCGCACGGGTAATCTCGTCGCCGTTGAAAACGAGGCGCTGGGTCGCATCCTGATAGACCAGTTGGGGCTTTCCACCCGCTACTTGCGTGAGGTACGTGATATGCAATCCGTCGCCCGAGACCTGAAACAGATCCGGAATGACGAGTTGAATTTGAGCACCCGATTGGGAAGTCGCCGAAGCTCCCGGTTGAGCTTTCGTCTGGTTCGTCTGAGTGGTAGACATCTAAGCGTCCTTTCTCGTAGGGAAACAAACCCTCGATATCGTCGGTAACGAGTAGCCCGAATGCGCCCAACCTCGAAAGAGAAGACGCAAGCAGCATACCGTTCGTCCCCTTTTCCCTACATCGCTATACTCTAAACCGCCGTCATAAACAACTGTGACCAAAATCCATCAGCAGGCAAGAAAGCGTTCGTAACCTTCGCGACGTTCGACCATTCGAGCATTCAGAAATGCCGACGGTTATTCGCGAATGAATATCGCGCACGTCGCAGCGCAGATTCAATCTCCGGACGCAATGTCGCGATGTCGAACGCGCAACAAGAATTTCCCACTTGAAATACGCCCACAAATATATTTCGAAAATGCCGCCCAAGGATATCACGATCTCGAATGATAACCGATCAATATATCTCAATTTGAACGGTTGAAGACGATATTCGGAATATGATGCTTCACATTTCCGAACCTCAAAGAAAATCATCCCGTGAACCTGAATTCACGGGATGGTTTGCTTTGGTGCCGAGGGCCAGAATCGAACTGGCGACACCAGGTTTTTCAGACCTGTGCTCTACCGACTGAGCTACCTCGGCGCGCGACCGCTCCAAGTTCCACGACGAACGCCGACTCCCTTGGAGTTCCTGTCCCATGATCGCGGGTAAACGCGCCGTGTGCCGGATCCGCAAAGATCCGGCACACGTAAACTGGCGACGCTGACGGGGCTCGAACCCGTGACCTCCGCCGTGACAGGGCGGCGCTCTAACCAACTGAGCTACAGCGCCAGGCGCAGGTGGTGGGCACGGTTGGGATTGAACCAACGACCCCCCGCGTGTGAAGCGGATGCTCTCCCACTGAGCTACGCGCCCGACGGTTTGCGCGTTTCGCAATGCCGGGACCCAAGTCTTCTTTTTTGCGGGACAACTTTTGAAAATCATGGAAAAGCCGCCGACAAGGAGGTTTTCGTGAAGATCGTTCCGCTCATCAGTTCCTCGGTCATGGGTCCGCTCGGGATCTCGCACCTGCCGCGGCTCTGGCTCAAGATCTTGCTTTACGCCGTAGATGCGCTTCCCGATGGCTACCGTCACGGCAGCGGAGGCTTCGACGAGCAAGTCTGCACGAATCTCGGGATCGACAGCCAGGCAATGATCGCGTTCGTCGAGGACGAGAAGCCCGATTATCTTCGCTTCGAAGCCTGGATAAAGGCGCACGCGACCAAACTCACACCCGAAGCCGTCTTCTGGCACAACCTCGCGATCCGGACGGGCCGGATGCGTGATGAGCTTGCCGCCGAACGACGGTCCACCTTCGGAATCACCGATCCGAACATCGCGAACGGCGTCACGCTCAACGACCTCGACGACTGGGCCGGCATCCACGCGCAGATCCTCGAACAGCAACCGTGAGCCCCCGCACGTAAGGAGGATTGGCTACGCCCGGGGCTAGAACACGGGGAGACGCGGATGCGGTGCGGGCGCGTAGCTCAGGGGGAGAGCGCCACATTGACACTGTGGAGGTCATAGGTTCGATACCTATCGTGCCCACCATTCGCGAAGCCCCACCTAACGCAAGCGCGCACGCTCTGCGGCGGAAGCCCCGGAGCGTTTTCGTGTCCTGTATCGCATTGATCTCGCGCCCGAATCGACGAAATAAAGACTATGAGCGTTTACGCTATCATCTCTTTCCGTATGGCTCGCTTGTAACGCCCTCCGTTCGAAAAAAAGCTAGGCGGCTTCCAGATACGCACAAGGGATGCCCAAACTCAGGCTCGAAGTACGATGAACGCTCAGCTCACGCTCAGCTCAAAGGATATGATCGAATGAAGAATACCGTCCGCGCATTTCGCAGGCACCTCTTCGCAAAGATCAAGTGGCGCATGGCCAAAATGGGGAAGCAAGTCTACCACTTAGACGAAGCGGAGATCACCCCCAAGTGGGTGGCCCACATGGCCGAGACTCATGGAAAGCCGTGTTCATGCCCCCTATGTGGGCACCACCGCCGATATCAAGGACCCCGCCCCTCCGAGAAGCGCCACCTCGTCGAGGATCCCGTCGCGACCGTCGCAGACTAAAAATCCCCTCTCGTGCTTGATTCACGGCGAGACCGCTCTCGTGTGTTTTATCGTGTGAAAACGCCGATAAGGCCGGCGATACCGAGCATGAGCAGCGGATGAACCTTCGTGCGCATCGTCACGATTATCGTCACGATCGCCGCAAGGATGGGCATTGCATTTTCGAACCGGGTGTTGCTTCCATGGGAAAACACCATCTGTAAAACAATCATGCCTGACGCAATGAGAAGTCCTCCCCCAAGCGGCCGCAAATGCGATCGTAGACGAGTGAGTACCCGGTGAGCATGATGACGATGGAGAAAGCGCCCCACGGTAATCGCCAGCACGGATGACGGGAGAAGATATGCCGCAAGCACGACGACAATGCCGGATAGGCCGCCGAGACGCCATCCGATGAGCGGCACGAACAACATGTTCGGTCCCGGAGCAGCTTGCGCGACAACGATGATTTCCGCAAAGGTTTGATCGTCCAACCAATGCATTCGGGTGACGAATTCCTCGTGAACCTGGGGAATGATCGCTTCAGCTCCTCCGACTCCGACGAGGGAAAGCATCGCGAAAGAAATTGCGAGCGCCCATAGCGTGCTCAACGCACGCCGTCAGGAAGAAGCACTTCGAGGAAAAAGCCGAGCGAAAGGCTCGAGAGAACGACCAGAGGCAGCGCGAGGCGGACGTCAAGGACAAGCAGGATCGTAACGAAAGCAATCAGCACGGCACGAAGCAACGCACGGGCGCGGAATCCGTCGATCATCCGCAAACCGGTCGCGACCATTAAACCCACGGCGACGCCGATGATCATTCGCTCCGCGGAAAGCACGTGCGAATTGCGCTCGATCGGTATAATCGACATGAAGAGAACGAGTGCGAGTGCGACAGGCGGAACAATGAGGGCCGCGACGCCCAATACCGCACCGATCAGGCCGTGCCAGCGATCGCCCAGGATCGCGACGAGGTTCATCATGTTTGGTCCGGGCAATACTTGTCCGAGGCTCATCATCTCGGCGAACTCCGTGTCGTCAAGCCACGCTTCTCTCTCAACGAACATGTGGCGCGCCTGAGCGTTGACCCCGCCAAACCCGCTCAACCCAAAGCGCACGAGGCCGCCGATCATTGCCGCGAGACCCGGAGGCTTGACCTCTCGCACGCTCACCGACGAATTAAGAGGACGCTAACGACAAGCAACGCCGCTCCGACAACGCGCGAGAGGGTTACGGGAACCTGGGGAAGATTCATCAACCCGAAGCGGTCGATGAGAAGAGCGACGAGCATCTGCCCCGCGACCACCAGAGCGAACGCGATGCCGGCACCCAGACGCGGCACGACGATAATCGTACTCAGGACATAGAAGGCCCCCATAAAGCCCCCGAACCACATCCAAGCGGGTCCGTGAACGAGCGCTTCGGCCGTCGGCAACGGCGCACGTTCAATCAGCAGCGCGAAGAGAAGAAAGCCTGCGACCGCGATGACGAAATGAACAAGCGAAGCACGCATGGGACTGCCGAGCGTGAGACGCAGTTGTGCGTTCATCCCCGCCTGAAAAGGGAGACCGGCACCAGCAAGCAGTGCGAGAAACGCCACACCGAGCGAAGAAAGCGTCTTCATAATCAACCTAGTGCGCCTCACATCCAGAGAATTCCCCGAGGCGGGGCGAATTCGAAGGCGTACCGTCCCGCACGCCTAACCTCCCGGCCTATGTGTTCCGCCGCTTCCACAACGCCGACGCCCATTGAGGCGCTCCGCCATACCGCCGCCCACGTCCTCGCCTATGCGGTTCAAGATCTCTTTCCCGATGCCAAGCCAAGCATTGGACCGGCGATCGAGACCGGCTTCTACTACGACTTCGATCGAAGCGAACCGTTCACAACGGAGGACCTCACGAAGCTCGAAGCGCGTATGCGCGAAATCGTCGCGGCGAATCTTGAGATGACCGGCGAAAGTGTAACGCGTGCCGCCGCGCTCAAACGTTTCGAAGGCAATCCGTACAAATCCGAAATCGCCAGGGATATTCCCGACGGTGAACCGATCACGCTCTACACGATCGGAGAATTCACTGATCTGTGCCGCGGTGGACATGCGCATCGGACCGGCGAAATCAAGGCGCTGAAATTGCTCAACGTCGCCGGAGCCTACTGGCGCGGTGACGAGCACAACCCCATGCTCCAACGCATTTACGGCACGGCCTTCGCCACCCAGGCCGAACTCGACGAACATCTGCGCCTCCTCGAAGAGGCACAGAAGCGCGATCATCGCCGCCTGGGGAAAGAACTCGGCTTGTTCTCTCTTGAGGAAGACGCCGGCGGCGGTCTGGTATTTTGGCATCCCAAGGGTGCGATCGTCCGCGAAATCATCGAGAACTTCATTCGCGAAGGTTTGCGTCAACGCGGATATAAAGGCGTCGTTACCCCGCATATTTTCAGCGAAAAACTCTTCGAGATTTCCGGTCATTTGGAGAATTTCGCTGAGAACATGTACGGACCGTTGGAGATCGAAGGACAGCGCTTCCGACTCAAGCCCATGAATTGCCCCGGGCATATTCTCATTTATCGCTCACAGGCTCATTCATATCGGGAACTCCCGATTCGTTTCTCGGAGTTCGGAACGGTTTATCGCTTCGAACGCAGCGGCACCCTTCACGGAATGACGCGCGTCCGCGGTTTTACGCAAGACGATGCGCACATCTTCTGTACGCCCGAACAACTACAGAGCGAGTTCGAACAGACCGCCGACGAAGCGATTGGTCTGCTTTCAGCATTCGGCCTCACGGATTTTGCATATTATCTTTCGACGCGTGATGCGAACGCGCGCGTCGAAACCGATGAGATCGCCGAGAACGCGATTCGCCGCGCGCTCGAATCACGCGGGATCCCTTATGAGATCGACGAAGGCGGCGGAGCATTCTACGGCCCTAAGCTCGACATAAACGTGCACGATGCAATCGGCCGCAAATGGCAGCTCGGAACCGTGCAGGTCGACTTCCTCCTCCCTAAACGTTTCGACTTGACGTATCGCGCGAGCGATGGTACAGATCGAACGCCGGTGATGATTCATCGCGCCCTGGGCGGTGCGCTGGAACGCCTCTTCGGAATTCTCATCGAGCATTACGCCGGGGCCTTCCCGGCTTGGCTCGCGCCGGTGCAAGCCGTCGTGACGCCGATCTCCGAGCATCAAGTCGAATACGCACGGTCGGTGCGCGATCGCTTGCGCGAGCAGGGTTTCCGCGTCGAGGTCGACGAGTCCGATGAAAAGATCGGCTACAAGATCCGCACTTGGAAGCTGCAGAAGATTCCGTACATTCTCGTCGTTGGGAAGGCCGAAGTTGAGAATGGAACCGTCAGTCCAAACGAACGTAGCGTGGAAGAAAAACGACCACCCATCACCGTCGAAACCTTCGCCGAGGAGCTTCGGCGACGCGTCACTGAAAAGCGTTAAGGCGCTTCATAACTTTGCGTGGACTTCCGCGGATGTACTGGGGATATAGGTAGGAATTGGTTTGATGCACCGAATTTGGAAAGGACAATATGCGCTCGATAGACTCGGCGTTTCCGGGTTGCCGACGCCGGAGATAGGGAACGCAGTTCTCGCATCTTGAAAACATCGGGATGATGCACGCTTGTTACGTCTGAGAACTTAAGCTCAGCCGATTTTTTGCCGCACTACAATGTTGCAACACTACCTCGCTTCGCTCATACACGGTGATCATAGTAGGACGTTTAGCCTCGCAACCAAGGACTATTTACCCTTATATCGACGCCTCTCGACACGTGACAGACTGGAAGGATATCCCCATCCACGCGGAGAACCTTTTCCGCCTGTGAAAAACTCGCCGATGTTGGCGTTTATGCAGCTAAGGAATGTAACAAATGTTCCCTATAAATGCATTCGGACCGCTATTCTCGTCGGAACCCCAATCGTGTGACACCGCGTGGGGAACGTATGCAAACGGGAAGGCGGCCGAGATCTCGGGACCTCCTCCGCATGCTGCGCGTCCGCTCGATTGCGAACTGAATGTCGTTATTGATGCGAGTTGTACCCCTGAAAAGATGATCATCACCGATGCTGCGGATGTCGCTTCGAAAGGAGCCGAGGTTCAGCAAGCTGGCATCGCTCCACTCGGCATTGCGGGATATCTGCTTATCTCAGTGATCGGGTCTCTGATGTTTGGAAGGCACATAAAAAAGCGGGACGCGACAAATTGCCTCGAACCGATCGCGGCGAATCGCGACGCGAACTTCTTCAAAGAAGGATCCCTTATGCATGATATCTTGCGAGAAATACCAACAGGAAACGGTGCGACGCAATTCACAAGAAGTTCCGATCAGCGTGGCGGCGTTGAAAGCATTCAACTTGGAATCTTTCCCGTTGACGGGAAGGAGCATGCCGCCTGCATCATCATGAATGCTCCTTCGCGAGGATACAGCCTCTATATTTCCGCCTTTCCGCCTTATAATATGGAGAATCCGGGTCTTGATGAAAACGAGAGAATACGCATAAATACATTGCTATCAGCGACTGACCCTCGAAAACATTGGCTCCAAGGCGAGCCTCCTTCGATTAGCTACATTCAGATGTCGCAGAACGTGACCTACTTTTCTCTCGAAGAATATAAGAAAAACCTCAAAACACTTCATGCTCCTCCGGATATGACGGTGCATCAATATGCGGTCGAGATCATAAGAAAAGCAAGAGCATATGAAACGATGTCTCCACTTTCCGAGGACGATCGGAAGCGAGGTGTGATCTGCTGTTCGAATCGACGTCTTTCGACGTTCCTCGAGGATGCCGGAGGAGAGACGGCTATATTGGACATAGGTGCATTTCGAAAAGAACTTGACTTGGTGACGCGCGCGTTGGGTAATTCCAAAAGCGATTCCAAAGTGATCCCCGGCTTGGGTGAACCTTTCCCGTCGCCTTGGCAAGCCAAGGAGGAGCGAGCCTCCTCGCCAGACCACAAAGGGGTTCGTTTCTTCTGAGAAGTCGCAGCGGCAAGCAGGCCGGTGGACTGCGTGAGTCAGGAGGAGTCGCCCAGTCCATCGGCCTGCTTGCTTGCGTCTACCCACACAAATTCCTGAAGTACAAAAGTTAATGTGCGTCTATCATCACCTTTTCCAATGTTGTGAAGTTGGATCGGAGCGCGTCTCTCGCTTGTTGTTTCCTTCTTCAACGACATCGTCCGTCAAATCGGGAGGAACGTGCCCGACAATCGTCTTCTTAGGAAGCAGTGCAGACGGTTCTCCGTTAATGCTTATCTGAGCGTCACTCAATATCGAGAACTCCGGTGGTACAACATCCGTTGGAACGTCGCATATTTCCGGTTCGGGAAGCCGGTCACGAAGCTCCTTGCGAAGTTTTTCGGAATGATCCCATACGTTGAGAATTTCCCGGCGGAGATCCTGATTTTGAAGGTCTCGTTCCAGTGCGTGAAGCATCGCGGGGTTCTTCGCCGGATTCTCGATCTGCGCAAGAAGATGAATGATTCCCATTTGCCCTGAGATCTCTCGAGAAACCCGCTCTGAAAGCGTGGTGAAGTCCGGTTGCGCGACCGAATCGCGATCCTTCTCTTCCCACTCTTGGAGCTTTTTGATTTTTTCATCGACCTCGGCAAGCTTTTGTACGCGTAAAGCCTCATCAGGCTCCATCTTCTCGATCTCTTGGCGTTTGTTCTCATAACCCAAAAAAACTTTCTCATGCAAACGCGCAATCCACCGAAGCCTCTCGGGAGAATCGAGCGGCATGGTAAACGTTTTCCACTCTTGGAGCACGTTCTCATTCCCGATCTCGTTCACGGGTTTTTCAAGAAGAGCCCGCTGAGCGAGAAGCTCCTGATGGAGCGCTTTGAGTTCTGTGTAGAGGTCCTCTCGCGAACGCACGCTCTCGGTCTCAGCTTCGGTGGGAGCGCGAAGGGAATGAACCTTCTCGAGGGAAAGATTTCCCGGCATGCTTTGCAGCCACTCAAGGTCTCGTCGGAGGTTGACGTTTTCTTGCGAAGCTTCATGATGCGTCTTTTCAAGGTCGGTACGGACCGCGTCCGCCGCCCTATCATCAAAGAATCCCGCGAACGCAGCCGATGCGGCACGAAAGATCTGGACGAATGGAGTTGGGTGCTTCCCACCCACAACCCCTGAGCGCTGCATAGCCTCAGAGCCGCTCTCATCAGGGGGAACGATGCTGGGATTCTCGCTTCGCTGTTCGTCATCGTGATGTTCTTGAAACATTTTTCCTCGTCTGGGAAAAAAGAACATCGGACCCGCGAAGGGCCTTCGATTTCACTAGGGGGAATATCCGATGCCACCCTCCTGCGATCCCCCAGGAATACGCATCCCGATTTTCTCGCCGGAACGTGGTTTCGCCGCGTTCGAACTCGTTAAAACAGATTGACGTTGACGGAAAGCCTCGATCACGACGCCGGGAGTCGCAAATATTTGGGGTGAATCCAATCCCCACCGACTTTTCAGGCGATGGTCGTGCCCAAACTCATCGGAAAGCCGGCTGCAAAGCTCCGCGCGGTCTTCCTCGCACATATAGCGCACCTCGATAAGATTCCGGCGTCCCGCTTGTTTCATAAGGCTCTGTACGATATCGCGAAGGACTCGCGTTTGATCGATATTTCGAGAAAGAGGGTGACATGGACCTGTCGAGCAATTTCTCGGGTTACCCGCTCAGAAAGCGTGTGAAAATTCGGCCGTTCAAATTTGTCATGATCCTTCAGTTCCAATTCATCGGACTTCTTCATCTCTTTAACGATGCGGACAAGGATATTTGGACGCGAACGTCCTTGCTGTTCATGCAACTTAAAGGGAACTTTGAACTGGTCGACGAGGAATTCCCCCTCTTTGCACCGTTCAGCGTCGTTAATCATATTTACGGCGTTTTCGAGATATTCTCGCTGCGTGAGAAGCTGTTTATGGAGTTGCCGGAGTTCTCCGTGCAGTTCGTCGCGGGAATATAAACTCTTAGTCAGCGGAAAAAGGCGCGTTCGAAACTCCTCCATCCTCCGTAATGACAGGACTTCGCGCGACGCGTTTCTTACCTCGTTAAGACCGTCTGAGATCCGCTTCTTTCCATTATACGCTCTGTGAAGCGTCACTCGAAGCGTACCGCGGGAAAAATCAGCCTGTACGCCGCCCAAGAATCCCACGGCCAGTTTCGCCGCTTCTCGGAAGATCCCAACGAAAGGGATCTTCCGGTCAACGGCCTGAGTGCGCTCTGAAGCTCCGGATGGGTACTCACGGGGAGTCACACCGGGATCCATATTCTCACTGCTCGCCACAATGATATTCCCCAATGAATTTTCGAACAAGTTGCAGAATGGCAAAGAAACTGACTCCATCGTATCATCTCCCTAGAGCTTGTCAAGAGCTCCCGTCGCCCCTGCTCTGGAACGCATTCAAGGGGATGGGAACCCCTCACGACCGGATCGGACCGCCGCCTCAGCGGCAGTGCTTCGATGAGCGTTTCGACTCCGGGGCGTATGGCTCGAATCGAAGGCATAGCTTTAGACTGCCGTCGTTTTTTGAGAAACTTTCCTTTTCAAGAATTCGGCCATGACGGAGAATATCAGGCGTCGCCCTTCGCCGAGCGCCCCGGAGTATCAGTCCCGGTTTTTAAGCCGGAACGCTTATTCTCCTCGTCCGGACTCCCTATGGGAGATTTACGGAAAGCCCCGATCGCGGCGCTGCGATCAGAGAAAAATTCGGCGGGATCCCACACCTGCCCACTAAGGTTGCCAGAGATTCGCTCCTCTTCAATATGCGCTTTATGAAGCGTTTCACGGGCATAATCATCCACTTCGCCATACCAGAAGTCCACGGCCAGTTTCGGTTCTGGTGGAAAGATTTCGATCTCCCTTGCTTGGGATCGCATTTGGGGATCGGAACGCCCTCGACCTTTGTACGTCATGTGAACCCCGCTCTCACGGTTCCCCTGCGGGCTATTACGCGGGTCCGGCTGGTGGATTGCAGCACCACCTCAGCCGGTTGTGCTGCGATGAGCATCGCCACTTCGGAATCGTGGGCTCGAGCGGCGGATGCTAGGCGATCGAAACTTGCGGCGACCTTCTCTAGGGTCTCGCCGTAGACTTTGGTCGTCTCTGTGGAAACTTTCATTTTCAAGAATTTGGCCATGGCGGAGAGCCAAGTCGCAGTTTTCTCAAGATTCTCCGTGCGGCGATTTTTCGGATCGTTCGGATCGGAGGACTTGGAAAAATCGCCAAACATCAACGGATTCACCTCGTACACACAATCAAGAACCAATTCGAAGTTTGGAGGCTTGCGTACGACGTTTCTCGCCTTCTGATCCACGGACTGCGGTGGCGTCGGCATCCCTTCGAATAGAGACGTCAAGGTCTTCGCCACGGCTTCTTGTGAAGCCGGTGTGTTCACATCCGCCAATTTGACCGCCGCTGATTTCGAGAAGTACGGAGGCGACACGAATTCCACCGGCATTTTCGCAGAAGCCGGCGGTTCTAAACTCGACTCGCCTGCGTTTTGGCTTTGACACTCCTTCTTCCATGGCGCAAGTTCGAGCTGGAAGAGCGCGTCGCAAATCTCCATGAATGTACTTGCGTATAGGGTCTGGCTATTTGCTGCGTATTGGGTGTGGCCACCTTGCGGTGAGGCCTCGTGCACCGCAACATAGCCACAGCTGCGGAGGATACTCGTGGCTTGTTGGTAACCCAGGCGTGTTCCCCATTCGCTGAGGAAAAATGCATCCTCATCCGTGCGTGGTCGTATGCCGAGATACGCCGTCATGGCTTGCTCCGCAGCATGGTTAAACGAAACCATTCGCTGTCTGTTGTCTTTTCCAATAACGCGCATGCTGCGTCGCTGCAGGTCGATATCGGCCGCATTAAGGTCGACGAGTTCAGCACGGCCGATCCCCGAGGCAGACATAAGCTCGACTATTGCGGTATTTCGCACGCGATAAAATCCATTGGGGTTCTTTTCTTCCAATGCGTATTGGGTGCGGCTAGTTTGCCGTGAGGCCTCGCGCGCCGCAAAATCGCTACACCTGCGGAGGATTGTCGAGGCATAATTGGGAGTCAGGCGTGTTCCCGATTCGCTGAGGAAAAATGCATCGTCATCCGTGCGTGGCCGCATGCCGAGATACGCCGTCATGGCTTGCTCCGCAGCATCGTTAAGCGAAACTATTCGCTCTCCGTTACCTTTACCGATAACGCGCATGCTGCGTCGCTGCAGGTCGATATCGGCCGCGCTAACGCCGACGAGTTCAGTACGGTCGATCCCCGAGGCATAAAAAAGCTCGACCATTGCGATATTTCGCACGTGAAGAAACCCATTGGGGTTCTTTTCTTCCAATGCGTATTGGGTGCGGCTATTTTGCCGCAAGGCCTCGCGCACCGCAAAATCGCTACACCCGCGGAGGATAATCCTGGCGTGTTCGCGACTCAGGCGTGTTCCCGATTCGGTGAGGAAAAATGCATCGTCATCCGTGCGTGGCCGCATGCCGAGATATACCGTCATGGCTTGCTCCGCAGCGTCGTTAAACGAAACCATTCGCTCTCTGTTACCTTTACCGATAACGCGCATGCTGCGTCGCTGCAGGTCAATATCGGCCGTGTTAAGGCCGATGAGTTCAGTACGGTCGATCCCCGAGGTATAAAAAAGCTCGACCACTGCGATATTTCGCACGTGAAAAAACCCATTGTGGTTCTTTTCTTTCAATGCGTATTGGGTGCGGCTATTTTGCCGTGAGGCCTCGCGCGCCGCAAAATCGCTACACCTGCGGAGGATTGTCGAGGCATAATTGGGCGTCAGGCGTGTTCCCGATTCGCTGAGGAAAAATGCATCGTCATCCGTGCGTGGCCGCATGCCGAGATACGTCGTCATGGCTTGCTCCGCAGCATCGTTAAACGAAACTATTCGCTCTCCGTTGCCTTTACCGATAACGCGCATGCTGCGTCGCTGCAGGTCGATATCGGCCGCGTTAAGGCCGACGAGTTCAGCTCGGGAGATCCCCGAGGCATAAAAAAGCTCGACCATTGCGCTATTTCGCACTTGAAGAAATCCATTGGGGCCCTTTTCTTCCAATTCGTATCGGGTGCGGCTATTTTTCCGTGAGGCCTCGCTCACCGCAAAATCGCTACACCTGCGAATGATTTTCCCGGCGTGAAGGCGAGTCAGGCGTATTCCCCATTCGGTGAGGAACAATGCATCGTCATCCGTGCGTGGCCGCATGCCGAGATACACGGTCATGGCTTGCTCCGCAGCATGGTTAAACAAAACCATTCGCTCTCTGTTGCCTTTACCGATAACGCGCATGCTCCGTCGCTGCAGGTCGATATCGGCCGCGTTAAGCCCGACGAGTTCAGTATGGCGAATCCCCGAGGCATGAAAAAGCTCGACCACTGCGATATTTCGCACTTGCACAAATCCATTGTGGCTCTTTTCTTCCAACGTTACCTTCGGAAATACTTTCGGAATTTCTTCCGAAAGTATTTCCGGGATTACTTTTTCAGAAATTACTCGAGCTATCATCAATAAATCTTCCATGGTTCATATTCTGTGTGAAGTTATGCTTTTACACCAGAAAGGTAGTGGAGCACTTTCGAAGGTGCCCCACTACCTTTGGCTTTCCGAGTTGCGAGAATTCCGGGGAATCAGAGATCCTCGGGATTGATCCCCTTACGGCGATACTGCGTGGGCTTGGGCGGCGCGATGACTGAGACATCGCTGGTATATTCACCCTCGTATTGCACGGTCTGTTCAAGCGGAGGACGCCTGTCGGTGAATCCGGTGACCAACTTCGAACCGGGCATTACAGGTACGGGTTCCATGACGGGTTCGTAATCGAGGAACGCACCTCTCGGACGCCCATCCTCGTCAATATCTTGCCCTTCGGCTTCGATCTTGACGTTTCGATAGCGCGCCATTCCGGTACCGGCCGGAATCAACTTCCCGATGATGACGTTTTCCTTGAGGCCCAGAAGCGGATCGTGCTTCCCCTTGATCGCCGCGTCGGTGAGGACACGGGTCGTTTCTTGGAAGCTCGCAGCCGACAAGAACGATTCCGTCGCGAGTGAAGCCTTGGTCACGCCGAGGAGAACCGGCTGGGCCTCTGCGACCTTGCCTCCCTCGGCGATCATCCGCTCGTTTTCCTCGGAGAAGAACGCCCCCTCGATCAACTGACCCGGCAGCATCTTCGTGTCGCCGCCGTCGGTGATCTTGACCTTGCGCATCATCGAGCGAACGATGACCTCGATGTGCTTGTCGTTGATGTCGACGCCCTGCGAACGATAGACTTTCTGAACTTCCTGCACCAAGTAGTTCTGCAAAGCCGTCTCGCCTTTGATCCTCAAGATGTCGTGAGGATTGAGCGAGCCTTCGTTGAGCCGATCGCCAGCCTCGAGTTTATCTCCATCGCGCACCGCGATATGCGTTCCATGCGGGACGTCATACTCGTGATCAACGCCTTCGGCGTCGGTCACGATGACGATGCGTTTGGATTTTTCCTCGACAAGGCGCACGACTCCGGAGGTCTCCGTGATCAACGCTTGTCCCTTGGGCTTGCGCGCTTCGAAGATTTCCTCAACGCGCGGAAGGCCGGTGATGATGTCTTCGGTCGCGACACCGCCGGTGTGGAAGGTGCGCAGCGTCAACTGCGTACCCGGTTCACCGATCGATTGCGCGGCGATGATGCCGACCGCTTCGCCGATATCGACGGAGCGACCCGTCGCGAGATTCCGCCCGTAGCACATCGCGCACACGCCGTATTTGGCTTGGCAGGTGAGCACCGAGCGAATCTTCACCTTGGGAATACCGGCTGCAATGATGAGCCTGGCCTTCTCCTCATCGATCTCGTCGCCGCGCAGAAGCATCTTCTTGCGCACCATCTCCGGCTCTTTGATATCCTCGGCCGCACGGCGTCCGATGATCCGATCGGTCAGCGGTTCGATCGTTTCCTTTCCAACCGCGATATCGTAGACGGTAATGCCCAATGAAGTTCCGCAATCGATTTCGCGCACGATGACGTCCTGCGCGACGTCGACGAGACGGCGCGTCAAGTATCCGGAGTCCGCCGTCCGCAGCGCCGTATCCGCAAGACCCTTTCGCGCACCGTGCGTCGAAATGAAGTACTCGAGAACCGCAAGACCCTCTTTAAGCGATGCCTTGACCGGAATTTCGAGGATGCGACCCGAGGGGTCGGACATGAGTCCGCGCATACCGCCAAGCTGCTTGACCTGCGAGATCGAACCACGCGCACCCGACGTCGCCATCATGAAGACGGGATTGAGCGGATTCTGCGCCGCCTGCATGGCTGCGGTCACTTCCTCGGAGGCTTTGGTCCAGATTTCGATGGTTTTGTTGTACTGTTCGTCGTCCGAGATGAAACCTTGCTCGAAGAATTCTTGGAGCTTATCGACTTCGCTTTGCGAATCTTCGAGAATACGATATTTCTCGTCGGGAACCACGATATCGTTGATCGAAACCGTCGTACCCGAAAGCGTCGCGTAATGGAAACCCAAGGTCTTGATCGCATCGAGGAAACGCGCCGTCTCGGCGTTGCCGTGTTTGCGATAGCATTCGGTGATCATTTTCTTGAGCGCCGTTTTATCGATAATGCCGTTGGCGTACGGCTGACTCCAGTCGGCCGGGAACGCACTGTTAAATATCGCGCGACCGACCGTCGTGCGGATCAAGGTTCCCTTGATTCGCACCCGGATCCAATCGTGCAAACCGATGACTTCGTGCTCATACGCGGTGACCGCCGCGTCCGTGTCGTGATACGCCGGAAGTTCGCGATCAGGTCGCGGCTCCGCGCTGACGTGAAGCACGGTCTTGAGAGTATCCTCGTGCAGCTCACCCTTGGCCGGACCGCGATATTCATCGCGCTGGAACGTGAGGAAATACAGCCCGAGGACCATATCCTGCGTCGGAATCGAAACCGGCTGCCCGAAACTGGGCTGTAAGATATTGTTGGAGGAGAGCATGAGGATCCGCGCTTCGGCCTGCGCACCCGCCGACAAGGGGAGATGGACCGCCATCTGATCGCCGTCGAAGTCCGCGTTATACGGCGTGCAGACGAGCGGATGCAGATGGATCGCCTTACCCTCGACGAGAACCGGCTCGAATGCCTGAATACCGAGCCGATGGAGCGTCGGGGCACGATTGAGAAGAACCGGATGCTCGCGAATCACTTCATCGAGAACATCCCAAACCTCGGCGCGCACACGCTCGACCATTCGCTTGGCGCTCTTGATGTTATGCGCTTGCCCTCGATCGACGAGCTTCTTCATCACGAAGGGCTTGAAGAGCTCGAGCGCCATCTCTTTGGGAAGACCGCACTGGTGCAACTTGAGCGTTGGACCGACGACGATGACCGAACGTCCCGAGTAGTCGACGCGCTTTCCAAGCAAATTCTGACGGAAGCGGCCTTGTTTTCCCTTGAGGATGTCCGAAAGCGACTTGAGCGGACGATTGTTCGGCCCGGTGACCGGACGGCCGCGACGGCCGTTGTCGATCAGCGCATCAACCGCTTCTTGCAGCATGCGCTTCTCGTTCTTGATGATGATTTCGGGCGCGCTCAATTCGAGCAGGCGCTTGAGACGGTTATTCCGGTTGATGACGCGACGGTAGAGATCGTTGAGATCCGAGGTCGCGAAACGCCCGCCGTCGAGCTGCACCATCGGGCGCAATTCGGGAGCGATGACCGGCACCGCCGACAAAATCATCCATTCCGGCTTGTTTCCGGAGTTGATGAAGGCTTCGACGACCTCGAGGCGCTTGATCGCCTTGATGCGTTTTTGTCCGGTCGTTTCCTTAAATTCTTTGCGGAGGTCTTCTTGGAGCTTCTTGAGGTTGAGGTCGTGCAAGAGTTCGCGGATCGCCTCGGCGCCCATACCGGCCTTGAAGGCGTTCCCAAACTTCTCTCGGGATTCACGATACTTGAGTTCAGAGAGAATCTCGCGCTTGCCCAGAGACGTCGGACCGGGATCGATCACGACATAGGCGGCGAAATAGATGACCTTCTCAAGCTGCCTTGGGGACATGTCGAGCAAGATGCCGATGCGCGAGGGAACCCCCTTGAAGTACCAGATGTGGGTGACGGGGGTCGCCAGCTCGATGTGGCCCATACGCTCGCGCCGGACCTTGGCGCGGGTAATCTCGACGCCGCAGCGATCGCAGATCATGCCCTTGAAGCGGATCCGTTTGTACTTTCCGCAGTGGCATTCCCAGTCTTTGGTCGGGCCGAAGATCTTCTCGCAGAAGAGCCCATCGCGTTCGGGTTTGAGCGTCCGATAGTTGATGGTCTCGGGCTTCTTGACCTCCCCGAAGGACCAAGCGCGGATTTGTTCCGGCGATGCCAGACCGATCCGCATCGCATCGAAGTTGTTAACGTCGAGCAAATTCACGCTGATGCGCTCTTCCTCTTCTCACTGATGGACGTAGGGACCAAGCGCCCTAAGCCCGGCGTCGGACGCACACCCCGAAGGAGCGTGCCGCTATGCTTGGGTCGTCTCCTTACGCGGGCCGATCGAGGGCCAAAAGCGGCGCTCGATCGGGGATCCACGGAAAGCAGCATAACGAAGCCGAGATCACCGTCGACCGGCTACTCGGTACTTCGCCTCTAGCGACCGAAAGGCATAGACTCGTAGTGTACACCCACCCTCACGGGAGAGTCAATGAAGCGGCAGACCGAACTATGCGCTGCCGGTCCAGCCAGCGGTACGCTCGTAGCGCGGATGAGGCTTCTCCGAGCGATCCGGGGTCTCCGGCGCAGGATTGGCCTCCAGCGCGGCTTCGAGGGTCATCGCCATTTCCGGCGTTAGCGCATAGAATTTGCGTCTGGTAGCTCGCCGCATGGCCGAAAGGTATAGACTTGTGGTAAGGATCGCAATTGCGACACCCGCCATGACATCGGGAGGAAATGGTGCGTAGGAAGAGGGGAGGCTGCGATCGGCGACAGTTAGAGCTGTAGTAACGACGCCCGCAGCCAGAATTGCTTCAGGATACACTTTCACGAGGGAAACGGCATCCTTTTTGAGCGGTTTCGCATTGAGATTGGGATCGGTCTCATCCATTTCGAACATCCCTCCTGTAGATAAAGTAGGATCACTTCCGCGATTGAAAGCTAAAAGAGCCTCTCAAAGATTGGGTTTCCTTCAATTCAAGAGTCGGCGGAGTACTTCCTGCTTTGATGAATCCCCAAGGTATTCGCTGCATGCCGATAGCCTCGACCAAGCCGTCGAGGTTGAGAAGGAAGGCACCGAAAGGGGCTCGGGATCGAGCCGCAGAGTATATACGTGATCATCTTCGAGGAAAGGGAACACAATGCCGGAAGGGACGAACTCGGAGATCCGAGGCATACGACATATTGCGGTTCGCGGCTACAAGTCGATCAAATCGCTCGACCTGCCGCTGGGAGCCCTCAACGTCCTGATCGGCGCGAATGGAGCCGGAAAGAGCAACTTCATCTCCGTCTTTCGATTACTCAACGAACTCTCAGAACAGAACCTTCAGGGATTCGTCGCTCGCTCCGGCGGAGCAAACGCGCTTCTCCACTACGGCCGCAAGACCACCAAAGAAATCCATATCAAGCTCGACAGTTCTAAAATTGGTTACGAAACGTACCTCGATCCAGATGCGCATGACGGCTTCAACTTTCGCAAGGAAGCCGCGATCGTCTATGTTGAGGGAGACGACCTCTCTCCTTATCGGACGTTTCTTGGGACGGGGCAACGGGAATCACTCCTACCACTCGTTGACCCATTGACATCTTCGAACGTTATTAATATGTTAAATTCGTTGAAGATTTACCATTTTCATGATACGAGTCCGTCCGCCAGCATGAAGCAGACCGGCGATATCAATGATAATGCGACTCTTCGCGCTGACGCCTCGAACCTTGCGGCGTTTCTCTACAGATTCCAGAAAAACAACGAGATATACTATCGGAAAATCATCGACACCATAGGCCTTGTAGCCCCATTCTTTCGTGACTTCAACCTCCGCGCCGATCCGCTCAATCCGGAAAAAATTCGACTTGAGTGGAGAGAACGAGCAAGCGATGCATATTTTAACGCGCATGCTCTTTCCGACGGAACGTTGCGTTTCATCTGCCTCGCGACATTACTTCTTCAACCTGACCCCCCGGCGACAATCTTGATCGACGAGCCGGAACTCGGCTTGCATCCTTCGGCGATCCAGACACTTGTCGAACTCTTTCGCTTGGCCTCCGAGAAATCACAATTGATCGTCTCGACACAATCGGTTTCTCTCGTCAATCAACTCACACCGGAAGAGATCATCGTCGTCGATCGCGCTGAGGATCAGTCGCTCTTCCGCCGCCTGCAATCGAACGAGATCACGACGTGGCTGGAAGATTACGCGCTCGGTGACCTCTGGGAAAAGAACGTGATCGGAGGCCGTCCGTAATGCCAAAGGTCATGATCCTCACTGAGGGTCTAAGCGAAGAACGCTTCGTGAAAACCTTGCTTGGACCACATTTTCTTAAGAAAAACATCTATGTGATTCCAATCATCCTCAAGACAAAAAGTGTTCCCGGACAGAAAACGCATAAAGGCGGCACCGGAAGCTTCGCTCAATTCGATCGAGATCTCCGACAACTCCTGCGGGACACCTCGGCGACCGTAGTGACAATGATGCTCGACTTCTATGGTCTGCCGAAAGACTTTCCGACGATAAAGGAGACTCACGGAAAGGCATATCCAGAGCGCCTTTCTGTTTGCAAGCAAGCACTTCGCAAACATTATGATGACCCTCGCTTCCTACCATATTTTTCCACACATGAATTCGAAGCGTTGCTGATCAGTTTCTCTGAGCAAATTGCGATCAGCGTTGGGGCAAGACCAAAATTACCTCCGGTACTTATCGCCGACGAAGATCCAGAAGCCGTTAACCTCGAAAATCCCCCTTCAAAGCGAATCATCAATGCATTCCCCACCTATCGAAAGGCACTCAACGGCCCCGCGATCGCACAAGCGGTCGGAATCGCTGAGATTCGAAAGCAATGCACGCTCTTTGACCGATGGATCGGCGATATAGAGCAACAGGCTTCATAACAAAATCCTTGGGTCGACTCCTCGCGCGGACTGTTCGAGGGCGCCAAATGAGCGCTCGATCGGGGATCCACGGAAAGCAGCATGACGAAGCCAAGATCACCGTCGACCGGCTACTCGGTACTTCGCCTCTAGCGACCGAATGGCAAAGATTCGTAGTGTAAGCCCACCCTCACGAGAGAGTCAATCAACCGGCGGACCGAAGTTTGGAGGCTGGGGTTACATCCTCGTCGGGTATTTAAAGGCGTGGAGGAGTCTACTCGCTTGAACCGGAGTCTTCGGCGCCGCTTCGGAGTTCAGCATCCTTTCAATGTTTGAAGAAGGCTCCATAGTCACCGCAGACTATTGAAGTCCTCGAGAGTCGCTCCGCGACTATTTGTCTTCCCAGTTCCGGTGTAACGGCAACGATTTCTTGCCTTACAAGTTTTAGAAAAGCTCCCGCAGCGCAGGAAGCTGCGCCAAAGGCAACGGATACACCGCTGACAACCTCTTTGAGAGCCGCATTGGGAACGGTCTCGGCGACCATGGAAATGCCTATGGCTAAGGCGCCATTTCGAAGACACTCCGAAGAAAAGAGTCCCTGAATCGGCGGAATGGCACCGTCGCGATCAGCTGACGGAGATTTATTTTCGACCCCTTTTGCGATTGTCATGGCTAACTACTCCTTGCATATCCGACTATTTTGAAAATTCCCAATCCGGCTGGTTCATTGGAGGATAGGCGATTCCTCTTTGAGGCATCGAGCATTTTCTTAGCAGATTATTCCCGGCACGTGATATTCCCTTCGCGCTCACAGACAACAAATGGGCGATCAGTTTAGCGTAAATGCACCCGGTCAGGGTCCCTGGGAGGTTCCGGCGCGCGCTCTTGGCTCTCTGATGATTGTCGGCTATTCAATCCAGCTTTCACGGCTTGGGTCGCTTCGCCGGATGTAATCATGAGGACTTCGCGCGGGGTGGACTTCTTCCCGAGCTTTAGGGAGATGACGCCTGCGGCGACAGATGCGACACCCGCAAAAAAAACCATCTCGGCGTTTTTACCCTTCGGGAAGGCACTGGTGACGATGCTGTCGATGGTAAGGCCAAGACCGCAAAGGTAGGCGACGGTAAAATTGATGGTGTGCGGCTCGGAGAACGCATTGATAAAGGAAACACGTGCCCGGCGCCAACTAGCGACGGGTTCGGGCGTCTTCTTATCCATGTTGAGAAGCGGTCGCGACAACGATTGATATCCCCATCGATCCTAGCCCGTTTTTTCGGACGCGATAATCACATCAGGCGACAAAGTCGTGCGAGGGTATTTCCCGGTGAAGCACCCCAGACACATGCCCTTGCCGTCGCGGCCCGTGGCTTTGATCAAGCCCTCGATGCTAAGGTAACCAAGCGAATCCGCGCCGACTTGTTCACGAATCTGATCGACCGTGAGGTTCGCTGCGATGAGCTCATCATAGGTCGCCATATCGATGCCGAGATAACACGGATGCATGATCGGCGGCGACGTGATACGGAGGTGAACTTCTCGTGCACCGGCTCGTCGCAGTAAACGCACGATTCGCGGGGTCGTCGTTCCGCGCACGATCGAATCATCGACCACAACAACGCGTCGATCCCGAAGATTCTCCGCGATCGGATTGAATTTAAGATCGACGCCTTGATTGCGCATGCTCTGATCGGGGCTGATGAAGGTCCGCCCAATATAGCGATTCTTGATGAGGCCCTCGATGTACGGTAAACCGCTTTCTTGCGAAAAACCAAGGCCTCCCGGCAAGGCGGAATCGGGAACCGCCATCACGACATCCGCATCCGCGGGATGCTCTCGGGCCAATTGACGGCCCATTTCCAAACGCGCCATGTACAGCGTGCGCCCGTTCATCACCGAATCCGGACGCGCGAAATAGATGTACTCGAAGGTACAGAGGGCTGAACGTTCGGAATACGGCGAGGGCTGCGTATGGAAACCTTCCGCATCGACCCAGACGATCTCGCCCGGTTCGATTTCGCGCACATACGTTGCCCCGACCGTGGATAAGGCGCAGGACTCCGAGGCGATCATGATACCGCCGTCCGGAAGCGTCCCATAACAAAGGGGCTTGATGCCCCAGGGATCCCGAAAACCGTAGACCTCGTGTTCGGTGAGGATAACGCACGAATACGCACCCTCTGCACGAGCCATGACTGCACGGATCCGCTCGAGCATTGAAGCACCGGGCATCTCGACGAGCAACTTGGCGAGGACTTCCGAATCGGAACTGGCTTGCAATATCGTCGTCGGCGGAAGCGATGCGCGCAGTACTTCGGTATTCGTGAGGTTCCCATTATGGGCCAGTGTGAATTCCCCGAGTTCACAGCGCTCGAAAAGCGGTTGCGCATTGACGAAGGTTGAGGAGCCCGTCGTCGAGTAGCGACTATGACCACACGCGAGATGGCCCTTGAGCGTACCCAGGATCTCCTCGTCGAAGATGCTCGCGATCAAGCCCATCTCACGATGGCAAGCGATCGATCCTCCGTCGGAGACCGCGATGCCGGCGGACTCTTGCCCCCGATGTTGCAGCGCATAGAGCCCGAAGTACGTTAAACGAGCGGCATCATGCCCCGGAGCTGAAATACCCACCACTCCGCAGGCTTCGCGAAGGTTGTCCCCACCAGGCAACTCCGCAGCTTCATCATAGGCACGCGCCATACTCTGAGGTTCGGCCAAAGCCGACCAGCTCCCCCAGGAATAGTCGGGCTCTTTCATACGTGTAAGAAAAGTGGCATCGTAGCGGCGTGATGCCGTTGTCGTAGTCACAAACCAAAGTGCTTGAAGCGCGGCCACGCGAGCGGTAGCGGAACGCGGGTGCCGTGACAGAGGACGATCGTGCGATCACGTTCGTACGGCATTGCGTAGGGTACGCCGAAACGCGCAACGACGCGGCTTCGGTTGCAGATGCGCTCCCAGCGGGCGCGATCGGCGTTCACGACAATGACGATTGAGCCGTCGTACCCGTGCGTGCCCCACAAGAAATACTGATCCTGCTCGCTGAGTGCAGGAGGCAAGTGGTCTACGGCACCGTAGACGTCCAACGCCGCTGCCTCTCCGTAATTGCTCGCGAGGATAGCCGCATTCCGGCGCTCGCTAGGCGGTAGCGCGTCGTAGACGCGCGCCACGGTCTGCTCGAGTTCGCGCCACCCGAACTCGTCGGAGAAAACTTGGGTTAGGGGCGCTCCGATACCCGCAACCTCGACGGGGCTTGGACGCACCGCCGCGCGCGCGAGATAACGGGCGAGTGCGTCAGGTTCGAGCACCGGCGATACCAGCGGCAGCGCGAGCGCCGCGTTTCCGATCGCCAAGATCATCCAGCCCGCAACGAGCGCTCGTGCCGATCCGGTGCAGGCGGCGGCGCCGAGCGCGAACATCGACGGATAGGCGCCGGCGAGATAGTAGCTCTTCCCGTGCGTCGCGAAGACGAGAATCGCCGCCGTGACGAAGGCAACGGAAAGAAACCGGAACCGCGCAAGATCGCCGCGTACGAAGGGCGAGACCACGCCGGCGAGCCATAACGGTGCGAGCAGAAGGTTCATCGCAAAAATTTGACCGAGTGCGAAACCGATCGGCGAGCCGGTGAGGTTTCCGGCGTTGTTGTTACGCATGACCTCCAGGAACGGTAAGTGATGCGCGGCCTGCCACAGCACGTTGGGGAGTGCGAGCGCCGCGACGCACGCGGCGCCGATCCACAATTCCGCGGGCATCAAGAACAATCGGCGAGCTGATGTTGACGCAACGCCAAGGGCGAGCGCGATGAGCCAGATGACGACCCCGTATTTCGCTTCGAAGGCGAGGCCCGCGACGATCCCGGCCCAGATCAACATGCGGCGCTCGTCCCGGACGAGCGCGCGAACGACGAGATAGGAAACGACGGTCCAGCTTAACGGTTCGAACGTCGACGTGGTCAATGTCGATGTTATGCCGATCAACATTGGTGCGCTCGCCGCCGCGATTGCCGCAAGCCAAGCGCCCCGCGTGCCGGCTCCGAGCAGACGCGCGAGCGAAACGGTGACGGGTACGAGCAGCGCGGCGCAGAGTGCGGCGGGAAGCCGCAACAGCCAGACGCGATCGCCCGTAGTCTGCGTCAATGCCGCCATCAGCGGGACGAGCGGCGGCTGGTCGACATACCCGAGCGCCGGATGGCGCCCGCAAACGATGAAGTAGAGCTCGTTCCGAAACGCGTCATAGCGCCCCGCGACGAGCGCGTGACTCAGAAAAACCGCTGCTGCCACCATCCATGCAATCAGGTCCATACGTCCCGCGAAGCGAGAAAAACCAGCAGCCCTCGGAGGCGTAAATGAAGTCGTCACGGCGCCCATATTAATACGCACTGCGTATTAAGTCAAGGAGGTTTTCTCGACCCTATATGAAATTCCAGTCTAGAATTGCTATGAAGAGCGTATTAACGTGAACACGGAAACGGATCCCGACGCGATCGCCGTCGTCCTGCGGGCGGCTCTGGCGAAATTGGGTCGCCGGCTGCGTCCGCATGATGACCCTGGCGGGGTGGGGGCAACAGGCTTGAGTCTCCTCGCGCGGCTCTGGCGAGAGGGGCCTTCCACCGCGAGCAGGTTGGCGAGCGAGGAGCGATTGCAGCCGCAGTCGCTGACGCGCGTTCTTCAGGCCATGGAGGCGCGCGACCTGATTGTGCGTGCGGGCGATGCCTCCGATCGTCGCCGCACCACCATCGCGATCACGGAAAACGGAATCCGGCTACTGCGTCAGACCGTTCGTAATCGCGAATCATGGTTGGCTCAAGCGATGAAATCGACGCTCTCACAGACCGAGCGCGACATGCTTCGCCTAGCCGTCGCGCTCCTCGAACGTCTCGCCGACACCCAAGACACGCAGTGATCGCCCCCCCCACGATCCCTTACCACACGAGATTCGTAAGGAACAAATCATCAGTATCAAGATCGAAGCCTTTTCGCCAGCATCAAAGTACTTTTCGAAGCACTGCGGATGTGTTATCGCGCCCTAGAGTGGGTTGATTTTTGTGGAGTCCGGCGAAAGTCGATCAGATCTCGCAGGTGTAGGCCGTAGGGCTGAAACTAGAGGGGTTTGATTTTTGTCGTAGGCTAGGAGCCTAGCGGCGAAGTGTACCTCAGTACATGAGCCGCGTAGCGACGACGCATACGGCAAAAAGCAAGCCCCTCTAGTCGCGGCTGCGGCGGGCGCCGGCTAACTCAAGCAAAGCTAGGAAGATGTTGATCGCATCGAGATAGATGGATGTCGCCAACTCGATCGCCGTGGCACCTTGTCCCCCAGCACGAATGCGTGCGAAGTCAACCAACACCAAGAGCGTGAAAACAGCCAACGTCAGCCAAGCATAGAGCTCGGGATGGATCACCCGCGTGAACATCGAGATGATGCCGAGCAAAACCAGAGCAACCAATGCTCCGAATGCGATGCCGGAGAGCTTTCGATAATCGAAGCTCGTGAGAAAAACCATCGACGCGAGCACGCCCATGCCCATCCCCGTTGTTAGGGCGGCATTCACGACCACCCCGGTTCCAAGCGTATTGGCATACATTCCGATCACCGGACCAAGTCCGATACCTTCGCATGCAGTGAACAGATAGAACATCAGCATCGACGTGGCGGGGTTCGCGCGCGTCCACGAGACGGCAAGCAAAAAACCGAACCCGACGAGCAACGAGATCATCGAGGCGAATGGGGGCAAGGCAAGCCCGATCGTGAGATATGAGGCTGCGGCAGTGACCAGAAAACCGGCGGCGGTAATCCCCAAGACCTGACCGAGCAAGGTCTGGGTCGAGGTCGTTCCCGCGATCTGAAAGCGTGGTGAATTATAGCGATCCATCATGTCTATCTCTTACCTCCGGGAGCGTATCCGGGTTGCAGAATCCGTTCGAAAAACCCCCCGCTCTAGGGAGCGCCGCCCTCTTCGGGGGCATCCTCGGAAGCCGGCTCTTCGGCGACTTCGAGCGCTTCGGCGGCAAGAAGCGGAATTCGTGAATCATTGAGGCCGCGGACATTCGCACGGCGAGGGGGGACGGTGAGTGCCGTCTTCCCATCGACGCTGACGCCGAGTTCAATGATCCTCTGCGCCTGCGGACCCAAGCGCGATTCGTAACTTCCCACGGCTTCGTTGTATGAATCAAGGCCGGATTCGAGATGCTTGCCGACTTTCGCGAAATGCTCGGTGAACCGTCCCAAACGCACGATCAGCTCGCGCGCCTCGGTCAAAATCTTTTCGGCGTTCTCGGATTGCCGCTGCACGGACCACCCCCGCGCGAACGCTTCGAGATAGAGCAGCAACGTCAGCGGTGACGCGATCAAAATTCGCGCCTCGCGCGCACCGTCGAGTAAGTCGGGATCGTGCGCGAAAAGCGCCGACAACATCGCCTCAATCGGCACAAACATCACCGTCCACCCGACGCAGCCCGGGGTCGTATGATACCGCCGCGCCGCCAAGGCCCGAATGTGTCCGCGTACGGCGATCAACGCTTCATCAAGATACTTTGTTCGTTCATCAACGGAACTCGCGGCAACCGCTTGTTGATAGGAAGAGAAGGGAACTTTCGCGTCGATCGGCACGGTCAAATCACCAGGCAACTTGAGCACGACATCGGGACGGCCGCGCAGTTCGTCCCCGTATCCACTCTCCTGCACTTCGAAGCTCACGTGCTCGGTCATTCCCGTGTACTCGATCAAACGGCGGAGTTCGTATTCACCCCATGAGCCGCGCGCGGTGGAACTCGTGAGCACCGCCGCGACCCGTTCGGTCGCCGCATCCAGCCGATCGATCTTCTGTCCGAAATTCTCAAGCGTCGTTACGAAGCGTTCACGATCCGCCTTGCGCTGCTCGTCGATCACCTTGATCGCCTTCGTCAATGTTCCGAGTTGTTCTCCCAGCGGCCCGGCAACGGCGACGAGCTTGGTCTGCAAGACGCTCGCATCCGCGGCTACCCGCGCGACTGCGAGCTCGACGAGCGTTTTCTGAGCACGATCGACAAAGTGTTGTGCCGTCTCCCGGAAACGCGCCTCGACTTCGCTTTCAGCCGCGCGCACTTGCGTAATCGTCGCTTCCAGCGCGGCAACCCGCTGCTCCGCCGTCGAGCGCAACGAAAGTTCTTGGTCACGCTGCTCCTTCACTTCGGCGAGTTGCGCAACGACGTGTTCGTGCACCCCGCGCACGCCGGCCAGTTCACGACCCAGAGCCGCCCGCTCAATCTCGAGTTCACCGCAGCGCCGCTCAAGCGGTACGAGCCGCGTCACGGTGATGAGTCCTCCACTGAGCACGACCCCCACCACGAGAATGAGCCCATCGACCAAGCTTTGCGACACCACCAATTCTCCTTTAGAGCGGTTTGCAAGCTGATGTGGACGTCGTTGCCGCTCCCCTCATCTGCTTTTGCACACTTCGGGTCGCGGCGCCTCGCCACATCAACTTGCAAACCGCTCTAGGTAACGACGACCGAGGGCCGCGTTCCAAGCCACGCGGCGAGATCGGTCTTCCGCGGCCGGTAGACTCCGCTTTCCAGTTCCCGGCGCAATTCTCCGAAGGTTCCCGATGTTTGGGCGAAAGCATCGTGCTTGTGAATCGACTCGTAATTCACGTGCGAGGTCGCGATGAACGCCTCATCGGGAAAATCCTCGTAGACTTCAAGCGTGCGCGCCATGATGCCGCGTACCACGTCCTCGACGAATTTCGGATGATGATGCGCCTTGTTCACGACGAAGAATTCGTCGGGACGCTTGAGTAAATCGTAGGTCTCACTCGACATCGAGCCCTCGACGATCTCGACGAGATCCTCGACGCGGATATCCACATCTCGTCCGTCGCCCGTTCCGATGAGCACCATTCCGCGCCCACGTTGGTTGTGCGTCGCCGCCGGGAGAACGTTGAGCGCACGTTCCGCGTCACCGTGGGAAAAGCCCGCCTCGCATAATTCCGAAAAATTTTGCTCACGCACCAACGCTTGCGCGCAGGGACAGGCGGTCATTCCCTCCGCCTCGACCCCGATGACATGCCGCACCCGGTGCGCATCCGCGTGCGCGATCGCAATCAGCGTGTAGATTTCCTCGCATCGCTTTCCGCTCACCGGCGTCCAGCGCTCAAGCGCGAACTCTCCCCGCAAGCGAACATCCGCCTGTACGGCTTTTTGTGAGTGAACGATCTCGCCGGCAATCTGCGAGGCGAGATTTTCGATGTGAGCAAAAGCCCCCTCGCGCCCGAGGACGTCGGCCACGGCTTGTTCCAAGAGTTCTGAAAAGCGCGACATATGGACTCCCGCCTTGTCGGGAGCAAGATCGGCGACCATCGAGAACTCCCCGGCGAAAGCTGTTTGGGACCCACCGACTTGGGCCCGCATCATGCGTCGAACGCGCGAGACGCCGACGCGTTCGATTCCCAACCGTACCTCCGGCATTTCGTCTTGCCGATTCGCATGAAAATGCAGCGAACGACGTTTCTTTTCAATGCCTGAACGATCGGCAAGCGCCGTTAATTCAGCAATACTCTTTCCTGAACGCGGATCGATAAGACCCGGAGCGATCTCCGCCAGCGGGATGAGATTGTAGGGACGCCGCGTGAAATCCGGACCGCGAAACTCACTCCGAACGTCGTTTTCTCGACCTCCATCGACGATCAGCAGATCAATATCGATCGGACGTGCGGCCAACGGCTGGATAGAACGTCTGCCGACGGCCCGTTCCACCTCGCGCGTGAAGGCTTCAAGCGCAGCCGGCTCGAGATCGGTGACATATCGAGCGGCGACGTTGAGGAAATCAGGACCCTGTACCTCGTTGTGCGGAGGCGTCCGATAAAACGACGAGACTTCTTCTACTCGCCCTCGCATGCGGAGACGCTGCAAGGCTTGAAGGATATTTCCCTGACGCTCACCGAGATTCGAGCCCAAGCCAAGGTAGACCGTAAACAGAGGAGCACGTTCCACGGAGAAATGGGCTAAGCCGTAGCGGTCTGTGGGGCCGATCGACGGCGACGCCAGGGAATGCGCCGACGCTCGGCCGGAGGCGCCTTGGTTTTGAACGGAGCGGGCGCCGCAAAGAGCGCACCGGATTCCAAGAGTTCCTGACTCTTGCCCATCGCATCGACGACCGAGGCCGCCGTGAAAATCTCGCGCGGTACTCCGTTGCTCGTACGCAACGTGGCGAAAAAGGCGTCGCCGCGCGGCTCGATATCGATCTGGAACGACTCAACCCGAACCGAGCGCGGATCGGCGTTCAATAGCCGCAACGCCGATGCTTGGGCACTTTCGTGGGGCGCGATCTTCTGCACCATCGTTTTGTGTTGCTCGAAGAGTTCAGCGAAGTGCGGAATCAGCCGTCCGCGGCGATCGCGCGCCATGAGTTTTGGGGGAAAGGCAATGCGCCAATGATCGACGCCGACGGGCTGCCAAACGGGCTTGACCTGAGACGTATCGTCAAGATCAATCAGGGCAGTTTCGATTTGCGCGGCTGTGCGAACACGCGCGGCATCTCGCGGAGACCGCTCGCAGAGTTCCTCATAACGCCGTGCGACTTCACTAATGGGACGTCCTTCCGAATCGATCTGCGAGGGCAATCCCCAAAGCGCGGGCAAGGTGACCAATTGATGGCGGCGGACTTGGTCGACGATATCGATAACGATCGCGTAGGGCTTGCGGCTCTGCGCGATGACTTCGCGGCGTGGATCGGCCGTCGGTAGATTCGAGAGGACGAACGACAACTCGTCGAGCGGACGTAAACCGCGCCCGGTGATCTGCGTGTAGAGCGTGGTGCTCTTGGTCGGGCGAGCATTGATGATGACCTCGATCGAAGGGACGTCGAAGCCTTCGAGATAAAGCCCGCAATTCACGAGAACGTCGATGCGGTCTCCACGGAAACCAGCGACGATCGCCTCGCGTTCATCATCCTTAGTTTCTCCGCTCGCGAAAGCCGCTTTCACTCCTTCATCGAGGAACAATTGCGCAACATGTCGGGCATGCTCGACCGAGGCCGTGAATACCAAAGCCTTGGCTTTGGGCGTATAGGTGAGATATGCATCGATGATCAGGTGGTTGCGTTCCTCGGTATCAACCGCTTCGGCCAAAGCTCCGAGCACGAAATCGCCGCCGCGTGAAGCGACGGCGTCGAGGTCCGTATCGGAACTAATCGCGTATGAGCGGACCGGAACCAAGTATCCGGAGTCGATTGCCGCCCGCGCATCCATAGCGTAGACGGTTTCATCGAAGACTTCACCAAGGCGCGCGCCGTCGCCGCGTTGCGGCGTGGCCGTGAACCCGATGACGAGCGCATCGTTTCGCTTGGCCGTAACCTTGTCGAGGATTGCCCGATAGGTCGGAGCTGCGGCGTGATGCGCCTCATCGATTACGAATAAACCGATGCGACGGCCGAAACGTAGCGCGAACTCATCGAGTCGTTTGCCCGTCAGCGTCTGCACCGTCGCGACGACGATCGAACAGCCGATGGAAGCGCGTTCCTCGGCCTTCTCGATACCAACGTGCGCTTGGGGATTCTGAGAACGCATCTTATCGACGATCTGCTGAATAAGTTCGTCGCGATGTGCTACCACCAAGATCACGTCGGTAGGACGCAACTCCAGAATGCGCGGCAACGTCGCAATGATGACGGTCTTTCCAAGACCCGTCGCCAAGGAGACGAGTTGAGACTTGACGCCGCGATCACGGGCGGAAACGATGGCTTGCTGCGCTTCGGTCTGGTATGGACGTAAACGTAGCGTATCGTATATCACGTTTTAAGAGTTATCACTCACAGGTGGAAGCACATCACGGACATTCGCCGACCGAAACAAACGACCGATCGCTCGGCTCGTTATCCCGAAAGGCGGTGAACGTCACGGCGGGGGGAACACTCCCGCTTTTATGAAGAAGGTCCGCAGCCGGCCGGCAGGTTTCGACACCGAACATCAACCTGCGGGCGGTACGATTCCCGCGGATCCTCTCTTCTCACTCTATCGACGAAATCCCCCAGGCGTTGCAGTCTTAACGCACTTTTTTTCAAAAATCTGACCAGGAGGACGCGCCTTCGAGGCGTACCGCCCCCGATCATGATGAAGACCCTCCAAATCGAACTTGCCTCCGGCCTCCCAGGTCATCTCGTCGAACCGGAGGGCAGCGCTTCCGCTCCGGCAGTCCTTGTCTTCATGGAGGCTTATGGCGTCAACGAGTACGTTCGGAGCGAGTGCCGTCGCCTCGCCGAACTCGGCTACGTGGCTCTCGCACCGGACTTCTACCGCGGCGACACGTTCTCATACGACGACACCGATCGAATGATGCCCCGCCTTCTCGGCCTTTCGGATGAAGCGCTCCTCGCGGACGTCCGCGCATCCTTGGAATATCTGGACCGCTTTCCCCGCGCGCGCCACGAGCACTACGGTGCCGTGGGTTTCTGTATGGGCGGACGACTTGCGTTCCTCGCCGCGGCCACCTTTGGGACGAAGATCGGAGCCGCCGTTGCCTTCTACGGAGGTCACATCGCACCGGACGAAGCGAGGATGGGGCGCAAGATTCTCGTCGACCGTGTCTGCGACGTCAAAGCGCCGCTCCTCTTCCTCTATGGCGCCGAGGATCCGTCGATCGAACCAAGCGAGCACGCCAACCTCGCGCGCGCGCTCTCCGCGGCGAAAAAATCGTATACCATCACGGTCTATCCGGGCGCCGGACACGCCTTCGCATCCCGTGACCGGCCGTCCTATCGCCCCGCCGTCGCCGAACAAGCCTGGACACAAGCCGCGGCGTTCTTCAAGACAAACCTGAGGCCGCCCCAATAGGCCGGATGCGTCGTCGCTACGCGGCTCATGTACTGCGGTACACTTCGCCGCTAGGCTCCTAGCCTGCGGCCTATTGGGACAGCCTCAGGAATCTGTAGCATTGTTCTAGGATCCAAACGACGCTACAGGCTCCTAGCCGACCCGCTCTTCAATGGAGAGCTCGTGACGGAGGAAGCTTGCCCAATCGGCGTACCCCTCGGTATTGCGCCGGATGACAAGCCACGGGATGTATGAAGGTCGCTTGGGCGCCCGACGTAAGGGCATCTTCGCCTCGCTCGGGGTTCGATCGCGCTTGCGTTGATTGCAGCGGTAGCAGCACGCAACGAGGTTCTCCCACGTCGCCGCCCCACCGGCGCGCCGAGGAATGACATGGTCGACCGTCAGGTCCCGCTCTCCTTTGTCCCCGCAATACTGGCAGCGGAAGTCGTCGCGCAGCAAGACGTTCTTTTTCGTCAACGAAACCGGGCGTTTCTTTTGCCGGATGTAGTAGAGCATCCGAATGATGCTAGGCAATGGGAGCGCGAACGTGGGCGAACGCACGAGGCCGTTCCCCTTGACGACCTCCGCCTTTCCGGCGTGGATGAGCCGGACGGCACGTTGGAGATTCGTCACGTTAAGGGCTTCGTAAGTGAAATTAAGAACAAGAACACTGCTCATCCGGCACTCCTTTCTTCTTCAAATATGAACTGAAAGCCCACGAGGTCATTTCAACCATGACGAGCTTCGCGGAGATTCCCATCCGTCCTCGATACTTCCCGGACACTTCGTCAGGCGGGCGCTCTACGTGCTAGCGTAGGGCATCGCAAGCAAGCGATCTTTCATCACCGCATTGAACAAACATGGGAGCATTGGGTGAACGGACCGAGATGGGATGGAAAGGGCCCGACGTTTCCGCCGAGCCCTTCTGATATTCCATCAGCGTGAAGACGGAGAAAACCCTTACCGAGTCTGTCCCAAAGGTATGCGCCCGGAATCCATGCGACCGACTATACGCGAAAGGACTACCTCCGTCAAGAGCGATTTCTCAGGCCGCCGCGCGTCGCCGACGCGGCGATTTGTTCGAACTCTTCATCCGTGAGCTTCAGCGACGCGGAGGCCAGATTTTCTTCCAGATGTTCGATTGAGGACGTTCCCGGTATGGGAAGAATCGAGGGCGAGCGTTTCAATAACCATGCGATCGCGAGTTGATAGGGCGAGGATTTCTTCGTCCGCGCGATCTCAACGAGCGCGACATTCTGGCCAAAACCTCCCGCATCCAGCGGAGACCAGGGAAGAAAAACGAGTCCGTTGCGTTCACAGGTTTCGAGTACAGCTTCAGAACCGCGTTCCGCGAAGTTGTAGCGATTCTGTACGGAAACGACCGTCGCCGATGAACGGGCGATATTCAATTCTCGAAGATCGACGTTCGAGACGCCGATGTGCCGAATTTTTCCTTCCCGCTGTAATTCGACGAGCGCGCCGATTTGATCAGCGTAAGGCACTTTCAGATCGGCAGCGTGCAATTGATACAGGTCGATACAATCAAACTTGAGGCGTCTCAAGCTCGCTTCACAACACTGCTTGAGGCGTTCGGGACGGCAATCGGTATCCCATTTGCCGGCGGAAGGACGGGTGAGGCCTCCTTTGGTCGCGATGAGCAAGCCTTTGGGATAGGGATAAAGGGCGGCCGCGATTTGCTCCTCGCTAACCTCGGGACCATAGGAGTCGGCCGTGTCGATGAAATTCACGCCGAGTTCGAGCGCGCGACGCAGCACTTTCGTCGCATTCTCGCGATCTTGCGGCCAACCCCATACTCCGGGTCCAGGCAAGCGCATCGCCCCAAACCCGAGGCGGTTGACGGTCTTATCGCCGACGCGGATCGTCCCGGCGGCGGCGACGTTCACAGTGGTATTCATGTCCGGCATGATACCCAAAAATCTCGGAGTCAATTACCATATAGCGAAACCGAGGACAACGACGATTCATTCGCGCACCCTGTCGCGATCCGCCGGCGAGACCCTGTTGCCATCAATGAGCTACCCCCCAAGGGGAATGGCGGTAAGTTTCGCCAAAGTCCTTTCAGTTCGCAATTTGACCAAAACGCTAGATTTTACCATATGCCTGGTGGTTCGCACATTCTTCCGGGCCGAGAAGGGGACGAGCGGTTTCTCACGGAGACTTTAACAATCGCACAGTCCGCATCTCAAGACTCAGCGATGGCACTTGTGTTCCTGGTCGACTTGCCGTTGCAGCGTTTCACCAATGAAGTCGGTATAGGTATAAATGAGTTGAAGGAAATCGGTAAGGTGTACAATGGCGTCAAATTTAATTCTGCGATTTGGGCCCTTGCGAATCAAGCGCGACACCTCAAAGACTGGAAAGCGAATCCGATTCGTAAAAAAACGCAAGCTGGGCCTTTTGTCTACGGCTGAGCACGTCGCGTCCGAAGAAGGCTGCCGGCTTTTGATCGGAGGTTTTGGCGTAAAACTTGCACCCGCTGTGTAGAAGCCCGGATCACGCCAGCCTTCCCGTAGACCATACATTTCCTCGCTCTGAGGATGCGAGTCATCAGGCGATGAAGGTCAGACCGTTCTTGGCCACGAGCGCAAGCATTTTGAGGGAAGCTCCACGCGGGTGTTTTTCTCCGCGTTCCCATTGACTCACAAGGCTCGTCGTCACATTGAGGTAACGAGCGAAGACTGACTGACTCGCTCCTTCGCGAAGTCGCAAAGTGCGAATTTCATCGGCACTAAGAGGTTCCACCGGTGTTAAGCAGATCTTGTCAAATTGCCGCAATGTTTGCTTATCCATGAGACCAGCCTCGTGAAGACCCTCTGCCGTCTCATGAATCGCGGCCATGCCACTACTCCGATACTGTTTATTCATCGTCCGTCACTTCCATGAGAGTTCGCGTTTTTACCGCCCTCGTAAGTGCGGCATCGTCATACGAGAACATTTCCTCCGCGAGTAACTTGAACGCGACGAGGTCGTCATCTCGGATGTTTTGCTGCTCATTCTTGGCAAACCCGTAAACAAAAAATGCTCGCGCCCCTGCCTTAAAGAGAATGATCGTGCGAAATCCACCAGACTTGCCGCTCCCTTCTCGGGCAATACGCTGCTTGAGTACACCTCCGCCAAGGTCCGCGTCGACCAGCCCCCGTTCGGCATTTTTGACAGCTTCGCACAATTCAGCATCATGGAGACCAGCTTTTTTCGCAAACCGCGTGAATGGCTTATTCTTGAAAATTCGCACATATGCTCATACACGCTTTAGGGAGATCTCCACTATAGCACCGAGTGTCATATTTATCAAGGCTTTGAGAATGCCTTGCAAGACCAAAGAAAAAAGTCCGGTGATCACGGACTTCATCTGGAGCCGACGAGCGGATTTGAACCGCTGACCTGCTGATTACGAATCAGCTGCTCTACCAACTGAGCTACGTCGGCGCATTGGCGGCGCTCGGCTGATGCTGCTTCCACACAGCCGCTCATGGTCCTCCCATTCCGCCCGGAAAGATCCCAGCGATCGACGACTGATTCACGCCTCAGGCACTCAGCCCCCTCTACAGCCGAGTCTCGCTTACGACGAGGCGCGGGGCATCATCCTACGGAGAAACCGTGATTACGTCGGCATTCAAGGAGCCGTCACTCTGAGCAGCGCCGTTCACGTTGACAAGCATTCCCCGATTCAGCGTCGTGCCGCGCGGGTCGATCTCGGTACCTTGATGGAGATGGATCTCGCGATACACGTGCGGAGCCGTCTCAATCTGCAACTCGAATTGTTTGAAATACGTCACTTTCCCATGCGCGGCATTTCCGTTCGTCGTCTGAAAAAGACCGCCGATTGCTTGTAATACGCTCTGCACGTAGGGGTTTTTCGTCACGCTCGGCGGGATACCCGGAATCGCTGGAGGAGCGGACGCCGGAGACCCTGATGACTGAGGCGTCGAGTCGGCGAACGTCAGCGTTCCCATTCCCAAACAAAGTACCGCGAACATCACGGCGGTCAAACGAACGTTCATCATCATCTCTCTTTCCTATTTTTGATCGTGGAAGGTCCGGCGTTCGCCGTCATCCTGCAATTCAAGATCCTTGAGCACATAATAGACGATTTTCCGATCATCAAAACCGACCTTTGCTAATTCACGTCCGCCGATCGTCACAACCTCGTGGATATGACCGACTTGACCGGCGTAGGTGTAGTTCACCGCCGTATACGTCGAGTCGTCAGGCTGGGGCCGCGGGATTACCCGCATTCCGCGCAACGGCGTTCGATGTCGATGTTCGGCCATGGAGTCCGACTTAGGCGTCAGACGAGCCTCCCCCCCTTTGAAGGCCACGTTTCGGATGCGTGCGATCAAGGCGGATGCCGGGAACTTCGTCGCGTATGGTCCGGCATGATCATCACGTACCAAGGCAAACGACCGAAGGTTGCTTCGAGCGCCTTCCTCGCCCCCACCGCCGTGCTTATCGGCGACGTCGAGATCGGCGAGAATGCGAGCATCTGGTTCGGCGCCGTCCTTCGTGGCGACAACGGTGCGATCCGTATCGGCGCCCGCTCGAACGTTCAAGACAACGCCGTGATTCACGTCAGCGAGGGAAGCAGCACGATCATCGGCGAGGACGTCACGATCGGTCACTGCGCGTGCATGGAGGACTGCGTCATCGAAGACGGAGCCTTGATCGGCAGCAATTCCGTCGTCCTCAACGGCGCCCGCATCGGTCGCCGTTGCCTCGTCGCCGCAGGCAGCGTCGTTCCCGCAGACGCGCAGATCCCTGCCGAGCACCTCGTCGCGGGCGCGCCGGCCGTCATCAAGAAACCGCTGGCGGGAAAAGCCGTCGCCTGGGTAGACCACGGTGGTCCCGAGTACGTCAAGCTCTCACGTTCCTATCTCAGCCAAGGCCTCGGCGACCCATCCGGCCATGCGGAGGAACCATCATCTCCGAAGAGCAGCCGATGACGACGTCACGGACCAGAATAATGTGAACTGTCGCCGTAGGGAACAAATAACGTATGCTCCTTAAGGAAACGTAATTTCACCATTCCGGTCGGCCCATTTCGTTGTTTGGCAATGATAAATTCGGTCAAATCGGGTTCTGCGGCCGTCTCGGGATTATAGTAAGAATCGCGATAGAGAAATGTGACCATGTCTGCTTCTTGTTCAATCGAACCGCTGTCGCGCAGATCGGAAAGCATCGGCTTCTTGTCTTGACGCGTTTCGACGCCCCGATTGAGCTGCGCGAGCGCAATGATCGGAACGCGCAACTCTTTGGCCGTCGCCTTAAGCGTGCGGCAGATATCCGACAATTCCTCATTGCGATTGATGTTGCGCGTCAACGTTCCGGGACGCACGAGCTGCAAGTAATCGATGAAGATCGCCGAGAGTCCGGGACCCGATTGCAAACGACGGCAACGGCTACGGATTTCAGTCACCGTCACCGCTCCCGAGTCGTCGATGTAGATCGGCATCTGCGAAAGCGCACTCATCCCCTGAGAGATCTTCTCCCACTCATCATCCTTGATCGCACCGCGTCGCAGACTTTGCGAATTGATCCGCGCTTCGGCGGAGAGTAGACGTTGAACCAATTCCTCCGCGGTCATCTCAAGCGAGAAAAACGCGACGGGTTTTTGCTCTTCCTTCGCGATTTCGGCGGCCATCGTCAATGCCATACTCGTCTTGCCCATCGCGGGGCGCGCGGCAAGGATGATGAAATTTCCCGGTTGGAAACCTGCGGTATACTCGTCGATATCGCGGAAACCCGACGTTACCCCCGTCCGCGCACCATGCCGATGATAAAGCTCGTCGATCTGTTCAAAGGTTCGTTTGAGGAGCTTTGTGACCGGAACGAATTCGCCGGTCTGTTCGCGGCGGCCGATCTCATAGACGATCTGCTCGCTGCGATCGAGCGCCCCTTCGACGTCGTGCTCGTTCTCGAACCCAATCTGCGAGATCTGGGTTCCGGCATGGATCAAGCTGCGCAAGACGGACTTTTCGCGCACGATCTTCGCGTAATATTCCGCCGAGGCCGCCGTGGGAACCGCGTCCATCAACGAAGTGAGATATGGTAGACCGCCGATACGCTCGAGCTGATCGCGCTGCCGCAACTCTTCGGCGAGCGCCACCTTGTCGAGCGGCTCCCCGCGATCGTAGAGATGACGTAGCGCCGAATACATGGACTCATGCGCGTAGGCGTAGAAATCGGATGGCTCGATTATCTCGCTGACCGTCGCCATCATCTCGCGGTCGACCATGATCGAGCCGAGAACCGCCATCTCCGCCTCAAGATTTTGCGGCGGAATGCGCTCAAGCGTCGGCATGGCATTGCTCGTCGCCCGCAGGTTGCCGTATTCCGCCGTCATGCGCGCGCCTTGGCGTTTTTCCGGCGAATACCGAGTACCGTCAATGCTTCCTCCACCGTCGTGACACCGTAAACTTCAAGCGAGCCGTGGCGCTCGATCTCCCGAAGGTTCTCTTGCGGGACGATCACCGCCCGCATCCCGGCCGCTCGCGCAGCCTGAATTTTCTCGGAAAGGCCCCCGACCGGACGAACCATCCCACCAATCGAAACCTCGCCGGTCAAGGCAACGTCCTGCGGAATCCGCGTTCTCGTGAGCGCCGAATATAACACGGTGAATATCGCTAAGCCCGCCGAGGGACCGTCGATATTCCCGCCGCCGACGATGTTGACGTGCAGATCGTAATTGAGCGGATCGATACCGAGCAGCTTCCGCAGCACCGATGACGCATTGAACACACTGTCCTTCGCCATTGAACCGGCCGTCTCGTTGAAGCGCACGGAACCACGTCGCCGCTCCACGCGAAACGCAACGGCCTCGCATTCAATCAAGCTGCCGAGGTGTCGCGCAACCCCCAGGCCGAAGGTTTTTCCTATCTCCTTCACGCGGCGGGCACGAACCGGCGTATGCGGTACCAAGCGTCCATCCTGGAGAACGCCCGTGAGATCCTCCGCGAGAATCGTGCAGATGCGCTTGCGTTTTCCGACTGCACCGACCGTATTCTCCGCTTCACGCTGCAGAGCGCGACCATACGCGTCGGCGAGAATCTGCACGGCGCGGCGTCCTTCGATCGTATAAGACGCAACCATCTCGGCGATACCACGTTCGAGGCGCACGTTTAAGCGTTTCGCCGCATCGACGACGATGCGACGAATCTGCACTTCATCGAGCGGGTCGAAAAACACCTCCGCGCAACGCGAGCGCAATGCGGCGTCGATCTCATCGGGTTCCCGCGTCGTGGCGCCGATCAAGAGAAAATCAGCCGGTGCGCCGTTGCGGAAGAGCCGCTTGACGTACTCGGGAACGGAGGGATCGTTCTCGTCGTAATACGAGGATTCGAACGTGACCCGCTTGTCTTCAAGAACCTTGAGCAATCTCGTCTGCATCATGGGATCAAGTTCACCGATCTCGTCGATAAACAGCACGCCGCCGTGCGCACGCGTCACTAAACCGAGCTTAGGTTCAGGAATTCCCCCCTCGGCGAAATCGCGACGCCCGCCTTGATAAATCGGATCATGAACGCTGCCTAACAATGGATTGGTCGCCTCGCGTGGATCCCAACGCAACGTCGTGCCGCTGACTTCGACGAAGGCCGCATCCTTGGCGAAAGGAGAATTCCCGTGCGATGCGGCCAACTCCAACGCCAAACGAGCGACCGTCGTCTTTCCGACTCCCGGAGGACCGTATAAGATCGTGTGCTGTGGATACGGAGTCCCGAGTTTGGCGAGCAACGAGCGGATCGCCCGCTCTTGTCCGACGACCTCATCCATACGCCTGGGGCGAAGCAGCGTCAGCGCCGACGTGCCGAGGCGCCGCGATTCAAGGCCCTCGATCTCAGCGAGTCGTTGTTTTGTCGCGTTTGTTTCCGGGCCGCCGTCCTCGCGTATCGTCTCGCGTTTGAGGTCTTTAAGGTACTCTTCGTGACGTTCGGTCATCTTGGCGTTGACCTTCCGATCGAGACGTTCTTCGACGTTCCGCTGAGCGATCAGATCGGCCAAAGCATCTTCAATCTCGGAAATCGCCTCGGCGTATTTTCCCGCAATCGGGAGCCGCTCGATTGAGGGGTCTTCGAAGACCAAGCGTTGCAGCGCCAAGATGCGCTCGGGCAACAGGCTCGAGCGCATCAGCTTGAGGGCATTAAGTTTTCCCGCTCGAAGAACGACCTTATCGGCGCCGATCGTCGACGCGAGAAGTTCGTAGAGCGCGGCGATTTGGCGCTGAACGCTTTCATCGCCGCCGTGGCGACGACGAAAACCGGCGGAACCGATGGGTTCGGCGCGACGGGTCACTGGCGCTTAGCCGGTCGCGGCGACGACTTTAAGCGTGGTCTTCGCGATGATGTTCTTCGCCAATTTGATCTCGACCGGATAGGAACCCAACGACTTGATGTTGTCGGGCACCTCGATCTTGTGCCGATCAATCTCAACTGAGAACGCCACCGCAATAGCCTCGGCTACGTGGATGTTCGTCACGGTACCGAAAAGCTTCCCATTTCCGCCGCTCTTGGCAGCGATCGTGAGGGCCTTGCTTTCAAGCAGTTTCGCGAGGGTTTCCGCCTCGGCGATCACTTCAGCCTCATGGCGCACTTTGGAGCGCAGCCGCTCCTCGACGGTCGTGACCGCCGCCTTGGATGCTGCCACCGCGAAGCCGTGCGGAACCAGGTAATTTCGGGCATACCCGTCGGCAACATCGACGAGGGTACCGATCGGCCCGAGCGTGGGAACTGCTTTAGTTAGGACGAGCTTCATACGGGTGTTGATTACTCCGAGACGAACGGCAGGAAGGCGATGACGCGAGCGCGCTTGACCGCGACGGTGAGTTCATGTTGATGGCGGGCGCAATTTCCCGACATGCGGCGCGGCAAGATCTTGCCTCGCTCGGAGATAAACTTGCGCAGGCGCGAGCCGTCTTTATAGTCCAACGGTAGGCCGCGATCGACGCAGAAGCTGCAGGTCTTTTTCTTGGGGCGGCGCTCTTTTTTCTGAGCACGCTTTTTTGAGGAAGCGGCGGAGGCCGCGGACGATTCTCTCGGCACGATGGATTCCCTTTGCCCGCTTTCGGGCCGGATGTAGGTGGAGTTCGATCGCGCGAGGGGAGACTCCGCGATCCTACACACGTGGCGCGAACGCCACGACCGGCAAGCCGGATTTCGCAGAAAGACGGGTCACCGCAAAGGCGACCCCTCTCGAACCGACGTCACGGCGCAAGCCGCGACGGCTCATTCTAGCAGACCCACCCGCCACAATCAAATGGAAGGAGCAACCTGCAAGCGATATTGGACCGCTCTCCAAGTCAAGCGCCTCCCGTCCGAGCTCTGTATCTGCAAGCCAAGCCTGGTCTTCTTGAGGCGGTGGAACCGTGAGATCGCATTATGCCAACAATTCACCCAACGTATACCGCCGCTTCGCGCGCGGATCGATTATCAGCATCCCGCTCGATACGATACACCCACGGAGGCAGTGGCCTGCAGATGCAGTTTATCGAGGAGTACTATGGGGACGGCGAGCATCACCGAACCGCCTACGGCCCGAAGTGTGATCATGTGCGTGGGAAATTCCTGATGTTTTCTTCTAAATTTTCCCGAGATACTCTGAGTGGCCGTGTACCCCGCAAAAGCATGGATCCCTTGTCTCGATTTCCACGTTATTGCCCACGTTGCAAAGTAGCGCACGATGCGCGCTACAGCCCATGTCCCTCGCGCGTCAAGCGTTCCTCGCTCCGCTTCCCTCCGCCAACGACAAAATATCCGCGTCCGCATACGCTTTCCCGAGCTACATAGTCAAAACACCCAAACGCCAACACCTCCATAATGCGCAAGGCGCGCTCGGGATCATTCGGCGGCAGCGCCCCTTGTTCAATCGCGTAAATCGTTTGGCCTTGCATGGTTTGGGTAACCCCGTGCCCGGGTCCGTCCCATAAGACCACCCCCACCTGCGGCCCGCCAGTGACCATACAACGGATTTCGGCCTGCCGGCATAGATCCGGCACCGTCCCCACTTGCGGCAAGGCGAGCACGCGTTCACGCTCCTCGTCGAATAATACTCGCGCGGCAGGGATTTCTTGGTCGGCTTCAAGGGGTGCGTGCACGGTTGTCCCCTTCGCAGCCGATGGTCATGAGCGCTTTTACCGTCTTCGAAAGCTGTCGCCGATACTTGCCGGCCTCATGAGCATTCAAACCCATTGTCCCCAGTATATCGGGGTCGTTGACAACACGTTGTAACATCTCTTGTCGTTCTGGCGTGAGATAGGGGATGATCAGTTCCTCTTGCGGTTCGGTCAATAAGGTTAAAATGCGTGTGAGGTCACGCAGGTCTTTTTCACCTTTGCTGCTTTCCACTCGGTCCAAAGCTGCATCCACCTTCAGCACCATCAAATGTTCCAGCGATGCCACTCGAAAATTTTTCGCCATGAGGCTGTGCCTAGCGACCACACGATACGGAATCGCAAGGTTATTCTGGTGCTCGGTATACACGTCGAAATCCTCATGCTCGATACGCACGGAATCTTTGTGGAGGTGCCGGGAATATTTCATGTCGTAACGTTGCCGCATATCCCCTCTGCCGATAAGCGAGATATAGAAATCCACATCATGGCTTGCTTCTTGCCACCGTGAACCTAGGCGCTCAGCATGAGCAAAGACGGCCAAGCCGCCGATGAAGATGGCATCGGGGAACTCGGTTCCCACACGCTTGGCGAGTGCTTGGAGGTGGAGCCAGTGTTCAGCGTCGGTCATAGCACCTTATTCTACACTAAAAGACCCCATAAGGTGAAGTAGAGGAACAAGAAAAGGCCCGCACGGGGCGTATTCGGCGGCGGACGGAGCTTGAACGAACTCCTCAATGGACCGTGCCCCATAAACTACCGTACACGTGATAGTATTCTAAGGTTTAGATTGATAAGTCCGAAAAGCTCGGCTCAAAGCGCTGTGCGAGGCTGGAAGGGTTGAACCGCTAACTTGTCTTGCTCCTAGCGCTCATGGTTTCCGGTAAGGAGAATTGACTTTGCGAATTTAGTCGAATATATTTGTTCCTGGGCAGGTCATCATGCTCGCCTCGCAGGGACCAAGTTTCGCGTGGTATGCCCAGTACGCTCTGCGGATTGGAAAGTTGGTACCCCTTCTCTTCTGGAGTCGCCGCCGATGGAGTCGCCGCCGAATCGTTCGCGTAAGTAGCGATCAGGGGCGTTCTCGGCCGGATCGCGTGAGATCAATTCGAATTCACGCTTGACTTCTTCGTCCGCCTGGTTTTTGTTGTAAGTCCTCCCCGCAAGAGGTCCAATGTCTCGGCAGGAGACCGGGCATGGCGTAATTGACATCGTGCCATCGTAGCTCTCGTAATCCCTCTGCCCATGCAATAAACTCCTCCTCATGGTTCAAGGAAGCGGCAACCTTCCGGGTAAATGCGTTTGCGCCCCTAGCGAGGATGGTCGTATCGCTATAGAGTACTTCATCAGCGATTGTGATAGGCGGCTCACTTTTTGCCGTGGAAAGAATGGTCTCGAGCATCTGCGAATACTTTTCCCCGGGCTTCGGTTGAAGCTCAAGAATTCCCATTTTCCCGCGTTCCTTAAGGGTCTTTGAGTCCGCGAAGATAAGCGCAATGATCGGTATTCGATGTCTCTTCTCGTAGCCGAGAATGCTTTGAACAAGGTGACTTTCATCCGCCTCAGCTCCTACCGGGAGCTGAAAATTATCGCTAATCTCGCTGAGGATCCGGACGACGAGGAATGGTTGGGCGTATTCCGGCGCTTCGGACGCTCTCTTAAACGCTGAAAGCATGGCTCGGTCATGTTTATCACTCGGCTCGCTTGTTTGGAATTGCGCGATGTCACCGGGGACTTTCCCAAAGTGCACCATCGTGCACGTGTGAAGCACGGGTGGGCCGCCGAGAACTCCGTCGGCATGCATTTCGATCTTCGTAATGCCCGCTTTTTCCACGAGAGTATCGATCAGATCATCAGGTACATGTTCGGTGAGAGAAAGCGGAGTATCCTTCAACATGAAATGTTTACCTTCCGTCATAAGCAGAGAGGAACCACCTCTTCGAAAATGATCCCTATGAGACGCTGGGCGATAGTGTACCTCGAAAAGGAATGGACCCCTTGTTTACGTCCGCTAACGACAAAATATCCGCGCCCGCATATGTTTTCCCGAGCTACATAAACTCCGAATGAGTTTGCCGCTCAAGGGCGAAACGTTACGAGAAGCCAAGTCTCAACAGATCGCTCCGGTCCGGCAGTCGGGCGAAGGTCAAAGGCCCTCGCGGTCATGAAATGCAGTGAAGGGAAGTCGTGATGCGTGTCTTCGTCGCCGTTGTTACGGGTAGTTTGAGCAGCTTTACGATTTGGGCGCCTGCCGACGAAAAGCGGCATCGCGGCTTGCATCATGCGTGATTTTCAAAAACCGGGACGTTCTGAAACCTTCGGAACGAAGGGAATGGTCGCGACATCGAATCCTCAAGCGGCCTTGGCCGGTCTGGATGTTCTCAAGGCAGGCGGCAACGCGGTCGACGCCGCGATCGCGGCAGCCGCAATGCTTGCCGTCATTGAACCCACGCAAACCGGAATCGGCGGTGATTGCTTCGCCATCCTCAAAAAACCCGGAGCCGAGCCGGTTGCACTAAACGGCTCGGGGTGGGCAGCCGCGGCCGCCCACGTAGAGTACTTCGTGGAGCGCGGGATTCAGACTCTTGATCCGCGTAGCGCACATGCGGTAACGGTTCCCGGCGCGGTGCGCGCTTGGGAGCGGTTGCTACAAGATCACGGGACATTTGAATTCGCGCGCCTGCTGCAACCTGCTATTGATGCCGCCGAACATGGATATGCGGTCACCGAACGTTTGGCTTACGATTGGGCTCGGCAGATAGCCAAATTACAAAGCACGCCGGCTGCGGCGCAAACATTTCTCGTCGACGGCGCGGCTCCCGCCGCCGGCGATATTCGGAGCAACCCGGCGTTGGCAAAAGCCCTCAAGAGTATCGCCCTCGAGGGTTCCGACATCTTCTATCGCGGCTGGATAGCGGACGACATCGTGTCGACGCTGAACCGTCTGGGAGGTGTGCATGTGCCGGCCGATTTTGCCGAGTATCAACCGCAATACGCGACGCCGATTTCAACGAGATATCGCGACTACGATCTATGGGAGTGCCCTCCAAACGGCCAGGGAATCACGGCATTGATCATCGCTTCAATTCTCGATCGGTTCGATCTCGGTCGATACGATCCGCTGAGCTTCGAGCGTTTTCATTTGCAAGCTGAGATTGCGCGGCTTGCATATGCGCAACGCGATCTTTTTGTCTGCGACCCGGCGTTCCAACCCGTGCCGACTGCCGATCTACTGCGCGTGGATCGCATCTCTGATCTGGCCCGCAAGGTCACGCTTGAGGGAAGAATCTCCGATGTCAGTCCAACGCCGTTGCCCAACCAACGCGACACCGTCTACATCACCGCGGTAGACCAAGACGGTACCGCCGTGTCATTTATCAACTCGCTATTTGACAACTTCGGAAGCGGCTTGGTTGCGCCGAGGTGCGGTGTGCTCCTTCACAATAGGGGTACCGGATTCGTTCTTATACCCGGGCATGCAAACGTACTCGCCGGCCGCAAGCGACCGATGCATACGATCATCCCGGCTTTGCTCACCAAAAATGGACATACGGTGCTGTCGTTCGGAGTCACCGGCGGACATTTCCAGCCGGCAGGGCAGGTACAGGTCTTATCCAACATCATCGACTACGGCATGTCGGTACAGCAGGCTATCGATTTTCCACGCATGTTCGCGCGCGGCGATTCGCTCGCACTTGAGAGTACCGTACCCATTCGCATCGAAAACGCCCTTCGCGATGCCGGCCATCGGCCGAACCGCACCGCCGACCCGCTCGGAACAGCACACGCGATTTGGATTGATCAAAAGAACGGCGTGCTACGCGGCGGATCTGATCCGCGGCGCGACGGGATAGCGGTAGGCTATTGATATCACCGAGGAACGAGGCTAGCTACGTAAAGCGCAAATGCGCTCGTGGACGTCGTTGCCCGAATATCTATCAGCCGCACCGCATCACACGAGATCGATGTTGATTCACACGTGGCTTCTTCGGCCTTCATGTGTTGCTTGCAAGTCGTCGCCTTGAGAGGTAATATTTCTCAATCGGAGACCGGGCATCGAGTAATTGGCATGTTGCCATCGTAATTCCTCTGCCCATGCACTGAACTCCTCCTCTTGGTTCAAAGAAACGGCAACCTTTCGGATAAATGCGTTTGCGCCCCTAGCGAGGATGGAAGTGTCGCTATACAACGCCTTATCATCGAGAGAGATAGGCGGCTCATTTTTCGCCATGGAAAGAATGGTCTTGAGCATCTGCGGATACGTTTCTCCGGGTTTCGGTAGAAGCTCGAGAATTCCAACTTCTCCTCGTTTCTTGAGGGTCGTCGAATCCGCGAAGATAAGCGAAATGATCGGGACGCGAACTCTCATCTCTGATCCGAGAATGGTATGAGCTTGCTGAAGAAATCCAACTACGTCAGCTCCTCGTGGAAGATGAAAATCACGACTTAACTCGCTAAGGATACGAATGACGAGGAACGGTTGAAGATGTTCGGACGCTTCGGATGCTCTCTCTAACGCTGAAAGCAAGGCTCCGTCATGATATTCGCTCGACATGTTTGTTTGAAATTGCGCGATGTCACCGGGGATTTCCCGAAAGTGCACCATCGTACATGTGTGAAGCAAGGGCGGGCCGCCGAGAACGCGGTCAGCATGCATCTCGATCTTCTTAATGCCGGCTTTTTCCACCAGAGCATCGATCAGATCGTCGGGCACAAGTTCGGTGATGGTAAGCGGAGTGTCCTTCAGCATGAAATGTTTACCTCCCCTTGCGGAATGTTGAGCGGAAATCGCTGGTTTCCGTTGCGCCGACATCACGTTCCCCTAGTGGGAGAGCACACCCCTTCCGGATAACTTCGGCGCGTGGAACAGTCGCTTCTTCTGCCGCTCGCCTTGAGCACGATCATCATGTTGGCCTTGCTCGCTCGGCGCTTGGAGCTTCCGTATCCGATCGTCTTCGTCGTCGGAGGTACGCTTCTGGCGTTCGTGCCGCACGCACCGCTGATCGTCCTTCAGCCGGAGTGGGTCTTCGCGCTGATCTTGCCGCCGTTGCTTTTCTCGGGCGGCTGGAGTACCGATTGGAAACTCTTTCGCACGAACCTGCGGCCGATC
>DASZHL010000008.1:0-64668 GCA_035937855.1 Vulcanimicrobiaceae bacterium
CGGTGCGCCCAAGGGCGCTCCACGTCGCTGGAGCAGCGTCCCGAGATCGCTCCCCATCGCGACCCGGGCGGTATCCGCAACAGTGAGCACGTTATGCTTCTGCGGCGTGAGCTGCACCGAGTTCACCACGCCGTTCACAAATCCGACGACGATCCACGCTTGGTCGTTCAGCGTCCGCCAAGCCCAATACGTATTGCCCGACTGCATCGCCGAGACGTCCGGTGCGCTGAACTGCACCTCGAACGCCGACAACCCTTGACCCAGGGTGACATTCACCAAGGTCGGAATCTGCGTTTTCGCCGACACCGAAGTGTTTACCAGTGACGGCGTCGGCGACGAGCTCGGTCCTTGAAATGGCGCAATCCCCGGAGCAGCGCTTTGTCCAGGCGTCGGGGCTGCAAAGATCCCGCGTGGCGGGGCGACCACCGCTCCCGGCCTTATCACGTCCGCCGCTGCGAAACGCGCTATGATCACGAGCGCGACTACGAGAACGGACAGAATCATCGGGGCGAGACGACGGCGCATGTGGAGAGCCCTCGCTTACGGAAGTACTAAACTGATACCGGCCCGTTTTCCCGTCTCGGTCGAATGCCACCTCCTTGAAGAAGAACTATTTCGGTCAGAAATTTCTCATCCGCCGGACAAATTTAGGAGTCGATGTAAAAGCGTATTGACGGCGTACGCTAGTTCGCTAGTGAGAGTAAACGGCAGAAACCTGTTAAAATGAATATTTCCAGACGACTGGCGGATCGTATGATTGTTTCACGACCGTCGTGGCTATTGCGACGCGCGCTCATTCGAAAAATACCATACGATTCGACTGTTCTCGCGCGACTCAATTCAGCCAACATCGAGCGGCGTATTAATGACGAACTCGCGCGACAGGAACCCGAACTGCTAATCCGAGCGTATCTTGAAGCGATGAACGTCGTGCGGAGAGACGGAACGTTGTTCGCCGAAACGGCCCCTCATTCAAGCATGTTTTTTCTATCCCTCTCAGGACCGTCAATGGGCATGTTTGCTTCTTGGCCTCTCTTACCCGCTATCAAGTGCCCAGCAGCCGAGTGGGTCATTTCAGCCACCCAGAAACCGCAACCGCAACACGAACAAGTACAAGCAGCGTAAAAGCGCCGATAAGGAGATCGCCCAATGTCATTATTTCTATGTGAATAATTCGCAAAAGAGGATACACACTAAGAAGTACGAACCAAATACCCCATATTCCAGCAAGTAAATAATCACGAACGATCGATCTCGGTGCAATGACCCGAGTCCCGAGCACAGCTTTCTCAAGGAGATCACCGAACGCCATGGATAGGATAAATGCGAGATAAAAGGCGACAAGGGGAATCAACTCCATATATGCCTGATACCTCACGATAATCAATGCTATGCTAGAAAGAATTACACAGCACGTCCCAACGACTTTTACAATTAATAACATTTACGAGCGGCCCAAAGTCACGTTTGTATCTCGAGTACGGAAGCGCGCGACCGCAAATACGGACCAGATCATCGGAGCGAAACAACGGACATGAGGGAGCCCTCGCTTACTGGCGAACGAAACTTATACCGGCCCGTTTTCCCGCCTCCGGTAAATGCCACCTCTCGGATGAAGAAATGCTACGGTCAGAAATATTTCATCCACCGGAAAAATTCGAGAACCGATGAAATCGTGTGGCGTCGCCATACGCCAACTCGCCTGTGACAGCCGATAGCCGGAACGCCGACGGGTGAATATTTGCAGACGGTGCTCGCGCTCAATGACTATTTCTGGATCCGTTTCGAGCACACGCTGAATTTCGGCGCACTAATCAGTGATTCCCAAACATCTGCTTGTAGCAATTTCTGCATGCGCTCTTTTCGAAATGCCGCACAATATGTAATTTCCGCGCGCAAGGATTGATGAAACTCGTGTACCGTCTTTACGACGACGTCGCGCGAGCAAACCGCATATGCCATTCCGTAGCCATAGGCGTTGCGGATCATCCGTTTGGTGTCCGCTTCACCAATAAGCTGCGACATTCCGCATAGCGTCGTTGTGGAGTTGCGTTTTGCCGTGTGACTTAGGACACAATCGTCGCCTTTGTCGAATTTTTACGTTTATTTTGCTCCGTTTATCGGCGCTCATTCGTGCTTATGGCATGGTTCCGGCAATGAGTTTGCAGCCTCGTGATGGAGCATTTCCTCAAACTTGAGACATTTCCCGCACATTATTGGGGTTGTGACCTCCGTCGCACGTTCCCTCGACGCGCTCTTCATCGTGCGAGAATCCGCGCGTCTCCGCCGATCTATTAAGTATGCCTGTCTCTATAGTTTAGAGAGGGTGGTGATTTCCATGTTTACCCTCATCGGTCTCGCCGCAGCTGCGGCACTCAACCTCCCCGTTACAACGACGGTCAGTTCGCCATTGGCAACGAGCACGGATGCAATCGTCGCCCTTGTCGATTATCCGGGAGAGCAACAACCCAACATCCACGATGCTCAAGCGATGCTTGATGATCTCAACAAATTCCGCCAAGAACACAACCTGCGACCTCTCATCGATGATCCCCAACTCGATCACGTCGCACAGGTTCGCGGTGAAAACATGTTGGTTCAACGATACATCGGTCACGTTTCACCTGATGGAAAGACTCCCTACGATTCCATGAAGGGCATGGGAATCAGCTACTCTTGGGCCGGAGAAAATCTCGCTCTGGATGAGAACGAGCCGGCCGCATTTACCGCTCTCGTTCAAAGTCCCGACCATGAGGCGAATATGCTCGAAGCGCACTACGGGCGCATCGGCATCGCGGCCATCCGCACGGAAAATACCGGAACGCTTTTCATCCAGGAATTCACAAACTAGTCCTGCTGCGTCGCAGCGGGATTCCGCGCCCAACATAAAGTATGGAGAGAGCAGCAACGCACGGAGGCGTCGGCAAGAGGCCGGAAGCATGGATGCCCCCGGCCTCTTCTCGTGGGAAATCCGCAAGGAATGAACGAAGTCGCCCCGCATGAGAGGCGACTTCGACGTTCTGGTCATCGGCGGCGGCAACGCGGGGTGCGCTGCGGCATTGGCGGCGGCTCGCAGCGGCGCTCGAACTCTCTTGATCGAACGGTACGGATTTTTGGGCGGAACGGCAACGGCCGCGATGGTGGGGCCCTGGATGACCTTTCATTCGGGGAGCGAGCGAATCATCGGGGGCATCGCTCAAGAGATCGTCGAGCGCCTCGTCGCCAAAGGCGGCTCACCGGGGCATATCTCCGACTCCTCCGATTACGTTCCGACGATCACGCCGTTCGATCCGGAAGTCCATAAAGCGCTCCTCTTTGAGATGATGGAGGAAGCCGGCGTCTCACTCTTACTGCACGCGTATTTCTTAGAAGCCCTCCGTAACCCAAGCGGCGTTGTCACGGGAGTTCGCGTCGCTACCGTCGCGGGTCCGCGCGAATACTTCGGAAAGATCACGATAGACGCGTCAGCTGATGCCTATATCGCGGCATCCGCAGGCGTTGAGATCCAACAAGGCGACGAACGCGGACGCGTCCAGCCCGCGACGCTGATGTTCCGCTTGACTCACGTCGATCTCGCACAAACGGCGGAATACTTGCGTGCGCATCCCGAACAAATGCGAACGAGCCTCAAAGCCGACGAACGGGACGCTCATTCCCTCAGCGCGGTCGCGGGATTCTACGCGCTCTGGGAGTCCGCGCGAGAAAGCGGTCGCGTCCATGTGCCGCGCGAGTTGGTTTCCTTCTTCATTTCTCCGTATGCGGATGAAGTGAGCGTGAACATGACCCGCGTCGTCAACATCGATCCGCTCGATCCCGATGATCTCACCCGCGCGGAAATCGAAGCGCGAAAGCAGGCGATGGAATTACTCGCATTCTTCCGGAGCGACATTCCCGGGTTCGCCGGCGCTCGCATCATCACGGCTACGCAAATCGGCATCCGTGAATCACGCCGCATTGTCGGTTGCTACACGCTCACTCGCGAAGACATCTTGCAAGCGCGCACGTTCGAAGACGCGATCGCGCGAAGTGCGTATCCAATCGACATCCACAATCCGTCGGGAAGCGGCACCACGACCCATCGCCTTCCAGCCGGAGCGAGTTATGAGATCCCCTATCGGTGCCTCGTGCCCCGCTTCGTTGATGGCCTCCTCGTCGCCGGTCGCTGCATCTCCACGACCCACGAGGCCCTAGCTTCGACGCGCCTCACGCCGACCGTGATGACCTTCGGACAAGCTGCGGGAACGGCCGCTGCGCTGGCGGTCGAACGTAACGTTCTCGTACGTGCGATCGACACGCGCGAGTTACGCGAGCGACTTGTAACGGCGGGGGTTGATCTCCGTAGGGATAAAACGCGGAAAAGTCCGAGCAAACCCCAACCTACTCGGACTTTTCCTTAGAATGAACGCTCCTCGAGTTTAGTCGAAAAAATCAGGCGCTTGCGAGCGCGCGTTTAACGCGTCGTTGTAATTCCTGATCGAGTGCGTTCAAGAACGCCTCGGTGCTGAGATACGGCTGATCGGGGCCGATGAGGATCGCGAGATCCTTCGTCATCTTGCCGCTCTCAACCGTTTCGACGCAGACGCGCTCCAACGTGCGGGCGAATTCGACGACGTCCGGGGTTCCATCGACTTTTCCGCGATGCTCTAAACCGCGCGTCCATGCGAAAATCGAAGCGATTGGATTCGTCGAGGTGGGTTTGCCCTGCTGATGCAGGCGGTAATGGCGCGTGACCGTTCCGTGAGCGGCCTCGGCTTCGATCGTCTGTCCGTCCGGCGTCATCAAGACCGACGTCATCAGACCCAGCGAACCATACCCCTGCGCAATCGTATCCGACTGTACGTCGCCGTCGTAGTTCTTACACGCCCAAACATACTTGCCGCTCCATTTCAGAGCCGCCGCAACCATGTCGTCGATGAGCCGATGCTCATAGCTGATTCCCAAGACCTTGAAGCGCGCGCGGAATTCCTCGTCGTAGATCTTTTGGAAAATATCCTTGAAACGTCCGTCGTAGGTCTTGAGGATCGTGTTTTTCGTCGATAGATAGACCGGCCATCCGCGCAATATGCCGTAGTTGAAGCAGGCCCGCGCGAAGCCGCGAATGGACTCGTCGAGATTGTACATCGACAAGGCTACACCGGGTTTCGTGAACGAGTACACTTCGCGCTCGATCAGAGCACCACCGTCAGCGGGCTCAAAGCGCAACGTCAGTTTGCCGGCCCCGGGGATCGCCAGTTCCGTCGCGCGATACTGGTCACCGAATGCATGACGGCCGATGACGATCGGATCAGTCCAACCCGGAACAAGCTTGGGAATGTTCTTGCAGATGATCGGTTCTCGAAAGACCGTCCCATCGAGTTCGTTGCGGATCGTTCCGTTCGGAGAACGCCACATCTGCTTAAGGCCGAATTCCGCAACCCGAGTCTCATCGGGCGTGATCGTCGCGCACTTCACGCCGACCCCGTATTGCTTGATCGCCCGAGCGGCCTCCAGCGTCACGGCGTCGTCGGTCGCATCCCGCTTCTCAATACCGAGATCGAAATACTTCAGATCGATATCGAGATAGGGCAGAATGAGTTTCTCTTTGATCATCTTCCAGATGATGCGGGTCATCTCGTCGCCGTCAAGCTCGACGACGGGTTTAGCTACGCGAATTTTCGGCATGGTCCCCTTCTGACAACTAGTTGCGGGAAGCGTGTGTTGAAAGTAGTTCAGCTAAATCGGTCGCGTGCTCTTCTTCCATTGCCAAGATGGACTCCAGCATGCGGCGCGTCGTCGGATCATGCTCTCCAAAATACCGGATCATCTCGCGATAGGACTCGATTGCAATTCGCTCGGCAATGAGATCTTCGCGAATCATCTCCGTCAAATCAAGGGATTCCCCATATTCGGAATGACTGCGCGAAGCTAAGCCTTCCGGGTTGAAATTCGGCGCGCCGCCGAGCTGGTTGATTCGCGCCGCGATTTGATCGGCATGTTGTTGCTCTTCTTGCGCGTGCTGCAAAAATTCCGCGGCTACCGGACCCTTATTGATTCCGCTTGCCGTGAAATAATGCCGTCGATAGCGGAGTACGCAGACGAGCTCAGTCGCGAGAGCCTGGTTGAGGATGTCGATGGAGGTCTTTGGATCAAGCTCTTCTGAGCCGGTGACCATTCCACGTTCGATATGCTTGCGGGCGCGTTTCCGCAGAACGTCGATGTCCGAGAGAAAAGATTTCGCTTGGGTCATGGTTCCTCCGTTTCTTCAGAGACAGTTCGAGCGGCAGGTCCGTTCGCCTGCGAACGTCGACTCGAGAAACACGTCAACCCGCAACGTGCTCGATGGTCGCAGCGGCGACGAGCACACCGAGTTCGACGAGGCAAATCGCGAAGCCGTAGGAGTCTCCTGTCAGCCCGCCGGCCAGTTTGCTTGCAATCCAATGCGCGATCAACCAAGAGAACACGAGGGCTCCCACGGCAATCACCGCGCCGTAGGGGACGACAAAGAAGCCCACTCCGGCGAGAACCAACAACTCGGCGCCCAGCACGAAGCGCGAAGGGCGCGATGAGAAGGCGCGCGACGGCACCCGCCGCCCGTAGGGGAAGAGGAACGCTTGTACGACCGCGCATGCGCGTGCGAGCGCCGCGCTCCAGGCGAGTACGGCAGGATAGTGGGACGGCGCAATAGAGGAAACGGACGCCGTCCACACGACCGTGAGAAGCGCCATCCCCACGATCGCGAACGTCCCATGCTGCGGATCATCCATAATCTCCAAACGCCGTTGTGGGGTGACCGAGGCGAAGAGCGCATCGCAGGAATCGAGGAAGCCGTCGACGTGGATCGCTCCGCTGAGTACGAGCATCGCCGCGAAGGCCACCGCCACAACGAGCCCGTGCGGCAATATCTGAGCCGCGAGAACAGCCAACCCGCCGACGAGCGCGCCAAGGATTGCTCCAACCACGGGCAAGCACACCAATGCAACGGAATCAGGTGCTTCCGTTCTTCCGACCGGAAGAATCGAGAAATACGAAAACGCCGTCCGGACGGGCCCGATGTATTTCAGATGTTTACTAAATCTCCAGACGTTTCTGTAGCAACACCCGCCTCTTCGAAGGTTCGCATCTCGCAAATCATGCGCGCCGCCGCCTCCAGGATAGGCAAGGCCAAGGCCGCTCCGCTGGCTTCACCCAAACGCAATTCCAGATCGAGCAAGGGCTTCAAGCCGAGCGATGCGAGCGCAATCGTGTGTCCGGGCTCTTGCGAGCGGTGCGATGCGATGCAGTACGCGATCGATTTCGGTGCAATGGCCCGCGCCAACAAGGCCGCCGCGGCGACGATGAAGCCGTCGAGAACGATCGGCACACGGAATTCCGCCGCACGAAGAATCGCGCCCGCCAATGCGACGATTTCGTATCCGCCGAGTTCCGAGGCGATCTCTTCCCAGGTTCGGCCCGAGAGGCGCGAGAGGGCGCGTTCAACGATCGCGACCTTTTTCGTCAATCGCGCGTCATCGATTCCCGTTCCACGTCCGACCACAACCGACGCCGGTGCGCCGGTGAACGCGCACACAATCGCCGCCGCGCTCGTGGTGTTTCCGATCCCCATGTCTCCCAGCGCAAGCACATCGAAGGGAATTGCATTCCGCACCTGATCGACCGCAGCGACTCCGGCCTCGAGCACGTTCGCGACTTGCTCACGCGCAATTGCCGGACCCGATGCGAGGTTTGCCGTTCCCGGACCACAACGCAGATCGAACAGACGCGGGTAAGTTTCGCGCGGCGGCGTGAGCACGCCGAAATCGGCGACGAAGACTTCCGCTCGCGCGGTTCGCGCCAGCGCATTGATGGCCGCGAAACCACCCAGAAAGGCCCCCAGCATCTGCCCGGTCACCTCTTGGGGATATGCACTGACGCCCTCGACGGCGACCCCGTGATCGGCGGCACCGATCAAAACGGCACGCCGTTCATACTTGTGGGTGGGAAGACCCCCCGCGATCCCCGCGAGCTGAACGGCGAGCACTTCAAGAGACCCCAAGCTGCCCACGGGCTTGGTGAGATTATCGATGCGACGGCGAGCCGCATCCTCCGCCGCAGCGTCACGCGCGGAAATCGAAAGGGATTCGATCAGTGAAGACATGCGCGCAAACTTGGCGTTTTCACCAAAAGAGCCTTCGCGGATCTTCAGTCCGCGACACCTCTAATCAAACGTGCGGTTGAGATCGAGGAGACGGGCGCCACGTTTGGTGATGCGAAAGCGAGTAAGGCTTCCGGAAGCAAAGCGAATGTTCATCGCCTCGGCCGCCGGTGCGCCCAGAGCAACCCTGAGCATGGCATGCAACGCACCGCCGTGCGTCACGACAAGGACCGAGCGTGCTTCACCTTCCCGGATCTCCTCATAAGCCGAGCGTACGCGCTCACAAATCTGATCGAAGGTTTCTCCGTCCGGGGAGAAGCGGATGAACGGATCGTGCGAAAAGGCCCGATCCGGTTGTTCGACAACCAAATCTTCCCAACGCCGGCCCTCCCAACTTCCAAAATAACCCTCGCGCCAACGGGCATCTTGGTGAAGTTCAAGCGACCGACCCCCCAAAGCGATCCGCGCCGTTTCCACGGCTCGTTGCAGATCGCTGGATACCGCGAAGTCGAAAGGCTCCTCAGCCAGGCCAACCGCGAGCATTCGTGCCTGCGCTAGACCGACTTCATCGAGCGGGACGTCGGTCTGGCCTTGGAAGCGTCCCTCGGCATTCCAAGCCGTCCGACCATGACGAACGACGACGAGTTCCCGCATATTCGTCTTATTCGGCTCGGAAAGATCCATCCACCAGCCGACCGCCGACAAGGTTTCAGTGATCGTGAGGGCGTAGGTCCCGCCGCGGACCATGGAGAGGTGGCAGAGTGGTCGAATGCACTCGCTTGGAAAGCGAGCAGACTGTCAAAGGTCTCGGGAGTTCGAATCTCCCCCTCTCCGAAGCGATCTTTAACGCGAACGCCTGCTCTGCATGGATTTTGTCCGCTTTTTGAGCGTCGCTCGAACAGCCTTGCCCTCTTGTTCGCTCATTGAGCGGAGATTGCCGGCTGAATCGCGCCCGGCAACCGTGATCGCGTGAATCGGACTCGCTCCATGTTGCCTCGCTAAATTCGCCGCGTGTCTCTTGAGATGTCAGGACCGTTCCGGGGCTCGTCCTGCTTGTGAGTCCGAGAAAAGATGTCGCTTACCGAAAAGAATTCGTCGGGAAAGACCGCGCATGTGATTTGCTTTCCGGGCGAAGCGATATGCTTCGTCCCATATTCGGATCCTTTGGGATCTTGATAAACCGTGATTGTGCGATCGTTGAGATCGACTTGCCAATACTCCGAGATTTTGGATCGAGCGTAGAGAGACTGCTTCACCCTTCGATCGTATTTGCTCGTCGAATCGCTTACTTCGACAACGAGCGGGACGATAAAACCTCGCTCGTCGTGCCCTTCGTATGTACTTCCATCTTGTAACAGAAGCGTTAGATCGGGTTTCGGATAAGAGAAGTCGGAGAGCTTGACGCTCTGCTGAACCAGAACGCTTATCTTACCGTGAAGTTTGGCTCGGTCGTAAAAGATATCTTCCAATTTATTAACACACGCACGATGTTTTTTCCCGATGTGGGACATTGTGGTGATCACCCCTCCGATTAATTCAAGGCGTTCGTTTCGGTCAAGGATTGACGCTTTAGTCATTTTGTGAAAGTTTTCGACCGTGAAAGGTCGGCGACGTTTTTCGACACCCACTTCAGTCGTCAGATATCCGTCGGGCATTCGCGTTCGAGCAAGGATGGCGTCGACCAAGAAGAATTCGCCGGGGAAACGAGCTAACGCGATGCAATCTCCTGACTTAGCAATTCGCCTCGTCTCATATTTAATTCCGTTCGGATCTTGATGAATTGTGATTGCGCCATCGTTGAGATCGACTTGCCAGTACTCCGAGATTTTGGATCGGGCGTAGAGAAACTGCTTATCGCCTCGATCATAGTTGCTAGTTGAATCGCTGACCTCGATTGCCAGTAGAATGTCGGAGGCTCGTTGGTCGCGCCGTTCATGTCCGCTTCGATCAAAAAGAACAAGCGTGAGATCGGGTTTCGGCTCGGAATGTGTTGAGAGAACAACGCGTGGCTGAATGGAGACGTCTATCGCACCGAAAAATTGGTCTCGATCAAGAAAGAGATCGACCAGGTTATTGACACAGTGATGATGCGTGATACTGTTCGGGGACATACTGACGATAATCCCGTCGGTTAGCTCAAGGCCTTCCATTGGGCGGAGGATTCTCAGCGCAGCCATGCGGTGGAACTCGTTGACCGTGATTAATCTGCGACGATCTTCGAAGTCCACATCACTCATCCGATCGCCGTCGGGCGTGACAGTTAGACCAAAAAAATCCTCGACAGGGAACCATTCGTTGGGAAATTCCATACACGCTATGGCGCTGCCGGGGTGTGCAGTGATCGTTTTTTTTAACTCGGCGCCTTTAATTCTTCGATAAACCGAAATCGTTTCCTCGTTGATATCGACTTGCCAATACTCGGGAATTTTTGATCGCCCATAGAGATCAAGTTTATCGCCCCGGTCATACCTGGTGGATGAATCACTGACCTCGACTACCAGGAGTACATCTAACGGTTCTGGAGAACGCGCTTTGTACGTTCTAGAATTCCCACGAAGAAGGACGAGATCTGGCTCCCGGTTTTTCCCTTCAAGTTCTGCGAGCATTCCTTGATTTTGGATCGTCACTCGTTTTAAAAAACGCTCGTTGAACAGATCTGCCACCATATTCATATGGCCGTTATGGCCTTTACCAGCAGCCATTATGATTTGAACTTAGGAAAAGTACGTTTTTGAGCATATTTTATTTTCACTTCGTTTCACTCCACTAGAGACCTCGATCGCTCTTACATCGCTGTGCGTCTGTTTGGTGCATCTCTTGAGATTTTAGATTCGCTTCGGCTATCGTCGGGCTTGCGCGTGTCAGCAAGAACGATGTCGTCGACCGAGAATGAATCACTAGGATATTCCGCACACGTTATAACGGCGCCAGGAACGGGGCTTGTGTACGTCTTTTCGAACTTGGAATCGCGATATACCGAAATTGTACCATCGTTGACATCGACTTGCCAGAACTCGGAAATTCCGGATCGTGCGTAGAGAGACAACTTCTGTCGATCGCGCTCAGTCGTCGTGTCGCCAGCTTCAATTATAAGAATGACATCCGCCGGGTTTGGAGCGCGCCCAATGTATCCTCTGGCAGGCCCGCGAAGAAGTGCGAGATCAGGTTGCACCTTTGAAAATTCCGAGAGCACTATGCACCCTCGAATCTGGACGGTCGCTCGTCTTAAAAAGTGTTCATTGAAGAGTTCGGACAGATTGTTGACACAGGTATTCTCGATAAAAGTTATTGGGGGCAGTGGGACGATCGCCCCGTCGATTAATTCGACGCGTTCTTGCGGGCCGAACGCGCCTTCCGCGACCATTTGGTCGAATTTCTCGACTGTGATTGGTTCGTGGTTATATTCTACTGCCATTTTGCTCCTCCTTATTGCTTCGGAAATTTCCCGATATAGGCGTATTCTCCCATCTTCGTGCGGAAGATGCAAGGTCACGAATCGTGCCCGGCTATAATCTTGCCGATCTATGAGCCCTCATGCGATGGATTGGCCCTTGCGATCGCTGACCGACACAATAGTGCGATTGTTTGTCTTGGCATCCCTGGAATCGGAGAGGCCTCGGAGATGGTGACGAAGGCCCTGCTTCACACATCGTGTGATCGTCCTACCTCACAAAGCGGATGATGGTATGCAGCGACATTCTTAAAACGCCGGCCGGGTTATCGCCGAGCTAGTCTCCCTGGAAGAAGCGGAAGCCCGGTGAGAGCGAGGTGGTGATCGAAACTGAAGATCGCCCGTACCTTATGGCGCTCGGCGGACGCGAGTGTGAGGGAGTCCGTATAAGAGAGCACCTGATCATCGAAGCGGCGTAAGAATTCTTCGGCCCGTCGACTATCGAGTTCGTCGTTATAGATCACGCGTAGATGATTTGAGTTTCGGGCGTTATCGAGATAATCGAGCCAACGGGCGGCTGCAGCGGAGTTGAAGCGGTATCGGAAAAATGTATAGCATTCGCTGACGACGGCTTGCGTGGTGATACGGCGCACGGCAGATGATAGGTTATAGTAAAACACTTTCGCATCTTCGTGGAGATCGTCGTGCGAATCTTGAAGGGCGATGAAGGCTCCTGTGTCGATAAGAAGACTACCCTCCATGGGGGCCTTCCAAAAGATAGCGATCATGCTCGGCTGCGCCGTCGCTCGGCCCTCCGTCCAATCTTCCGATCAGTTCGAGCAGGGGGTCACAAAGGCGCTCGCGAGCGTAAAGGTCAAGTGCGCGACGCATAACCTCGGTTTCCGAGATATGCTCTTCCGTCGAAATGAGCTTGAGAAGCCGTCCCTGCGGCTGGTCCAGGTAGACCATCTTTTTGATAGACAACATGATAGTGTTAGTATACTGTTATTGTGGAAGATTTACTACCCCCGGGCCTCAGCGAAACGAGCCCTGCCGGGAGTCCACATTGGCAGACTCCTGGGCGCTAGACTCTCAAACGCCCGTTCGTGTACTCCCCTGGCGCTCTTTTTGGGGTTGTTGCGGGCTGACCCTAGCTAAAAGTAGGAGATAAAGATGACCGGAAAGGACAAGCTCTCTCTCGCCCTCGTTGAAGAATATTTGGCAGATCTCGAACGAGAGCGTGGGTCCATTCCTCCCTTGTTGCAGCTTGCCGCCGACAATGCCCTACGCATCCGACATAGTCGTATCCGCAAACAAAAGTCGGCAAAAGTGAAGACTGGGTGATCGAGCACGTCATCCTCCTCACGGAAATTCGGATCTAACCAATCCGCAGGCGCATCGCGAGGCTTTCCAATGCGGTGACGACCGCTGTTCGATGAATCGCTAAACGTGTTTCCCAAGGGAGGGAACTCGGAGATTCGAAGGTGAGGGTTCGCTCGGCCGAACGCCCCAAGGTGTAGACCGAAAAGGGAAGGCCATCCTTGAAATGCGCCGCCGTGCGTACCGGATCGGTGAGAACGCAACCACGCTTCAAACGCCCTTCATCCGGATGATAGTCGGGATCACCGAGGTCCAAACCATTCCAATCTTCCTGAACCGGCAAACCCGCATCGTCCAGCGCCCGCACAATCGGTATGTAGAAGCCCTCTTCATCCTTGACAGGCGGCTCGTAACAATAGAATCCTTTCGACTCCCAATCTTCGTGCAAGTCGATCGTCAAAGCGAAACGACGATCGCGATTAGACGTGATAATCGCACGCGATTCGGGAGTTGTTCCGCCACGACCGAAACTGCGATTGACGTCGTTTCCTTCGGCATTCTCACGCGTTCCGCGTTGATATCCGGTTGGATTAGTGCACGGCCAGATCCGATACGCGAAACACGACGCAAGTAAACCATCGCGCACCAGCGAAAGCAACGCCCAAGGCGCAGCCGGTTCGTCACCATGCACACCTGCACAGATTGATACCGGGGGTAATCCGGCGGAACCAAACTCCGTGAGCAGTAACGTCCGCGGAGCGTTCACGCAGGCAACCTCGCGTAACGAGATGCCTCGGATCCGACGCAAAGATTTCCATTCGGCGACCAAGTCGTCGTACGGCGGAATATCCCGCGCGCGCTTCGAGATGCCGTTTATCATCGAGAAAACAACTCCGTTCCGGAGATCGTCGCATCAAGTACCTCGATGGGATGCGCAGCGGGCAGATCGACTCCACGCTCCGCGAGCAAGGAACGGAGATGCAGCGTACATCCGGGGTTGGCGCTTACGAGGAGTTGCGGCTCGACGGACAACACCGCATTGACCTTTCGCTCTCCGATCTCGCGGGCACTCTCGGGTTGCAAGAGATTATAGACGCCGGCACTTCCGCAGCATTCGTCTCCGGCGGGAATCTCCACGAGTTCGAGACCCGGGATCGAGCGTAAGATCTGTCGAGGTTCCTCGCGGATCCCCTGCGCATGAGCCAGATGACAGGCATCATGATATGCGGCACGGATCGGCAACGCGCGCCGAGGGGTGCGCGCTTGGATACCCGCGAGAAATTCGCTCACATCGCGCACGCGGCCCGCGAAATCCCGCGCACGCTCAGCGTATGCCGGATCGTCAGCTAAGATCGTTCCGTAGTCTTTCAGCGTTGAACCACATCCGGCAGCGTTGATCACGATCGCATCGTACCGCGCGGATCCGTCGTTCTCGGGACGCACCCGGTCGAGCAGAGCGCGCGCGAAAGCCCGTGCTTGCTCGGGGTACCCTCCGTGGAGCGAGAGCGCCCCACAACACCCCTGCCCCGAGGCGGTCACGACGTCGTAACCTTCCGCCGAGAGCACGCGTGCCGTCGCCGCATTCACCCGCGGGAAAAACACTCGCTGCACACATCCGGCAATGAGCGCAACGCGCCCTCGATACTCCCCCTGCGCTGCGATGAACGCGGGAACTTCCGCACCAAGATCCTCACGACGTAGCGTCGGGGCCAACGTCGCAAGTTCACGGAGACGCGGCGGCAATAAGCGACCGGCCTGCAAACGCCCGAGCAGATTCCGAAGCCCAACGACTTCCGTAAGAAATAACAGCAGCGAGACTGCGCGCAGACGTTTTGGATAGGGAAAGATTGAAAAAATCAGCGAACGAAAAAGTCGATCGCCGATCGAGCGCCCAACTTCACTTTCGACGCGCGCCCGCGTTCGCTCAATTAAGGTATCGTATCGGACTCCGGACGGACAGGCGCTCACGCAAGCCATACAACCCAGGCACGCATCGAAATGCCGCGCCGTCGCCGCATCGAGAAGTAAAGAACCTTCTTCCACCCCTTTGATTAAATCGATGCGCCCGCGCGGAGAATCCGCCTCGTTTCCCCACGAACGATACGTTGGACACGCGGGCAAGCAAAATCCACAGTGCACACAATCCGCGACGAGATCGACGGTCGAGCGTGCGGTTTTCTCCGGCGCTGAATTTTCCATTACCATCCGCCGATAAAGCGACCAGGGTTCATACGATGGTCTGGATCGAAACGATCCTTTAGCGCTTGCATAATCGGCGACGAGGCGGGTACGCGACCCCATACGTCGAGACGCCCGCGCAAAGTCTCGGGCAAACGCTCGAGCACCAGTGAACCTTCGACGGATTCTGCGGCCGTCCGGATCCGTTCGATTGCGGCCGCCGTTCGCTCCGAATCGACGAGTTCGCCCGACACGAAGGCGATGCCGACCGAAGGATACGTAAGAACACAGGCCGCACCGAGTTCCGCGGAAATTTCCTTGAGCGCATCGGCAAACGTAGGTAGATCTCTCGGCCGTACGGCCATCTTTAGACGCACGTCCCCTTCAGAACGCGTAAGGTCGTGCCGACGAATGAGTCGCTCGGAGGCCGCATCGTCGAGTTCTTCGAGTTCTCCACCCCGTTCTCGCACCGACCCCGCGAAACGTTCCATTTGATCGGTGACGCCGTATTCGAAACCCTCAAAAAGAGCGAACAACGCGGGTTCATCTGCCTCCCCGGCGCCAAGCGTGATCCACGCACTCGGTTCGAGTTGTCGCGCGAATCCTTGGGTGACGCTCTCGAAGGCTCCGCGCGCATCACCGGGCGTCACGCGAACCCAACGCGCGACCTCAGGCGCCGGATGCAATCGAAACGTCACCGTCGCGACCATTCCCAAGGTTCCAAGCGATCCGATCATGAGCTTGGGAAGGTCGAAGCCCGCGACGTTCTTCACAACCCGTCCACCGCCGTGCGCGAGCGCACCATCGGCCCGCACAAACGACATGCCGATAACGAGATCGCGCAAGGTTCCAAAGCGCGCTCGGCGCGGGCCCGATGCATTCACGGCAATCATCCCACCGATGGTCGCACGATCCGGCAACGGCGGATCAAGAGCGAGCCGTTGACCTTGAGCTGCGGTAATCCGCTGCAGATTCACCAAGGTCATGCCCGCTTCGACGGTGATGATAAGATCGGCCGGCGCGTACTCAACGGTTCGCGTCAAGTTTTCGGTATGCACAACCGCATCAAGCGGGCCTGAAAGGCAACCGAGATCAAGCGCGGTTCCGCCGCCAAAGAATCCCACGCGTTCGTTGCGCGCGGCTTTTTCCGCAAGCGTTTCCGCTGCTTCGTCGATCGTTTGCGGGCGTACATCCGTCGCCACGTCGCTCAAACCCGCTCTGCAACACCGGAGAGTTCGCTCTCCTGCGGACGATAGGGACCCGGACGATCTCCGCACAAACGCGGTGTTGGGAAAACCTTATTCGGATTGAAGAGACGCTCGGGATCAAACGCGCAGCGGACGTAATTCATCGTCTCCAAATCATCCTCGTTGAACATTTCCGCCATGAACCTTTTCTTGTCGGCGCCGACGCCGTGCTCTCCGGTGATGGAACCTCCATAGCGCAGGCAGATGCGTAAGATTTCTCCGGAAAGATGTTCAGCACGCGCTTCTTCTCCCGGAACGCGCGCATCGTAGAGCACCAACGGATGGAGATTCCCGTCTCCGGCATGAAAGACGTTCGCGACGCGAAGTCCTTCACTTGCACACAAAGCGCTAATCTCATGCAACACGACATGAATGGCTGAGCGAGGAATCACGCCGTCTTGCACAAAATAGTTCGGGCTGATCCTCCCCATCGCGGCGAAGGCGCTCTTGCGCCCCTGCCACATCAACTGCCGCTCAAGCTCATCATTGGGTACGCGAACTTTGAGCGCACCACAACTGCTCGCGATGCCGATCGCACCGGCGAGCACATACTCAACTTCCGCCCGCACTCCGTCAACGTCCACCAATAGCGCGGCATTGACGTCGAGCGGCCAATCCACGCCAGTCGCGGCGACGATTGCCTCGATCGCCAAGCGATCCATCATCTCGATAGCAGCCGGAACGATGCCGGCGGCGACGATGAGCGAGACGCAATCCCCCGCTTCCTCAATCGACGCGAACGTTGCGAAAAACGTGCGCGTCGTCTGCGGAATACGGAGAATGCGCACGGTAACCTCGGTGACAATCCCCAACATTCCCTCGCTTCCGACGAGAACACCAAGAAGGTCGTATCCCGGTGAATCGGGAGCGGGTGAACCAATTCTGCAAATCTCGCCGTCCTCCATGACGAGCGTCGCGGCGAGGACGTGATTGGTTGTGAAGCCGTATTTCAAACAATGCATGCCGCCGGCGTTTTCAGCGACATTTCCGCCGATTGTGCAAACCGCTTGCGAGCTAGGATCCGGCGCATAATAGTAGCCGTGCGGCCACAGACGCCGGCCGAGATCGAGATTCGTGACGCCGCTTTGAGCTTGGGCACAGCGATTGCTTACATCCACGTCGAGAATCGCGGTCATCCGCGATAAACCGATGACAAGCGACGTTTCGTCGGGAAGCGCACCACCGGAAAGACCCGTTCCCGCACCGCGCGGAACGATCGGCATGCCGAGTCCCCGTGCGAACTTCACCAGCTTAGCGACTTGCTCGGTCGACTCGGGGAGAGCGACTGCAGGCGGTCGAACGCGGATGCCGGCCAAGCCGTCGCATTCGTACGTTCGTAAACCTGCCGCGTCCATGACCACGTTCCGCGCACCGACGATCGCCGCCAGACCCGCATTCAGGACCGAGAGATCCGCACTCGGCTGACGGCGACTCATCTCCGGCCGGGCACGATGGGGGCTCGTCATGAGCCCAGGGTAATGGAGGCAGGGAGCGCGGTCAAGCCAAACGGGCCGTATGCTCGTACGCTCGGCCCGGGAATATCCGATATCTTATGGATAGATATGAAAATTCAAGTCGGCGTCATGGGTTCGGCCGGAGGCATTCTTCTGCCGGAACACCTCAAACGCGCCTATCAACTCGGACGCGGAATCGCCGAACGCGATTGCGTGCTGGTAACGGGCGCCTGCCCGGGTCTCCCCGACGCGGCGGCTCACGGTGCGCACGACGCGGGAGGCTTCGTGCTCGGCGTCTCGCCCGCGATCTCGCTCGACGAGCATATCCGCATCTACAGCTCGCCCACCGAACCGTATGACGCAATGGTGTTCACAAGTTCGGGGCTGATGGGACGCGAGGTTCACAACATCCATAGTTCGGATTTCGTGCTTTTCATCGGTGGACGCAGCGGAACGCTCGGCGAGTTCGCGATCGCCTTCGACGAGGGAAAGCTCATCGGAATCCTGCGTGACACAGGTGGAATCATCAACGAACTCCCCGCCATTGCCCGACTCATCGAAAAAGATACCGGCTCGGAGATAGTCGTCGAAAACGATCCTCTCGTTCTCCTCGACGCTTGCTTCCAAGCACATCGACGACGCGGGCGATCGTCTCGTCCTCGCATCGAGGAGGCCATGCTTACGGCGGGAACCAGTCTCCCCGATGAACGTTCTTGAAGCGCTTCGCACTCGGCGGAGCATCCCCCAATTGCAGGGCGAGGTCGATGACGCGACCATCGCCCGTTTCGTCGACCTAGCCGTCTTAGCACCGAACCACCGTCTCACCGAGCCCTGGTTGTTCACGCTCATTTCCGGTGAAACCCGCAAGCGTCTCGGCAGGCGTTGGGCCGAATCACTCGCCGACGAGCGCGGCCTTCGTGACGAGAAGCGCTCCGGCTTCATCAACGGTGAAGTCGGCAAGCTCTTGCGCGCGCCGGCGATTCTCGCAGTCAGCACGCGCACCGACCCCGATCCCGAGGTCGCACTCGAGGATTACGCCGCGACCGCAGCCGCAATCGAGAACCTCTTACTCGCAGCGCACGCCGACGGATTGGGCGCAATGTGGCGGACGGGCCTCATGGCCTCTCATCCGACAATGCGCACGCTCCTCGGGCTAGACCCAAGCGACCGCATCGTGGGTTTCGTCTACCTCGGCATCCCGGAGCAAGCGCCCCCCGAGACCCCAAATCGACGCAAGGCCGAGGTATTCCGCCGATTGGAGATACCGGAATAAATGAGTTAGTTTAGTCGCTATGCGGTCCAATCCAGGAGTGAAGCCCATTGATTGCTTTCGAAATGTTGCTTCGTTTTGATCGCCTCAACGTACTTGCGTTTACCGGAGCGATTGCCTTTGCCGAGCAAAACTCCGCCCACTAAGCGCCCGTGGTGGAAATACAGCGCGCGATAATGCTGCAACTCATGATCGATTTTATGCACAGCGTCGAGATCTGAACGGTAATCCGGGTTGAGACCAAACTGCGTGATCATCTGTCCGGTGAAGAGCTTACTTGAATATTCCGGAACGTCGTGGTAGCGCTGATCGCCGCCGGTCATATTGATTGCGACGACCTTGCCCTGCGCTCCGGCGTTGTTCCACGTGCCCATACGATAGCTCATCTCCGCGATCGGGTCATAAAATTTCGCGACGTCTCCCGCGGCGAAAATTCCGGGGACGGCGGTCTCCAGACGATCGTCGCAAACGATGCCGTCGTCGTGATTATCGATCGAGGTTCCGCTGATGAGTTCGGTGTTCATCGTCAACCCCAAACCAACGCCGAAGCAATCGCCGGCGATTTCCAAACCGCTCTTGGTGATCACCTTGGTGATGACGCCGTTGGAGCGCACGAATTCGCGAACCTCTTCCTCGTAATGGACTTTCACGCCGTCGGCACAGGCGGCCTGATCGACCATCTCACCGGCGACTTCGTCGAGCGAACGGCGTAAGAAATGCGGCCCGCGCATGAGCCAATGCGCTTCCAAACCGCGTGCGGCGAAGGCTTCCGCCAATTCGTAGGCGATGAAGGAACCACCGATTGCCACCGCCGATTTAGAGGAATCGATTTGCTCGGAAATCGCCCGCGTGTCGTCGAGATACTGGAAATTGAAGAGATTGTGCGCTCCCTCCGCGCCGGGAACGGTCGTGGGATTGGGGCGCCCGCCCGTCGCGATCAAGAGCGCATCGTACGGATGAGCCCGACCCTCGGCGTAGACACAGTGCTCTTCGGGTGAGACGCGCTCGACTCGCGTGCGTAGCCGCAAATCGATGCGCTGCTTTTCGTGCCAGGCGAGATCGCGAATGAAGATCTTCGCTTCGGGGATCTGTTTGCGGAGCAGGGGCGGCAACGAGATGCGATTGTAGAGGGTGTACGGCTCGTCGGCGAACATCGTGATCTCGCAGGCGCCGTCGAGCTTGCGCAGATGTTCAGCGCAAGTCGTCCCCGCGAAGCCGTTTCCCACGATCACATAGCGTCGTTCCCGGTTCATCTTTTCCTGCAGTCAACTTTCTTTACGTGCGGCATGATCATGTTCGGTCAGCGGAAGCCGAATAGGATACAAGGAAGGTCGTTTTTACGATGGAAGTTCGTCTGGTTGCGCTCATGGGCTCCTTCATCTCGACGACGAGCACCTATCTGCTCGCTCGCCTCGAATTCGCCATGCGCCATCCCGAACTCCCGGCGCCCCCCCTTATTGAACGCTTGTCCGATGCTTCGGAGCGAACCCTCCATCGTCATTGGCCCCGGGTTGAACGCCAACTTGACGAGGCGCGACGCTATGTGAGGGCCATCGACAACGTCCGCGGAAAGCGCGACGTCTACGATAAAGTCTTCTCGCACCTCCAGTCGACCGTCCGCGAGATGGAGCAGTACGCCCGAGCCGTTCGTTGGGTCATCACCGTCGAAACCCCCAATCAGGACCGAGACTCAGAGTAGCCCGGGGCGAAAACGGGAACGACAAACGGAACGTGCTCGCTTTGGCGCGAAACATCTCCAGCGACGGGGTGACACCACTATGGGTCCCCTCCTCACTCTTTCTGAAAGGAACACCCTCTTGAACCCCAATGAAGTCCTTGAGCGAACGCTGACCCAAGCGCGCGAACTTCACAGCAATCTCAGCGCCGCGCTCTCCAAGAACGCCGAGCAAGTGAAGCCGGTCATCGAGCAGTCGCTGACGAGTGCTCGCGAGTTGCAAGAAACATTGACCAAGCACGCTGTCGCGAGCGAGAAAATCGTCGCCGGCAGTGCGGAGGCGACCCAGAAGCTCGTCGCTGAGCATACCAAGGCGACTCTCGAACGTCTTCGCGAATTCATCTCGGTTAGCTCCCAAATCAGCTCCCAAGCCGCTCAACAAACGAGCGAACAAGCGCATGCGGCCGCAACCAAGTTGATCGAGCATTCGCGCAAGATCGTCGAATCCGCAACGGCCGCCGCCGGAAAGAAATCCGACGACGGAAATCGCTGACAGACTACGACGTACGCAACATAGGAGTGTGTCGGCCGACACACTCCTATGTTGCGTCACGAAGCAAACCACTCTTAACTAGCAACACGATCTTCAAACGATACGACGACCTTCTGTAAGAATTCCCGAGAGGAACCACGACATTTATGGATGCTCAACTGAACTCGAAAACCCCGAATCCCACGTATCGCCCGGATGCGAACGAACATTTAGCTCAGCAGGACGCTGAGCGCAATCACCGTGAGGAACATCCCTACGCTCAGCCGGACGGGCTCGCCGCGTTTGCCGAGGATGCGACGAATGTACAAAGAACGATCAGCCCCGTCACGCTCAATGTCCCAACATCCGCCAACGGGAGGGGACGAATCGCTTCAACCAATTGCATCCTGGTGATCGAGGAACGCGACGCAACTGAGAAAGAACCTCGATCGGTCCACGTCTGCTTTACTCGACCGCCTCAGTGCACCGGCCCAATTACCAATATTATCGAATCCCTTATCACGTGCGTCTATAATGAGCGTCTCCAGCCTGCTGGGTATACGCCTGGGGAAACGCACTATTACGAGTACGCTCGCTCAGGGACGTATTCGATCAACGAGTACTTTCGCGAAGTACAAGTTCAGTGGAAAGAATTGTCAACCGCTGAAAACGCTCTCGATAAACCTGGTGATTGGTCGAACATCCTCGAGCGATCTTGGGAGAACTTTCGCAACACGTCGAATCTCACGACTTCGGAATTACTTACTCTGTTGAATGCCGCTCCTAAGGCAATCGTCGTCGGAGTCGATTGGAAGCACTTCTCGAAGGTGCCGCGCCGGATCGCGGAATCGCGAGATTACACTCCGTCCATACGCAATCCCGAATCCCAAGCCAAACCCAAACCAATTCTTTCGGAACACACCGAAAGACCGTCCACGGACCGCAAGCAAACCCCACGCTCCAGGCCGATGTGATGGGGTTTTCGGATCTGAATCAGTTTTCCAGACCGATCCCGAGCATCATCCGGTAAGCGATGTCGAGTGCGCGCTCGTCGAGATCGAAATGTGCGTTGTGATGAGGATACGCCGTCGATTCTCCGCCGCGCGCACCGACGAGGAAATACGCACCCGGGCGCTGCTCCTGCATGAACGCCATGTCCTCAGACCACATCACGACATCGTGTTCGACGAGATTCTCCGCTCCAACGATCTTTCGGCCGACGCGCCGGACGACATCGTTCACCGCCGAATCGTTGACGGTCGGCGGGCATGCATCCTCATACGAGAACGAGTACTCCAAACGCAAGGCCTGACAGAGCCCGCGCACGATTCGCTCGATACGCTCGGGCATGCTTCTACGAATATCGGTATTAAGACAACGGACGGTGCCGACCAACTCGGCATTTTCCGGAATCACGCTACTCGCCGTTCCGGCCGATATCCGCCCCACGGTTACGACAGCAGGGTGTTTTGGCGGGATCTCCCGACTCACGATCGTCTGCAACAAGCCGACAAGCTGCGCCGCACCCACCACCGGATCGACAGCCCCCTCCGGCATCCCGCCATGACCACCCTTGCCGCGAATCTCGACGGTGAACAGATCCGCAGATGCGAAGAACGCTCCATCGCGTACTCCGACAAGACCGACATCCAATCCGGAGTAGAGATGTAAGGCGAAGGTGCGATCGATATGCGGATTTTCCAATGCCCCGTCGAGAATCATCCGGCGATTGCCGTCGCGCCCTTCCTCACCAGGTTGAAAGCAAAACACCAGCGTCCCGGCGAGTTCGGCACGGCGCGGCGCGAACCAACGTGACGCCTCCAGCAATACGCTCATATGTCCGTCATGACCGCAGGCATGCATCACTCCGGCGTTCGCGGAACGATACTCCGCTTCGTTGCGCTCCGTCACCGGCAGGGCATCCATGTCCGCCCGAAGGAGCGTGGTCGGACCCGGTCGCTTGCCCTTGAGGGTCCCGAGAAGCCCCGTTCCCCCAATTCCGGTCCGAAGCTCGTCTAGGTCGAGTCTCCCGAGTTCTTCAGCCAGGAATGCTGCCGTCTCGTATTCTTGCAGAGATAGCTCAGGATGCCGATGAAACCGGCGGCGAACCAAGCGTAATCGAGCCGCGATATCTGGATCAACGAGCACCTTCATCCCGAGGTCTTCTCACCCGCCGGGAAGCAACCCTAGCAGGCGGTTCCCGCGGATGATCGTACCTTTGACCACGGGGCGAAGTCGAATAAAGGAGATATTGCGACACTTTCCCGATAACTTGGGTACCGATGATCATCGAAGGAACTTCTATGGCCAAAACCCCGAGCGCGCCGGTCGCGGCGCCCGCCGTCTTTGAGCGCCACGATCTCACCGACCGCCAGCTTCGGGAGATCATGCGTCTGATGATGATTCAGCGCACAATCGGCAATCGCGGCTTCCAGCTCAATCGGCAAGGGAAGATCCCCTTCGCTGCCGGAAGCGACGGACATGAGGCCGTCCAAATTGGAGCTGCGATGGCCTTGGTCCATGGCAAGGACATCCTCTCCCCCTACTATCGCGACATCGGTTTGGCTATCGGCGGTGGCCTCACGACGCTAGAAACCCTGCTCTCGCTCTTCGCGCGAAGCGGTGATCTCTCCGGAGGCCGACAGTTCCCCAACCACTACACCAAGCACGCGGCCGACGTTCACTCGATCAGCTCGATCATCGCGGCTCACTGCCCGCACGCGGTCGGGGCGGCATACGCGCTCGTCTATCGCAAGGAGCGCGGACGCGCCGTTCTTTGCAGTTTCGGCGACGGCGCGACGAGCGAAGGCGAATGGCACGAATCCGTCAATTTCGCCGCGATCCATAAACTTCCGATCGTCTTTCTCTGTCAAAATAACGGCCTGGCGATCTCCGTCCCCCTCAACCAACAAATGGCGCAACCCGATATCTACAAGCGAGCGGACGGATACGGCCTTCCCGGCGTCCTGGTCGACGGCATGGACCCGATCGCCGTGTACGGCGTCGTGAAAACAGCACTCGATCGCGCGCGCGAGGGCGGCGGCCCCACATTAATCGAAGCGAAATGCTATCGCTACTTATCGCACACGACGGATGACGACGATCGCACCTACCGCACACGGGAAGAGATCGAAGCCCATCGGCCCGAAGACCCCGTTCCTCGCTTCCAACGGGCCCTCGTCGAAAACAACATCATGAGCGCCGAAGAACTTGAGCAACTGAAAGCGGATGTGCTCGCGGAAGTTAACGACGTGACCGATCGTGCCGAAGCAATGGAACCACCGCCCCCAAGCGAACTCTGGACTCATGTCTATGAAGGGACGCACGAGCCATGGCTTTAGCCGCCCCATCGACGAGCGTGATGAGCAACCTCGAAGCCGTACGCCAAACCCTGTACGATGCGCTCAAGAATGATCCGCGCGTGCTCATCATGGGCGAGGACGTCGGCGCACGCGGCAATGTTTTCCTGATCACCAAAGGCTTTCTCGAAGAGTTTGGCCCCGAACGAATCATCGACACGCCGTTGGCCGAGGCCTCGATCGTCGGCGTCGCGATCGGCATGGCGATGGAGGGTCTGCGCCCGATCGCCGAGATCCAATTCGCCGATTTTATTTATCCGGCGTTTAACCAAATCGTCGGAGAGGCCGCGAAAACACGCTATCGCAGCAACGGTGATTATACCTGTCCCCTCGTCATCCGCGCACCCTACGGCGGCGGCATTCGCGGAGCCCTGTCGCACTCGGTCTCAATCGAGGCGCTGTTCTATCATGTGCCGGGACTGAAGATCGTCGCACCCTCCTTTCCCGCGGATATCAAGGGTCTCCTCAATGCGGCGATTGACGATCCCGACCCGGTCCTCTTCCTTGAGCACAAGAAAACGTACCGCTCGGTCAAGGGTGAGGTTCCCGCAGGACATTACACAATTCCGATCGGAAAGGCCGAAGTCAAGCATCCCGGCGAAAAACTCAGCGTGGTTTCGTACGGCCTCAACGTCCACCAGGCAATTGATGCGGCCAAGCAACTCGAGGTCGAGGGAATCTCCGTTGAAGTGATCGACTTGCGTTCGATCCGCCCCATGGACAAGACCACGATCCTCAAGAGCGTCTGCAAGACACACAAGCTGCTCATCATCCACGAAGACAACAAGTTCGGCGGCGTCGGGGCCGAGATTTCCGCGATGGTCGCAGAAGAAGCACTTTTCGAACTCGATGCACCAATCCGTCGTCTGTGCGGTCCCGACGTTCCCGCGATGGGATACGCGCAAACCCTTGAGGAGGAGTTCATGATTTCGACCGAACGCATGCGTGAGACGATGCGCAAGATGGTGGAGTTCTAAGAGCATGCCGACCACGATTACGATGCCGCAACTCGGCGAGACCGTCACGGAAGGCACTGTTGCGCAATGGCTCAAGAACGTCGGCGACCGCGTGGAGAAATACGAAGCCTTCGTCGAGATTTCAACCGATAAGGTCACGGCGGAAGTCCCATCGCCAATTTCCGGCACCATTCGCGAACTCATCGCCAAGGAAGGTGACACCGTACCGACGGGCGCTCCGATCGCCGTGATCGAGGAGGCATCCGTCGCCGGTGCCGCTAGCCCCGCTCCTGCGCCCGGTAACGCATCCGCGGATTCACGGGCGCCCGAAAAGACCACCTTGTCCGCAAACGGCCTTTCAAGCGTCGGCTCAAGCAAATCGGCATTTGAGGAGCCTCCCGTGCGCGTCTCGCCTGCAGTTCGACGCTTGGCTCGCGAACATGACCTCAATCCCGCCCTCCTTCACGGAACCGGAACTGGCGGTCGCATCACCGCCGACGACGTCCTCGCGGCAACACACGCCGAACCGCCCAAACCGACGACCGCTCGGCCGCCAAGCTCGGCCGTAAAACCGTCGCCGACCGCACCCGTTCCCGGGCAAACGCTCCAAATCTCTCATGCGCGCAGGATCATCGCCCAACGGATGGTCGAATCCAAACACACCGCCCCGCATGCCTGGACGACGACCGAGGTGGACGTCACTTCCGCGTGGACGTGGCGCGAAAGGGAAAAGGAACGATTCCGCCGCGATCAGGGCCTTCCCCTGACGCTCTTTCCCTTCTTCCTCCGCGCCGTCGTTGAGACGCTTCGCGAATTTCCGCTCATGAATGCCCGCTACACCGAGGAGGGGATCGTCGTCCACCGGGACGTGCACCTCGGTATCGCCGTAGCGCTTTACGATAACTTAATTGTTCCGGTTATCCGCAACGCCGACACCCTCTCGATCGGAGGACTGGCCGTGGCCGCCGGACGCCTCATTGAGCGGGCACGGGCCAATAAGTTGAGCCCTGACGACCTGATGGGGGGGACCTTCACCGTCAATAACACGGGAGCTAATGGTTCGATACTCTCCGCGCCGATAATTTATAGTGGGCAAGCGGGAATCATCACCATGGAATCCATCGTCAAACGTCCGGTCGTCCTGGAGGGCGACTCAATCGCGATCCGTTCAATGATGAACGTCTGTCTCTCGATCGACCACCGCCTCATCGACGGAGCGATCGCGAGTTCATTCCTCGCGAGCGTTCGAAAACGCCTGACTTCCATGGGACCCGACGGATCGTTGTAAGACAACAATCCGTCTTGACCAATCCCGCTTAAGCTCAACCTTTTTGGAGCACGGGGGTTCCGACCATTTCCGTCAAGATCGGTTTCGGTACCACAAACGCATCCCATTCGCAACGCCAAGGGGCGTTTTGGCTTGCGTTGTTCATTATCATTGCAGCGTTCGCGGCGTCTCCGTACGCAAGCACTGCACTCGCCGGCGTCGTGGGCATTCCCCTACTCTTGCTGGGCGTGAATCTCTGCCTTTCGTTCGTTGCCGCGTCGCTGCTCTTTGGGCAATTCAGCGTATGCCGACGTTGGCCGTTGCTTTTCGCCGGCTCTGCATTTAGCTACTTGGCGTTCATGACGATCGCTGATCTGTTGGCCTTCCCCGGGGTCTTCAGTTCGCATCGCATTATCGGCAATGAGGAGCGTCAGCTCTGGATCTGGCTGGCCGGTCATGCCGGCTTCTTGGTGATGGTCGTAGGGTATATCTTTACGACGCGCTTCCAGCGTCCGTTAAATCATGCCTCGGGCACACGCATATTGATTGTGGCGGTCGTTCTGATCGACATCCTCTTAGCTGTAGGCACCACACTATCGATCTTACGGAGTTCGAATTTTGCTTTGACGGCACATTTGGGCACCGTTGCACTTAGCGCCTCCGACATCTGCACGATCTTATTGCTCCAGAGCGCTACGACGCTCATTTACGCTGCGGCAACCGGAAAAAATCACGGTGCGCTCTCGATCTTCAACCTGTGGTTTCTCGTTGTTTTGCTTTCCGTCATCATCGACTTGTCGCTTCACATCGCCGGGCACTCGACCTTCACTGTCGGTTCGGTGGTCGGAACGTTGATCGGGACCATCATCCTGGCGTTTTTCGTGAGCATGTGCGTGCGCGAAATCGGACAAGTGACGTCGAGTTTCGAGACGATCGCCCACTTCGATCCACTCACCGGCTTGGCAAATCGGCGTAGCCTCGATCTCTTCCTGAGTCAATTTGAAAGCGAGAATCGCCGGAGCGTCGACACCTTCGCAGCCATGATGATCGACGTCGATCACTTCAAGGCATTCAACGATCACTTCGGACACCTTGCGGGAGATTTGGTCCTTCAAGCAATCGGACAGGTCATTCGCATTTCCCTTGGACGCCCAAAGGACCTTGGAGCACGTTACGGAGGCGAGGAGTTCGCCGTGATTCTTCCCAGCACCGACCGGATCGGCGCTCTCGCCGTCGCGCGACGCATTCGCCAAGACGTCGAAAAGTTAAAAATTCCCCACATCGTGAAGAAAGGGTACGTCACCGTCAGTATCGGCATCGCAAATTCAGGGCAGGAAAACGCGGTTGATCCACGCAGCCTTCTCTCCTACGCCGATCGCGCACTCTACCACGCCAAGGCGAGCGGGCGGAACGTCATCTCCGAGGCAAGCGCCGCACAGGATGGCCGTTTTCGGGTTCACGTTGAGGATCTTGCGAGCGCGTAGCCGAACCCTCAACTCGTGCAGATCCGTAAACATTTCACCTTCGAAGCCGCTCACGTCTTGCCGCACCATCTCGGAAAATGCCGACATCTCCACGGCCACTCCTACCGCTTGGAGGTCGCAGTTGACGGACCACTCCTCCTCTCCGGCCCAGCCCAGGGCATGGTCGTCGATTTCTCCGAAATTTCGCAGATCGTCAATGCAGACGTTATCGAGATCCTCGATCATTCATTACTGAATGATCTCATCCCCAATCCGACCGCCGAACTGATCGTCAGTTGGATCTGGGAACGACTCGCGCCGCGCCTCCCCGGCTTAAGCGAACTCGTTTTGTGGGAGACGCCGACAGAATGCGCCGTACTCCGAGGATGCGACGATGCTCGCCCTCGCTGAGATCTTCTTCAGCCTGCAAGGCGAGGGGACATTCACCGGATCTCCGGCGGTTTTCGTGCGCACGGCCGGGTGTAATTTGAATTGCCGTTTCTGCGACACCGACTATTCCGTCCGTACGTTTCTTCCCGTCGAGCGAATCGTCGACCGGGTGCGTGAACTCTCCCCTCAGTGCCCGATGGTCATTCTGACCGGCGGCGAACCGCTGATTCAAACCGAAACGCCGAGCCTTATCGAGGCCTTGCGTCGCGACGGCAGGCGTGTCCACATTGAATCCAACGGGACAACTGCCGTCACGCTGCCCGACGACGTCTGGCTAACCGTTTCACCCAAAGAGCGCCTCTCGCCCGTGATGGCTGCGCGCGCAAACGAAGTCAAACTCATCGTCGACGGCCGCGTTCCGCTCGAATGGCTCACCGAATTCCCCGCAACCACCCCGATCTTCTTACAACCCGAAGGAAACAAGCCCGCGAACGTAGCTCTCGCCGTCGAAACCGCAAAGACCCACGCCGACCGCTTGCGTCTCTCGCTACAAACCCACAAATTCATCGGAATCCGTTAGCGGTAAGCGTAAGTGTGCTAGCGAACCCCTGGCTTAGTCATGAGACGGAATGAGCTTCTCGCTGGGATCGCCGCAGCGACGGTCCTCGCACACGGTACTCGAGCCTGCGCGGAGCCATTGCCTCCGGCGCAAATCACGCTTGGCAACGAGGTCTTTTTGCGCGATCGCCGTCATGAACTCGACGGCCGGCGCGTCGGGATCGTCACGAACCAGACCGGCGTCACGTCGCATTTGGAATCCATCGTTGACGCCGTGCGCCGCGACCGTGAAATCGCGTTGCGCGCGGTCTTCGCACCCGAGCACGGTTTCCGCGGCGATCATCCAGCGGGTGCAAGCGTCGGCTCATTCCTGGACCCGAGCACCAATCTTCCCGTGTACAGCCTCTACGGCGCAACGCGACGGCCGTCGCACGCAATGCTTGCCGACGTCGACGTTCTCCTCTTCGATATCCAGGACGTCGGCAGCCGTGCGTATACCTACATCTCCACTCTCGCGCAAGTGATGCAAGCCGCCCGCACCACCGACAAAGAGGTTTGGGTTCTCGACCGCCCCAATCCGCTTGGTGATCTCGTCGAGGGCCCGGTCCTCGATCCGCATTTCTCTTCATTCATTGGGCTCTATCCAATCGCGATGCGTCACGGAATGACGATCGGGGAACTTGCTTTGCTATTTAACGAACACTTCGGCATCGGCTGCCGCTTAAAGGTTATTCCGATGGAAGGCTACGTCAATACCATGCTCTGGCCGCAAACCGGGCTCCATTGGGTGCAGAGTTCGCCCAATATGCCGCAGTGGATCACTGCTCTGTTCTACGTCGGGACGGGATTGCTCGATAATGCGGGGGTGAATAACGGCATCGGCACGACGCTTCCCTTTCAACTTGCGGGCGCCTCCGGTATCGACGCTAACCATCTCGCGGCGATACTCAACGCGCGCGATGTACCCGGCATCTTTTTCCGTCCGACGTATTGGTCGCCGCTCTTCGGATTCTGGCTCGGCAAAACGCTCGGCGGCGTGGAATTGGTGGCGGCGGATCCCGCCCAAGCGCGTCCCGTCCGCGCCGCCGTCGAAATATTGTGCGCTGTACGCGCACTCGCTCCGCGCGATATCGTCATTCACGATTCCGCGCTCGATCGAGATTGGGGAACCGACACGCTGCGAACCGCGCTCGTCCAAGGTGAGAGTCCCGATCAGATCGAGGAACGTTGGGCCGCGAATACCGAGCGCTTTCGCCGGCTGCGCCGTCCGTATCAGTTGTATCCGGCGGTCGCGCCGAGAACGCCCGCTCCGTCGCGAAATCCGGCGTCATCGTGAACGGCGGATCCGACTCGAGGAACTTGCTCGCAACACGATTGCTCAACGCCCTCGGACCACACGCGGTAAAGGTCAGCCGCGAAGATCGCGCCGCATACAGTTACGACGCGAGCAACGATGAGGCGCTTCCGGCGGCGGTCGTCATTCCGGCCGATACGCGCGAGACGTGCATCGCCGTACGCATCGCAAATGCCTGCGGTGAACCGATCATCGCGCGCGGCGCGGGAACGGGGTTGTGCGGCGGAGCGGTGCCGATTCGCGGCGGTCTCGTGATCTCGTTCTCGCGCATGAATCGCCTGTTATCGCTCGACGTCGCCAATCGTCGCGCGCGTGTGCAACCAGGCTTGGTGAATCTCGCTCTCTCGCAAGCGACATTGCCGGACGGGCTTTTCTTCGGTCCCGATCCGTCGAGTCAGAAAATCTCGACGCTCGGCGGCAATACGAGCACCAACGCCGGTGGACCGCACGCGCTTTCATACGGTTCGATGAACGCGCATGTGCTTGGCCTGGAGTTCGTCGACGAGGACGGCGAGGTTCGGCAAGCCTCGCTCGACGATCCGGGATACGATCTCGTGGGAATCCAGGTCGGTGCCGAAGGAACCTTGGGTATCCTCACTGCCATCGAACTTCGGTTACTGCGCGTTCCGCCCGCCGTTCGAGTCGCGATCGCCGCATTTCCCGACGTTGAATCAGCGTCGGCGGCGGTCTCGGAGATCATCGCCTCGGGTATTATTCCGACGGCCTTGGAAATCATGGATCGCGTCATCACGCAGGCGGTCGAGGCACACTACCATACGGGATTTCCCACGGATGCGGGAGCAGTCCTCTTGATAGAAATTGCCGGCTTGCCCGACGACGTCGCGGCATTTGAATCGACAATCGGCCTGCTTATTCACCGATACGGCGCGCTCTCATGGCGCGTTGCGAGCGATGCCTCCGAACGCGCAGCGCTCTGGGCGTCACGCAAAAATGCCGCCGCCGCAGTCGGACGATTAGCACCAAACTACTATATTCAGGATGCGACCGTTCCGCGAACGAAACTCCCGCAAGCCATGCGCACCGTCGGCGAGATAGCTCGCACGTATCGTCTCCCGGTCGGAAACGTCTTTCATGCGGGCGACGGGAACCTTCATCCGCTGCTCCTCTTCGATCGGCGCCTACAGCGACAGGTCGATGCGGTTCATGCCGCCGGAACGGAGATCTTGCAGGCCTGCATTGAACTTGGAGGCACGATTTCGGGCGAACACGGAATCGGCTTCGAAAAGCGCGAGTCGTTGACGTATGTTTTCTCTCCGGAGGATCTCGCCGCGATGGGAAGGCTTCGCGAGGCGCTCGATCCCGCGCGTATGTTTAATCCCGATAAAATATTCCCGAGCGGTGCCTCATGCGGCGAGGTGCGTCCCAATCTCGGGTTTACCGCAAAACCGGAAGCCGGCAACACATGGATATAGACGTCCACGATCCTCGTGCGTATGCACTTGACACGCTTCTTCCCGAACACGTCCATACTCCGGCGACGGTTCACCAGCTAGCCGATCTCATCCGCGCACACAAAGAGCGGCGAGACACGATCGTCTTTTTTGGCAACGGCAGTTTGCAAGGTATCGGAAATCTTCCGACGCGTTACAATACCGCGATCAGTCTTCATCATTTGCACGCATTGATCGCCCACGAACCCGCGGATTTGACCATCGCGGTGCAAGCTGGAATGACGATCGCTGATTTTGACCAACGGCTCGCAAGGCAACGACAATTCGTTCCGCTCGATGCCCCGTACCCGCAATACAGCACGATCGGCGGCGTCTTAGCCTCGGGCTGGCTCAGTCCGCGCCGCGCCGCGTATGGACGATCGCGAGAGTTCCTGATCGGCGTGAGCGCGGTGCTCAACGACGGCACGGTCGCGAGCGCAGGTGGTATGGTCGTGAAGAGTTCGACGGGATACGACCTCGGAAAACTCTACGTGGGCTCGCTCGGAACGCTCGGCGCGATCGTGCGCGCAAATTTCAAGACCCTGCCTCGTCCACAGGTGGCTCGTCTCTTTGTTGCCCCGTTGCCGGAGGGCTCCGCCGCACGCGTCGTGCCGGTTCTCGCCGATCTTCCGATTGAACCCACGCTTTGTCTTCGGATCTCCGGTTTCGAGAACGATATCGACGTTCGTCCCGGACTTGAGGGCCGGATCGCGGTGATGCTGGAGGGTACGAAGAGCACCGTCGAGCGCGCCACGCGCGATCTCCGTTCCGCCCTTGGTTTGGCCGGAGTTCCCGATACGAGCATCTTCGAAGGCGCGGACTTGTCGCGCGCGTTCGCGCAAATACTCACGGCGTACGTCGCGCCCGTCGGCAATCGATCGCTCACGGTGAGAAGCCTCGGCTTGCCGACGACGGTCTTCCAGCGCGCCGCGCTCCTGCGCGAAACGGCGAAACAATATCATTTCATTCCTGAAGAGATCATCGATATGCGCACCGGAGACGCGATTGTCCGTCTCGTCGCTGCCGACCCGCCAAGCCTTGCCCAGGAAGCGGCGAACGCGCTCGCGACGATGCGCAGCGTCATCCGCGAAGCTCCACCGACGGTCATCGCCGGAGGAGCAGGCATCCGCCACAGTCTCGACGCCTGGGGTGATCCCCCCAACGCCCTCGACAAAATGCGTGCGATCAAGTCCCAATTCGATCCAACGGGAATTTTCGCGCCCGGGCGTTTCGTCGGGGGGCTGTAGGGTTAGCCGGATTCACAAATTCTGCAAAATCGATTGCGGATCACAGCGGGAGACCTCGCGCAAGTCACGGGCGTCCCCTCGAACCCGACGCAGATATTCCCGTAAGCTCTCCGCCGCAGACATCGCGACATCGCGTTGCCTTAAGCACTCCGAAACCACGTCGCGGTCCGAGGTAACCGAAGCCCCCAGGAAATGTCCTTCATCATCGTATTTCATTAATGCAACAATCGATTCATCGAAAAGCCAAAAATCGAAGAGCGGTTTATCGCTAATGAACTCCCGCGCACCCGAATCGTGAAGTATATAAATCTGCTCTCCAACCTCTTGATTCCGCACATATCCCCAATCGATTTCAAATTTCAAATAGGGTGTAAGCGGGTCCGAGATCACGTGCACACGACTCATTGACTTTCCAGACGCCGCCGCATCCTTCACGGTGTTTATCCATCCCGTACGTTTTTCATCATACGCCGACGACGGTAAAGAAACCCCTCTTAAATATTCCTGAAATGCATCTTCGCTGCCACCAGGGATCAAGTAGCGATTTAAGGCTTCTATACGGAAGGCGCTCGTCCGAAACCCCGTAAAAAGCTCCTCGTATGTTGGCAGCGACATCAACCCCGAACCTCATGCGTCCGCTGAATTTCGGCTGCCGCTTCCAGGATCAGCCTAATAGGAATCTCGACTATCATCAACACAACGAAACCCTCTCAAGAAATGAGCATACTCATAAATAAGCACGTTCCTTGAGAAAATGCAATACTCAAGGGCGACGCTAAGCCACCACCACTGAGGCGATCTCCCAACACCCTCGATAAAACGCGCGATGGCGTCAGGCCGCGCGCTCTGTTTTCCCCGCCTTCCGAAGTGACAAGCTGGAACGATCGCTAAAAGACACGCTCCAGAACGGCGCCGGGGCGACCCCCGAACATCAAGTCGGAAATATAGATATTAGTATCAACGACGACGCGCATTTACGCGGTATACTTTTCACGTCGGTATTCGTCCGAAAGACGCTCCACATCGGCTTCACTGGTGATGCCCAGCGCTTTGCCTTTGGTGCGGCTGCGTTTGAGTAGGTCGTTCCAGGCCTCATCGCCGGCCATATAGCGCCGCAGCGCCTCACGAAAAAGTTCGCTCATAGTGCGGTGCTCATATTTGGCAAACGCTTGTGCTTGCGTCAGGAGATCAGGGGGCAATGTGATAGAGACCGTTTTTGCCGTGCGCATGCTTGTTATTGTAATACAATGACAAGCATTGTCAAGCACGCTCGTTGCTGTGATTCCGTCCTTTCGCAATAAGGCCTCAAAAGGAACCGATCGCGCCCGAATGGTAGAGGCTGAACATGAGTGTGCAGGAGGCCTATTCCCTCGACCGCAACGGCGTTCGCGTTGATACGATCGTCGATACGATTTTCGGCGTGCCGGTTCCGGATCCGTATCGCCGGCTCGAGCGTGGGCAAGATCCAGAAACCATCGCCTGGTCGGCGAAACAGAACGCGGCGGCGCGCGCGGTACTCGATGCACTTCCATCCCATTCCGAATTGCACAGGCGACTCGATCAGCTTCACACCGGGGGACAGCTGAGCGCGCCCATCGTTCGCGGGCGACGCTCCTTCTTCACCTCGCAGCGAGGAACACAAGAACAGGCCGTGCTGCACGTTCGCGAGGATGGAGTCGATCGCGTTCTGATCGACCCGGCCACGCTTGATTCCTCCGGGCTCTTCTCGCTCAATCGTTGGCATCCGAGTTCGCGGGGCAACTTTGTCGCCTGCGAACTCTCCAACAGACCCCCGGGCGGAAGCATCTCCGTTTTCGACGTGACGTCAGGAAATCGCCTCGGAGACGAGATTCCGAACGCATGGATCTCTTCATTGGCATGGCTTCCCGATGAGAGCGGCTTCTTTTACACGCGCCTTCCTCCCGATTCGACTTCCGATCAGCGTGTGTATCGGCACCTTCTCGGCAGATTATGGACCGCGGATGAATTGATTTTTGGCGAAGGACGGTCACCGAAGGATCATTTTGAGGTTCTTCTTTCGGAAAATGGACGTTGGCTATTGGTGAGCGCGGCACGCGGGATGCTTTATCACGATCTCTACCTCCAAGATCTCCACTCTTCCGATCGCCGTTTTCTCACGCTCGTGGAAGGGCGCGACGCGGTTTTTCAGGCGCTCTTTCGAGGGGACGATTTATTGATTCGCTCAAATGAGGAGGCATCACGATACGCTTTGTTCATCGCCGAGGCGGCAATCCCATCACGTAATCACTGGCGCGTTCTCGTTCCTGAGAGCGAGGACGTATTCGATGCATTCACGGTGACTCAAAACCATGTCGTCCTATCGTATCTCCATAACGCGCATGCACGCCTGTGCTTACTTGATCGCCAAGGAACCATAAGCGACGTAAACCTTCCGCCTTTCGGGAACGTGACGGATTTGAGCGCGCAAGAACTTTCCGATGACGCGTTCGCCGTATACACCTCGTTCACGCAAGCGCCGACGGCGTATCGCATCGACGTGACGACGGGCTCACTCGAGGTATGGGATGCGCTCGATCCCGTGTTCGACGCGTCGCGCTATCGCGCCGAGCAAGTATGGTTTCCGAGTGCCGACGGAACGCGCGTGCCGATGTACGTGCTCGCGCACACCGCGACGCCGAAGAATGGAACGGCCCCAGCCGTTCTGACCGCGTATGCGGCATGGGGGCATAGCTATCTCCCGGAGTATTCTCCAAGCATCGTTCCTTGGCTCGACGCGGGTGGAATCTATGTGATCGCCAATCTGCGCGGCGGCGGTGAATTCGGTGACGCTTGGCGCTTGGCCGGCAGCCGCCACAATAGGCAGAATAGCGTCGATGATCTCATCGCCGCCGCAAAATTTCTCGGCAGCAGCGGTTATGCGAACTCCGCCAAAATCGGCATTATCGGGCTGAGCGCCGGTGGAGAACTCGTCTGCGCAGCCATGACCCAACGTCCGGAGCTTTTCCGGGCGGTCGTCGCTCAAGTTCCGGTCTGCGATTTGATTCGCTATCCCTACTTCCTCTTGGGGCATTTGTGGACAAAGGAGATGGGGGACCCTGAAGATTCTCAGGACTTCCCCTTTCTGCTGGCCCGTTCTCCCTACCATCACGTGCGCGAGGGAATCGCGTATCCCGCGACGCTCTTTTTCACGTCTGACGGGGACATGAACGTTGATCCCATGCACACCCGAAAAATGGCCGCACGCATGCAGGCGGCGACTGCCGACGAACAGCCCATCCTCGTCCACATTGAAAAAGATCTCCCCCACAACATGGGTCGGCCACGCGGTAAACAAGTCGAGGAACTCGCGAACATTTGGAGCTTCTTCGCTTGGCAACTCGGCGTTCGTTGGTAACGTCGGGACAGCGCTCCGAAGCGGCTTCGAGAGATTTCCGCCAGAAGTTCCGCCCGCCCACGTTTGTCTGAATTCACGGAAAATGACCTGTATGGGCCGGATGGCTTGCCAAGCTAGTGTGTAACAATGAGAGCATGTATCACGAGATCACACAGCGAGAACTGCGTAACGAGAGTGCCCGAGTGATGCGCGCCTTGGATGCCGGAGAATCCTTCGTCGTCACCCGGAACGGCACTCGCGTCGGCGAACTTCTACCGTTTCGGCGTCGCGGCCTCGTCTCCAAAGCCTCCGTGCTCGCGGCATTCGGCCATGCGGCGCTGGTCGATTTCCATCGTTTTACAGTCGACCTCGACGTTCTAACGGATCAGGACGCGACGCCGCGTGGCTGAATATACCCGTTGTATCATCAAAGGAATTCGTCTTCCTTGTAAGCCTCCGAGGAATGAAGTGATCGTTCCGGCCAGTCCTTGAAAACCTGAAGAGACCGCGAGCCCGCAAGGGTCCACTCGCTCGTCCTTGCCAAATCAATCTCGTTCCCCCTACAATGCGGCTAATCACGCATCGTGGATGCGCAGACCTCCGGACGAACGACCTCCGGAAGGTACCGTCCTTCAGGATACACAGGGGGAACGATGACCGCACAACGCCGGACACGCCTGTTCACCGCATCTGCATTCGTTGCATTCGCCGTGGCGGCGGCCTTCGCAACGAACGGCGGACGATTCATCGAGAGGGCTCGCGCGATGCCTCCACTGCCGCCGATCACTATCTCGAAGACCGTACCCGCTGATTTACCAACGGGCGCTCCAGAAGCATCGATACAGCAGGCGGCTCAGTTCGCGTGGCAAGAGTTCATCGCCCTGGATTGGGCGGCCGTTCCGCAAAAAGGTCAACAGGGAAACCGTGAAGCACCGAACCTCGCGTGCGCGTTCGGCGACACCGTCTCACCCGGCTGCACGGGTCCATTGGTGTGGGAGACGATGCGCGCAAAGGTCGAAATCTTTCCGGGCAGCGGCAATCCACCCGGGTACCCCGCCGCTCCTCCGGCTGCAACCGATCCTTCATACGGCTACGATGCGCTGCCGCAGTATCCGTATTCAGGAAGCGTTCCCTATTGTTTGAACGCGACTCCCCCGTCGCAGACGCCGTGGATCAATCTGGACGAAACCGATCAGATTACCCTCGACGAGATGTACGCCGGAAACGCACCCGCCGGACCGCTGAAGACGAATAGCCAACCGCAGCTCATCCGCTTCCTCGCCAAGGGCAATCGCGTTGAGTATACGTACATCGCCGCGCGAAAATGGTGGGGAAACATCCCCGGATCCGGCTCCACCGGAACACCCGCGCCTACGGCGAGCACGGCTGCGTATGTGGTTGCGAATAACGCCGATCCTCCGGCGGGCTCCAAGACGCTCGTGAGTTTGCCGTCGGGAACGATCGAGATGAAGGCCGGATGGCGTCTGCTCTCACCACAAGAACTCGCCTCCGGACGCTACCACACGGCGCTTGCGCGCTATTACGAGACGCAGGTGAGCAACGGCGATCCGTGCTATAACCAAGCGACGTTCGGTTTGGTCGCGCTGCACATCATCCAGAAGACGCCGTCGGCTCCGTACTTCGTCTACGCGACGTTCGAGCAAGCGGACAACATCCGCACGGCGGACGGCAAACCCGTCGAGGACGACGACGGCCGCATCCTCGCGACGCAGGCCTGCGCTACAGGGCAAGCCACGCCGTGTCCGACGTCACCGACCGAAGTGCTCTACGACTCACCGAAGAATCCACAAATCGTCCTTGCACCGACACCACCTGCACCGGCGCCGGGATATTGCACGAAGCCCGGCAAACGGCTGTATTTCCTCGAGGAACTCTCGCAACCCAGCGGCGGATACATCTGCGTCAATCGCCGCCAGAACGATATTCCACCGGCGATCATCGCGATCAACGCGAAGGCGCATACGGCCATCCGCGCATCGGACGCGACGCATCATCTCACGAATGATCCGTTCGTGCACTATAAGTTGGTCAACGTTCAGTACGTTCCCATCGATAAAACGCAACCCGGCCCATTCACGCAAAACGATCCCACGACCGGCGCGAATCCGGCGAGCTTTTCTCTGGCGAACAGCGTTGTCGAAACCGACCTCGGGTTGCAGGTCTTCAGCGGTGGTCTGCTCGCGATCAGCGGTTTCATTAGTGATTATCCGCAACCGTTCTTCCAAATGCCCCCGCCTGCGACGCACAAGAACACGGCGTATCTCGGCCATGGCTACGACATGGGCGGATGCATGGGCTGCCACGGTAGCCAAGGCCAACATCAGGGGGGCGACTTCAGCGTCATTACCGCACGGGGAACCGTTACAGAACCTGAACCGCCGCAACCGGGCCTGACGGCGATGCATCCCGCCGGTCTCACCAAGTCGGCCGTGCATCGACCACGCAGCATTCGCAATCGGAAATTGGTGAGCTACTGATATTCTCCCACTCCATCACGATCACCTGAGAAAGACGAGGAACCATCGCATGAGCAAGACCGGCGCGCCGATCACGTGGGCAACGATCAAGACGTACTTCACGGCCATGGATATCGACCATATGCAAAACGAAGGCATCGACCTCAGCCAATATAGTCAGGTCGTGCAGTTTGGACAGCAGATCTACAAGGCCGTCTCGACGGGGAGGATGCCGCCGAAAAGTTCCGGCGAACAACCTTGGAGCCCAGCGTGGGTGCAAAATTTCCAGGCGTGGATGAAAGCGGGCTACCCGCAATAAGAAAAAGGGGAAAGCAGCGGCAAGCGCCTCCTTAGGAGACGAGGAGAAACAGGGACACCGCGTACGATCTGTTCAAATGAGTACCGATGAGCATTCATCGAAAACGCCGAGATGCCGTCGCACGAGCGATCGGGAGCGGTCTCATGATCGTCCCGGCTGCCCGTCATGCCGTCCGGAACAGCGACTGCGAGTACGCCTATCGCCAGGATTCCGACTTCTTCTACTTGACGGGCTTCACCGAACCCGAGGCGGTGCTCGTCATCGCCGGAGGTCGGAATCCTCGCGACGTCTTGTTCCTTCGACCGCACGACCGAAAAAAGGAACTGTGGACGGGCAAGCGCCTGGGCGTCGAGTCGGCCGTCACCCAACTCGACATCGATGCGGCCCATGAGATCGGCAAACTTGATGAACAGCTCGCCGATTTCTTCGTCGGAAGTCGGAACCTGTACTATGAACTCGGGATCAACGAAGAGTTTGATCGACGCGTGCATTCCGCCGTGCGCGAGGCACACCACCGTACACGACGCGGAGGAGTCGCACCGACGACCTTCATCTCGCCGACGACCGTCATCTCCGAAATGCGTTTACACAAAAGTCAAAGCGAGTTGGAGACCATGCGGCGTGCGGCGGCGATCACCAAAGCCGGACATGAAGCCGGAATGCGCTCCACCCGACCCGGCATCCGGGAATACGAGCTCAAGGCCGGCATCGAACACGAGTATCGCGTGCGCGGTGCCCACGATGTCGCATATCTTTCGATCGTCGCAAGCGGCGATAACGCTTTAGTGCTGCATTACGTCGATAATAGCGATGAACTTCGCGACGGGCAGCTTGTCCTCGTGGATAGCGGCTGCGAAGTCGATTCGTATGCGAGCGACGTCACTCGCACCTGGCCGGTCAACGGAAAATTTAGCACCGAACAACGAGCGATTTACGAGCTCGTCCTCGCCGCGCAGAAAGCGGCGATAGACTGCGTTCGACCCGGCCTCTCATTCAACGCCGCCCACGAGCGCGCAACGCGCGTCCTCGCCGCGGGTCTCATCGAACTCGGTTTGCTCAAGGGATCCATTGAAGAAGCAATCGAGAGCAAGAGCATCGAGGCATTCTATCCGCATCGGACGGGACACTGGCTGGGCCTTGACGTCCACGACGTCGGATCATACCTCAACGACGGCGAGGGATATCGCATTCTCGAACCGGGAATGGTCGTCACCGTCGAACCGGGACTCTATATCCAACGAGATCTCGACGTCGACGAGCGTTTCAAGGGCATCGGCGTGCGCATCGAAGATGATATCCATTGCACCGACGGCGATCCGGAAATTCTCACGATCGACATCCCCAAACAAGTTGCGGAACTCGAAGCAATCGTTGGAAGCGCCGTCGGGAATACGGTACGTTAACATGCGTATCGCGATACTTGGCGCCTCGGGTTTCATTGGCCGACGTTTGAGCGACGCACTCCAGCGTCGCGGTGATGAGATTCTTCCCTCTTCGCTCCGCGATCCGAGCGCAGCTGCGCGAATCTGCGAAAACGTCGACGTGCTCGTCAATCTCGCGGGAGAATCCGTCGCCCAAAGGTGGTCGCACGACGTCAAAGAGCGCATCCGCAAGAGCCGCGTTGACGCGCCGCGCACCTTGCTCGACGCAATCGGTTCTGGCGCGAAGAAACCGTCGGCATATGTTTCCGCATCGGCAATCGGATATTACGGCACGAGCCTCGATGCGACGTTCACCGAGAGCAGCCCGCCGGGCAGCGATTTTCTCGCTTCCATCTGCGTCGCCTGGGAACGTGAAGCCTTGCGCGCCGGTGAGCTCGGGATGCGTGTCGCAATCGTTCGCATGGGCCTGGTGCTCGGCGCAGAGGGCGGGGCGCTAGAACGCCTTCTCCCCATCTTCCGGATGGGCGGCGGCGGCATCGTTGCGTCCGGAAAACAATGGTATTCCTGGATTCACGTCGACGACGTCGTCGGAATCTATCTCGCCGCGATCGACGGATGGAGCGGTCTTTTCAATGCAACCACATCGCAGCCGGTGCGAAACGCCGAGTTCACGCATGCCCTCGCTCATGCCGTTGGGCGCCCCGCACTCATCCCCGTACCGCAGTTTGCGATGAACATGATGCTCGGAGAAGCCGCCGAGATCGTCACGCAAGGTCAGCGCGTCCTCCCCGAACGAACCCTCGCACAGGGGTATGTTTTTCGCCAGCCCGACCTCAGCGGAGCTCTCGCCGACATTCTTTCATGACGTGCGGCGACGACGCCGTGGGCTAAATCAGACGCGCCTTCACGACCGAAGTGAAAGATGCGCTCGTGCTTCGAGATATTTTTCGACTTCCAGTGCGGCCCTGCAACCCGAGCCCGCTGCGGTCACCGCTTGTTTGTAGCGCGCATCGAAGACGTCGCCCGCGACGAAAACCCCTTCGGCGTTCGTTCGCACGCCGTCTTTGGTAATGACGTAACCTTGCGCATCGAGGTCGAGCTGTCCGGCGAAGATGCCGGTATTCGGATCATGTCCGATCGCGATGAAAAGCGCATCAACATTGAGTTTGCGCTTGGTGCCATCGACCGTATCGCGTAAGACCAAGCTTTCGAGATGCTCGGCGCCAATGGCCTCTTCGACTATCGCATTCCATTCAAAGCGAATCTTGGGATGACTCAGCACGCGATCGACCATGATCTTGCTTGCGCGCAACTCCTCACGACGATGGATCAGCGTTACGTGCGTACCAAAACGCGTCAGGAAAATCGCTTCTTCGACGGCCGAATCACCGCCGCCGACGACCGCGATGCGCTTCTCCCGAAAGAACGCACCATCGCAAGTCGCGCAGGTCGAGACGCCGCGTCCGCGGAGGTGTTCCTCACCGGGGATGCCCAGCCAGCGCGCATTTGCACCAGTCGCGACGACCACGGATTCAGCCTCGTAGGTCGCCTCGTGCGTATGAACCCGGAGGGGATGCGAAGAGAAATCAACGGAGGTCACGTCAACGTTCTCGATCCGCGTCCCAAAACGCTCGGCCTGCGCGCGGAAGGCATCCATGAGTGCCGGTCCCATGATCCCCGCTGGAAAACCGGGATAATTCTCGACTTCCGTCGTGAGCATCAACTGCCCACCGTACTGATAGCCCGCGAAAAGCAGGGGGCTGAGATTCGCGCGAGCCGCGTAGATCGCCGCCGTCAATCCGGCGGGCCCTGAGCCGATGATGATTACTCGTTCCATATGCTCATCTTACGACAACCGAGACCCCGCTCCCGGTTGCAACGATCCGCACGGTCTTGCTTGAGAATTCTCTCACCAGTGGAACCCTTTTCCACCGATTTCTTCATCGACGTTCTTCGGGCTTGAGGATCGATCAGGTTCCCCCTTGAGACCAGGTCCACCGATCGGCGGGCCCGCCGACCAGAGACTGTTAACCAGAGAAAGTTGTTCTTCCGTCGCGCGTTTGATCTCGTCCAGCGTTGTACGTGTGACACCAAAGTCGTTTGCGATAGACGGTAACGCGGCAACTGAGGTGGCAACTTCGTCAATGATCGAGTGTGCTCGCCGAGCAGCAATGGACTGCCGCTCTGCGACGGCGAGGATGTCGCGTTGCGTGATATCTCGTCCACGACCGTTGATCGCCAGGTAGTGCTCGTTCCCGGGACCGGCAGCGAGAGTAAGATCGTACGCAGGTGACAGGTGCCAAGCCCCGTCAGAACCCAAAAGGAGTGCGTGCTGCTTCGCGTGATCGTCGCGATTCACCGCCAATACATTGAAGACCATGCGCCGAAATATTTCAGTTACTGCTTGCTCGTCGCGCGTTGCACGCCGAACTGCCTCCATGAGATTCTCATAATCGATCGATGGAACTGACCAGTCCGCATCGAGCATACCACCGATTGAAAGCATGTGAAACCGTTGACCGCCCGGCCCACGATCGAAGCGCTCCGTCGCAAAGTATCCTGGGCCGCTTGGAGATGAAATGAGGCGCGTGCGAGGCATCGTAATTCCGGCACGCCGAGCTGTTTGAGCGTATGCTGCCTCAAGCGGTCCAATATCCGCGAACCGATCGACGCTGGCGCGGAACTTCACGATCCAACTTGAATATCCAGGCGGCAACTCGTTGTCGTCAGAGCGCGCGTGACCGGAATCGTCTAGTGCTACATGCACCTTCGGGCGCGCACCTCCAGACGACCCGCCAAGCCTTTCCATCTCGCGCAGCACAGTAGCTTCGTCACCCTCAAGCACCTCGTGGACATCCCGCATGAGCTGGTCCAGATCGACATCGCTATCCTCCTCTGCATTATCGGACGCAGGTTCGTAGACAAGCGCACCTCGGCCCCGCCGTCCGACCCATGCAAGACGGTCCAAGACCGTCAGGGCGGCGATCGCAATGCCGGTGCGACGAAGCCTTCGCTCCATCAATAACTGTCCCCATGCGTCCGGAAGACTGTCGGCAAACACACCATGTAATCCGCGGAAAGACTGCGGATCGCGCGCTCGTAATAAACCAGGTCCGATAAGTCCGAACGCTGGATTGAGCGAAAGTCCCGAAGCAGCAAACCCTCCGTGATATTCGAAGATTACAGCATTACCGTCGAGCGCTAACCGTCCGACCGGGACCTCCACAGTGGGCGAGAAAGCAAGTGCGACACTCAGCACATCCGCATTCATTAGCTGAGTCCACGCTGCGGAAGCGCTCGGCGTCGGAGGACTTCATCGATCGTGCGAACGTCGGGAGGTGCGAAAAGCTCGTAAAGTCCTCGCTCGGCATTCAGGGCGATCGCCACGCGCACGAGGACATCGAGATTGACTTTTGCCCCCGCCTCGAACCTTTGCAGGGTCGGCAGCGATATCCCGGCGGCCAGAGCCACATGGGCTTGAGAACGTCGGGAAGCCAAGCGAGCGTCGCGCGCACGGCGGCCGACAAACTTACGTAGCGACAGGGGAGATGCCCCGAACGCGCTAAGCATCATATTTGATGTGGTATGCTCCATCTCGACTCTTATTATATCACATTTGATTTACTTACGCTAGCTTGGCGTTCTAACACGCCTACCGGCCCGGATCCCTCCACAGACCTCCAGGGGCAGAGGGTAGCGGCGAAATATTCCAAGGGGATTGAGAGTAGGTCAGAAAGCAAGTGCAACCCTCAGCGCTTCCCGTTCTTCACGCACTTTCAAGGCTCATGAATTATGCCCCAACACCGCTTCCGATCTCCGTCGGCGATACAACACGTTTTGTCGTCCCGACGCCGCGCAGATCACCCATTTCGACCGTTCGAACGAGTTCATCAAACGCGGCCCAGGCGAACGGTAGCTGTGCTTGTAAACCGTAACCGAAATCCGCAAACGTATCGACATGTGTTCCATTCTCGACGAGATACAGGCGATGGAGATGCGCTCGTCCGGCGTCGGCGACGGATTTCGCATATCCGATCGCATGGAACTCGGGCGTAATTAACACATCCTTTGTGCCCGCCAATGAAATCAACGGCCGTTCGATGCCGCCCGAATGAGCAAAAGCGCGAATCGCCTCTCGCGCTCTTCGCGATGGAACGTATGCCGCCCGAAACTCAGGACGGACGAGCCCTTTCCCGGAAACCACACCGGGCAGACGCCGCGGATCCTCCGCATTCGGCAGCACCGGAGCTTCGCCCAAATACGCGCTCGCTTCGGGATCAATCAATAGCGGGTAGACGAACATCATCAGATCATTATAGAACGGCGGCGCATTCGAATACCAATCGCACCATAACGACGGATGAGCCACGTTCTCCGGCTGCAGAACATCCGCTGGAAAACCAAGACCCTCGATCGTCCTTTTCGCAACCGGATCGGTAAATCCGCTCTGAATATAGGCCGGCATCGCAGCCAAAAAGGGCGGAAGAATATCGAGAAAACTTCGCTCCGGTGTCCAGCGCACGCCCGCATACTCGACTCCGCCGTCGAGTAATTCCGGAAAACGTTCAAGCGCCGCTCGAACTTGTGCGCCTCCGTTCGAAAGCCCAACCGCATAGGTACGATGTGGAAGCGCATCCCTGCGCAATCGCAGCACGTCGCGAGCGAACTCGATGAGATGACGGAAATCCTCATTCCACTCCTCGATCCTGATTGCGCGCGGATCAAGCACTCCGAAACGCAACACCTTCGTTCCGTCCTCGAAACCAGGCGCGCCGAACGGAATCGGATAAACGCTCCGAGGGGAAGCCGTCTCATCCGCCGCTTCGAGAATCACGTTGAAGCGAATGCCCTTGTTGCTCGAGGCGAAAGCGTATCCACGCGCTAACGCGAAGTCGCTCCAAATCGCGTCGTTGGCGAACTCGCTTCGTGTCGCGGGCGTTCCGGCAACGACCAGCGAACCGTTCCATACATCGGGAAGGCGCAAAAAATGACGACGTCCGGAATCCTCTCGGTAATACACGATCGTTCCGGGAATCGCTTCCTGAGCAGGCGAGCGCGTTCGCGACGAGATGAGCGCCTTCGCGTCTCCCGCCGGATCAATTCCGGGCGCGGGATCGATTGTCGGAGCCGCGCCGAAGCGAAGATCCGGAACCTGTACCACAGAATGAAGGGGCGGATCTAATCGCATGCGATATCCTTCCGACATCGGCTTGCAAGCTGCCGGCGACGTTTACAGAGGAACGCATGCGGAACCTTCCTGAGCATCCTGAAACGGAGATTTGATGAAACTCAAAGATAAATCCGCCATCGTTACGGGTGCCGCAAGCGGTATTGGAAAGTCGATCGCGACGATCTTCGCGCGCGAAGGGGCGAACGTGGCAATCCTCGACCTGAACAAGGACGGCGCCGACGCCGTAGCTGCGGAGATTCGCCGCACCGGCGGGAAAGCAATCGGCATCGAGGTGGACGTCGGCGACGAGGACGCGGTGAGCGCGGGTGTCGCGACGGTCGTTTCCAGCTTCGGCGGCGTCGATATTCTCGTGAGCAACGCCGGCATCCAGATCGTTCATCCCCTCGAAGATTTTCCGTTCAGCGAATGGAAGAAAATGATCTCTATCCATTTGGACGGCGCGTTTCTCACCACGCGGGCCTGTTTGCCGCACATGTACGCTGCGGGCCGCGGTGGGAGCGTCATTTATATGGGCTCCGTTCATTCCAAGGAAGCATCGATGCTCAAGGCTCCCTACGTCGCCGCCAAACACGGTCTCATCGGGTTGGCTAAAGTCGTTGCCAAGGAAGGCGCCAAATACAACGTGCGCGCAAACGTCATCTGCCCCGGCTTTGTGCGAACTCCTTTGGTCGAAAAGCAAATTCCCGAGCAAGCCAAAGCGCTCGGAATATCGGAACCCGACGTAATCAAGAACGTGCTGCTTAAAGAAACCGTGGACGGAGAATTCACGACGCTTCAAGACGTCGCGGAAACCGCCCTCTTCTTCGCGACCTTCCCCTCGAACGCCCTAACAGGACAATCGATTGTAGTAAGCCACGGCTGGTTCATGAACTAGAGTGGCTTGCTTCTTGCCGTATGCGTCGTCGAAAAGATAAGGGTTCATCGGGGAATATGGTGTCACAGGCTTCATGGCGAGGCGCGGCGCCGCGATGTGTATACGAATACATGAGCGGCGCCGCAACGACGCCAGGGAGCCTGTGGCGCCGTATTCCTAGCGGTTGCTTTGGGTTTGGGGGCGGGCAATTAGCGGTTGCGTGAGTTCGACGGTGATCTGCGCGTTCTGCGGGACTTGAATATCTCGCGCCGTGTTCGCGGCATACAAAGCGCCGCCGGCCAAGCCGATTATTCCGCCGAGCGAGCCGCCTATGAGATGCTTGCCGAGATAGTTCCCCGCGACGTTCCCCGCGACGACCTCACCTGCTGCCGGAAGCACGTTGATATTATGCTTCTCTTGAACATTGACGACTTTCGCGCTAAGCGGCGCGGTCGTTCCATCGGCGAATTGGATCGAGTCGACATTGAGCGTTAGGTGCGCCTTCTTCAGTAAACCCGACTTCACCACATCGGAGATGTGACCGTAAATCGTCGAACCATTTTGGGTAACGACGGTGAATTTCTCCCCGTCATAGGCGTTCTTGGTATCGATCTTTTGCTGGACGACGCCCGTGATCTGCGTCCCCGTATCGAAGTTCACGTTCGCGGCCGATGCGACTCCCGGAATGAGGAGCCCAGCTAAAACCGCGCCGAGAAGGTAGTTCCTGCTACTGATCATCTAATCCAACCTCCCTTTCTACTGTGTTGATAACGTTCCCGAGATCTCATTCGTTCAATCGAATGCCGCTCTCGAACGGACGAAGATTCCCCCGTGGAGTCACGCCACTAGAGCGGCTTGCAAGCCGCTCTAGGCGATCGCGAGAAGCGAAGGCGTTATGCCGAGCTTTCCGAATTCCCAGAGATCGATCGCATCGACTGTGTAACCCGCGCTTCGAAGGCGGGGTAGGACCTTTCGAAATCGGACATTGGCAAGCACACGGCGGCGCCCAAGGGCAAGCACGCCTGCACCGTATTCCTCTCCGCGCTCGACCTCGATCAGCCGACATCCCTCAAACACTGAACAATCCACGACGGAAGGGGCGACAAGGACCGTCGATTTCTCAAGGAATGAGGCCACTCCACGCAAGCGGCGGATCTGCGCCGACAGAGCGACCTCGACGCTGCGCAATCCGTTCGCTTCGGCAATCCGGGCGAGTTGCATCCGTCCCGCGACATTGCCGTGCGGTGAATGCGGAACCCCAGTCAAGGCGCGATCCTCGCGCGGCGTCGCGATGTAGAGCACGCCGTCGGCGTAGAGGACGTCGCCGCCGTCAAGCACTCCCGGAGCTTCAATACGCCCGAGGATGGGGATTTCCGTTCGAGCGAGAGCCGCCTCGACGGCTTTGAGTTCCGCTCGCCGTGCGAGATCGGTCGGTCGCATGAGGATCGCTCCGCCACGCACGAGGATCGCGAGGTCAGCAACGGTGAAGGCCATGACCGACGGCGGCTCCGACAAAACCTCGGTCGTGACGCCGGTCGCATGCAATCGCTGCAAGAAGACCAAATGCTGTTGGATCGCCCGGTCGGCGATCGCATGCGATTCACCAAAGATCGGTTCGAGTGTCGCTATCGACGCCGTCGGCGCAACCGCGAGTGTCCACTGAAGCCTACCTCCGTCGCCGACGGTGGACGTTTTCGGATCGATTCGTACGTTCACGGTCCCCCTGATTTCGAGATGAGCATGACCCGCTTTCGCTGTGCGCACGTTCATTCCGGCTCCGATAAAAAGATTACCTCTTTCTCCGGTGTCCGACTCCATCGGGTTTGGACGCACGATCCGGCGTGACGGCTAAGGGAGATGCTTGAGCGAGATCTCTGCTCGGAACGAGGGCAAGATGAACCGCGCCCTCACGTACTTGCTTATCGATCGCGGGAAGGATGGATTCGGCGAGATTCTCCGGCGAATACCTCTCAATTCCTATTTTTGAAAGATCCAACGTCATGCCTTGACGCTCCAAGAGCGCATGGAGCTCCGAAAGGTCGTTTCTGAAATGCTCAAGGCTTGCTTTCGTGCGCTCGGCACTCTTTACCGCATAACTATAGTACCAATGATTCCGTTGCGATGAAACATATTCTTTGATTCGATCAACATACGCTCGTGCACGGGATCGACTATCCTCCCCTCCTTGCATAAATTCGCTAAAAGTCGGCAGATCGATTGGGTCCGGCTCTTTCCTCGGAAGCCGAACGTCGACGCGTGCGAGAGCATCTTTGATATATCCGACCGACTGCACCAAGTTCCATGATCCTGCGTCGGAAGGAATCCTCGAATACGAAGGTTCGGCGTCGTTCAAATTCATATTCGTCCATTGAACGACCCGATGAAATTTCTCACGATCGTCGTTTGAGGAAAACCAAGCCGCCATTCCCGCCGGAGGTCTCAAATGCTTCGCGTTTACTGTTCGCAAAAATTCTCGGGACGCGTCAGGGAAAGGAAGCGCATCAGCGATCCGAAGGCGAGCAAGCGCAGCTGAAACCCACGCAGAGCAGCCACTGACTTCACGCTCGGCTCGCCACGCATCTTGGGATGATCCTTGCTGAATCAACATGCGCGCTCGCTTATGAGCCTCGGCACGCTGCTGTTTATGAAAAGTCCTCGCAAACTGCGAGACCAAAGCCGGATCGCTTTCCCGCTCTCGCACGATCGCTCCATCGAGTTCGCCAAGCGTACGCACATTGGGAAAACCCAACGCGGCTAGTTCTCTCACCTCAGGACTGCAGCGTTCCAATTCACGAATAGCAACACGATGAGATTCGGCTATTCGCTCCTGCACCTGCGCAAGCCATGGGATCAAGCATTCAGCTTCTCTATCGCCGAGAAGATTGCGTAGTGGGAATTCACACGAAACCGTTGAGCTCATCATTTCAGCTATGCGTTTGAACTGCTTCTCAAAACGTGCGAATGCCTGGGACTTTCTGAGGGAGTCGGGAATGGGATATAATGTAGTGCCTTTTTCGATAAATATTTTCCCGTCATCGGGAACGTTGTTGAGCAGCTCACGGATGTTCATTATCGTACTTAATGCTTTGAGGTCCCACTCAACCCATTCGGGATCGGTCGTCGATTCAATTTCCCCAAGAGCCGCACAATATCGCGATCGCTCCTCACCCCAATAAATGTCTTCGAATATTTTTATGAATCTTGTATAAGGTACATACTTCCCGCGATTCGTCATGAAACAATTAAAGACCTCCCTTAATTTCGGTGATCGGATCAGCAAGAACATCCCACCTTCTCCGGTGAGTTTTTTGTGCAACTCAACCGCTTTGTCCCAATCTTCCTTCTTAAACGCAACAACCATTTCAGAGAGGTACGTATCGAATCGATCATTGATCTCCCTTGCTTGAGCGGAAGTCTTCGCGCCCAGGAATCCAAGCACGCTCAGAAGTCCCTTCTCTGGAATTTCGGCAAGATGACGCAGCGCAATCACAAGCGCCTTGTCACTCAGTCGATCATTCCACGATGAATGTCGCCCCCGACCAGCGGAATCATTTTCTTCGAGCGTGGCCCAGAGAAACTTCAGCTCTTGACGCAATGCACTGCGCGCGTCGACGGACATTTCTTTACGATGAGAACCGCTCGCGTCCGATCGTTGGTCCGAATCATCTCTGGTTATCTCCATTTGCAATAATGCTCCGACGTCAGGCTGTTGAGATGAAACTGAGGCCTTCTTTTTTGACAAAACGCATTCGGTGAACGTTCCGGCAGAGCGCGACGTTCAAGTCTGATCAGTCACTCAAGCTACAGATTTCCAAGCGCGTCATACGGCGCCGAATCCAACGTCGCGCCGAAAGCCTCGGACCAGTCGCTCGCGAGATCGTCGCCGAGCGAAAGCGCCGGTAATCCCAGGATCGCCTCGATCGTTTTGAGCGCTCCTTGTGGCGTGAGCAAGCGACTTCCACGGAACCTCGGGATGGCGTATGGGGAAATCACGAGCGCGGAGCGGCGCAGTGCAGCAGGTTCAACAAGCCCCGCGGGATCATCACCCTGCGAACCCGGTAAGACGAATATCGCGGTCGAATTCCAATTCGGCGAATGCGATTGCGCCGCGACCAAAACTCCGAGCGCCTGATCAGCGTCGGCAAGCGAATCTCGCGTGAGGTCAACCGCAATGTAAGGGGTATCCACGGCCGCTCCGTCCGTTCGCGGAAGTGATTCCGTTCTGAGCTGACCGAAATAGCCACGCATTCCATGAGAACGGAGTGCTTGCTCAAGACAATTGAGACGCTGAACGCCTTTGGTTCCATGCACCTCTCCGCAGAACGCCAATTCTTCTTCACCTTGACTATCCGGCGCATTCATGTAGAAATTCGTTTCGACGGCGAAGCGGCTGGACAGCGAGGCGACATTGGGGGCTTGTGCTTCATCAAGCGATGCCTTCGCCGAATCTGCTTCCGGCGGAACAGGGATATTGCGTCCAAAAAAGACTTCGATTACGTGGGTGATGCGTGGGCTCGCAGCCGCGCCGAGGACCTGCGGCACGATCGGATTCTCTCCGGCCGGCTCCGTGTGACGAATCGCATCAAGCGTGTCTTTCGTCGCGCTCATCAGCGGAAATCCTGATAGGTCGACTCGTTGCAACAACGCGCTTCCGATCCCGATTCCCTCCTCGCTCAAGACAAAGAGTTCGCGGCCGGCGTGGCTGAGTGTCAATGCCCGAACGCCAAGGCCGCTGGGAAGAAGTCCAAGTCGTCGCAGGTTTTTCGGATCGCGCGCATCGAGCACCGCGATCGCATTAATCCCTGCGAGTGCGGCATAAACAGCCCGGCCGTCACCACGGCGCGCAAGCGCAACCGGCCGCGTACCATACGGCGCATGTGGATAAAGACTCAAGTCCAACGAGCCGACCGCACTTGCATCCTTGTCGGTAGAGAGCGTCACAACGCGATCGGTATCCGCCATCGCAAGCAGCACATAAGGGGAATGATCGAACGTTTGCATATCCGTCGGTTCGATGCTCCCAAGGATACGCTCGTCCGCCGAACCTCGATCAAGATATGGAAGCGCCTCTGGAGCGCCGAAGCCGCCGCCCTTCATCGGCGGAAACCTCTCGAAGGTCAATGCAGCCTGCGACAAGGGTGGAGGGGAAGACGACATAAGCGCGAGGCTGCGCTGCGCGACAAGCAAGTCTTCCCCGGCAAGCGCAGCACCGAAGACTCCAGGCAGGTTTATAGAAGCCACACCCGCCAGCCGTGACTTGAATGGATCGATTCTTCCGATAACCCCACCGGCGGCATCGATCGCGATAACCCGACCCGTCGGTTCCGAAATCAGCATCGTCCGATCGCTGGAGCGCTCGCCGGAGGCGGGGAAAGATGAGGACCCCGCCCCGGGCAGCGCTACGGATTGACGAAAAGACGGCACGCCTCGGTCGCTGAGAGTGAAGAGATCGACCCGCCCGCTTCCTGTTGCCCCGGCGCAAATCACCTCGCCGTTCAAGTAGGGGAGAATCCCCCTGCGCACAATCGCAAGATCGGCGTAGGTTCCCGCGGCGGGACGTCGGATTTGAGCTTGTACGCGCAAATTGCGGGCATCAATTACGGTCAAAAAGCCGTCCGCGTTGCGACCCCCACCCACGACGATGAAACGCTCAGAGGGATCCAGAGCGAGGCTTTGGGAGCCCCGCTCCAACGGCAACAGCCGTCCCGCAGGCCGGACGATTCGCCCCGACGGCAAAATCCGCCCCCCGAGTGAAGGACCATCAAGATCACCGGCGGGACGATCACCTGCCGGAGCGCTAAAGGCAAGCGGCCGGGAGGGCGGCGCTGGGGACGAAGGAGCAAGGGGTTGCGGAGTCGCCCCCAAGAGCAGCGTGGCAAAAACGAGCGCGACGAGTCGCGGAAATTGCATTCCAAGCCGTGCGTCAACCGGAACGCGAGGTCCTTTTAGCCTTGCCGGGCGAGCCGGGTTCTCCCCGGAAGGCTCCGCCGTTCAAAGGTCGACGAAGTTTCAAATTTAATTCGGCGAATATGAAGGTTCAATACCTTTAAGGCTCCTTTCTCAACGTGTGCATGAACTGACCGGTTGCTTTTGCACTCGGGTTGACCGAACGCGTGAGTTCGTCAGCGACGTTCTTTTGGTCGCGAGGTGAGCGATTTTGACTGAGCTTGTACGCCCCCTCAAGCCGGGTGATCTCGAATTCAAAAGCAACAATTCCTTCGATCATGCGTGCGATATATTCCGGTGCAAGTTGGTCAATTGACCACGGATGCACGAAGTTTGCTTCTTGGGCATCAATGGATCGCTTGAGGATCGCACGTATTTGTTGCGGATCATCGACGATGCGCGTTTGCCCATAGGCATGTACAGCCGTGTAATTCCAGGTCGGAACGTTCGGATTCTCGTACCACGACGGCGAAACGTACGCATGAGGTCCGGAGAAGATCGCGAGAACCGATGTGCCAACTCCAAAAGAACGCCACTGCGGATTAGAACGCGCGAGGTGCCCAAAAATCGTCCCCAACGCCCCCTGTTTGCCTTCAAGATACAGCGGGATATGCGTTGCAACCGGCACGCCACCGTTCCCCTCGTGCGCCGTCACGCTGACGATGGTAGCAAAAGGATGCGCGTCGATAAACGCATGCAGCGTCGCCGGATCATCGACGCGAAAATGGTTTGGGATGTACATCGGCGATCTCCGCAAGAATCAACACAAGAGTTGACTTCGTGGGTATTCGGAGATTCCGCCACATTGCCTGCTCCGTCGAATAAGCGTGCGGGGCCATTTGGACATGAAGCGGATCTTCATCGCCCCGAAGAGGAGACGAGCGTACGATACTTTCGTCCTTGAAGGGAGGAAGCCAGAGAAACGCAAAGAACGAACGTAGACACTTTCGTTGTCCTTATCAATGATTCCCTAGGAGTTTTTCGTGCCGCAACCACCTCTCTCTAAATCGCCGGCTGCCACATCCGAGCCGGAAAAAATCGTAAGGAAGCAAATGCTCCCGCGCGATCTCTGTGAGTCCTTGCTCGAGCTTCGATGTATTCTGCTCCAAGATCTCGCCTCAGAGCGGACGCTCGTCGAGACAAGCCGAACTTCCGAGGAAGCAATGGAGAGTCGGAAGCCCATCCGACACCTTCAGGAGCGTATACATACGATTCTTAAAAAGGTGGAATTCGTGGATGCCGTCAAGGATCTCGATGAACATAACGCTGGAACGTTTTCCGCTCTCTTTTGTGGAGAGGAAGTTCTCTTAGAAATGCTCGACGAAGAGACCCGCTATCACCTTCCGTTCACAATTTCCCAAGGTTCGAAAAATAATTTCACTAGTTTTGTTGACGAGTTACGTAAGGGGACCGATGCCCTCAATCCGGAGGTTCGCAGTTCTTTGGCACAGAGAATTCGAAACCTCGAGTATCCCTTTGAGGATTCCCGGTTCCCTCAAGCGGAGTTCACATCTCTCCCGAAAACCTCTTCTTCCCTTGAGAAACTGCGAGATAAAATACTTCCTTATGACTCGGCTCTTCGTGCGCTCACGAAAGCTCCCGCACTTGAGCAGCGTTTCGCAATCTTAGCCGAGAATCAGATCGAAGTCTCGCTTCCCCTAGACAAAATCCCCCCTGCGGACATTCGAGCCGTCGCACCGGGATTTGAGTATTTCGCGATACCTTTTCTCGATAACCTCATGAAAGAGCATGGTCTCATGCTCAAGCCCGATGACGATCGGCACGTGAGTCGAGGACACTATTGAGACCGCACAGTATGATGACCTAAGAAAACTTAGCGATCATATGAACTGTTAAACGAGATAGGCGCATATCATGCTATCCATCAAGGACACGGAAACCGAACGCCTTGCCCATGAGCTTGCGCAAGCAACAAGGGAAAGTATCACGGACGCCATTGCAGTCGCTTTGCAAGAGCGATTGGATCGCGTGCGAGCGGCCGCGGACTCCGTGCGTCTTACCGCCGACTTGTTGGAAATTGGTCACCATTGCGCACAGCACGCGACGCTCGATCCACGTTCTCCAGACGAGATCCTCAGTTACAATGAGAGCGGACTTCCCGGATGATCGTCAATGCTTCGGCGATTATTCAATAGAAAAACTCACGATGGCTTTGTGGATGCGGAATTCTCGCATTGCGGTATAGGCGTCGGCGACGCGTTCGAGCGGGAAGATTGAGGCTTGGAGACGACGCGCCGTCACGGTTCCATCCGCGATACGGGCCAGCGCCGCACGCGTTTCCTCTGGACCGCACGAATACGACGCAACTAGACGCAGATCACTGAAAAATGCCGCACTTTGATCGAACGAAAAACGCTCACTGGGTTCAAGCGGAGTGAACATCACGACCGTTCCGCCTCCGCATACCGCCGCGATCGACTGCTGCAATGCAGCCGCATTTCCGGGACCGCAAATCACCACGTCCGCTCCGCCCTCTTCAGCCATGCGGGAAACGAAATCTTCCGGTGAGAACGCCGCTGATGCTCCGAGTTCGACGGCAAGTTCACGCCGTCGGAAAAGGGGATCGGACCCGATGATCCGAGCGCCGAGCGCTCGCCCAAGTAAGACGTGAAGCAAACCCATAACGCCCAGGCCCACGACCGCGAGCGTTTGACCATCGAGTCGCACGCTGCCGTCGCCGATCGACGACGGCGATATTCCAAAGCCCCGCGCAAGTGATTTCACGACACATGCCAACGGCTCAATGAGCGAACCGTCGAGCGTCTCCATCGTGGACGGCAAGCGCAAGGTGTCGAGCAAATTCGCCTTGGGAACACGGAAAAATTCCGCCATGCCGCCCGGATCCAGCGCCGTCGCGCGCCAGGTCGCGCACTGCACCGCATCGCTGCGCGAGCAAGCCCGGCATACTCCGCACGGCGCATGATGATGCACGAAAACTCGTTCGCCGACCACAAATGGGCGGCCCTGCGCATCATACGCATCACCGTCGATTGCGACGATCTCTCCGGCGGGTTCATGTCCGAAAACGATCGGCGCTTTCCGGCGCACGTACCACGGCATAATATCTCCCGAGCATACGCCGCTTGCGACCATACGCACCAACAGATCACCTGAGCGCAACGGCGGAATCGCGCGCCGCTCGATTCGGATATCGTCGACGTCGTAAAGGACCGCCGCGCGCATAGTTTGTTCGCTCATATTTCCTTCCCTGAAAGCTCCGGGAGAATCGCATATTTGACACCCCGGCCCGCATCGAGTTCCACAAACGCCTCCGCGAGACGCTCGAGCGGAACACGTCCGGAGATTAACGGCAGAACGTCGATTCGCCTGTTCGCGAGCAGTTCGTAGGCAGCGCGCACCGAGGACGTTGTCAGATGAAACGGACTCAAGATCCGCAACTCGTCATAGTGCAGACGGCCCGCATCGATGCCGAAGGTCGTTCCGCCCGGCAATCCACCGAAGAGCGAGAGCGCACCTCCGCGTCGAACCAGCCCTGGAGCCGCATGCCATACTGCCTGTGTGCCGGTGCACTCAATGACGGCATCGGCACCTCGCCCCTTGCTGCGCGCATGAATTTCCGCGATCGGAAGATCGCGCGCGAAAAGCGTTTCGATTCCCAATGAATTGGCGATATCTAAACGTTCGGAGCGCCGACCGATCAAAAGCACGTTCGTCACGCCGAAAGCTCGCAACACGAGCGCATGGGCAATACCGAAGCCCCCATCGCCGATCACCACGACGAACGCATCTGTACGCACAGCGAGCATCTGCACGGAATGCACGACGCAGGAAAGCGGTTCGAGAAATGCCGCCGCTTCGTACGAAACGTGCTCAGGTTTGGCGAACACGCGGCACTGGAGAATGCGCGCGGGAATCGCCAGATACTCGGCATACGCACCGAGAATCATCGTGCTCATCAGGCTTTCGCAAAGTTCTTCCTGGTCGCGAACGCACCAATAGCACGCGGCACATGCCGCCGAATGGACGCTCATCACGGGAGTTCCGATCACGATATCGTCCCGTTTCACGCTGTCGCCTCGGGCGACGACGTCGCCGGAAAACTCGTGTCCGAAACGCGTCGGCATCGGCATCTTGGGGTGTCCGCGCCGATACGCCTTGAGGTCGGTGCCGTCCGTCAAGGCCGCACGCACCCGCACGACGATTCCTCCGGGTTCGGGAACAGGCATCGCAATTTCTGCAAGCTCGATCCGCCCTGGTTCGATCAGGAATCCGGCGCGCATGATTTCTTCCCTTCCGCCGCCGCACGTAAGGCATTCGCGAAAATCTCCGGCAAGGGTTTGGAGCGCATCGTCGCCCGGTCGATACTGACCAAGACCAGGCTGCTCGTTGCCAGAAGCTGTGAATCCTCGCTGCGCACAAACTCCGTCTTGAGGGTGAAGGATGACGTTCCGACGTTGGCGATGTGCGAGCGCATCAACAATTCGTCATCGAGAAGAGCCGGCCGTTCGAAATCAAACTCCAGATGTCTGCGCGGTAATCCAAAATCGAGCTTATCGAAGAAGGTCGTCATCAGAAACCCCAAGTCTCGATAAAGCTCGGTCTCCGCGACTTGTAGCAAACGCACGTAAGCGCCGTAAAAAATGATCCTCGCTGGATCGCAATCGCTCCAACGAACGCGCTCGCGAACTTCGAAAATCCGCGCGGTCATCGATAGTTTTCCATCGCGGTGATCACATACCGCGCGATGGGATCGACCTCGATGTTGATGAGATCGCCCGTTTTTTTCGTGCCGATCGTCGTCCGCGCCAAGGTTTCCGGGATAAGGGCCAATTCAAATGTGTCACCGTCGGCTCGCGCCACCGTGAGACTCACTCCATCGACGGCAATGAAGCCCTTCTCAACTATGAATCTCGCCAGAGCCGATGAGCGTTCTATGAAAAACCGATAACCTTGACCCTCATGCTCTTTTTTCAAGATCCGCGCCGTCGCATCGATGTGCCCGTACACCAGATGTCCGCCGAGACGATCACCCAGACGCAACGAGAGTTCGACGTTCACGCGGTCTCCCACGAGCAACCGGGAAAGGTCCGAACGCCCGAGCGTTTCCGGAATGACGTCGAAATGCAGCAGCCGCTCGTCGAATTCGACGACCGTGAGGCAAACGCCATTGATCGCGATGGAATCCTTGACCTCGATGCCATGCGTAATCGCGGAAGGAACGTCGATAACGAGGCGCAGATCACCACGAGGATGCGTCTGCGTTGCGGCGACCTTGCCGAGATGAGCGATTAATCCGGTGAACATGGGATCTCCTGGAACTCCAACGGCAAAAACACGCCGCCCCGAAGCATTCGACACGGCAAGAGCCGTTTGCTTCAGGGAGATCCACGTCGTCGCCGGTCAGCCCCGTGGGAGAGGACTGTCAACGCTGCCATCGCTCCGGGAGCGACGAGGTGTATAGGCGATGACGAGCGCCAAGCTGACGCGCGCACCATGCGCGCGTAGGGCGTTCGCCGAGTCGATGAGGGTCGCGCCGGTCGTCGCTACGTCATCCACTAGGATGACCTCACGGCCCCCAAGCTCACGGCAATAAACGCCGGCGAAGCGCCCAACGACCGACAAGCGTTCCTCACGGCTTCCCGTATGCTGGCTCCAATCTGAGCGAGCGCGTAAGGCGGTCACCGACGCCATTTCCAGTCGCCGCGCCGCGATGCTTGCGAGGATCGGACCCTGATCGAACCCCCGCTCGCGGCGACGAGTTCGCGCGGTCGGTACCCCGACCAGGATCGCGTCGCTTGAGATCGTTCCCTCGATCCGCTCCGCGAGAATTTCCCCGAGCCGCCGCGCAACATCTCGCCGCCCGCGTTTGAGCGCAAGAATCGCCGTGCGCAAAGGTCCCTCATAGGAACCGACCGCAAAACATGGGAGTGCTTCGAGCAGAATGCGACACGGCGACGCCGAGGAAACGCACTCCTTACAGAAAGCCGTCCCACGCTGCCCGCATGCGACGCACACTGAAGGAAAGATTCGGTCAAGCCACGATGACGAAAAGCCCACTCTTGAGAATCACGACAAACGAACTCGCCGACAAGTGAAGCCGACCTGCTCTCCGCTAAGCGGAAAGTATCCACAAAAGCGGGCTAACTTCACTCCCGTGAATAGCCAGATCATACGAACTTCTCCTTTCAGAAGCGACGGTGACCCTGCAGGGATTCGAAGTCCCTCATCACGTCCTTTTTATTAGTTTGTTTATAACATTAAAAAATCCAAAAAGAAGTACTCCTATAATGGCATAGAGCAAGACATTGGCTGAGATGGAGGTCGCCATCGTCAAGTAAGCAAAGGCACTGTGCTCTCGTCCGTCTGCGGCCATCAATATAATGTAACTCGGCCAAAGCAAACGTGCTTCCGCCCCAAGTAGATGACGTCCAAAAATAAAGCGCGCCTCGAAGACAGCCGGAACGATCAATCCGATAATAGCGCCCACGCACACGAATCGCCAAATCATGCTCAGACCCCCCCCCACGTAGTGTCACCTGGGTCTTCGCTTGTGTTCGGGGGCGCGGGCCCAGACTGGGGGGCAGGAGCGGCCGGTGGTGGTCCCAGTCCCAACTGATTTTCGAGGTTATCGAAAAAGGTGTACGGATCCACGTCAGGGGTGACACCCAAGCCCGCAGCGTTCAAGGCATTCGCCGCTTGCTCTGCACAGTTACTGGTCCAAAGATTGTAGGGGGAACCATTCCACGAACTCATGTTGCCCAGCACTGCCTGATCCTGCGCCGACGTGGTGGGGATCGTAATCGAATTAATTGGAATTTGGGTATCGGTCTGAGTTATTCCAGGAACAGTCTCTCCAAAGAAGAGGTTCGGGTCCACTTGGCTCGGATAGAATCCCGTTGTGGTTGTGGTGTTGACTCCTAAACCGATGTGTCCGGCGCCGCCAAGGCCAGGATAGAGCCCGACTGTTATATCCAGGCCCGACGAATCCATATACTCCAACGGATCATTATGAGCGTACGCATACAGGCTGTACCGACTGCCGTTGAATCCAATCGAGTCGGGTTGCGTGTAGCGTTGGTAATCCGGTCGGTACCAACGCGCGCCGTTGTAAAACCGCCCGCTTACTCCGTTGGGTCCGGCGGTTGCGACGAGTTCTTCGGCCTCCTGTCCAGGCAAGCGTAATGGTTGATGCGCGTCAGGCGTGCGTAGGCCGCTGATCTTCCCCGAGGGAAGGTAATCAGCTTGCCATGCAACCTTCCCGGCCTTCGTCGTTTGCATGAACGCCTCACCCATGCGGCCCGTGATTGTCCACTGCGTAGTCCCGCCGATGTTCTCCTGGGCTACCGGCATACTCCCAAACCAAATGTACTCGTAGGCAGGCGCTCCACTGGTCAGCGCCGACTCCGTTTGCAGCAGACCATTATCGTCGTAAACCGAAGTCCGCGTGCCGGTTCCAGCTAAGGTCGCCATTACCCGGCGTCGCATTCCGTCGTACGCGTACGTCAGCCCATCGCCGCTTGCAAGAAGCTCCCGCGATGAGTACCCGTACGTGTTCATATCGAAGCTCAGTTCATTTCCAGCCGCATCGTTGCTGAAGGTGTGTTGCGGTGGATTCCCAGGTGCGCAAGGCGAGACGCCGCTCAGCTGCATGTTCGAGTAGTTGACGTAGTTCGTCGTGACCGCCAAAGCGCCGGACTGCGAACAGCCCCCGGTTCCCACTGCGCTTTGCGTAAAACTTCTGATACCCACGTTTTCGCCGCTCTGGTCGTAGGTGTACTGTGTCTGCTGACCACGAGTGTTGGGCACGAAGTCTCCGCTCTGCGAGCCTCCCAGCAAGGCGGTTCCCATCGGCATGCTATTGCCGTCTTGGGCAAACGCGTAGGTGTATGAACTGCTCGCAGATGGGCTCGACGGATCCGTCGCCATCGTCAGTAACCCCGAAGGATCGTACCCGTATTGCACGTCGGAGAGCAGCGTACTCCCCGCACCCGTTACCTTATTCTCGATGAGATGATAGCGGCCGTCGTAGGCACGGGCCTCCTTCACCCCGTTACCAAACGTCAGATTTTGCAAGGGGCCGAATGGCAGATATGTCGCCGCGGACACGTAATCGCTCGTCGCGGATTTCACCGAGATCGGTCGATCCGCGTAATCGTACCCATACGTCAGCACCCGACCCGACGGCATGGAATGTGTCTCGCGGTTTCCATCGGCATCATAGGTGTACTTGGAAACGTACGACTGCCCGCCGATCACCTGCGTGCGACTCGCCACCAAACCACGACGTTCGTACGTCCAGGTCGTTGAGCCGCTCGGATCAGTCATCGCCGTCCGGCGACCAATCCCGAAGGGGCCTTGATCGTATGTCCAGCTTACCGTTTCGGTCGGCGCTCCGCTGCGCACGGAGACTTCCGTCAGCGGCCGAGTTAGTGCGTCGTACGTCCAGGTCGTCGTCGCACCGTTCGCATCGGTTCGCGTGAGCACATTACCCGCAGGATCATACCGATAGGTTTTCGTTCCCGTCAGGATATCCCAGCCAACCGAAATCTCATCCTTGAGCGCATTCCCAAAATCGTCGTGCGTGAACGTATCGGTATACTGCACGCCGGCCCCAGATTGAACGAAGTGTGTGAGGGACGCCAGATTCCCTTGCACGTCGTAGCTATACTGAGCCAGCCCGCTCTCCAAGGACGAATTGAGGTTTCCCAGCCCATCGTACCCAAACACTTGTCCGCACGACGGCCCCGTGCAGTTCACCGCTGAAGTTCCGGCCCCGGTGTACGGGTTGACGTGCGCTAGGCGCGCGGCACGCCCTCCGTTGGTCCACGAGTATGCCACCGTGTTGTAGCTCGTGCCGGGGTAGGCAACCGACGCGAGGTTGTCCCCTAGGTTGTCGTAGGTATAGGCCTCTGTGCGATCCGTGGCCCAGGAAGCACAAATCGTCATCGGGGTAGTACATGCCTGATAGGTCTTACCAACGGTGCGCTCCATCGCATCGTGGCTGAGGCCCAATTGCTCACGTTCCCTGCCTGACGCGTCGACCCGCAGCAAGGCCGTCAGCGCGTTCAGCGGATCGTACTGCAGCAGTACCCCCGCACCCGAGGGACGTTTGCGCTCAATGAGATTCCCGGCCGCATCGAACTTGTCCGTGATCGTGAGGTCTTTAGGATCACCGCTCACACCAACCAGCGTTCCTTTCGTCCGTCGGCCTATGAGATCGTAGGTGTATTCGGCAATCACGCCGTTGGGGTCCGTGCGGCTACGAGAATGGCCGTACAAATCGTAGGTCCCGAAGGGTGCGGGGCCAGCCGCATAATGCGTCACATGTCCCAACGCATCGGTGACGGTCGACAATTGCCCCCGACGTGCGAGATCCGCATCGGTATTCGAGAAATACGCCAGCGTCGTCTTCTGCTGCACGTCGGTTCGTGGTCCCACCACGCTTAAGATGCGGCCCATCGTATCGTAGGTCGTTGTGCTCACGTGCGTCGTCATTTGCCCGCTGACATACCCCTGACGCCCAACCGCCGTCAATAAACCTTGCGGCGTATAGGTATACAGATCACTGGCCATCTGACCGGCCGTGTCCGCCGATGACTCGGTGGCCGATTGCATCAGGTCTTGACGTGGATCTCCAAGCGGATAATACGCATACGTTTTGGTAACCCACGAAATCCCTTGGAGCCATCCCGATAGCTCGTTCGTCACACTTGGATACGGAATTATTGGATACGAGGCCGTGCCGTCTGGGGTCGTGAATACGATATCGCGACCATATTGATACTGATACAATTGGAAATTCGACTCTTGCTCTTGGGTCTGGCGTCCAAAGAAGTCGTACGAGAAAGTCACTGACGCTCCGTGACAGATTTCGCAAGCCGGACCGCTGATACTCAACGGTGCTTGTAGCATTACGTCCCACTGATACGTCGTCGTTCTTCCCAAGCCATCGGTAACGGTTGTATATCCGTCCGGGATCTGGGTTCCAGAATACGCGAAGTTCAGCGTTTTCTTTCCGCCCTGCATCTCTTGATGCACAACCCGGTAGTCCGTCGAGTTGAACAAGGTAGAAGCGGCGTATGTATTCGATTCTTCAATATTCCCACGTGGATCAATCACCTCGGTAAGCAAATGCTGCCCGCTGTTTTGTGTGGGATCGGCATATTGGTAGTGCCACACCGAACCGTCCGACTCGGTCGCAGAACACAGGTCGCCGGAAAAACAGTTCGTGCCCGAATCATAGGTAAATGTCACACTCACACCGGACGGAACGCTGGTTACGTGGAGAATCCGACTCTGAGCGTCGTGCGTGAACGCCAATGCGCGACCCAGCGGATCAACAATCTTCGTGATTTGCTCCTGCGCATTTCGCGTGATTTGCTGGGTATTCCCGACGCGGTCGGCGTGAGCGATCAGTTTCCCGTTCACGTCAAACGTCAGGACCTGCTTGTCCCACTGCGTGAGCACGAATGTCCCGTTGCTTTGGGGCGTCAGGGTCCCATTGCCTATCGGATCATACGCGGGAGTACCGACGCCGAAAATACCGCTAAAATACTCGTAGGCTCCGGAGGCGTCGATAAACGTCACGCTGCCAAGAGCGAGATTACTTAGGTCCAAATCAACGTCGTACGGATCACGCCAGCCAACGCCCATATCCAACTGATTCGACGCATGAATGCTGTCATAGTGATGGTTAAACGCCAATCCGAAAGGACCCGAAAGCGTCACATCATTCTGCTCATACCGCAGGCCGCCGCTAATTACGTCCACGGGGTTACCAGTCTCCCCATGACAGGTGGGGCAATAGGGATTAACGGGAAGCTGATTGGGATCATTTGCGGTGCAGGCGCTCGCGCCGGAAGCCGAGGCGAATGTCACTCCACTAGCCGTCGTGCCTTGTAATTGGGCCGACGTACATCCCGGTGGCGGAAAATTCGGAGGAGTTGCGCATTTGCCATAATTCCCACTCCCAAAGATCGAGCACGGATACGATTGCGGAGTACTCGGCGTATTCGACCCCGCAAGCCTGCCGACCGAACCCGACGTACTCGCGATAAGTCGAGAATGCAATTGATGGACACTCGTGGTGCCCGTGGAACGCGCAAGCGAGGATACCGCTGACGGGGGCGCACCAAACACGATATTGACTGAAACGATCGGATCGTTGGGATCTTCAATGTATGCGAATTCCATGTCGGATCCACCGCCGGTCGCCCCTTGCAGCCATCGCTGCGCAACCGGCGGGGCTCCGCTGATGTTGTTCGGGGGGAACCAAACCTGGGGCGTAATTGCGCCCGATGTGCTCATCCGACGGACGCCTAAGTTCATGCCAGTCGAAGTCGTTGATCCGATCAAGGGACGCTCTACGGCCAAGTGCGGACGCGTTCCCGTCGGCGTGAAGTACTTGGTCATGAAGACCTTCGTCGTTCCGCATTGTAGTTTGTCCACATCGATCGTGACCCCGGAAACGCTTGTCGGCACGCGAGAAACGACGTGCCATTTGAGACCACCGCCACACGCCTGAAGGGCGGCATATTTTTCCTCCCCGGCCTGGCCGCCACCGAACGTATCGGCTGGACCAAGCGCTCGATCGGAAGAACCTCCGGAAAATTGGTACCAACGAATCAGCGCAGGCATGGCCGTGTCGCCCAAGGTCGTACCGATACGGTCGATATGCCCCATTCGGTCAAAGCCATAGAGGTTCTTGACCCCGTGCAAACCCTGATACAACACGACATTCCCAGCCGAAGGGGGAAGCGGCGCTTCCCCAAGCTGCACGCGCGGACGAGAGACTGCCGAGGAGACGGCGGCCGCCGTGGCCCAACTCGGTGCGCCCAAGGGCGCTCCACGTCGCTGGAGCAGCGTCCCGAGATCGCTCCCCATCGCGACCCGGGCGGTATCCGCAACAGTGAGCACGTTATGCTTCTGCGGCGTGAGCTGC
>DASZHL010000009.1:0-10940 GCA_035937855.1 Vulcanimicrobiaceae bacterium
CAGGCGGGATACTTACTGTGTTAACTACGGCACATATGGAGTCGATACCACATACACCTAGTATCCATCGTTTACGGCTAGGACTACCGGGGTATCTAATCCCGTTTGCTCCCCTAGCTTTCGCTCCTCAGCGTCAGAACATCCCCAGGTGATCGCCTTCGCCACTGGTGTTCCTCCCGATATCTACGCATTTCACCGCTACACCGGGAATTCCATCACCCTCTGAATGTCTCAAGAAAACCAGTATCAGTGCCGTTCCCTGAGTTGAGCCCAGGTCTTTCTTCACTGACTTGGCTTCCCGCCTACGAGCGCTTTACGCCCAATAATTCCGAATAACGCTCGCCCCCTACGTCTTACCGCGGCTGCTGGCACGTAGTTAGCCGGGGCTTCCTCCAAGGGTACCTTCAGTATATTCCCCTTCGACAGTGGTTTACGACCCAAGGGCCTTCTTCCCACACACGGCGTCGCTCCGTCAGGCTTTCGCCCATTGCGGAAAATTCCTCACTGCTGCCTCCCGTAGGAGTCTGGGCCGTATCTCAGTCCCAGTGTGGCTGGTCGCTCTCTCAAACCAGCTACCGATCGGTGCCTTGGTGAGCCATTACCCCACCAACTAGCTAATCGGACGCAGTCTCGTCAACGAGCGGATTGCTCCTTTCAACATCAAAAGATGCCTTTCGATGTTTTATGCGGTATTAGCTAACCTTTCGGCTAGTTATTCCCCACTCGAAGGTTGATTGACCACGTATTACTCACCCGTCTGCCACTAGGGGTTGCCCCCTCGTTCGACTTGCATGTGTTAGGCACGCCGCCAGCGTTAATCCTGAGCCAGGATCAAACTCTCCATTATGGAGCCGTTTGAGGCTCTTCCACTACTGACCAAGTTACTCCAAGCTCATCGCCCGGAGTAGACTTCAAGAACCTTGAAGTCGGTCGAAATATTCACTATCTTCCGGTGATAATAAACAAAGGTGCGACTCTCGCCGCACCAGTTACTTCTCACCAAAGATCCACAGACTTATGCGCTACTGCACGGTTCAGTTTTCAAGGAGCTTTCAATGCCGCCGGCTCCCTTTGGAGCCTGGTTACTAACCACGTCTCCGTAGTCAGGACATCGATGTCGCTTGGACATCCTATCACCGGGCCTATCGTGCGTCAAGCAGTACAGGCAAGTTTTTTTCAGCATCCGCGGGCGTCACGGCCCTCGCCGGCTCCCATTGGCCGACGCTCCTGAAAAGCAACGGTACGGATGCTTATCCGAAGCGCCCAGTGATATAGTCTTCAGTCCTGCGATCTTGCGGCTTGGTGAAGATTGTACCCGTCTCACCAAACTCGATGAGCCGACCGACTTGGTCTTCCTCCGCTAACATGAACGCCGTAAAGTCGGAGATTCGCGCCGCCTGCTGCATGTTATGCGACACGCACACGATCGTATAGGTCACCGCGAGGCTCGTCATGAGTTCTTCGATCTGGGCCGTCGCAATCGGATCCAGCGCGGACGTCGGTTCGTCCATAAGGAGGATCTCCGGATCCACGGCGAGGGCACGCGCGATGCATAAGCGCTGCTGCTGCCCTCCCGAAAGGCTCGTACCAAGCTGGTGGAGCTTATCTTTGACCTCATCCCAGAGTACGGCAGAGCGAAGGACCCTTTCCGCTTGCTCGAGTCGCTCGCGGCTCTTCTTCGCACGTCCGGCGTAGCGCAGGCCCGTGGTAACGTCGTCGATGATCGGCATCGTCGGAAAGGGCGTAGCTCGCTGGAACACCATCCCGATGCGGCGACGAACGACGATGGGGTCGACTTCGGGACCATAGATGTTCAGGCCACGGAGAAGAACCCGTCCTTGGACCGTCGCAGCCGGGGTCGCTTCATGAATCCGATTGAGACAGCGAAGGAAGGTCGACTTCCCACACCCGGAGGGGCCAATCAAAGCGGTGACTGAACGCGTCGGGAAGACGAGGGAGACGCCCGCAATCGCCACGCGCTTCCGATAGGAAGCGGTCAAATCGTCGACCACGAGCTGATCCTCGAGTGAGGATGGTTCTCGTGGCGTCTTCGAAAAGAGATTGTATCGAGTCGGACTCATCGGCGAGTTTGGGTGCGCAGAGCAAAGCGCGCACCCACGTTCAAAATGAATACCGCGATGATGAGGAGCAAAGCGCCGGCCCAGGCCTGGCGATGCCAATCCTCATAAGGAGAGATTGCATACGTGAAGACTTGGAGAGACAATTCGGCCATGGGATTAGTGGGGTTGAGTTCCCAGAACTGGCTGCCGAACGCGGTGAACAGCAGCGGTGCGGTCTCTCCGGTCACGCGAGCCAAAGCTAGGAGAAGGCCCGTGATCATCCCCGAACGTGCCGCCGGCACGACGATATGAATCGTCGCTGCGTACGATGAAATCCCCCAGGCCAGCGCACTTTCGCGAATTCGAACCGGGACGCGGCTGATCGATTCCTCCGCCGTGCGAATGATCAGCGGCAACATGAGAACGGCGAATGCGATCGAGGCCGACACGGCCGAAAAATGCTTGAACGGCGCAACAAAAACCGTATATGCGAAGAGTCCGATCGCAATACTCGGCACGCCGGAGAGAACGTCCGCAAGAAAGCGCGTCGTTTCGGCAAACCAAGAACGTCCATATAAGGCCAGATAGATTCCAGCCAGCGTTCCAATCGGCACCGCGATCAAGGCGGCAATTCCAATGATAATAAAGCTACCAACGATGCCGTTGGCGACACCGCCGCCGGGCACGTTGACCGGACGTGGAATCTGCGAGAGATAGGTCCAGGTCAACGCTCCTGCTCCTTCCCGAGCAACATACCCGAGAATCAATAGGAGGATGGCAGCCGCCAGACCCGCGCACAGGGCGGAGATAACGACGCCGAACCCGCTGGAAAGATCCCTCGTACGCATGGGAACTCGCCTCATTTCAACGCCCCTTTGACGGCCGCAAGAGCGTCCACGTGAGAACGCGCGCGGCAGCGTTGACGATCATGCTCACGACAAAAAGAAGCAGACCCAGCTCAATGAGCGCACTAAGATACATATCTGTCGTAGCTTCCGTGAATTCATTGGCAACCACACTCGCCAATGTATATGAAGGAGCAAAGAGCGATGCGGCGATGGCCGGCTTATTTCCGATGACCATCGTCGTCGCGATGGTTTCGCCGAACGCTCGCCCGAGCGCCAAGATGCAGGCTCCGAAAATTCCGGATCTTGCGCCCGGCAGAAGAACGTGCCACATCGTCTCCCAACGGGTGACGCCCAGCGCGAGCGATCCCTCACGATGTTCGGGTATGACGGCGGCAATGACGTCACGCGAAATAGCGGAAATGGTCGGAATGATCATGATTGCGAGGAGAATTCCCGCTGTGAAAAGTGAGCTCCCGAAAATCGGACCCGAAAATAACGGAACCATGCCAAAATGCGCTTGCAAAAAGGGGTCGACGACGGTCCGCAGGACAGGCGCCAAGACAAAAAGCCCCCAGAGTCCGAAAACCACGCTGGGGACCGCCGCAAGTAATTCGATCAAGAAACTCAATGGAACGGAAATGAATCGCGGCGCGAAGTCCGCGAGGTATGCCGCACCAAAAACACCGACGATCCCCGCCAAGACAAGAGCGGTTAGGGAGGAAACAACGGTACCATAGATCATCGGCAAGGCACCGAAGCGGCCCGTAATGGGATTCCATTCACTCGTCCAGAGAAAGGAAAAACCGAATTCGCGAATCGAGGTCCACGAACCCAGCAAGAGCATCGCAAAGAGACCAAGGACCGTCGCGACGAACAGCAGCGTCGCCAGGTAGATGAAGAGGACGAACGCGCGATCGCTGACGAGCGAACGCCGCACATGCCGCTGCTCAAGGGCTTGAATGCTTGCGTTCATGCTCTTCACTCTTCGCCGATGAAGCGATGAGGTCGCCGCCGGCCGACCTCATCGCTCATCGACGGGGAATATCGGGACATCGCTTACAGGTGAATCTGCGCTAAGGCTTTCTTTGCGCTTGCCTGGACATTCCGGGGTAAGGGCACGTAGTCCACACTCGAAGCGATCGCTTGTCCTTCGGTCACGGTCCATGCAAGCACGTCTTGGGTGAGTTTGGCCCGAACCTTGTCAGTGGGATCGGCATAGAGCATCGCCCACGTATAGCCTGCGATCGGCCACGTATCGTTCCCCTTCCGATCGACGATCGAGAAATCTCGTGGAGTGATGTCCGGTTTCGTCGCTGCAGCGGCTTGCACCGTAGCCTCCGTGCAAGCGACATATTTGCCGGAGACGTTTTGGAGAAGTACCTGTTCCATGTGGTTCTCAAGGACATAGGCGAGTTCGACGTAACCGATGGCACCCGGCGTTTGCCGAACCTGACCCGCGACGCCTTCATTTCCCTTGCCGCCGACGCTGCTCTGCGCAGGCCACTGGACGCTCTTTCCGGTTCCGACCTTTTCCTTCCACTCGCTTGAGACCGTGCTCAGAAAGTCCGTGAAGATAAAGGTCGTGCCCGAACCGTCTGAGCGATGAACGACGACGATCGGCAAATCGGGTAGGGTGGTTTGCGAATTTAGTTTGGCGATCTCGGGGTCATTCCATTTCGCGATTTTTCCGAGATAGATGTCGGCCAGAGCTTCACGCGTCAGCTTGAGGCCGGCCTTGATCTCTACCGGAAGATTGTACGTGATCGCCTCACCGCCGAGAGCGACGGGTATTTGCACAACGGGCGCACCGGCTCGTTTGAGTTCGTCGGCATTCATCGGGACATCGGACGCTCCGAAGTCGACGGTTCGCGCAATAAACTGTTGAATTCCACCACCGCTTCCGATGGACTGGTAATTCACGTTGACGTCGGTATGCTTACGACTGTACTCGTAAAACGCTTTCGAGAAAAAGGGGTACACGAACGTGGAGCCGGCGCCGGTCAGTTGTGTGTCGGCAAGAGCCGGTGCGGCGACCGTCATGCCGAGAAGTCCGACCAGAACGGCGCTCACGATGCTCCCAAGAATGGTCCGCCGCGAAAAAAACTTGCTGCTCATCTCGTACGTTCATCCTCTCAATTTCAGTAGGTGCGGCGCAAGCGCGCTTTCTCGATTCCGGATAAGGATTCGATATGCGACGTCGGCCATTCGCAGCATACGGAATTCGACGAAAAGAATCCTTAAGAATACCTTATCTCACCCTTGCAGGAATCCGAACTGCGCGAATCCGCTCGGAAGATACACCACGACGCGCTTGCGCACCTTGGAAGAAAAGCGATCTCGCTATTCGCTTGTAAACCACTCGAGCAAGCGAATAACCTTCAGTGCGGAGCGCGTCGAGAACTCACGACTTTCGCTTGTAAAAATTGCAACAGATAGTCGGAGCCGCCGGCCTTCGAGTCCGTACCCGACATGTTGAATCCGCCGAAGGGATGCACGCCGACGAGCGCTCCCGTACACTTCCGATTGAAATAGAGATTCCCGACGTGAAATTCGTCGCGCGCGCGTTCGAGCGTTGCCGCGTCGCGAGAATAGACCGCGCCGGTCAGCCCAAACTCCGTGTCGTTGGCAACCTTAAGTGCGTCGGAGAAATCGCGCACGCGCAGGAATGCAAGGAAGGGCCCGAAGATTTCCTCCTGCGCGATTCGCGCCGACGAAGGGACGTCGGCAATAATCGTCGGCTCGAGGAAATATCCCTCGCCGGGAAGCCGCCGGCCACCCGCGACCAAGCGGCCTTCCCGAGCACCGATTTCGACGTAGCCGAGAATGCGGTCGATCGCGGCTTGATTGATAACCGGTCCAAGATCCGTCGCCGAATCAGCGGGATCACCAATCCGAAGGTCCCGCGTTCGCGCGACAACTTTCGTGAGAAGCTCGTCGTAGACTCCCGCCTCAGCGATCACCCGCGAACATGAGCTGCACTTCTGCCCCTGGTAGCCGAAAGCAGAGGAGACGACCCCTTTCACGGCCGCTTGAAGGTCGGCGTCGGAGGCTACGATGATCGCGTCCTTCCCTCCCATCTCCGCGATCACGCGTTTGATCCAGCGTTGACCGGATTGTACGCTTGCGGCCGTTTCGTTGATATGCAAACCGACACTCTTCGAGCCAGTGAACGCAATGAACCGCGTGAGCGGATGCGTCACGAGCGCTTCACCGACGATCGCTCCGGGGCCCGGCACGAAGTTCAGAACCCCAGGCGGAAGACCAACCTCGGCGAGCAGGTCGACGAAGAGCGCAGCAATCACCGACGCGTCCTCGGAGGGCTTGAGGCAAACCGTGTTCCCGCAAACCAGCGCTGCGCTCACCATCCCCGTCATGATCGCAAACGCAAAATTCCAGGGCGGAATCACTACGCCGACACCCAGCGGAACGTAGATGAGATGATTCTCTTCTCCGGGCAATGGGGTTAAGGCGAGCGGATTCGCGTAGCGAAGCGCCTCGCGCGCGTAAAATTCGAGGAAATCGATCGCCTCGGCGGTCTCGGCGTCGGCTTCGATCCACGTCTTTCCGACTTCGTAAACCAGGACGGCGTTGAACTCGTCCCGACGTCGGCGGATATGCTCGGCGGCTGCGAGCAAATAGCCCGCACGCTCCTCCACGGTCGTTTGTTTCCAGATCTCGAAACGTTGAGAAGCTGCCTCGACGGCACGGGTCGCCTGTTCGGCGGAACACGCATCGACCATGCCGACGACCTCGTCGGGTCGAGCCGGATTACGAGAAACGATGCGACCGCCCGCACCGATGACCTCAGCTCCGTCGATGACGGGAGCAAACCGCTTTCCGGAGCCGGCACGAACTTTCGCTAGCGCAGCTTCCATCGAGGCACGTTCATCGGGAGTGGTAAACGTACGGACAGGTTGATTAGCGAAAGCTTTGAGTTCGTGAAGCGACGTTGCAAACGATGTCATCCGGATCGGTTCCTCCATCGTTCCGCGGAATCTTCTCACGTAACGGAATGTACAGAATTGGGAAAGCGCCGCGTCGAGAGAACCGCGGAAATTCGCATCTAGAGAGGGCAGACCGCAGAGCGAGGGAGAATTCCCAGGGTCATGACTTATGACATCGCCGTTGTCGGCGGAGGCATCGTTGGCCTCGCAAGCACCCGCGAGCTTCTAGCTCGCTTCCCTCATCTCAAGGTTGCCAACATCGAGAAGGAAGACGCCTTCAACCGGCATCAGACCGGGCACAACAGCGGCGTCATCCACTCCGGCATCTATTACAAGCCGGGTTCGTTCAAAGCAAAGCTGTGCGTCGAGGGTCGCCGCTTGGCCTGGGAGTACTGCGAACGCAAGGGAATCCCGTACAAGCAGGTCGGCAAGCTCATCGTCGCCACCGAAGAAAGCGAACTCGCTCGCCTTGGGGATCTCTGGGAACGCGGTCTGGCCAACGGGGTCGAAGGCCTGGAGATGCTCGACGCAGGGCAGATCCGCGAACGTGAGCCGCATTGCCGCGGCATCCGCGCGATCTTCTCTCCGGTGACCGGCATCGTTGATTGGGGACGCGTCTCCGATTCGTATGCCGATGAAGCGCGAGAGATGGGCGCCGATCTCTACCTCGGTCGCGAAGTAACCGCGATTCGTCGTGTCGGTTCGCACAGTGTCGTGGAAACCAGCGGCGGGCCGATCGAGGCGACCTACGTCATCACCTGCGGCGGCCTCTACTCCGACAAGCTCGCAAAAATGACCGGCGGCACGCGCGATCCGAAGATCGTTCCCTTCCGCGGGGACTATCTGATCCTCAAACCCGAGAAAGCCTCGCTCGTCAAGGGCAACATCTACCCGGTCCCCGATCCCGAGTTTCCTTTCCTCGGCGTGCACTTCACCCCGCGCATGGACGGCACGATTTGGCTCGGCCCCAACGCCGTGCTAGCCTTCGCGCGCGAAGGCTACTCATTCCTGACGATCAATCCGCCGGAACTCTGGGATGCGCTCACCTATCCCGGTTTCATCAAGATGGCAACCAAGTATTGGAAGATGGGTGCGGGCGAGATGTATCGCGACGTCGTGCGCAAAGCCTACGTCCAAGCGCTGCAACGATACATTCCCGAGTTGCAGCCGGAGGATTGTCTACCGGGTCCATCCGGCGTGCGCGCGCAAGCGCTCAACTCCGATGGATCATTGGTTGATGACTTCGTCATCGAAGGTTCCGAAGGCGTCGTCCACGTACGCAATGCCCCGTCTCCCGCGGCAACGTCGTCGCTGGCAATCGGGAAATATATTGTCGAGGAAGCCGAAAAACGCTTCTCGCTCAGTCGCGTCAGCGTATCGGTGTAGGAATTCATCGAAATGAGTGGGGAGGTTCGCACGAAAGTGAGTGACGTGTTCGTGGAATCCGCGTGGTTGAAGGCGCGTCTCGATGATCCGTCAATTCGCATTGTCGATACGCGCAGCAAGCCGCATGGCGCACCGACTGCACCCGCACCCTCGGGGCGCGAACAATTTGCCGCCGGGCATTTGCCCGGAGCGATCCACCTCGACTATGCCGACGATCTCTCCGATCCGGCGACACCGTATGCGACCCGAGTCGCGCCCGCCGACTTCTTCGCCGAGGTGTTGGGCAAACACGGAATCGGCGACGCGCACCGCATCATCGTTTACGACGCGGGCACCGTTCCGTACGCAGCGCGCTTCGTGTGGATGTGCCGTTATTACGGACACGATGACGTTGCAATACTCGCCGGAGGACTTCCCGCGTGGATCGCGGCGGGTGGAGCAATCACCAAGGATCTCGTCGCGCATCCTTCCGCACGCTTTACGCCGCACGTTCGTCCGGAATTACGCGCGAGCCGTGAGGAAGTACTGGCCGTCGCTCAAGGACGCGGCGACGCGCAACTGATCGAGACGCAGCGTGACTCGACGTACGCGACCCGAGATCGCGACATCGCCGGTGCGATTCGTCTCTCGGGAAATCTCTTGCTCGAGGATGAGAATGGCGGTCGCATCGCCCCGCGCGGCGTGCTGGATAAGCTCGTCGCGGAACGAAATCTCGACCGCAATCGTCGCACGATTGTAAGTTGCGGCAGCGGTGTGTCCGCGTCGGGGTCGTATCTCGCCTTGTTGTCCGCCGGGTTTCAGGATGTGGCCGTGTACGATGGGTCGTGGTTGGAATGGAATCATGACGGACTTCCGACGGTTTTGAAAACGTCCTCTTAGTCCCTTGGGAGGGATGATGTGCGAGACGAAAGTGAACGACAGAATATAGGGCACCTGTCTCCCTGGACTCATCAGCATATCTGCGCCCTGAGCCCGGAGATAATCCTCGCGAACTCCAAAGACATTTTACTGATCGCTAAGCAGATTCCACTTGTTGAATATAACCTAGACAACATCCTCGCCGAACGCTCGAAAGATCGACCATTCCTCGGCAAATGGGAACACAGCCTGGTTTCATTCATTCACGGTCGTGTCATCGCTATTTTAGTCGCTTACGAGCGCGAACCGGAGAGTACTCCGGGATATACACGGCCCAGTACCTACATAAATATCATCGCGACTCATCCTGACTTCAGAGGAATCGGCGAGGGGGCTCGATTGTTACGAACGTTTCTAAGCAAAGAAAAGCGAGAGGATTTCTTCGTGATTCAAGGTCACAAAGAGATAATCTCCGTTCAAACAAACTCGGCAGACTTTAACCGCGCCGTTTCGGGGTGGTATAGTCATTTCGGTTTCGTCGAAGTCGGAACGAAAAGTTATCCGAATAGAACCGATCTCGTACTAAATCTCTTTCTTTAAAAATGGACTTAAGCGATTCGTTTGTCCAGAAATTTCTTGCTTGAGGACGAGAATGGCGTCGCGTCGCCCCGCGCGGCGTGCCAGACAAGCTCGTTGCGTAGCCGAATCACGACCGTAGCCGTCGCGCAATCGTCAGTTGCGGCAGTGGTGTATCCGCATCGGAGTCGCACCTCGCTCTGCTCTTCGCCGGATTTCAAGATGTTGCCTTGTACGACGGCTCATGGTTGGGATGGAATCGTGACGGCCTTTCGACGGTTTTAAAAGCGTCCTAGCTAGGGTCTTATTGAATGGTATCCGAATTCGCCGTCCTGACGTTTCGAGGTTTTCCAAATGGCGGAAGACGCAATGGCAGCAGGAAAGGTAGACGCTCTTAGCCAAGGCATACGTGCCGCCGGAAATGGCCGAGCGGTTGGTTCGTTGAGGTTGTCAACCCGCAGTTCATCTGCGGCTCGGCAAAGAGCATGAATAATGTTCTTAACATCGTCGATCCTATCATTATAGCGTAAAGCGTTTCACAGGCCCGCGACGCCTTGTTTCAATGAGCATCGACGAAGCAAGTCGTGTGGATAAACGTGTGCGTTCGGAGGACGGTCATGATTGAGGCCCAGGGCGAGGGTCAGCCCTCCGGACTCTGCGAGAAGCAGAGGAAGCCACAAGATTGGTTCAAGCCAAGGGGGTACCAGCATCTTGATACCCCTGTTGGCATTCGATTCGCAAACAAAGCGACCCAGCCGGATTTCGTTGCACGGCATTCGTTTACGCCTCTTATCCACTACGTAAAGAGAACGAAGCGCTACAAGCCGGAAAATGGCAAGACCGAATTTAAGAATCGGAGTATTATGTATGCCTCGCATCGCGATGCGTGCATTTTATCTTGTTATGCTAACAAACTTAACCATGCTTTAAATGCCTATTATACTGCGAATGACCTGTCAGATTGTGTCATCGCTTACCGTAAGCTTGAAAAAGCAAACTATGACTTTGCCGCAGATGTCCAAGTATTCGCGCGCGAAAAATCTCCATGCGTGATACTCTGCTTTGATGTCACTGATTTTTTCGGAAGCCTCGATCATCGCTTATTAAAACAGCGCCTCAAGGAAATACTTAGCGTCTCCACACTATCGTCAGATTGGTATCAGATATTTCGGACTGTTGCAAAATATCGCTATATCAACAAGGAAGACCTTCAAAAACATCCTGTTTTCGGCGAGAGAATGAAGGGACGAAGCCTTCAGGCTATAGGG
>DASZHL010000010.1:0-4868 GCA_035937855.1 Vulcanimicrobiaceae bacterium
GAGTTCGTACTTTCCCGGAGCAGGACGGGTGGTGCTAGCGGAATGAGAACCATCATAAAATCGGTGCAGCGTTATCTGCTCACCTTCGCTCAAGCCGAAACCGGGCAGTCGATATTTGAGTTAGCGGTCATCGTCCCAATCCTTTTCTTGGTTACTGTTGGGATTTTCGACATTGGCCGCTACTCGTACGTGGCGATCGTCGTGGAAAACAGCGCGCAAACCGGAGCACAATACGGCGCGCAAACTCTGGCGACGTCGACGGACTATGCGGGAATGAAGATCGCAGCTCAAGCCGATGCGAGTCCGGACCCGACGGGGTTTACGGCGTCTCCATCGCCGACGTGGTGTGTCTGCGCCAATGGCTCGGCATCGACCTGCTTGCCGACGGACTGCTCTACCAGTTATCGAAAAGTGTACGTGGAAATGACGAGTTCCGCAACCGTGAACTCATTGATTAAGTATCCTGGAATCCCACAAGCCCTCGTCATCGTGAAAACAGCGGTGCTTCAGGTTCCACAATGACCGTGAAGCCGCGAGCGACCGAACATCAACGCGGGCAGGTCCTTGCCGAATTCGTGACGGCCTCTATGTGGTTTTTCATGTTCCTCATATCGTTTATCGACGCCGGTCGCGCCATGTTCGCCTATGACCTCATCGAAAATGCCGCGAAAGTAGGAGCGCGATATGCGATCGTTCGCGGGACCTCGTGCAGTGACCTCACGCCTCACGTAACACCATGCCCGGCCGCCGGTACAGATGTCACGGCGTACGTCCAAGCGCAATCTCCTGGAATCGCCATCCCGTCGGGAAACGTGACCACGTCATGGACATGGAATCCAAACTCCGCATCAGGTTGCCCACAACTTGGTAGTCCCGTCATCCCAACGAGTTACCAAGCGCCGGGATGTCTCGTGAACGTCACCGTGTCTTATACGTTTAAATTTATATGGTTCTCAGGTCTTTCGGTTCCGATGTCAAGTCAAGCGCAGATGACGATCCAGCAATGAGGAACTCCTAAAGCCACGGTTCGTGAGAGTCGGCGTAGATATTTCCATAGAGATCGCTTGGCTTGGGTGATGATTCAGCTTCGATCGCATCGGTCGTACGATTGACGAGTTCCGTGATTTCCGCGCGCAGACGCTGGATGGAAGCCGTATCGAGAATTCCCAGGTCCGATAAGCGCCGTTCGAATCGGGGGATCGGATCGAGTCGACGAAAACGTTCGACTTCCTCACGGGTGCGATAGGTATGATCGTCGTCGTCCGTGGTGTGCGAGAGAAAACGATAACATTTTGCTTCGATAAGCGTGGGGCCCTCACCATCAACGGCATGGTCACGTGCCGCACGCACGGCCTCGTAGACGGCAACCGGATCGAAACCGTCGACGACGATCGCGGGAATGCCGTAGCCTTCGCCTTTGCTTGCGACATCGGGAACGGCCATTTGCATCGATTGCGGCGTTGAAATCGCCCATTGGTTATTCTCGCAGATAAACACGACCGGGGCGCGACGGATCGCGGAGAAATTGATCGCTTCGTGCCACTCTCCTTCGCTGGTTGCACCTTCGCCGAAGGTTGCGAAGACGACCCGATCGTGCTCACGACGGAGGGCGAAGGCATAGGCCGTTCCGACGGCGTGGGTCAGGTGAGCGGAGACGATCGAGCTGAACGATGCGATACCCAGGTCGTGTGCCGTGACGTGATTGATGATTTGACGGCCTTTCGTACGATCGGTTGCCCGCGCGAACTGCGAGCGGAAGAGATCTTCGAGGGGAAAACCGCAAGCAAGCAAAACACCCGTATTCCGGTAATAGGGATAGAGTACGTCACGACCGCGCTCGAAGGCCGAGCCCACGCCTGCTTGGACTGCCTCGTGACCTTCCGAACCCATCGCGATGCCGATCTTTCCTTGCCGATTGAGTTGGTATCCGCGCGTATCAACCGCTCGCTGTAAGAGCATATTGGCAAGCAAGGCGACATGCCGGGCGGCATCCGGCGAACTTCGCGGGAGGGCACGGCTTTTCGGCATCTTGAACCCCCTGGGCTTTCATCTTCGGCGCTGAGCGATAAAAACACAAGAAATTGTGAGTTTTTTCGAGATTTGTGCGATTAAAAAAATTGAGAGCGGACCCTCTTTACATTGCGCTCTATTCGCGCTACAGTGAAGGTGTCTCGAGACGATAGCATTGCGACCGGAACAGGAGGGCGAGTGACTTCGCAAGATCCACCGGGGTTTGTTGAAGCGAGTGCGTGAAGAGTGTTCATATACGACGTGATCTGCGGAAGTATATCACGGCGACTCCATCGGAGGTTTTCCGAATAGCACCTAACGTACCCGTCAGAGACGACACATTCAGCGTATACAATAGAGGACAATAAATAGCGACGCGTTCCCCCCGCGAAGGGGGAGAGCGCGTCGCTTTCGTTTCAGGCCAATCGTCCTAAAGTTTCCCACGAGGGAGGGTTCCCTTGCCCGACCTACCTCCTCCTGCGACTTGACCTGCGATTGCCCGGCGAGGTATCGTTATCTTGATCGAATGTTTAAGTGGGGGAGGTTCGATGGTGCTCAACGAGCATAATGCGCATCATCTGGTGATCCCCTCGGTCGGCTTTACGCCGGCGCCTGCGATTCTACAACCAAATATCTATCCCATGGAATGGCGCGTCGAGACGCCGAAATTGGCCGAGCTGTACGAGCGAGCCAAACAGCAGCGCTGGAACCCCTCGCAGCTTCCTTGGGATCGCCTCCTACCCGAAGACTTTACCGCCGAGCAACGGCTTGGAATCATGTACTGGTACGCGGTCTTGGCGAATTTCGACGGCTCGGGTCCCGCAGTCTTCGCCAAAGCCATGATTCATGCGTTTGAGCATCATAGCGAAGATCCGATTCGCAAGTGCTTTTTTTCGATCACGCAAGATGAAATGCATCACGAAGAATGTTGCCAGCGCGTCATACAACGTCTCTATCCGGGGGGGCCGCTTGATTTCGAGGCTACGACCGATCTTGAGCGAGCGGCTCAGAACAATATCGCGTGGCTCTATCACAACGGCGGTCGCTATTGGCGGGGATATGGTGAATCATTAAATAAATATCCGCTCAGTGTGCTTTTTACGTCATTTATGATGGGTGAGGTTGCCAGTTCGACTTTGTTTTTCGGGATGGCGAATAAGTCGACGCATCCAGTCTTTCGCGAGGTCTTCAAGAAAGTAGGCCAGGATGAGGCGCGGCATTTGGCTATCTGTTTAACGGTTCTCGAAAAGGATTGGCCGGGCCTCGGCGACGAGCACAAGACGATGATCACCAAGCAATTGCGGGCCGGATTTGTCTTTTTGTCGATGATCCTTTGGGAGCCGCCCAAGATGTTCTGGGAAATTCCGGAGTATTTCATGCCCAATCATCGCGTGTTGGTGCAGTTTGCTCGGGACGGAGGCTTGGGTGTCTTAAGTTATGATGAGCAGGCGGAGAATTGGCGAGAAGCCCTGGCGCGTGTGCGGGTCTTGGTCGAGAAATGGGGAATCGCGTTTCCAGCCATTCCCGAACTTGATCTCGACGGCGTCGACGTCGGTTCGATCGGCCCCCAAGACATCATCCCCGTTTTCTAGGGCACCCTTGATTTAGCCTGGGGCGTCGTTGCCGCGTCTAGCCCTGGACTAAATCAGCACTGCCCTAGTATACTCTTGGGGTATGAATTCCGAACTTCCTAATGAGGCTCTGACGCTGGCGGAGCATAATAGCGTGGTCGCTCTCTATGTCCTGCTTGGTGCGGTCGTTATCGCGATATTGCTTGAACGCATCTGTATCGGGCTCTTTGCGCGCTTTGCCGCACGTAAACCGGACGGAATCTTGTCGGCCGTCGTTCAGCGGGCTCGCGGGCCGCTCGCACTGATCGCTCCTTTGGCTGGATTCGAGCTCGTTCTTCCCAATGTTGATATTTCCCGACGTCTGGAAGTCCCACTTGAGCAAATCGTCGTGCTGGCGATCATCGCCTCGGTCGCTTGGGGCCTCGTGGCCTTGATCGGCCTGACAGTCGATCTCCTCAAGCGTTCCTACCGCATTGATGTTGACGATAATCTGCTTGCGCGGCAAATTACCACGCGCCTGGATATTCTTAGCCGAACGGCGGAGATCGTGGTGTTCATCGTCGCGATAGGAACGATGCTGACGACGTTTCCCGCGATTCGAACGATCGGAGCCGCGATCCTCACCTCCGCTGGATTGGCGGGCCTCGCCGCGGGGGTGTCCGCCCGTCCAATGCTGGAAAACCTGTTCGCGGGGATGCAGATTGCCCTCGCACAGCCGATCAGGGTCGACGATGTTGTGGTCGTCGAGGGCGAGCAAGGGAGCGTCAAGGAAATCACCTCGACATTCGTGGTCGTCCGCTTATGGGATCTGCGCGAGATGGTTCTTCCGTTGACATATTTCATCAACAAACCGTTCCAAAATTGGACATTGACGAGTGCGCGTTTGGTTGGTACGGCGACGCTCTTCGTGAACTATGCGACTCCGTTCGACGAAGTGCGCACGGAATACACGCGCATTCTCGAAAATTCGCCGCTCTGGGATCACGGGGAATCTTCACTTGCCGTCGTTGACGTCACCGAAGGAGCGGTTCAGTTGCGAGCACTTATGAGCGCTCGCAATTCCTCGGATCTCTTCGAGCTTCGCTGCAAGGTCCGTGAGGAACTCATTCGCTTCCTGCGCGAGAAACTTCCCGGATCTCTTCCGAAAACAGCGTGATAGGGCTGTCATTGCGGAATTCGTCCACACGACGCGGAGAGCATACTTGATGAGTTCGTGGCTTTTGGCCGGAACGACGTTTTTGGCGTCGACGGTGGAAGGGATCGAGGCGCTGACGATCGTTCTCGCCG
>DASZHL010000011.1:0-13301 GCA_035937855.1 Vulcanimicrobiaceae bacterium
AACTGAGTACATTCGTGCGATGCCGTCCGGAGAATATGGAGACAGTTTCGTCGGGCAGAGGGTGAAGACGGCACTCTTATATAGCAAAGTCGGGATCTACCCGAGCCTCTACCTGGGGGCGTCCCACCACTTGATGAGAGCCATCGGCACTATAGTCGAGGAGAGCGGCGGCAAGGGAGGATTCGCCTCGTTCATGTCGTTGGAGAAAGTCTTCTTTTTTGAGGTTGGAATTGTCGTCGATGTGCTGATCCAAGAGCGTGAGACCACGATTATCGGCCAGCAAAAGGAGCTTCTCGAACTCTCGACTCCGGTGCTCCAAGTGCGGGACCATCTGCTCATTCTTCCCGTCATCGGCGCAATCGATGGTCAGCGTGCGAAGCAGTTGACCGATACCCTTTTACGCTCCATCCGAGCGAACCGTGCGAAGATTGTGGTGATCGACATCACCGGCGTCGGTGCGGTCGATTCGAAAGTTGCCAACCATCTTATCCTGACGGTGAGCGCGGCGCGTTTGATGGGGACGAAAGTTATCGTCACCGGACTCTCCGCGGACGTGGCGCAGTCGCTGGTGACCTTGGGAGTTGACCTCAGCGCGCTTAATACGGTCGGGGATCTTCAAGGGGGATTAGAAGAAGCCGAGCGCTTCTTGGATGCGCAAAATGTTCCGGCCGTCTGAAGCCGCTTTCATATCCTTCACGGCACCTCATCGCCTGCGGTGGTGGTGAGGTTATTTATGCTGGTTCCCATATTAAAACAGGGTGACATTCTCATCGCTAGCGTGCAAGCCGCGCTGAGCGATCAGGATTTGCTCATGTTCAAAGATGATCTTTCAGAGCGGGTGGGCCGTTTTCGTTCGCGTGGCATCGTGATTGATGTCTCCGCGCTAGATGTTCTCGACTCGTTCGCGAGTCGCACGTTGAGCGGTATTGCCCATACCGCGACCTTACGCGGAGCCTCAACGGTTGTCGTTGGTATTCAACCTGATGTGGCGTTCGCGATGGTCGAAATGGGCTTGCGCATGGACCGCGTTGCCACGGCACTCGATCTTGAGGACGGTTTGGCGCTGCTGGCTTCCAGAGCGAAGAATGAGCACCGCCGTGACGCTCGATGAGACTTACCTGCCCATCACGCGCGACGGCGACGTTGTCCTCGCCCGCCAGAAAGGGCGGGAACTCGCAGTGCGGCTCGGCTTCTCGGGGAGCGATCTCACGCTTATCGCGACCGCGATCTCGGAAATCGCGCGCAACATCATTGAATATGCTCAAACCGGCCAGATTTTCATTAGTTCGGTGCAGCATCCGGGGAAACAGGGGATCCGGGTCGTCGCTCGCGATGCCGGACCCGGCATTCCTGACATCGAATTGGCAATGTGCGACGGCTATTCGACGGGGAAAAGCCTTGGTCTGGGATTGCCGGGTGCCAGACGCTTGATGGATGCGTTTAACATCGAGTCCGTGGTCGGCGTGGGAACGACCGTAACGATGGAAAAATGGGCTTCTTAAGAGGCGTGCACTGCCCCCCATTCCCAATCAATGGAGTGGACTATTGTGTCGTTGAGCGGCCGATCGAGGGTGAGATCGTCTCCGGCGACGCCTATGTGGTCATGCCGACCACGGGCGGGCTGCTCATCGCCGTCGTGGACGGCCTCGGCCACGGTTCCCAAGCCGCGGTTGCGGCCCAAGTTGCCATCGCAGTCATTGAACGCGAGGCCGACTCTTCGGTCCTTCAGATTATGCTGCGTTGCCATGAGGAGCTTCGAGAGACGCGAGGAGCGGCGCTCAGTCTCGCATCGTTGCGAGCGGAAGGCCGGACGCTGGAATGGCTCGGCGTCGGGAACGTTCAGGCCGGCCTTCTCCGAGCGGACGGGATTGGACGAGAGTTCTTGCTGCTGCGCGCGGGCGTGGTTGGGTATCGGCTTCCGCCTTTGCAAACGAGCATGTTCGAGATCGGTCGGGGAGACATACTCGTTTTCGCGACCGATGGGATCCGCTCGAGTTTCTGGCACGATGCACCGTTGAGGGGCTCTTCCCGGCGTATAGCGGACGACGTTTTCTCCCGCCACGCGATGAAGACGGACGATGCCTTGGTTCTTGTCGCGCGTCACACGGGTTTTTCGCCGAAGGCGAGTTCGCAATGATCGCGAATCCGAAGAAGAGCTTCCGGCAAATGTATTCCGCCGCGCTTAAAGCCTATATGCATCGGCCGGACGAGGCCGCTTTGCACCGCGCCTACAAGCTTGGACGCGTAGCTGCAAACCAGGGCCTCGGACCGCTCGATATTACCGACGTATATCACCACGCTTTACAGGACACCGTCTCGTTCGACGTTTCCGTAGGTGCGCAGTTGCGCCTCGACAAGGCCTACGATTTTTTCGCGGAAAGCTTTTCCTCTTTTGAAATGTTGCTGCGAGGTTATCGTGAGACGAACGCCCGACTCCTCAGCTTGAGTGAGAAGTTGCGGCACGAAAAAGCGACTACCGAAGCGCTGCTTGCCGCATATGAGCGAACCGAGCTTGTCGCGAAGAGTTTCCAGGAAGCGGCGTTGCCGCTGATATTACCTGAGGTCGCCGACATTCGTTTCGATGCCTATTATAAATCCGCTTCGGGCGACTCCGGCTTTGGAGGTGATTGGTACGATGCCTTGCGCCTAGCGGACGGGAGAATCATCGTGTCGGTCGGCGACGTTGGAGGCAACGGCTTGAGTGCTGCGATCGTCATGGTCACGATACGTCAAGTTATTCGGGGAGTCGCATACATCCATCCCGATCCGGTCATGATCTTAGCTGCGGCCGAAAAGGCCTTGCGCGCTGAGCATCCGGATTTATACGCGTCGGCTTTCGTCGGGGTCATCGATCCGATCGAGATGGCGCTGACCTATGCCTCGGCCGGGCATCCGCCTGCGCTGTTACGTCATCCCGATGGATGGGTCGAAGATCTTCTCGAATGCGGCATCCTTCTCGGAGTTCGCGTACCGGGTAGTTTCAAGGAAAAACGCGTGGACCTCTTCGCGGGGTCGACGTTAGTCCTCTACACGAACGGCTTGATTGAGGAGAGCAAAGACATCATCACCGGTCAAGTAAAGCTCCACGATCTCATTTCCAAGCACTGCTTCCCCTCGAAAACCGGCGTCGCTCAAGCGATATATGAGGCAGTCATCCCCGAGCGGGCGCGAGACGACGTCGCGATCCTCGTCGTCGACTTTATTTCACCGCCCTCGTTCCTCTCGAAGAAAAAGCGGAGCAACAGGGTCTCGCGATGGGGGTTCGTCACCTCGGATGCGAAGGCGGCTCATCGCACTCGGGGGGAATTCATCAAGGAACTCAAGGCAGCCGGAGCCCAAAGCGACGATGTTTTCGTGGCGGAGCTCGTCTTCGGCGAACTTCTCGGAAACGTCGTGAGGTATGCTCCAGGTCCGATCGAGGTTTTCGTTGACTGGAACGGACCGGCTCCGGTGTTGCACGTGTGCGACCAAGGTGCCGGGTTCTTCTACTCCCCTCATCTGCCGAAAGATCCTTTCGCCGAAAACGGACGCGGCCTTTTCATCGTGGCGTCCATGACCGACGAATATAACGTGACGCCTATGGTCGGGCAGGGCAGTCACGCGCGGGCCGTCATTAGGATTACCAATCAGCCGCTTACCCATCTGCCGCTGCGTTCGCGCCGGCGTCGCGATTCGAATGAATCTGGAACGATCGGTGCAATGGAAACCCCGGGCGAGAAGATGCTGATCGTTTAAGCCGGTCGAGAGGCGGGATTTTCTCGCGTTTGGCGCACCGGCTCGTTTGACGCTCCCCGGGGGGCCTGGTACTATAGCCAGGTTGTCCTTTCGTCAAGAAATTTCACCATGTGGCATCGACTGAAGACCCCGCTCAAGGCGCTCTTTCTCCTCGGCATCATCGCGCTGTGCCTCTCCTCGATTACCCCCTTGCAGAAGAAGATTCGGCTTGGGCTCGATCTGCAAGGCGGCGTCCGCGTCCTCTTGCAGCTCACCGCGACCTCCGAGGTTCCGCACATCACGCCGCAGATCCAGACGCAGGTGATGCAGGTGATTCAAAACCGCATCAATGGTCTGGGCGTCTCCGAGCCGACCTTTCAAGCGGTCGGGCAAGATCGCATCCTCGTCGAGTTGCCCAATGTGAAGGATCCCGACGAGGCGGTTCGTCAGCTCAAGGACGTCGCCAAGCTCGATTTCAAGATCGTTCCCGATGGCGTTGCGGCGCGTGCGGAACGCGATTCGGCCTATGCGAACGATCCTGCCGGCTCGTATAAAGACAGCGGTCTGGTCGTCTATTCGGGGGCCCAACTTAAAGGTGCGCAGGCTTCCTTCGATCAGTCGGGTCGTCCGAAGATCGACTTCCAAACGAAGGATCCGGTGGCTTTCGGCAAGTTGACCAAAGACAATATGAGCAAACTCCTGGGGATCTTCCTCGACAAGAGGTTCATCTCGGCGCCGCGCATCGAAGGCATCATCGCCGGCGAAGGCGAGATTACGGGGAGCTTCACGACTCAGGAAACAACCCGCATCGCAAACGAACTCAACGCGGGTGCGCTGCCCGTGCCGATCAGCGTGATCGAGAACGACACGGTCGGTCCGATCCTGGGCCAGATCGATCTCGTCAAATCGCTCTGGGCTGCAATTATCGGCTTGGGCTTGGTCTTGGTGTTCATGCTCGTCGTCTACCGCTTGCCGGGATTCTTAGCGGACCTCGCGCTGGTGATCTACGTCTTGATGTTATTGGCGCTTCTGGCCGAGGCGAAAGCCGTACTGACCCTGCCGGGGATCGCGGGTTTCGTGCTCTCCGTCGGGATGGCCGTCGATGCCAACGTCTTGATTTTCGAGCGTATTAAAGAAGAGCTATGGGCCGGACAAAGTTTGCGTGCGGCGGTCCGCGTCGGCTTTTCGCGGGCGTTTTCGGCGGTCTTCGACAGTCACTTCACGACGATCGTCGGCGCCGGCGTGTTGTTCGCGCTGGGAACCGGAACCGTGAAGGGTTTCGCGTACACGCTGTTGTGGGGTACGGTTTTCTCGCTGGTGACGGCCGTCTTCGTGACGCGTTTCTTCATGGATGTGGTCGTCGAGACCAACGCGGTCACCAACCATAAGGCCTACGGAGCCTAACGCGATGTTTTTTCGACATTTAAAATGGAACGTCGTCGGCTGGTTTCGGATCGTCTCGGCAATTTCGACCGCCGTGATCTTGGCCGGCGTGATCGCGATGATCTACAACTTCGCGACGACGGGCAAGGCTTTACGGCTTGGACTTTCCTTCACGGGCGGGACCGACGTCAGCGTGAAATTCCAACAGCCGGTCGTGCAGGCCGACGTGCGCTCGGCCCTTGAGGCGATTGGTTCCGAGGACGTCCAGATGGACACCGTCTCCAAGAGCGGCGATGCGGTTCCCAACGAGCGCTTCACGATCTCGACTCAGACGGCGTTTGGAAATGACACGACAAAACTGTGGGATGCGCTCGGAAAGGTCGCTCCGATCGACCGATCGCAATCGGAGATATCGTCGGTCGGACCTTCGCTCTCGCATGAGTACTTGTTCCGAGCCCTCGAAGCCCTGGTGATCGCGATCTCGATTCAGTTTATCTATATCGCGTTTCGCTTCGGGTGGAATTACATCTTCGGGTTGGTAACGGTGATCGCATTGGTGCGTGATGCCTTGATGATGATCGGCATCTACGCCATTTCCGGCAAGCGCGCCGACGATGCGTTCTTGGCGGCGGTCTTGACGGTCATCGGCTATTCGGTGATGGATACGATCGTGATTCTCGACCGGATTCGTGAGAATTCCAAGGTGATGGCCGGCGAAGTCTATGAAAAGATCGTCAACACCTCAATCCTTCAGACGATGACGCGCTCGCTCAACACCTTGGCGACGGTCGTGATTACCTTGGTGGCGTTGCTTGCGTTCGGTGGAGCGTCACTCCAAAACTTCGCGTTCGCTCTGCTCGTCGGCATTTGTTCGGGCGGCTACCATTCGATCTTTTTCTCGGCTCCTCTGGTGCATGTGCTGCGAGAGCGTCAGCGTGCGGCGGCGGCGAAGAAACGAGAGGCGCTCCGTGCCGCAAACGGAGGCGATCTCTCCGATACGCGCGGCACCGCTCGGGTGAGTCCCGAAGAACGCGAGAAAATTCTCATCGCGCGTCGTGAACGTCGTGCGCGTGAGAAAGACCAATCGAAGTCCAGGGGTCCCACGCGCTATCGTCGGAAACCTCTTGAAGCGGAAACGTACACGCCGCGTCCGGATGGACAGGAAGTCGATCCTCTGGATGCGCAACTTGCGGGCTACCACGACGATGAGCTTGAACTCGGTCATGAGGAAATTCATCTGAACCTTCCGGATGAACCAGAACTCGTCGTCAATTCAGAGCACGTCGTTGAGAAGCCGCCCGAAACCGACGCTCCCAAAACGACCGGGCGCGAGTAAGCCGCTCCCGCCGCCGACCGAATCGGAGGCGGCTTTCGAGCGCCTGTTGGCGACCTTTGACACGCCGGCTCACGAGTTTCTCGAAGCGCTTTTCGCCGAAAAGGCCACTTTTCTCGAACGCGATCCTTTCGCGTCGATTGGTGAGGCAGCGTCATTCTTCACGAAGGTCGTCGGAGTTTCGTTCGAAGGGCGGCAGGCACGCCTCGGAACGCTTCGTTCAGGAGATGTGGTCGAACTTGTTCGTCAGCCGGAAAATCCCGCGGATTCTCAGGCGATCGCGGTCTTTTTCGGCGTTCTCCAATTAGGTTTTTTGCGACGGCAGATCGCCGCCCGCCTCGCTCCGAAAATTGATGCCGGTGAAGGTTATCGAGCGACTATTCGCGATCTTACCGGCGGTTCAGCCGGCAAGCATTTCGGTATCAACGTATTTGTCGAGAGGTTGAGCGCGAAGACTGAGCGAGGCTCCATCACTCCGGTCGCATCCGCCGATTTCCAAGAGATCCGTCGAGCCTTGATCGGTGATCGTTCATTGCGGGAGGCGCAAACGGCGGTTATCGAGCGCGTACGCGGTGGTCGGCGGACGCTGGCGATCCTCGGCACGGGTCGTGGAAAATCTCTCTGCTTTCAATTGCCCGCCGCCGAGATGGCAATGGCGCAGGGGAAGAAGACGTTGGTGTTCTACCCGCTGCGTGCCTTGGGGAACGATCAGCACGAAGCGATGGTCCGACGCTTAGGTCCGCTTGGACTTCGGATTATGCGCGCGAACGGTTCGCTCGAAAGTGAAGAGCGTCGCCGCTTGGAAAATGCGCTCGAAGAGGGTGCGTGGGACATCGCGCTTGCGACTCCGGAGTTCGCGCAACATCATGCGGCGGCTTTCGGCGCCAAACACAACCGTCCCGATCTCGTCGTCATCGACGAAGCGCATCATTTGCATGAGTCACGTCATCGAGCGGCGTATCGGGCCCTTCCGGAATTCGTTCGATCCTTGGAAGCTCCGTCGTTGCTTGCGTTGACTGCGACGGCGAATGCTGCGGCATTCGGCGCGATTCGCGACGCGCTCGGAATCGACGCGTGGGTCATCGACCCGACGATTCGCTCCAATTTGCAGGTAGTCGATGCGCGGAACATCAACGTCCGGGAGAAGGCCAGCTATATCGAACGTGCGATCGCGGCTGACGGGAAGGCGATCGTGTATTGCAACTCCCGGAAAGATGCAACCACGATCGCGGAGCGATTGCGTTCGGGCTTGGGTAATCGAGTCGCGTTTTACCACGCGGGCGTCCCGTCGGCACAGCGTGCGTTGATCGAGGAGTACTTTCGTTCAGGGGAGATTGAGATCGTCGTCGCAACCTCGGCTTTCGGAGAAGGTATCGATCTCCCCGACGTGCGAGACGTGTTTCTCTATCACTTGAATTTCGACTTCACACAATTCAATCAACAGGCCGGGCGAGCGGGTCGTGACGGCGTGAACGCGCGCATCCATCTGTTGTATAGCGAACAGGATCGCCGTCTCAACGAGTATTTAATCGCGAAATCCGCACCGACGATCGAGACTTTGCGGACGCTCTATCGCGGCTTACGCGGGTTGACTTCCGCGTCGATGATTCGCACGACGTTCGAGGACATCGCGCGGACCTTAGAGCTCGATAACGTTGATGGAAGCACAGTAGGAACCGCCGTACACATTTTCGAGGAGGCGGGTTTGGTGGAGATGGGAATCGACGACGATGGACGATTCATTCGTTTGCTTCCGGCGGCGACACGCGTCGATCTAACGGAAACGGCGCGCTACGCCGAGGGTTTGGCCGAACGCGAAGGCTTCGAGCGATTCTGCGAACTGGCGCTGAAAGCCGATGCCGCAACGCTCGAACAAATCGTGAACCGCCCGATCTTTCCGAACGGGATTCCCTTGATAAAATAAATTTACGTAGCCGCTTTTTTCAAATCTTTCATCAGTAGGAAAAGATGGAGCGGGTCGGTGGGCGATTCGATGAAATGGAATCGTTGATAGAAGCTTCGCGCCTTTTCATCCTTGGCGTGGACTGCAAAGGCGCGGATACCGGCGATATCTGCGGCTTGTAAGGTGCGGAGCATGGCATCCTTGAGAAGGCCGGCACCAATGCCTTTACTCTGCCAGGCGAGGCTTACTCCCATGCGCGCAAGGAGCATGAGCGGTACAGGATGATGCGCGAGACCTTTGGTCAGGCGCTCCGGAGCGGCTTCATAATGCACCTCGCTCACCACCAAAGTATAGAAGCCTATGACGAAATTATCCGAAAGACCGACATAGGTTTGGGAGACGCTCGCCTGCTGGTTCCCAAGCGCAAAACGCACGAGAAAGCGGTTTAGAGCTTCTTGTCCGCAATCGAACTCATCGACGGCGTGCGAACGCTCGAGTTTTTCAATGTGAAAATGGGTCACTTGGCAGGAGGTGCATCGAAAATGCCCGGCTCATGGAGCAGGCGCTCCACGCGTGGGAGTGGTCGCGGCGCCGCATCGAGTGCGGCCATAAACGCGCCCCAATGCTCGGCATCAAGGCCAAAATGACGACGTTCCGCAAGCGTCTCGTCCGCTCGCGCAAGCGCGCTTTCCAGCACAAATTCGCTCACGGAACGACGCGCGGCATGAGCAGCCGCATACAAAACCGACTTGGCTTCCGGCGTCAAGCGTAAATCGAGTTTTTGTGTACGGTTGGACTGCATGGTGGTTCCTTATGGTAGGGAGACGATTACGATAGAGACGATTATACCACGGTTGCCAGACAATGTCACGACAAATGGGGGTTTTCGATGGGTTGCCTTGTTAACCATAGCAAACTAGCAACTTTTTCGATGATCGACCCCTCTTGCGTCGACTATTGCACGAATCAGAAACGTTCGAGCTCGTTATTCGCGCTTTCTTTACGCGAGCGCGTGATCGAGTTTTTTCCCGTCCACGCTACGGAAGAAGGCGTTATCGGTTTCGGAGATGCTTGGAGCCCACGGATCGATTTGCCCCTTCGTGAGCGGGAAGTGGACGTTGGGGCCGACGGCGTCGCGATAACTCGCATCGTCGAAGGGCTCGAAATCTCGACTCTCTCGATGAGCGAGGACGATATTTTGCACGCTCTTCTCCGCATCCGCCGCGTCGGAGCGTACCTCCGGATCGAGCCGCTTATCCGATGCAAGCGTGTCGTAGAGCGAGATCGCGGAACGATCGGCACGCCACGGAAGTCCGTGGCCTTCGGGGAAGCGAACCATCCCGTCCACTGAGCGCGCGTCTTCGCGGATCTCCCTTCGTTCGCCGGGATCTTTCGCTGCGCCGACGAGCGCATCGTTGAGGGTCTTTACTTTCGTGTTCATATCGGCGATCCGTTTGGGATCGAGATCGATGACGTCGAAGGCCGCGGCCGGTCCGAAACGGTCGCCGTCGCCGGCGTCGTAGCGTGTTCGCATGACGTCGTTGACCATCGCGTGCGCCATCGCACCGGGATCATTGAGATGATCGGCGACGTCTCCCGCCACGGTGGACGGCACGCCGGGTGCGAGCATGGTTTCCGGGCTTGCCGCGAGATATTGAACGCCGGCGTGGGAGAGTCCCGATGCGAAGGCCAACGTCGACATCAAGCACTGATTTGCGACGACGCCGTCAACGTGTCGACCGGAGTCTTCGGGGTGTTTGCGAGCGTGCTCAGCGACGCCGTCGGAGATCGCCCCGGCGATGTCGTCGGCGCGCATGATGTCGCCGCTCTTGCTCTGGAGGCCGCCGCCGTCGCCTCCGCCGTGATCGACCAGATCGACCCACGTCGCTTTCGCATGAGTGCGTTCGGCGTTGTCGAGCGTCCGCGCGACGAAATGCGCGAGATCGGTGCGGTTTGACATATTGTGCGCCGGCGAAACTTTCGCGTCGTCGATAGATCCGTCGGCGATTCGATAGGACTCGGTGCGTAGGTGTCCGGCTCGTTCCAAACCTTTTCGGGAGGTGGTGTCTTCGACGGTAAATTCGATATCGTCGCGACGTTCGCTGGTCGAGACGGCTTGACCGATCGTCGCGGATTGAACCGAATCGAGATTGTTGTCGCCGTCGCGATAAATCCCGAATTCGAGCGCGCGTGAAGGAGAAGTACTGATGGCCTGCATGGAGTCCTCCGAAGGAAAGCGATTCGGAGACCTACTGCGACGAGACCCACGGAAGGCAAGGTTGGGACGGATCTTCCTCATGGGGCAGCGAGTAGTTTTCGGCGGGGTCCAAGGGTTGGACAGGTGCGCCGGAGTATTGAGGGGCGTGACGCGGCGAAGGTCGCGTTTGAGCGCTCCTCGGCGCTCGGTAAGCCTTTGCGCGAGTGGCGAAATTGGTAGACGCACTAGCTTGAGGGGCTAGCGCCCGCAAGGGCATGCTGGTTCAAGTCCAGTCTCGCGCAGATCCTCAAGGAAACGCCCGCTTTTCATCGGGCGTTTTTTCGTTTCCGGCAAGCAACCTTCAAGATACCTGTTTTCACGGAGTGAAACCGATGGGAGGTTGGAGAGATCCGCGCTTTATGGGTGTGGCTCGCATGGTGGCCGCTGGTCGGACGACGAAGGATCGCTTATGTGGTTGACTCGGTTTGCAATTGCCCGGCCGGTTATCGTCGCGATGGCGACGATCGCCCTGGCGATTTTCGGCATAAAGTCCTATCTATCGCTGGGGGTCAGTTTGTTCCCCAATGTCGCTTTTCCGGTGGTCATCGTCAACGCGACCTACCCCGGTGCGGCTCCCGCGACGATGGAGAAGCTGATCGTCAAGCCGATCGAAGACCAACTCCAGGGGATCGAGCACCTCGATCAACTAACCGCCACGGCGCAAGAGGGCGTTGCGACCGTCGTCGTCCAGTTCAAACTCGACACCGATCTCGATTTCGCGGCCACGCAGGTACAAGAGCGGGTGAACGCGGCGCGCGGCTTCATGCCGAGCGACCTCGATCCGCCGACGGTCCTGAAAAACTCGAGCAACTCCGATCCAATGCTTGAAGAGGCGGTGAGTTCGAACACCTTGAGCGCTGCCCAAATCGGCGATCTCGTCAACAACGAAATCAAACCGGAATTAGAGAGCGTTCCCGGCGTCGTCAACGTCGCGGTGCGAGGCGACGTCGGGCGCGAATTTCACGTCTTCCCGGATCTCGCTCGCCTCTACGGCTTGGGCGGGACGCTCCTCGACGTGTACAACACCATCGCCCCGAACAACTCGACCTTACCGGGCGGACGAATGGATACGCCGACTTCGGAGACAAGCGTCGCCGTCCACGCCGACATTGTGCAAGCGGCGGACATGCAACGTTTTCCGCTCCCGGCTCCACTCGTGTTCCCAATGCCCACGAGCGCCGTACGTCCTTCCTTGGGTCAAGTCGCTCGCGTTGAGGACGGACACATCGAGCAACGCTATCCGACGCGCTTCAACGGCGCGTCGGCGGTGATCATCGACGTGCAACGAACCGTCGACGCCGACGAAGTCAAGACGACCGCGGACGTTCGCGCCGCGTTCGCCAAGCTGATCGTCCAATATCCGCGCCTGCACTTTCGTGAATTCCAGGCGAACGCCGATTACACGCAAGCCTCGATTAGCGGCGTGATGCAGAGTCTGCTCGAAGGCATCGCTCTGACGGCGATCGTTATGCTGCTCTTCCTGCACGCATGGCGAAACGCCGTCGTCGTTATGATCGCGATCCCGACATCGCTGCTCGCGACCTTCGGCGTCATGTCGCTGATGGGTTTCACGATCGATGTCATTTCGATGATGGGGATGGGGCTCACCATCGGGATCTTGGTCGACGACTCCATCGTCGTTCTCGAGAATATCGCGCGGCATCGTGATATGGGAGCGGCGCCGCTCGACGCGGCGTATAAGGGGCGCACCGAGATCGGAAGCGCGGCGGTCACCATCACGCTGGTCGACGTCGTTGTCTTCCTTCCAATCGCGTTCCTTTCGGGCATCGTCGGGAAATACATGAAGGAATTCGGGATCGTCATCGTGGTCGCGACCTTGTTCTCGTTATTGGTTTCATTCACGCTGACGCCGCTCTTGGCGGGACGCTGGTCGATGAAGAAACCGGAGTTGGGAATTCCACGTTGGGCCGCCTGGTTTATACGCGGCTTCGATCGTTTGCAGAACCTGTACGTCGCAGTGATTCTCCCCTGGGTGCTGCGTCACCGCCTTTTCATCGCATTCTTCTGCGTGCTTTTGGTTGTCAATGCGCTGTCTTTGGCGTTCGCGCCGCGCACCATCGCTGCGGTCGATCTCTTTGCAGCGTTAGTCTTTTTTGTCTGCTCGTTGGTCGTGAAAGTGCTCACTCGCCTTGGACATTTGCAGGGAGCGGCGTCGTCTCCGACTCGTGCGAGCGATTTCTTGATGAGCGGCGCGGTCACGTGCGTCGTCGCCGGGATCATGTGCTTTGCTCCGGTCCTTGGCGGCGAATTCATCCCCGCCTCGGATTCCGGCGTTCTCCTAGGCTCGGTGACGTTCCCGGCGGGCACGCCGCTGGTCGCGACCGCTACCGACCTCAATCGGTTCGCGAGTGAAGCGACGAAAATCCGCGATGTGGCCTCGGTCATCACGAGCGGTGGCGTGAAGGTTGATGGATATACCACCACGATTGGCGGAAACGACGGACGCATCACCATCGTGCTTGATCCAACAAAACGCAAGTCGACCGACCGCGTCCTCGCGGCGGTTCGCGCACTTGATTGGACGTTTCCCGGCGCGCGCTTCCAGATCTCCAAAATCGGCGGTTCAGGAGCCGGTTCACCGATCTCGTATTCGATTTCCGGCCCTGATTCCGTGCTCGATGAGGCGGTTGGAAAGGTGATCGCGCTCTTGCGGGCTCAGCCTGGGGCCCTCAATCTGCAGAGCAGCGCGG
>DASZHL010000012.1:0-2830 GCA_035937855.1 Vulcanimicrobiaceae bacterium
ATTGCTGCTGATATATCTGCATGTTCAAACGATACCAATGTGGGTATTCCGCAAGGAACACCCATAAGCGCCGCACTCGCAAATTTATATATGATTAAGTTCGACGCAACTTTGCATAAATATTGCAAAGAAAATGGCATCCTTTATCGCCGATATTCCGACGACATTCTACTTGTTTGCCCCGCTGGAATTGCCAAAGATGCGGAGATCTTCTTCATCTCTGCAATCACATCGGAAAATCTTGAAATAAACGAGAACAAAACGGAGCGACATCCATTTGATCCGTCGGCTCCCGAAGCATTTCAGTACCTCGGCTTCAATATCGCACCAGACGGGACTACAATTCGACCAAGCTCATTGTCGCGTCAATGGCGCAAACTCCGTAAAGGTATTAAAAAAATTCGTAGGGCCGGTGAACGCGCTATCGCCGAAGGAACATCGGACAAGATTTTCACCAAGAAGCTCCGGCGTCGATTCGCACCCGTGCCTGTTCGCAATTTTTCATCATATGCGCGTCGTTCCGGCAAGGCTTTAAATGAGCCTAGTGAACCGAAAATTTTGAAGCAGGTGCGACGAATGGAACGCTTTCTTGAGAACGAGATTGCAAAATTCAAAAATCCCCCCGAGGCTTAGTACGACCCCTAAACCAGAATTAGCAGATCCGCTGCTATGCCGCGTGCCGACACACGGCCGCCCGACGCTGCTCGCGCATCAAATCGCTTCCGGCAGGAGCGTCCTTCGGCGGAAGTGAACCACAACACCGAGAACTGTGTTACATGAGTATCGTGCGACCTTATTCTACGTGCTACTTTCGCGGCCGGCCGCCCTTTGCGCCGCTCGCACGCACGGCGGTCGTTTTCGCCAGTGACTTCGATGTGCAAGCGCGCGGGCGACGATTTCTCGCACCAAAATTTCCAATGGCGACCTCCAGTAGCGTCTCATGCCGAATTCCGACCCCAATTCCGGCCCTAACGGTTCTACTTGCGTCCACGGCGCTCGCCAAAATAAAAACCGATTATCGTCGTGAGCGCTCCGGCGATACCGGAAAGAATCGGATCGAAGAATTGGTCGATCGCGCACGTTTCTTGAAAATTGGCGGCGCTTGCATAGTGCAGCTTAAGTCCACCAACAACGAGGAGCACAACGAAGAGTGCCGCCGCAATACCTACACGAACGTCGCCCTCGTGGAAATGCCCCTCGCCTATCCCTCCTTCTAAGAATCGGTTTTGAACGCCGGTGACTTTGGCTGGGTGTTGAGGATACGCCGGTTCGTCGCTCATGGGATGACGACTTGCGTCTTTTCACCATTTGCAGACTCGACGTAGATCTTGCCGCCGCTTCGGAGAGAGTCCTCAAGAAACGCATAGACGTTGAGGGCGCTACGCACGACCTCAGTTTTCGACGCCTTGCGCGTCTTGGCTATCTGCTCCAAAGTTTTTGAGGCATCGTCGCTAAATTCGAGGTTGAACTTGGCCATAAAGTGAGCCTCCGGTCTCATACCCAGATTCTACCTAATTTTCGGGGGTATGTCTAGTACGGACTTCCATTTCGAGACGGACACTTGAGACATGCCTCTGCGTTAGTGGTAAGCTCCATGAAACTTTCCACTATGGAGAATCGTCATGCCCTCGGCGTCTCATCCCAAGCCACCGCAAGTAAAGGTCGACGCAAATCCCGGGCGCCTGCGTGGTCAGAGTCTCCGCCCAATCGTGAATTTGCTTCCAGACGTGAGCGCGCCCGCTTTCAGGCTGGAGGCTCATCGTCAGTCACTGGCCGTCGCCGCTGGCGCCCGTGCGCGCAAGGATCAAGCGTTCATCGACAACGTATCGGACTGGGGCGTTGATGCATCCAACGAATCCCTGGACCCCAGTTCCTCCGCCTCCCATCAATGATTCGATAGCGCTGTGAACGACAGCCAACACCTACGCCCGCTCTCCCCGCAACATCTCGACATGCTCTGGCCGTTGTGGGATAGCGAAGACGCTCTGCACGTCGCCGCATCCAATGCGATCGAGGGTAATTCCCTGACCCGTGCCGAGACTGCCATCGTCCTCAATGATGGAACGACCATCGGTGGGAAAACCATACGCGAACACCTGGAGGCGGTCTACGGACAGCGGGCGTACGTCCTTATGCTCAAGCTCGCTAAAAACAAAACGATCGTCACAACGGAAGTCATTCGCGACATCCATCACGCAGTCGTCGGGAATGACGTGGACTTCGGTGGGAAATGGCGCAAACAAGCCGTCTATATCCGCAATTCCCGACACGTTCCGCCCAATCATCTCAAGATTCCGTACTTGATGGACGAGATGATCGATGCGTACCTAAAATCCATCGCGACGGAACATCCCATCGCCGTCGCCGCAAAACTCCATCTCAATTTCGTGGGGATTCACCCGTTCGTCGACGGCAACGGACGTACCGCGCGACTCTTGGGAAACCTCGAACTCATCCGCTCCGGATTCGCACCGATCCTCCTCGATCGCGAAGATCGACGCGAGTATTTCAGCATTCTGGAACGTTGCCACACGGCGGGAGAACCCGGCAAGGGTGACCCAAAAGAGTTTATCGCGTTCATCGAAAAATTTGAAGAGAATGCTCTGGAACGGTATCTTCGCGCTCTGGATGTGAGCCAAGGTGTACCATTCGAGCAAACTGCCCGGCAGGTGGGACTCGCGCCGCGGAAGAACGTCGGCGCCTCGCCGAAGCCCGGCGACGGGTATACATATTAGGCGGTGGGAACGAACCAAATCTTTTCCAATCTCTGACAGTTGTTCGTCACGGTTTGAGAAGGCCTTAAAAGGAGGCCCCTAGAATCATTTTGTAC
>DASZHL010000013.1:0-57320 GCA_035937855.1 Vulcanimicrobiaceae bacterium
GAGGCCACCCGTAATAGATGCGATGCACTCCGTGACGTGCGGGCCAGACTGATATTTTCCGTCGAAGTCGACGCCGCCGTCGAGATTTACGCGTCCGGTTACGTCGAAGATTTGAGGAGGATCTTCGGGAGCGCTCTTAAAGGTGAACGCGAGCGTTCCGGCGAGCGTGGTGCTGCTTGTTTGCCGCAAAGTTAAGGCGGCGTTGTTGGATACTGGCGGTATAACCAACACGTCGCTTACGTCTCCGTTCCAAGTTCCGACGAATTTGGATACCACCGAGGACTTGGGCGACGCAGCGGAACTCTGCGCACTCGTAATCCTCTTTATCTGCGGCGACTGCCCGGCTTGCGATGGCCCCGGCGGCGGCGCGATCGGCACTCCCACTTGCCCCCCGCCACATCCAACGAGAAGCCCCGCGGCGAGTAAACCGAGAAGGTGCATTGCAAAACGAGTCGAGCGTGAAATCATGCCCGTTCAGTATGCCGTTCAGCGCGCCGTTCCTTTCGCTTGCGTGTTCGGGACGCTCGTCGTCACGGCCGACGGCGGCGAGAAGAAAAGCTTGACGACGTTGCTCCACGTGCGATCGATGCCCCAGAGCAAGGGGAGAATGACGAGCGCCCATGCGATGATGAGCTCGACGGTGTAAAGTTTTTTCGATGAGGTGCTGGATGTGCTCATGGTTTGCTCCTCAGGCCTCGGCTTGTGATATGTTGAGGTTCAGATAGAAGCGCTCCTGAACGGGGCGCACGAGGAGGTTGCAGATCAGACCGACCACCAGTAAACTAGCCATGATGTACATCGTCTCCGAGTAGGCGTCGGCTTTGGGAATACCGCGGGCGATCTGGAATTGGCGGAGGTAATTCACGAGTACCGGACCTAAGACGCCCGCGGCGGACCATGCCGTCAACAAACGGCCGTGAATCGCGCCGACGTGGTGCGTACCGAAGATATCACGCAGGTAGGCCGGAATCGTCGCGAATCCGCCTCCGTAGAACGTCAGAATCGCTAAGAACATCAACACGAAAAGCACCAAGTTTCCGGATTGGCCCACACTCGGCACCGATGCGTACAAAGCGATTCCCGCCACGAAGAAGATCACGTAGGTCAAACGACGCCCCAAGAAATCCGAGGACGACGCCCAGAAAATACGGCCGAACATGTTGAAGAGCGACAGCAAAGAGACGAAACCCGCTGCGGCCGCGGCCGAGACTTTCTCCGCAGCGTCGGTATCATGAGGAAAATGCGCGGGGAACATCTCCTGAATCATGAGCGAGGCTTGACCCAGCACGCCGATTCCCGCGGTGACATTTAGACATAAAACTCCCCAGAGCAACCAAAATTGCGCCGTTCCGAAAGCGGTGTCGACGTCGACGTGCTGCGTTGTCTGCATCTTGCGTTCCGCAGCGGGGGCGGGGACGTATTCGGCCGGTTTCCACCCCGGCGCGGGCAAACGCACCAAGAAGACCCGATCATCATAAACACGAAATAGATCAATCCCAACGTAAGGAACGTCGCGGGTACGCCGGTCGACGTCTCACTCGAGAAATGTTTGAGCAAATCGACAGAGAGCGGACTCGCGATGAGCGCGCCGCCTCCGAAACCCATGATCGCCGTTCCGGTCGCCAAACCCGGACGATCGGGGAACCACTTGATCAACGTCGAGACCGGGGAGATGTAGCCGATTCCCAAGCCGCAGCCGCCGATGACCCCGTATCCGAGATAGATCAACCACAACTGATGAAGTTGCGCACCCAGCGCCGAGACGACGAGACCGCCCCCGAACAGGCAGGCGGCGGTGAACATTGCGCGCCGTGGTCCTCCTTCTTCAACCCAGCGTCCGGCGAAGCCGGCCGAAAGGCCGAGGAAGACGATCGCCAAGCTGAAGATCCAACCAAGCTGTGCGACCGTCCAATCCTGCCCTTTCGCCGGTGCGGTGATTCCGATCATCTGCGCCAAAGGCTTAGTGAACACGCTGAATCCATACGCTTCACCGATGCACAGATGGATCGCGAGGGCGGCGGGTGGCACCAGCCAACGCGTATAGTCCGGGGGAGCGATGGAATGAGACTTATCGAGAAAGCCGAGTGCCAAGAAAAGCGTCCTTTCGTGAATGGTGAACAATCGCCGAGGAGAAAACTGCTGACCCCCATGGCCTAGCTCTTCATAAGGCGCGTCGTGTATTCCGGTTGCGGATGTTGAAGGCGAAGAACTCGTAGAATCGTTCCCCCGCTTTCGCATTCGGAAGAAATAGCGGCGGGCGCACAACGGCGACGGCGGGAAATGCGGTCGTCAAGGCTTTCCTCACTATGCATGAGAAAAGACATTATCATACGTATCGACGTACCCAAGGGAAGACCCTGCTGACAATAGTACGGCACTAAGTCTCATAAGCGAGCAAAAGGATTGGGTGACCAACCCGCAGTAGAGCCGGCCCGCGTTCGTGGAGACTTGATGGATGATTGGTTTTCCATGTTCATCTCTAATACGGTACCATCCCAATACGATCGCATAAAAAAAGCATAACGGTCAGCATCGTCGCAATGGTCACATGGTTCAATTTATGGTCTCATTGGTCCAATTGAATGCATTTGATAGCGACCTCCGGCTTAAAGGATATCCCTTCAATCGGTCAAGGTTCATTCCCGTCCCGAGAAGAGCACCCTAGAGTCGTTGGAGGACCGAAGAAGAGAGATGAGTGGAACTGATCGTCTTCAATATTTCCGGCTTAGGAAGGGCATCACTCAAGATGAGGCCGCTGAAGAATTGATTCGACTCGCCGCAGCCGCCGGCTTGGAGGTCAGAGTGGACGCGTCCATGATCTCGAAGTGGGAGCACGGCAAAAAGAGACCCCGTAGGCATTATCGACGCTTACTCTGTCATCTTTACCAAGCAACCGAAGAAGAGCTCGGCTTCAAAAAGCGAATAAGGATCCCTCCCTCCATCCTTGCCCAGGACCAGGCGAATCCGGCTGAGCGAAATTTATTCTCCTTGACCACCCCGGAGGCAATAGCAACCTTGCAACAGCTAACTGCGAGCGACATTTCCAGCCGACGCGATGCGCTGATGGCGATGAGCGCCATAACCGGCACCCTTCTCCTGGGGCCAATCAGTCAATGGATTGGAACAATTCCTCCCGAGACGGCGGGCTTTCAATCGGCGCATTCGGACATGGACGAAGTGGCTAACCTCGAAGAGATGGTGCGACTATTCTTCAAATGGAGCGTTCAAACCGGCGCGCAAATGCGGAAAGCGGTAATTCGCCAAGTACAAGCGGTGGGTGAGCGCCTCGAAGAAACCCCTCCAGGCCCCGTGAAAACACGGATGTTCGAAGTTGCTGCGCAGATTGCTCACAGAGCAGGATGGATGTCGTACGACAGCCATTTGTATGGTGTAGCGCAGCGTTACTATCTGTTGGCTCTTCGTTTTTCCCGAGAAGCCGACAATCGCCTAATCTCCGCCAAAGTCATCAGTGACATGTCTCACCTCGCCACGGCGGCGGGAAACCACCACGAGGCCCTGGAGCTTCTTACGAATTCACTCACTATTTTACCTGTGAGACAACAAGGGTTCGTCAAGGCCGATCTCCTTGGACTCTTGGCTTCGACGCAGGCACAACTTGGGCATTCGTCCGATGCTTGCCGCTCGATCGAGGCGAGTTTGGAAGCGAGTGCCAATGCCGTGCATGAATCGTTGCCGCCTGTATACGACTATCTGAACTCGGCCGTGATTCACGGCTGGGCTACGACGACCTATGTAAACTTGGCTAGACAGGGCGGACCACACGATTCAAGATCTGCCTATGTCGCGCAGGCTGAGAGGCACGCTATCGCTGGTTTTGAAGGACGAGATGCTCATTTGATCAGCAGCAGGGCTTTGGATACAATCCGCCTGATGAACGTTCGATTGCTCCAGGGTGAGCCGCGTGAAGCAGTCCAACTTGGAAACTCGGTGATGGAACTTGCACGCGGAGTCCGATCTTCGAGGATCGTCGGTCGCCTCGCCGATTTCCAACGCAACGCTCAAGGTCGGTACCCTGATTTACCTGAACTCAAGGAGTTTCAAGACCACCTTCGTTCCAACATGATGCGCTCACGAGAAACGGGTTTTTCATCCGTTGCGTAAGCACCAAAATAAGCGATCCAATCACGATAATTTCGAAGCGGTTTTACGTATTTCTCGCGGCGATACCACATAGGCGCTCATCCACGATTTCCTGATCGCAGAGCCGAGATGCTCTTATTCGCCTGAATCGTTCATGGAATTTCGACGAAAAAGAATCTCGGCAACCGCTTTCGTGCGCGCACGAAGGTCGTCGAGCGTACCATCATTCTCGATCACGAAATCCGCCAACTCGCGAGCGCGCTCCGGGTCGATCTGCGCCGCCATGCGGGCTTCGATTTCTTCGCGGGTCCAAGCGTTGCGCGCCATGAGGCGTGCGATCCGTTGCTCACGGGGAGCGACGACAAGCACATTGGCATCACAGTGCCGGAAGAAACCCGCTTCGAAGAGCAACGGCACATCGTGCACGATGAGCGCTCCCGCTGGAGCCGTGGCTTCGATCCCCGCACTGCGCTCCCGCACATACGGATGCACAATCCCATTCACAAACAACCGCGCCTCTTTATCCCCAAAGATCACCGCAGCCAGCGCCTCGCGATCCAACGTCCCGTCGGCACCCACAACCTGCGGCCAACGCGCCCCAATCGCTCGCAACCCCGGCATTCCCGACCCCAGCGCCTCCCGCGCCAAAACATCGGAATCAATCAAAAAAGCCCCAAGCCCAGCAAACACCTTGCCCGCCTCAGTCTTCCCCGACCCAATCCCTCCGGTCAATCCAATCCGCATACCCGCCACCAGATCACCACCGCCAGTCGAAAAACACGCCCACCCCCAGCGTCGAGCCCTTTAGTGCTTCAGGATCGATGTGGCGAGGTGCCGCGACCCGCAGTGTACCAATCATGACCGCCCCCAGCGTCGAGCCCTTTAATGATTATGGGTTGATGTGGCGAGGCGCCGCGCCCCGCAGTGTACTTTAGTACATAAGGGAGCGCGGCAACGAAGTCCACATCAATCCAGAATCATTAAAGGTCGATTTCTACGGGGCCGCCTAGGGCCTCTGGCGCAAACTGCTCGATTTCCTCAGGTGAAACGTCCGCCACATGCTGAATCGAAGCAGTAATCCGTCGGGTGCCCTGATTGACGGTGAGCAGCGTGATTTCGACCTCCTGAGAGGAACCGTACTGCGTGTTCGGATCGAACTCGCCCTTGGGAACCATTGCCAACACGCCCGGAAACAACTCAACCAGCAGGTAGTTTGGAGTAACCTTCACGACCTGAGAGGGAAGGCGCTCACCGGAGATCAGTTGGTCGGCGTTGGCGACCCACGGATCGGGTAAGGAGTGCTTCAAGGACAAACTCACCTTTTTCGCTTCAGGATCGAACTTCATGATTTCGACCTGAACGATATCGCCGATCTTCACCACTTCGGACGGATGCTTGATGCGCGCGTACGAGAGTTCGCTGTTATGGATCAATCCGTCGATGCCGCCAAGGTCGACGAAAGCTCCGAACTCGGCCAAGCGAACGACCACGCCCTCGCGGATTTGGTTGACCGCGAGCGTCCCGAGCAATTCGCTCTTCTTGGCATTGAGTTCTTCTTCGAGCACCAGACGCTGTGAGAGCACCACGCGGTGGCGCTTGTGATCGAGATCGATCACCTTGAGGCGCAGGCGCTGCCCGACGAGTTCGTCGAGATTGCCGACCGGCTGGCGCCGGATTTGTGATGCGGGAACGAAACCACGCATGCCGAGGTCGACGAGGACGCCGCCCTTGACGACCTGCGTAACGGTCGCCTCGATGACTTCATCGTTCTCGTGCGCGCTGATGACCTTTTCCCAGGTCTTGAGAGCCCTGGCGCGGCGCTCGGAGAGGAACAGCGTTCCGTCCTGCTCGTCGATGCGATGGATCATCACCTCGAGCTTGTCGCCGACTTTGAGATCTTTTGGTTCAATCGCAAGCGAAAGCTCACGGAAGGAAAGGATTCCTTCCGATTTCCCGCCGATGTCGACGAGAAGCTCATCCTGATATTTGGCAACGATGAGGCCGATGAGCACCTGGCCTTCGTCGAGCACTTTGAGGCTCTCTTCGTAGAGACGCTGCTCAAGTGCGAGTTGGTCTTCTTCCTCGGCGATCGGCTGAGTGCCGTCATTCGTGGTCATGTCGTTAGCAGTGCTAGTGATGTGTGTCCCCTTCTCTTCTGAGTCTCCGGACCCGTGCCCGAAAACCCCCCGCGCTTTGCGCAGTTCCCCGCCCGAAGCGAGGCATATGGTCGTTACGTCCGTTGGCAGACGCGGCACCACCATGTGCCGCGTTGACCGAGCACCGTTCGCACGATCGGACTCGCACACCGCATACACGGTTCGCCGGTCCGACCATAGACGCTCAGCCGATTCTGAAAGCCGCCTTGAAGTCCCTCGGCATCGACATAATCGACGACGCTGGTTCCTCTCATCGCGACGGCGCTCGTTAGTATATCACGAATCGCGGCGTGTAGGCGCAATCGACGATCTTTTGATAAGGAACCGGCGGGCCGATCCGGACGAATCCGCGCCTCCCAGAGGGCCTCGCATGCGTAGATGTTTCCGATTCCCGCGATTTTGCGCTGGTCGAGAAGGAAGATCTTGAGCGCGGTGGAGCGCCCCCGCAGCATTTCCGTGAAGCATTCCGGCGAAAACGCATCGGAAAGCGGCTCGACGCCGACCTCCGCATCCCAGAGTTCGTCGGGATCCACGAGGCTCATCCTACCGAAGGTCCGCACGTCGGCGAAACACAGGCGGGCTCCGTCCGTGAAAGTGAGCTCGACATGGGTGTGCGGCTCCAAATCGAGAGCGCCGGGCCGCTGAACGATGAGCCGCCCCGTCATTCGAAGGTGGACGAGGAGCCTTCGGCCTGTGTCGAGTTCGACAACAACCCACTTCGCCCGCCGGCCGACGGCCGTGACCCGTCGGCCGAGAAGTTCAGCGGCAAAACGTTCGGGGGACGGCGAAACGACTCGCGCGAGAGTGACCCGCACGGCGCCGATGGTCTTCCCGCTGATGGAGGCGGCCAGGCCGCGAGCGATCGTCTCAACTTCCGGTAGTTCCGGCATGCCTTCGAGGACTACCGCAAAGGCTAGATCGTTGCGGAACGAGAAGGTCGCTGCGCGGGAGACACCCGAAAAGATGTCGCTCCGATCTTATGCTTTTTTCCATGGATTAATGAGGGAAACTCCCGTATCAGCGAAGTCACTCTCATTTCGAGTGATTACGATCAAGTTCTTCTGAAGAGCGGTTGCCGCAATCATCCCATCTATGGGCGAAAGCATCCTCCCTCGTGTCTTTCCACGCGCGCGCAAGTTGCCCCAACAATCCGCGACATCAAGATCAAGGGAGAGAATACGACCACGGAAATCCCTCAATACCTCAGTCGTTAGCCAACGTTCAAGTTCCGCTCGCTTCGCATGATCGGAGAGTGACGCGATGCCATATCGAAGTTCACCGATTGTTAGAGTACTGAGATACACCGTCATCTGATCAATACCGTTCATCCAAGCCATCAGTCCTACATCTGGGCGAGGTCTCTTGAACTCGGAGATTGCGCATGTATCCAGGAGATAGCCGCTCAAAAGATTGGAACCTCGCGTGCATCCTCATGTGGGCGATCAATCTCGATGTCACATCCGCGCAAAGCGGAGAAAAGGTCGACTAAGGATCGTTTCGGTCGTACGGACGATTCATAAGTTTCCGCAGCCACAATGATAACGGCCTCACGCCCATGGCGGACAACCCGTTGCGGCTCTCCATCGAGCGCGCGTTGCACGACGTCGCTCAATTGAGCCTTTGCTTTCGTCAGCGTCCATTCCGCTCGAGAACTTCGCAACTTTCGGGGCCGAAGAGATTTCGACATTTTCTCATCTTTCTGATATGGTCAGATCTGGTTTGACTATATCAGAATACAAGCTTCAAATCAAGCGGAAAGGTGGCACGAGAAGCATAGCCGGGACGAGCGTCTCCGGACGGTCCCAACCGACGGAACAAGGCCCCTCGTCAGAGCGCGTGGTATCGTAGTCCGGTGGAGAAATGGCGCGGACGCTCCGTACCGGCGACCTTGGCACTTGGTTTGCCGACGGCGCTTTTCGCACATGTCCTCGCTTTCGGGCAAGGGCACATAGCCGCAGGAGAAGCCCATACCATCTTCGTCCAGTTCGCGCTCGCCCTCAGCGGTGCCACGGTTCTCCTGCTCGGCACACTCTCGGCGTTGGGCGCACGAAACCTTCGCGACGGATCGGTGCTCGCAGCCAAACTCCGCGTGCATCTGCCGAAGTGGCCGAGCCTTCTGGCATCTTGTGTTGCCTGCTTCCTCTTGATAGAGTCCGCCGAGCCCGCTCACGACGTACATTTCGGAGTCGCAGCACTCGGTATCGGCTTTGCCGTCGCGATCGTGCACTTACTCTTAAGCCGATTCGTCACAACTCTCGCTCATGCGACAATCGCAATCGTCCGCACCCTTACCGTTGCACGGCGTCCTGCTTATCGTCCGAATCGCCGGGTTAGCCGGCCGCCGCACCTTCCGGTTTTTGCGCTCCTCCGCCGCCTCGAAATCCGGCCTCCACCGTTGCGCCGACCTCTCGAAGGCTAAGAAACATCGCGCCGGCCCACACAAAACGCGGACCAGCGCATGTTGTCACTCCGGAGAGGCTCTCACAAATGATCGGGCGGAGATCCCAAGCTGATTTTCTCATCAGCCGCTGCTGAAAATGCACGGGGATCCCGCTCCGCAACAAATCTTAGGCACTTCATGCGTGCCTCTCTCGGCACGCCTCTTGATTTCGGAGAAAACCTTTCTCATGCGGTTCATCTTTCCCGTGTTGAGCGCCGTCAGCGTGCTCGCATTCATCCCCCTGGCGTCCGTCGCCGACGTCTCCGGCTCCGTCACCGGAACGCTTACCCTCGACGGAAGCCCCGCAGCCGGCATCGTCGTAAGCATCATAGGCGACGGCTCACGCTATACGGCAACGACCGATAAACAAGGCCGGTATTTTTTTTCCGCCGTGCCGTTTGGACGCTATCAAATTCTCGCCGGCATAGCCGGTCAGCCTACTCAGACCCGAAGCCTCGACGTCGCGAGCGGATCGCTCATGCGCAGCGACTTCGTATTCGGTAAGCTCAAAGACATTGCCGTCGTCACCGCCAAATCAACCACCGGAGCCGGTGGGACGCCCGTCTCGCAAAATATCCTCACGCACGACCAACTAGCGACACTGCCGACAAACAACAGCCTAAACAGCATCGTTCAAACGGTGCCCGGTATCGTCCGTTTCTCTTACGGCGAGCCCGTCGCGCACGGTTTCCACGGACTCACCTATGAAGTCGACGGCGCACCCCTCCCATTGGCGACGAGTTCGAACTTCGCCGAGGTCGTCGACCCCAAAACCGTCGATCGCGTTGAGGTCCTGACGGGTGCGTTTCCCGCCGAGTACGGCGGCTCGCGCCAAGGCGCCGTCGTTAATATCGTCACCAACAACGCCAACGATATCGGTCCGGGCAATCATGGGCAACTCACCTACGGCGTCGGAAATCAGGGGCAAGAGTTGAGCAGTTTGGACGACGCATTCAAAATCGGCGCGTTCAGCGCGTTCGTCAACGGGAATGTCCAACAAACCGATCGCGGACTCGATGCGCCGACCTACACGCCGATCCATGATGCGGCGAGCCAGGCCGATGAATTCCTCCGTATCGTTGGTCCCCCGAACCAACGCTGGTCCGAAGCACTGAATATTTCCAACCAGCTTGCACTCTTCCAGATTCCGATTAACACCGATCCGAACAATCCGAATGATCCGCAAGTGAGCGTACCGGGAACCGACGATGTGCAACGCGAATACGATCGTTTCGCCAGCCTCAATCTCACGCGCACTTCGAACGACAAACTCGGCTACGTCCAAGTGATCCCTTGGGTTCGATCAACGCGCTTAGCCTATGACGGTGACCTCGCCAACGACGTCCTCGCTACGTTCCCCGATCCGGTCACGGGGAATCCCGACAATCTCGTCGGACTCCAACAAGATCGCCAGGCGAACTACGTCGGCATACGCGCCGCTGATTTTCGCGCCTCCGGACATCACCAGATGAAGACCGGCATCGACGTCTCTCGCGAGAGCGCCCAATCCACGCAGACGTTCGCGCAATTCGCTCTACCGAACGTCAACACGAACACGGCGCAAGCGGGAACGCAAATCGGCATCTATGCCCAGGACAAATGGTCACCCTCACAAGTGGTGAGTTTCGATTACGGCGTGCGTTATGATCATTCCACCGGCTACGTTTCCGGAAATCAAATCAGCCCACGAATCGGCGTCAATGTTGCCCCCGATCAGAAAAACGTCCTTCACGCCTATTACGGAAAATTCTACGCCGCTCCTCAGCTTGAGGACGTTCGACAAGATTGCGTCGTTCTGCAAGGCGGCTGCACCGGAACGCCTGTCTATGACCTCAAACCCGAAACCGATTACTACGGGGAGGTGGGCGTGCGACACCACTTCTCATCGAATCTCGACGGCTACGTGAATTATTTCCAGCGCAACGTCGTGAACGTGCTCGATACCACGCAACTCTTGAACACACCGATTTTCGCCGTCTTCAACAATGCGATCGGACGAGCCAAAGGTGTCGAATTTCGCATAGAAGGACAAGGGTCGCCTATGAATTCGTGGTTCCTCTCGGGAACGATCTCGCAATCGCTGGCGGGCGGAATCTCCGGTTCGACGTTTTTGTTCGACCCGTCGACGATATCCGATAACAGCCTGCAACCCGAAGATCACGATCAAACCTACGAGGCGAACGGTGCCTTCACGCATCACTTCGGCAAGAATCTCGCGAACTTCGCGACGTTACAAACGGAGTTTGGTTCAGGCTTCCCCGTCCAATTCGAGAACGGCACCGGACGCCTGCCGCCCCATCTGACGTTCGATGGATCCATCGGACATCAGGCCGGCACGCACGGGTCGGACCTGGGATACACGCTCGGAGTGCAGAACTTGCTTAACCACCAATACATCATCAAGATTGCCAACGGCTTCAACACGACGCAGATCGCGAACGGCCGCAGCATCTTGTTCCGCATCACGGCCCCATTCGGCGGTTAATACTCCTGTGCCACAAGGCTCCCGGCGTCGTTATGGCGCCGGGAGACTTGTGGCACAGGAGTAGGGAGCGACATATAAAATACCGATTGGAAGGCGGCGCGAAGCTCCTTGAGAGGTGAGCGCCCGGAGGTGTCGCTCTCTGAAGATGTTCTTGTTCTCACTGTTTCTTGCGGCGGCAATCATCGTGCTGCTGCTGATCGGTGCCGTCAAGCAGAGCATCACCTGGTTCGCAGCTCCGCCACCTGTGGCGTCGTGGGGTTCTCAATGGCAACCCAAAGACTCGCCAACTCATTTGAAATGCATGAGTGCATTTTCCCAATTACAGCAAACATGGGACGATTATCGTGCCCAAGCATATGCCCGTGGGGATGCCGACGCCGAAGAGACAATTCGGCTATCGGAGTTCTGCTCTGACGCACAACAGAAGGCCCTCAAAGGATACGCCTTATCGGCCCGCGCCTTCATTGAGCACGCTCTCGAAAAGGGTGATGCCCAAGACGATCTTCATCAAGCCAATGTACTTCTCATGGAATGTGAAACCATCCAGAACTCGGACGACGCGACAAAATGCGAACGTCAAAAACAGATGAATCTTCAAGCTGAAGCGAATTGGGATTCAAACCAATAGCAGCGGTTTGCACTATGCGGGCCAGGGATATTTGCCGTATTCCGGTGGTCGCTTTTCGAGGAAGGCTTCCTTGCCTTCACGACCCTCGTCGGTCTGGTAGAATAAGCCGGTCGCGTGTCCCGCGAGTTCTTGCAAGCCGGCCTGTCCGTCGCAGTCGGCGTTGAACGCGGCTTTGAGGAAGCGAATTGCCGTCGGACTCTTGGCGAGGATCTCGCGCGCCCAGGCAACGCCCTCGGCCTCGAGCTGATCGACCGGAACGACCGTGTTGACCAAACCCATCTCAAGCGCGGCTTTCGCGTCGTACTGGCGGCAGAGGTACCAAATCTCACGAGCTTTCTTCTGGCCGACGATGCGCGCGAGATAGCTCGAACCGAATCCGCCGTCGAAGCTGCCGACTTTTGGCCCGGTCTGCCCGAAAATCGCGTTGTCGGCGGCAATCGTCAGATCGCTGATCACGTGCAGCACATGGCCACCGCCGATCGCATAGCCCGCCACGAGGGCGATGACAACCTTGGGCATCGAACGGATCAGGCGCTGCAGGTCCAGGACGTTGAGACGCGGCACGCCGTCGTCGCCGATGTAGCCGCCGTTCCCACGCACGCTCTGGTCTCCGCCCGCGCAGAAGGCGTATTTCCCGTCAGCCGCAGGTCCGGTGCCGGTGAAGAGCACGACGCCGATCGAGCGATCCTCACGAGCGTCCGCGAAGGCGTCGAAGAGCTCGAAGACGGTCTTCGGGCGAAAGGCATTGCGCACGTCCGGACGGTTGATCGCGATCTTCGCGATGCCCTCGCTCTTATGATAGAGGACGTCTTCGTACGTCTTGGCGCTTTTCCAGACAATCGGGGATTGCAGAGAAGTACTGGCGGTCAACGGGTCCTCATTTCATCGTGGCACCGGCGGGGGATAGGCGTTACCCTTTACGGAAGAAAGAACTCTTCCCCTAAGGCCGCACCCACCGACACATATGTCTTGAGGAGCTTTTTAATACCCATGAGCGAACCTCCTTCTCTTATCAATCATTTCCGGGTAGGTTCCGACGATTATGAACCGACTTTTTATATCGAGAACTTGCGTTATCTCATCTGGACTGCCGGTTTGCGGCAAAAGTTTTTTGACGCAATCCGCGCAAGCGGAAAAGAAGACGACCTCGCCATGCCCATAATAAAAGTCGAATTCGCCTCCCGACATTCCATGCACGAGTACGATAAGGTCGCACTTCATTGCCACGTCACCCGGATCGGAACGAAATCATTCGATCTCTCTTATGAATTGTGGAATACGGAAGAGGATATACTTTGCGCCTATGGGAAAAGCGTCCATGTGGCTGTCAACCGGCACACGGATAAATCTCGTGAAATTCCCAAAGATTTTGTAGAATTCATGCGGCGACCGCCATTGTACACGCAGACTGAGCTCGACGAATTGAAGGAAACTCCGCTTATGCGCGGAATTCACCTTTCGGAAGAAAATCTTTTTCCCGAAATTCCGACCGACGGCTTTCAAATCGTCGGCCGGAAAGTTATCGAGCCGTTCAATATCGATGGTCATCATCACGTTAACAGTCGATTCCCAATTCTCTGGTCCGCAGCCATGAGCCGGAGGTTTTATCAGAAAATCATCAGTGGGAAAACGAATGCGCAGCGCGACATTCTCGTAAACAAAGTCGAGTTTACTTATGAACGCCCTCTCCTTGAATTCCACGGACCGGAAGAACAGCCTGAACGCGAAACCGCGCTTGTTGGATGTCGAGCGGCCTCGATCGACATGGATTCCATTGGGTTGGCGTTTGAAGTATGGAGCACATCGCAGCAGAGACGCTGCGCCCACGGAATGCTCTCTCTTGGGGCACACGACCCTTTTTCACGCAAGAGGACGAATATTCCCGAGGACTGGCGATCCGCTATTCGGGCCCATACGCGCGTAATTCCGATAACGGACGCGCCGTTCATCGTCCTCGGAAGCGATACCACTGACATCGCCCCCCGAGCGGATATCGATCTCGAAAGCAGTACCCCTCATGATGCAGTGCGATTGAAAGACGCGTATACGGGCTTTTTCGATACAGCGCGTCACTTGAAACTCGTCGCCGAAGATATAAGTAACAACGAATCCTTTCAAACAAAATATATCCGAAGCGCACATACGCATTTGAAAACCATCGCCGAGCACGATCCCGACCTCGATCCCCAAGTCCTTTTAACAGCACAGCGAGCGCTTGTCGACCTCGAATGCGTCGCCGCCCAAGATCCTGGCGATGATCAAAAGATGAACGTTAGCATTGCTGATGTAATGCACAAGGTTGACCTCATTGCCGCGATGATGCGACAGCGATTGAATCTGCAAATCGATGAGGGACCCGCGCGCAAATCGCCGCAGATTCGCAAATCCTCTTAAGACCACTTTCCAGCCGTACGCTTGCCTGAACACTAAATTGGCCAAGCGATCCATCGAACGTATGTGAAAGGACCGTGATCATACGCACTCGAACGCCTTCGGATACCACGGAGCCTCGGCAGTATCCGTAGCCGCGCTTCTTCTTTGAAAGCGAGACCGTTATGAGTCAGCAAGCTGAGCTTATGAAAGAGAACCTCGTTGGGGAATCTGCACCGCCGCTCCAACGTGACAAATCCACTATCGAAAGAACTGCACCTACCACAGGGGTCCCTTCGATCATAGCTTGGAATTCCGGAAGATCGGGAAACGAATCTCTTGCAACCTCAATCGTTGAAGGTACAGAAAAAGATCTCGGCGTAAAATCGCAAAAACTTCTGAATGCACAAGTCATGCCGCTCGAAAATAAATTTCAAGAAACGGAAGCTGGGAAGCGCACGCAACCATCTCATAAAAACGATAAATACCCGGACGAAATTCCCAAAAAAAATCAATGGCCCAGACTTACTCCTTCGCACGGACCGCCCCTCAATGAAACCGTCAAACGCTTACCGCACCCAAAGCGAGGGGCATACCCCGGCATCCGACTCGCATGAGTTGCTTCATCACCAGATCGACGGCAACTACGACTTGGAACTGTCGGTCTTGCGCGCTGACAACCCTCTCTTCATCTTGCGGTCGATACCGCGGACAGGCCGGTTGGGATGAATAAGAGCCCCACGCAAGAAGGTCCCGGAACCAAAGCAACGGTAGAGCGTCGCATGGCGAATACCGGAATCGAACCGGCCATTCCAAACGTGCCCCAACGCGCGAACGCCGGGCGCATTCGGCTGGCCGTCGATAATCTTCTCGAATCGTGGCTACGGGTCACACGCGGCGCACGCGACGCGCTCGCGGGGCTTCCCGATCCGAGCCTTCCATCAAAAGACGCGGCCCGTATACGAGAGCGAATCGTCGCCTGGCTCCATAAACGCGAGGGAGACATCACCGCACGCGAACGCGCCGTCGAACTCGGGGCGCTCTACCTCGGGTTGAATGCAATGGGACGCGAGCGCTTTCTCCGGCTCCTAGCCGAACTCGATCCGCCGCGGGAGGCGATCGAACGCTCCATCGAGCATCTCCACGCCGCAAAATCCGATGAGGCGTTCTTCCGAGCAAGTTCCGAGCTCTCCCATACCCTCCGGTCCCCGAGAATTTCGTTGCTTGCGCAGTTTAACGGACTACCAAGCGGCGTCAAATTCCTCGTCGATCTCCGTGCGGATCTGCTCGCGCTCCATGAACGAAGCCCCGCCCTGGAACGCCTCTCCCATGACCTCAAGGAATTGCTTGCAGGTTGGTTCGACGTCGGCTTCCTCGAATTGCGGCGCATTACGTGGGACTCCCCCGCCTCCTTACTTGAGCGGCTTGCGAATTATGAAGCGGTCGTTGAAATTAAGACCTGGCTCGACCTCAAGAACCGCCTCGACGTCGACCGTCGTTGCTTCGCCTTCTTCCATCCGGTCATGCCGGATGAGCCCTTGATTTTCGTCGAAGTTGCATTGGTTGAGGAGCTTCCCTCTTTACTCGCGCCCTTGCTCGATCCATCATCTCCCGTCGGCAACCCGCGCACTGCGAATACGGCGATCTTTTATTCGATCTCGAATTGCCAACGCGGACTCGATGGAATTAGCTTCGGGAATGCGCTCATCAAACGCGTCGCACGCGAAATCGCCCACGATCTTCCGCAAATCCGCACATTCGCAACGCTTTCACCAATCCCCGGCTTCCGGCGCTGGCTCGATGAACGCCTCAATGATCCGGCTCGCGCCGAAGAACTCACAGCGCTCCGGAAACTGCAACTTCAAAGCGGCCGGCAGCAGGACACACAGGCAACTCGCGCACTGGAGCAGCCGCTCCTTCAAATTTGCGCACGGTATTTACTGGAAGAAAAGTCCACGGGACGGCGTGCCCTCGATCCGGTAACGCACTTCCATATCAGCAACGGCGCTCGTCTGGAGCGCATCAACTGCCTAGCGAACAAATCTCGACGTGGAATGCGTGAGTCCTACGGCTTGATGGCAAACTACCTCTATGCTCTCGATCAACTCGACGCAAACCACGAAGCCTACGTCACCGAAGGCCGCATCGCCGCCTCACATCGCGTAACCCAACTGCTGAAGTAACGGAATCCCGCTATTGAGCCAGTATGGATTGAATTTTCGTCGTCACCAAATCAATGGCGACGGGGTTTTCTGTTTCGAAGGGGATGATCACGTCGGCATACCGTTTACTCGGTTCGACGAACTGTAGATGCATGGGACGAACCATCGTCTGATATTGCCGAATGACGCTCTCCAGCGTGCGCCCGCGCTCGGCGATATCGCGTTGCATCCGGCGGATGAAACGCTCATCGGCATCGGCTTCGACATATATCCGCATATCGAGAAGTTCGCGCACGGAAGGCTCACTTAACGTCAAGATTCCCTCAACGATGATCACCTGGCGCGGTTCCCTGCGGATTGTTCGCGCGCTACGCGTATGGTTGACGAAATCATAGGTAGGCTGTTCAACGGCGAAACCCTGAGTCAGTTTTTTCAGATGCTCGACAAACAAGGGTGAATCGAACGCCGAGGGGTGATCGTAGTTGGTCTTTTCGCGTTCCTCGCGCGCAAGATCGGCTTGATCTCGGTAATACGCATCTTGCGGAACCACGAGCACCGCACCCGATGGCAGGTTTCCTTGAATCTTTCGCGCCACCCTCGTCTTTCCCGAAGCCGTTCCGCCGGAAATTCCAATCAGCATCCGCTTCTTTATTCGCGCGCGTCTACGAAGGGAATGGCGAGCTTGCTCCCCGACTGAAGATGCAACCTCTTCGCACTTCCGGCGGCGAGTTCGATCACATAGCGCCCGAAGCCGTCTCGCGTTGCGACACGGTTCTCGGGTGTTGATTCTGTCGACGCGGGAACGTTCTCGGCAACCGACGTTACCTTTCCGAACGCATCGATGAACAGCATGTCGAGCGGTATGAGCGTATTCTTCATCCAGAAACTATGCCGACTCTCGCCGACGAATACGAACAATATGCCGACGTCAGGCGGGAGATCGTGAACAAACATCAAGCCGTGCTCCCGATCGGCTTCCTTTGCCGCAACGGCCAGTTGCAAGGATCCGCCGGACGTTTGGAGTTCCAGCGTGCGGCATGTGAGCGGCTGCGAACCCGATCCGAACGGACGCGACGGCGTGCCCGTAAAGACCGCCGGCGAGCAATACGCCTGATTATCCGCTCCGGATCCGCTACACGATACCAAGCAGAGCGCCAAGAGCGCGACCATGCGCTCACGAAACAACGATCGGCTCCATGTTGAACGACTCGAGATCATACCACGACGATCCAACTTTCACCGTCACTTCCAAGGGAACACTCAAAGGGTAGGCTCCTTCCATCTCCGTTTTGACGATACGCGCGATCTCGCGGACGACATTCCGCCGTACCTCAAAGATCAACTCATCGTGGATCTGCAGGAGCATCGCGACGTCCGAGCGGTCGCGCAAACTTCGATCGATCCGGACCATCGCCAATTTCATCAGGTCCGCCGCACTTCCTTGAAGCGGAGCGTTGGTGGCTTCACGCTCGGCCGCCGCCCGCAAACCGTGGTTGCGCGAGAGCAAATCCGGCATGTAGCGGCGACGGCCGAGGATCGTCTCGACGTATCCGTGCTTGCGCCCCGATTCCAGGATGCTCGCGATATAGGCCCGCACCGACGGGAAGCGCGCAAAATACGCCTCGACGATCTCGTGCGCTTCGCCGCGTCCAATCTCCAGGCGTTGCGCCAACCCGAAATCCGACATGCCGTAGAGCAAACCGAAGTTCACGGACTTGGCGATCCTCCGGTGATTGGCATCGGGCCGTTCGCCCGCGCCGAGGTGGAACAACCCTCGCGCCGTGAAGTCGTGGATATCCTCACCGCGCAAGAAAGCAGAACGCATAGCTTCGTCACCCGAAAGATGCGCCATCAATCGCAATTCGATCTGGCTGTAATCCGCGGCGAGCAACACATGTTCGGCATCCGGTACAACGAACGCGCGACGAATCCGACGACCGAGCTCCGTACGCACGGGGATGTTCTGCAGATTCGGATTCGTCGACGAGACGCGTCCCGTCGCCGTCGTCGTTTGATGGAATTCCGTATGCAGACGTCGATCGGCACCGACCATACGCGGGAGAACCTCAATATAGGTATTTTGGAGCTTCGTAACCTCGCGATATTCCATAACCTTCGCACAGATCGGATATGTACGGGCAAGCACCTGCAACACCTCGACGCCGGTCGCCCACCCCGTCTTGTTCTTGGTACCGCCCGGTAAGCCCAGGCGCTCGAATAAGATCACCCCGAGCTTTTGCGGCGAACCAATATTGAACGTCTCTCCTGCAAGGTCGTGGATCTCGGCCTGTAAGCGGTTAATCGTCGCCTCTCCTTCGCTCGCGAGTTCGGCCAGAATTCCAACATCAACGACGATACCGCGCGCCTCCATCCGCGCGAGTACGGCAACGAGCGGAAGTTCGACCGTTTCGTACAGATCGAGTTGACCACGTTCGGCAAGCTGCGCACGAAGTGCGGGAACCAGCCGTTGCACCGCATCCGCGCGAGCCGCGACGTCGGAGCCCAACGTTCGATCGAGAAACCGTGCGGTAATATCTCCCAGTTCAATAAACGAACGCGACGGATCGATCAAATGCGCGAGTAGCTTCGTATCGTCGGTGAATTTCGCGTCGGACGAGAACCGCCCCCGCAATAGCGCGAGCAGACCTTTCGCATCGTGCGCGATGAGGCGGGACGCTCCGGTCAGGAGTGCGGAGAACGCTTCGCGAACGCGCGCATCCTCGAAGGCTCCCGCCGAAAATGAGAGACCTTCCCCGACACGGGCGGAAAGACCCAACTCGTGTTCGACATTCGTGACCAAGGCAACGCACGGGGAGGAGGTGGCCGCACGAATTTCCTTAGCGAGCAAAGCGAAATCCGGTGGATCGGTCGACGCCGTGAAGGAGCGATACGCTCCATCGAGTGACGGCGCGACTTCGATGAGCGAAGGCTGTTCCAGAACGCTCGGCGTCGACGTCGCAATCGGCATCGTCGCCGCCACTCTCGCGAGCAAGGTCTTAAATTCAAGTTCGCGATACAAGGCGGCTAATTCCTCACCCGAAGGCGCGGCATAGCGCGCCTTTTCCCACGCAATTTCCAGCGCGAGATCGCGTTTGATTACGGAAACCTCACGGCAGATGCGCGCTTGTTCTCCGTGTTCCCGCACGAGTTTCTCGAGTTTTGGCGAGCCCGCCAGCGTTGGGTCGGCCAGCAACGCATCGAGCGAACCAGCGGCGCGGATCAATTTGATCGCCGTCTTTTCTCCAATACCCGGAATCCCGGGAAGATTGTCTGACGGGTCGCCCTTGAGTCCGCGATAGTCGGGCAACTGTCCGGGTTCGAGTTCAAAGCGTTCGCGCACGGCGGCGACGTCGTAGCGTCCAAGATCCGTGATGCCGCGACGCGTCGCGAGTACCGTCGTCCGCTTATCGACAATCTGGAGTAAGTCAAGATCGCCCGTGACGACTTCGCTCCGTCCCCCTTCCTCTCCAATTCGCGCGGCGAGCGTCGCGATGACGTCATCAGCTTCTTCGCCTTCTTGCTCCACCACCGGAATATGATACGTCGCCAAAATACGCCGCACTAAAGCGAATTGCGGGCGCAGATTGTCGGGCATCGCATCGCGCTGGGCCTTGTACGCAGAATAGAGTGCAACGCGCGCTTTCGGCAAACCCTTGTCAAAGCAGGCGATGACATGGGTGGGTTTTTCTTCCGCAAGCAATTTCGTCAACATTTGAACGAAACCATAGGCGGCGTTCGTCGGCACACCCTTCGCGGTGCTCATCGCGGGTAGTGCGAAAAACGCACGATATACCAAGCCATACGTATCGATCAGCATGACGCGAATGTCCGCAGCCGGCGTCATTTCACCACCAACGCGATAGATGCCGCACCGACGGATCCATCATCGGACATCTTCAAGATCGAAAAGACGTAGCGCCCCGAATGCGCGGGGGCTTGGAAGTCAATCGTTCCGGAGGTATTTCTCTGCACCGACCACATCTGAACGTCGACGGGAGCGGCTCCGACGGTCGGCGCTCCGGTTGCCGCGCGGGTCGGCGTATCTCCAAAGAATTGTGCTCCGGCTGAACCCTCGGCGGCGACCCATGCGTGCCATGCGGGACTCGGCGCGGCGGAATCCTGCGAGTTCGTCGCCGATGCCGCCAAGATGAGCGGCGCATCACCGAAGTAGGCCCCGTTGCCGACGTCTCCGCCCGCAATCCGAATCGCCACGGTCGCCTCGACGTTTCGCGTGTTCCCGTCCTGAATACTCGCGACGCCGTTCGCTCCCGGATCGTAGCTCGCACGATCGAGCGTCAGCGACGTCAGCCGCGGACGTCCGGGAGCGTCGACGGCCAGCCCGGCCGTTCCGTCAACGATCGTTCCGTCTCGAACAACGGCGAGGCCAATCTGAGGGCTACCGGATACGTCTCCTAAGCGAATCCGGCTTTCAACGTGGCCGTTGTTAAGGGAAAGAACCTTTGCAAAATACACATCTTCACCTTGGAGCGTCAGGAGCGCATCGCCTTGCCCACCGGGAAGCGATGCGTTCACATCAACGAAGTCGCCGATCTGATAGCGCTCGCGCTCCGTGGAAACCCGCACTTGTTGACCGGCATCGCCCGAAGCTCCGAAATGCGCATCCGCCGTCACGGTAATCGAGGTGATATCGCTCGCCGACGCCGCATTGCCCAAGCCGATCTCTACCGACGCCAAACTCGTACCCAGACTCTCCGGACGAAGCACGACGTGCGCATGTCCGTGCGCATCCAAGCGCACATCCACCTGTGAGGTATCGGGACCGTGTTGCAAGCGGACGATGACCGGAATTCCGCCGACGGCCGGTAGGCCTGAGACGGGATCAAAGCCTTGCACGTCGATTCCGACCTCATCACCGGGTCCCACCGTACTCGGATCCGCCGAAATCGCCAGACCAATCGGACCCGTCGGAAAGGAGAGCACTCGCCGTTCAGTCGTACCCGGAGCTCGTACCTCGACGCCGTAGGTCGAGGCCAAGCCGTCGGTTGGGGCCGCGATACTGAACTCCGCTTTCCCCAAGGCGTTCGTCGTGATCGCCTGATCGAAAATGACGGCCGTCCCCCAAAGATTCTCCTGCGTCGTTCCCGGCGGACGAACATGCGGCGAGCGCACAACTCGCGCATTGAGCGCCAAGGAGGAGACGGGCTTGCCCGCCCGCGTTGCGATCACATCGAAGAAAACATCCTTGCCGGCCAAGCACGGACAACGTTGGGAGATGCGGAGATCGACGTCGGAACGCGCATCGATTTCCACATTGGTTCCCGCAACGCTCCGGCCCGACTCAACCAAAATCGTTTCTTCGCCTTCATGGGCACTCTCCGGAACCGGCAAGGCAGAGGAAAAAGCGCCCGCCGCATCGAGCGGCACGGTCTGTGTTTCGAGCGTTTTTCCCGCATCGACGAGCGTCAAGTGCACGGAACCTTTGGCGGGTACATACGCGGAGCCGACACGAACGCGAGCGAAGCCGACAACCTGCGCTTGGTCCCCCGCACGCACGACCGACGTCGCCAGGCGCACGCCGACAAGGCTTTGGGAAATCGGCGCCTGCGGCAAGAACGAAAGAAAGGCCCGATCACTGTTCATCTGGGCGAGCGCAAAACGCGGGAAAGGCGACGTACGCCAAACGATCGTTCCATCATGAGCGGTGCGCCGGTCGACCAGCGCGTTTCCGACGAGCAAAGAAATCGAGAGATTCTCCAAGGGTTTGCCGGTTCCAAGATCGACCGCCCACAACAGCAGGCCGTGTGAATTGACCTTCGCCTCAAGACCGATACGGGTTCGCTCGATCCAAATCTGACGCGCGACGTTTCCGCGCCGCGCTTCGATCACAAAAAATCCCGCACGCTGTCCAAGGGGGATGTCCACGTCGCTCGAGACGAACCGATACCCCGAAGGCGGATCAAAACGCCATTGCGCGGCGGGATGTAAGCGCGAGGTCGATAGAACGCGCGCCGTGTGGCCGACGCCGGCCACGATCACCTCCGCCGGATCGATCTCATACGCCGTGAAGTCGACGGGTGCACTTGAATAGGTATCGAGTCGAAGCGTCGTCGGCTTCCACGGGACCGACGTATCGCGTGCGTACAAAGCAAAATACGCATCCCATTGGTGCTGATCCAACAATGGACGCGCTGCCCATGCGCGCATGTCGATGCCGAGGACCGCGCACGTGATCAACGTCACGAAAAGGATTTTTTTCAACATGTTCATGTCGGATCGTAGATGATTGTTCCGGTATCGCCGTCCGGAACGCAAAAGGCGATCGTAAATTCGCGCGTAGCGGCGGGCGCGAGCGCGGTTCCATCCCTCGAAAGGCCGGAAATTGGTGCTTGGCCGGAGCCCAATCCGGCAAAGCGTCGATCCTCGTCGTCGACGAAGACGAAGCGTGCCGTGCGTGGGGTAACGACTCCGCCCGAGAGGTTGGTAAAGCGGAGCGTCGAGACGACATAGTGCATCGGACGGGTGCTCGCTTCGGCGGGAGCCGGCAAGACGAGCACGCGTTCGACGAGGACTCCCTGCGAAGCCCGCACTTCCGGAAACGCGGAAGGGGAAGGGAGCGGAGCCGGGCTTGCGCCTTGGAGCACGACCGAGACCCCCAAAACGAAGTGAATCCATTGGCCCATACGCGTTAGTCGCTTCGGCGATTCGCGCAGGCATCCCGCAAGGACGCGCGTAAGGCGGGAAAGGTGAGTCCCGATCGCTCGTCCACCAAGCCAACCTCGAACCATTGCCGTCACTGTGGCCGTGAATCCGGTGAGGGAAGCAAGCCGAACATTTCCCAAAATTCGGCCGGATATCTCGTCATGATCCTCTGTGCCTCCTGCGGCTCGCAATTCGTGGTTCTCTCGCGCAGTTAACCCCCAAAGCCTTCCGGTTTCGCGAAGCTTCGCCTCTGCGTATACCCCCGGCTCGGCATCGCCATGGTCACTTTCCCAAGGGCGACGGGCGGTAGCCCTCCGCACGTCGAAGCCTCATTCATGGATTGGTGGCTGAAAAATCGCAAAAGTGCTGACGAATCCATCGACCAAGACGTCGAGCGGAGTTGCACGTCGAAGGATGCGTACGAAAGCGAGGAGTCCGCGCACGCCTATGCCGCGATGAACGGAATGGCGAACGTTCTCTCCACCTATCGATGCCGGTACTGCCAAGCCTGGCACCTCACCCGCAGAAAGCCCTAATTACGAGAGAAACCGACCGTGAGGTTCTCTCGTTTTCGTGGCAGCGTTTAACGCGGTTTCTTTCGCCTCGCTTGCAAGAACCGTGAGGGGATCACCGTCGGTGGTATAGGAACCGAGTAGATCGAACGCGTCTCGACGCAGTTCGGGAAGGGCGGCGAGAATTCTCGCGGCAGAAACCACCAGATAGGGCGTCTCCTTGCCAGGGTTCTTCATGACGCCCAGCAGGAATTGGCGCGCTTCTCTTCCCTCCGGATTTCGAATATTCTGCTCTACTTCACGAAAAATAAAATTCGACAGCGCCAATTGATCGGCGGGACTCCGATTTCCTTTCGCACCGATTTCTTCCGGATGGGTGAGTAAGAATTGCGTATTTTCTGCCTGCTTGCGTATGACCTTCGCCTTTTCATCGATTGTCATCGAGGCAAACTCTCGACGAAAGCCTTCTTTAAGTTGTCCCGCACAAAAAGAACGAGCTGCGTTTTTATCTTCCAGCTCGTACATAGAAAGGACGGCGAACATTTGCGGAGCGTTATCCGACCGAATACCTCTCTTCGCGATTACGTCAACCGACTCGAATGGAGCCTTGAATATTGACATGGGCCTAATGATTAATTCAGGATCTACCCCCCTTAGGCAAAGGACTCCGGCAGCGAGCAACCCCTTCGTCAAAGAGAAGGACGTATCGGATATGCGCACACGATCAGCAATCCCTTGGAGATAATCATAGTACGCTTCATCGTGCGTTTCATCAATGCGATTGTCACGAAGAACAATTAAAGCGTGGAGGTTGTGAACCGCCATTTGAAAGCGCTCGGTAATGGCTACTTCGCGCCCATCAACCTCCGAAAGGGGATTGGCACCTTCATACCCATCGATGTCCCTTTGAAATGCTTCCGCATTTAATTCGAAGCTTCCCTTGAAAGTGGTTGTATCTTCTTTTAACACAAGAGTTCCTCGTCGTTTCATATGATAACTGATCGGTCAATCACGCTGTTCCGCCGCCTCCTTGACCATTCCTGCCGCGTCGGCCGTGTGGGGGATCCAGGCGGCGGAGCCTACGAAAGACGGACCGCTCCCCTCCACCCCGACAAGGGATCGACGGCGCGTGTGGAAGAGCGGCGAATGAGATACGTCAGTTTTGCCCATCATGGGATCGTCCGTCCCGGGATCCTCACGGGCGCTCAGGTTCACCCGCTCCCTGAGAGCTTCCGAACGCTCATCGATTTTATCGCGGCGGACGACCAGACTCGATCGTCGGTACGTCCGCTAGCACCGATCGCACTTGGGGATGTGCGGCTGGTCGCTCCGGTTCGGCCTGCCAAAAACATCTTCTGCGTCGGCCGTAATTACCTGGGGCACGCCGAAGAGGTCGCCAAAGCCCGCGGAACCCCCCTCGATCTTCCCAGCGTTCCGACGTTCTTCACGAAAGCTCCGACGGCAATTGCCGATCCTGAGGCGACTCTCACGCTTTCACCGAAGATTTCGAGCAAATACGATTGGGAAGTCGAGCTGGCCGTCATTATTGGAAAACGCTGCAAAGACGTTCCCGCCGAGCACGCGCTCGATGTCGTGTTCGGGTATACTTGTCTTAACGATGTGACCGCACGCGACTTACAACGCGATTACCAGCAGTGGTTCAAAGGGAAAAGCCTCGACGACACCTGCCCGATGGGACCGTGGATTGTAAGTGCCAATGAAATCGGCGATCCTCAAACGCTTGACGTCGCGCTGCGTCTCAACGGCGTGACCAAGCAACAGGCCTCCACTTCGACGATGATCTTTGATGTGAAATCCATCATCGCGCACCTTTCACTCGGGATGACTCTCGAACCCGGCGACGTGATCTCCACGGGAACGCCCGACGGCGTCGGCTTTGCCCGAACGCCGCCCGAATATCTCGCCGACGGCGACGTCGTGGAACTGGAGATCTCAAAAATCGGCGTCCTCCGCAACAAGATCAAGCTCAGCGCCTAAGATTGTGTTTCACTGAGTATCGGTTACGACACCCGCCAGGAATTCCGGGGTGGAAAACTGAGCCATCGGAACAATCGCGAGAACGTAATCCCCGTCATGGACTTCGTCGTAATCGAAAATCGGGTGAAAGTTTCCCGCACGATGAACGAAGAGCGGCAATGAATCGTAGCGCCGAATAGCCACCGGACGTTTGGGCTCCTGAAACTCGATCAAACCGTAATTGACGCCGTCGAAATGCACGCGTCCGAGAAAGTTCGGCGTGCGCGCGTATCCGCCAAACGTTGGTGCGGCCAATTCGGCGGCCGAAAACGTCGTCGCTAAATGGAAATTTCGGGCGATTGAACGACCGAAGGAACTCTCACCAATGCGCATCACGATATGCAAACTCGGATTACGCGCCCGCGCACCAAGCGCGACCTCCAAGTTCATCGTGTCGCTCTCGGTCAATACCACGAGCGCTCTAGCCGACTCTAGATTGCAGAGATCGAGCACCGCCTCGTCGGAGGCGTCGGCGGTAATGAGATCAATCTCACGATTGCGTGAGAGTTCGATAATCTCACGTTTCGGATTACGTTCGATGACGACGATCTGATGGCCCAAGCCGCGCAAATACTCAATAACACGCGAACCGACTTGCCCCGCACCACAGACGATGATATGCCCGCGCCGGTAAATCTGGCGGAGACCCTGGATGGAGTCCCAGCGTGCACGCGTCAGCGAAGAGCTAACCGTCGCAATGAACATTCCCGAGAAGAGTATGCCGCTGATCATCAAAACCACCGCGATCAACTCCGTGATCGGACCATACTGATGCGGAGGAATATCGCCGAATCCTGTCGTCGTCATCGTTTCAATGACGAGATAGAACGCCGTCCAGGGATCGAGGTTCACCGAGAAAACAAAGGCGTACGTTCCGAAGAAGAGCAGGAAAAGCGCCGTCAAAATAAGGCTTTTGGCGACCGGATCGATCTGTAAATACGCGCGTCTCAACATCGCGAAGAAGCGCTGAATTTGCACAAGCGCCGAAGGCGCGACGACACGTACCGGCTCACTATCTCGCCGCACGGGGCCGACCGAGACGACCGACGCACTCCCCTTGAACGGGACCTCCGACGGTGTTCGAATCAGCACTCCATCGACGGAGATGATTCGCGTTCCATGGTTGCGCTGCACGTCGGCGACCGAACTGCCCACATATCCGCGCCGCCGAGCTCCGGCCTCGGAAAACCCGAGAAGCGCGCCTCCATCGTCGGGAAACGGCATACCGTAGAACGCATGCGCATCGACGGCTGCGGTTGCATAGGTTGCCGCGGAATGCGCCGCCAGCGACACGACCGAGCAATTCGCAAGATTCTCGTGGATCTTGCGACCCAGGCGCCGATTGAAGATCCGCAAAACCAAACGAATCTTGGGATTGAGGTCGCGCGCCTTGAGCGCCACCTGCAAATTTAAGCGATCGTCTTGCGAGAGGGCGAGTAAGACGTCGGCTTTCTCAACCCCGGCGGATCGGAGCATTTCGTCCTCGTACACGACCCCGGCGACAAATTCCACACCGACTCGGCGAACCGCCGCAGCGAGTCGTTCATCCGGATTCCACAACACCCGCAAGCGATTGAACGGATAGGGAGCAAGCTCACCACAGACGCCCAGCGCCAAACCGTCATCTCCGCCGACGACGAGGAAGAGCGCGGGTTCGATGGGGGGCGACGGTGCGGGATTCGTCACAGGATATTCCGACCGTTCCCGGCCTTGCTCCCTCTCTCCCGGCGACGCACTCAAAACGGAGAGGCGCAGGGATTCGCTCCGCAAGCACTCAAGCTGCTTGTATGCTCTTGTCGTCATCCATCGCCGCGCAATCCGATCACGAGCCTTCGCCTCGGATCCGGCTTGTCGCGCTCGACCTCGACGGGACCCTCATCGGCCGAGATTTTCTTATTCGAGACGCCGTTCGAGAAGCGGTCGCCGCCGTGCTGGAACGTGGTATTCCCGTGACGATCGCGACCGGACGCGCATTCGCGTCGACTCGCCGCTATGCAGAGCTTCTCCGTCTCGATGCTCCCTTGGTGTGCTATCAAGGCGCGGCGATCTTCGAAACCCGCACAGGACGAGTACTCGATGAAACACCGCTGTGCGCGGCCATCTCCTGTGAAATCCTGACATGGGCAAACGAGCGCGGAATAAACCCACAATGCTATCACGAGGATCGGGTCTACGTGGAGTCCCTCAATAAATATTCGAAAGAGTATGCGAAAAACCAGGGTGTCGAGCTCGTCGTCGTTCCGTCCTTGCGCGAGACCTTCGCTCAATGTCCGACGACGAAAATCATCCTTTTTGACGAGCCGGAGCGCGCCTTGGAGCACCTCGCCGCGCTCCAAGCACTTACCGGGGAACGTGCGTATCTGACGCGTAGCGATCCGCAATTTGTCGAAGTCCTCGATCCGCGCGTCAACAAAGGACGCGGCGTGGCGAACGTCGCGAAGCGCTTGGGTATTCCCATGGATGAGGTCCTCGCCGTCGGCGATGCCTGGAACGACGTTCCGATGTTTTCAGCGGTTGGAATCGGGGTCGCGATGGGTTCGGCACCTCCGGAAGTCCGCTCTCAGGCGGACGCCGTCGTAGCCGACGTTACGCATGACGGCGTAGCGGAAGCCTTGCACCGTTTCATCCTCAGCAATCCGCGATAAGTCGGTCGCGGCCGAAGGGCGTCTCCCGGTCGATCGGTAATGCACCTAAAAGCCTACCGACGACCTTATTCGAGGGACCCAAACTTGCAGGCTCCACCTTTTCCTATCACGCGACTTCGCCGTCTTCGAACGAATGAATGCCTTCGGAGCATGGTGCGGGAAACGTCCGTTACTCTTGATGATTTGATATATCCGATTTTCGTTGAAGAAGAAATCAATGATCCCGTGCCGATACCGTCAATGCCCGGCGTCGTTCGAATACCGGAAAAGCTCCTCGAACGTGAAATTGAAAGCATCGCCGGAGATGGGATCAAAGCCCTTATCCTTTTTGGAATCTCCCATCATAAAGACGACAGCGGTAGCGACTCGTGGAACCCCAACGGACTTCTTGCCCGTATGATTCGCAAAGCGAAAACCACCGCGCCGCATCTAACGATCATCTCGGATACGTGCTTCTGCGAATATACCGATCACGGACACTGCGGTGTAACTCACGGTGGTAAGGTTCTCAACGACCTTACCGCTCAGAATCTTGCGAAACAAGCCTTGACGGCGGTTGAGGCGGGGGCGGATATCATCGCACCTTCAGCGATGATGGACGGTCAAGTTGGTGCAATACGCGATGCCCTTGATAAGGCCGGGCATACCGATACGGCGATCATGTCATATTCAACAAAATTCGCTTCGGCGTTTTATGGGCCATTTCGCGCCGCTGCGGGTAGTGATCTGAAGGGTGATCGAAAGACGTATCAGATGGACCCATCTAATGGACGTGAAGCAATTCGTGAATCTCTCGTTGATGAAGCGGAAGGCGCGGATATTCTCATGGTGAAGCCGGCGCTTCCGTATTTGGACGTTCTCTCACGCTTGAGGGAGAGAACCTTGCTTCCAATCGCGGCATATCAGGTCAGCGGCGAATACGCGATGATAAAGTTCGCTGCGCAGGCCGGCGCTCTTGATGAATCGCGGATTGTTCGCGAAACTCTCACCGCGATTAAGAGAGCCGGAGCTGATCTTATCATCACGTATTTCACACGTGACGTTGCCCGCGCAGGTTTCTAGGAGCGTGTTGGCTGTCGGGACGGGATGAAGTTCATCCCGTCACGGGGACGCCCGGATTTTCGCATCGTGCGAAAATCCTACTCGACGACTTTTCGCTCCCGCCCATCCTGGGCTCCGCGAAAAGCTCGATCGCCCCTTTGAAGGGACAAACTTCATCCCGTCCCGACAGCCAACACGCTCCTAGAAACCTTAGGTGGAATTTGCACCTGGTAGGGACGGCGAGCGCCGCAAGTATTAAAAATCACCTGGAATCTCATTCCGGGCCGCCTGATTCCAGGAGCACGCGGATGTGACGCGGTAACATGCCGATCCAACGGCCCGTCTCCGTTTCGTTGCGAAGGATCCACCTCCCATGCTTATCGGCGTTCCCACCGAGAGCGCGCTCGGCGAACATCGCGTCGCGCTCGTCCCTGAAACCACGGCACGGCTCATAAAGGCCGGCACTCCCGTTTGCATTCAGCGCGGAGCGGGCCTCGCGGCTTCATTTCCCGATGCCGAATACGAAAAGGCCGGCGCGACATTCGCGGATACAGCCGGCGAGTTGCTTGCGCGCGCCGACCTCGTCATCAAGGTGCAGCGTCCAAGCGATGCTGAACTCGGGCAGATCCGCGCGGGTTCCGTCCTGTTGGCATTTCTCTCGCCGCTGGGTGATCCGCAATCGGTTCGCCGATATGCCGATCATCAAATCACCGCGCTCTCGATGGATGCGATTCCGCGCATCACGCGCGCGCAAACGATGGATGCGCTCTCGTCTCAAGCGAATGTCGCCGGTTACAAAGCGGTGCTGCTCGCAGCTTGTGAGCTCCCGCGCTACTTTCCGATGCTCACGACGGCAGCGGGAACGATTCCACCCGCGAAAGTCCTCGTTCTCGGCGCAGGCGTCGCAGGCTTACAAGCCCTCGCGACCGCACGACGCTTGGGCGCGGTCGTCTCGGGATATGACACGCGTGCCGTTGTCAAAGAGCAGGTGAAAAGCCTCGGAGCCAATTTCCTCGAACTCGATCTCGGCGTCGATGCCCAGGGCGCCGGTGGATATGCTGTCGCGCTAACGGCCGAGCAAGAACAACGGCAACTCTCGCTCTTGGCGCAGCATGCGGCTTCTTTCGATGTCATCGTCACGACGGCGGCCGTCCCAGGCCGACGCGCTCCTTTGCTTTTGAACGAAACGGCGGTATCGGGAATGAAACCCGGCAGCGTCATCGTCGATTTGGCGGCTGAAACCGGCGGGAATTGCGCTTTGACCAAAGTCGGCGAGACGATCACGACCCACGGCGTCACAATCATCGGCACGACGAACATTCCGTCGACGATGCCGTATCACTCAAGCCAATTGTATTCACGCAACGTCTTCAACTTGTTGCAACTTCTCCTCAAGAACGGTGAGATCAACCTCGATTTTACCGACGAGATCACGAAGGGAACGACTTTGACCCATCACGGTAGCGTCTTGCATGAGCCGACCATCGCGGCATTGGCAGCCCAAGGAGTCACCGCACGATGAACCCGCATCTTCTTTCGGAAATCACCGTCTTCGTCTTGGCGGTTTTCATCGGCATTGAAGTCATCTCGAAGGTTCCGACAACCTTACATACGCCGTTGATGTCGGCCACCAATGCGATCCACGGCATTGTGCTCGTCGGCGCGCTCTTGATCGCGGGCGTCGCGGATCCCAAGCTCGGACCGATCCTCTCCACGATCACGGTCATCCTTGCATCACTGAACGTTTTCGGTGGGTTCGCGGTGACCGAACGCATGCTGCAGATGTTCAAACCACGCACCGCACCGACTACGGGGAATCCGCAAAAGTGAATGCCGAATCCGTCAGCAACATTTGGATAGGGCTCGCCTATCTCGTTACCGGAGTCTGCTTCATCGTCGGTCTCCGTTATCTCAGTTCTCCCAAGACCGCACGCAACGGCAATCGTATCGCGATGCTGGGCATGTTGATTGCCCTCGTCGCAACATCCCTTGAATTGTATCCGGGATCATGGCCGATTATCAGCATCGGCGTCGTCATCGGCGCGATCATCGGTATTTATTCGGCGCACGCCGTGAAGATGACCGCGATGCCGCAGATGGTCGCAATCTTCAACGGCATGGGCGGCGGCGCTGCCGCCCTGGTCGCCACGGCCGAGTTTCTCGGCTCCTACGGCGGCGGTCTCGCTCCCGATCAAGGCTTCACCATCGTTCTCACCACGATTATCGGCGCGATCAGCTTCGCCGGGAGCATCATCGCCTTTCTGAAACTTCAGGAGTTGATGACAGGCCTTCCGATCACCTATCCGGGCCAACAGTTCGTCAACGGAACTCTGGCATTGGTCATCGTCGTCTGCGGCGCGCTTGTCGTCGGCAACGTCGCCTCGGTTCCGGCTTTCTTCCTGGCATTCGGCGGAGCGCTGCTTCTCGGTTTGCTCTTCGTGTTGCCGATCGGCGGCGCGGATATGCCGGTCATTATCTCGCTGCTTAACTCGTTTACCGGAGTCGCTGCCGCGGCGACCGGGTTCGTGCTCAGCAATGACGTGCTGATCATCTCCGGCGCATTGGTCGGAGCATCCGGTACGCTGCTCACGCTTATGATGAGCAAAGCGATGAATCGCTCGATCACCAACGTGCTCTTCGGTGCGTTCGGCAAGGTCACGGCCAAGCACGGCACCGCCGCCGCAAGTTCCTCCGGTGGAAGCGTTCGCTCTGCGAGCGTCGACGACGTCGCCACCATGCTCGCCTATGCGCAGCAGGTCGTCATTGTTCCCGGCTATGGAATGGCCGTCGCTCAAGCCCAGCACAGCGTGCGCGAACTCGCCGATCAACTCGAAAAACACGGCGTCGAGGTGAAATACGCAATCCACCCGGTCGCCGGTCGCATGCCCGGCCACATGAACGTGCTCTTGGCGGAAGCGAACGTTCCGTATCCGCAGTTGTACGACATGGACGACATCAACCCCGAGTTCCCTCGCACCGACGTCGCGTTGATCATCGGCGCCAACGACGTCACCAACCCCGCGGCACGTAACGACACGTCGAGCCCGATCTACGGCATGCCGATTCTCGACGTTGATAAAGCGCACAACGTCGTCGTGCTCAAGCGATCGATGAAGCCCGGCTTCGCCGGTATCGACAACCCACTCTACGAGCTTCCGAACACCGTGATGCTCTTCGGCGACGCCAAAGGCAGCGTCGATGCGTTGGCTTCAGCCGTCAAACAACTGTAAGCCTATGCTGACATAGGCGGGCGGTCACGAGGAAAAGCCGGGGATCTACCGTCACGAGCGGAAGGTCTCCGGATCTCCTATTAAAGGAAGGACCTTCTACGCGATTGAGTGGGCAAGAAGGTCACAGGGGGGCTTCGGAGAAGGTCGGCTTCATGCGCCCGCGAGCGCTCTAATGAGCATGATCGATTGATTTGAAAGGAATTTCCCAATGTCGACAGTGAAAGATAAGTTTCGTCGTGCGGAGGCGCATTTATCAGAATTTCTGGACAAACACGAAAAAACTGTGGAGAGAGTTGCAGGGCTCATACTCATTGCGTCCACTGCGTTCCTTGCAAAAGCTGGCCTGAACTTCGCGTCTCCTGTCGTTGCGGAAGCGGCTTCTTATGGCGGACCGTCCGATGGTTATCGCATTAATGGATGCGCTTCGCCGGATATCAAGAAGAAGACACAAGAGCTTATTCCGGCTTTCGACACGTACAACCTCGATAACCGCGATATCAAGAGATTAGCAGACGACATCAATCATCTCCAGCATGTTCCCGGTTTTCCCGGAGTAAGAATTGAATCGCCGGCGCTAGGTTCAGATGAAATCGTTGTTATCAAGGATCGACCAGCGCTTCGCCTTCCCCCCTGGAGCTTAACCGGGCATACGGCTCAGGATTGGGCTGTCCCAGGCCGCCTTACGTCCCTTGAAGCGGCGACGTTTTGTGCTATTTACGCGGATACGAACGTTAGAAAGGTTGGGCTGGTCATGCTCGACCCAAATCGTCAAGAGAGAACCCTGGATCCAAACGAGCGCAAGCAGTTGGAGAAGATTAATGTTCAACTCTTTGACAACTCCAAGAAAGCGGCAAAGTATTTTCAGACTTCGTGGGAGAACACGACGCCTGCAGCAGTCGCCACGTTCAATCATGCTCTCGCTAATGCGGTGACCCGTTCGACATTAACGTCTCCACCATTGAAAACGACTCGGATTACCTCCGTATCCGAGGACCGGCAGGCGCGAGTGATCGCGTAACCAGAGCCTATTCTCGATCTCCGTGCGATATGCAATCAGGTTTCGGATTTTCAATGCGAGAGAAGTCCGAAAGCGAAGACGATCGCTCCGATTGCGGCTGCGGAGATGGCGGTCACGCTCAGGATGGGCGTCGCGATAAGGGCGGAAATAGAGACCAGAACGATCGCAACCTCGAACGAGGTCACGGCAACCTCAAGGATCTCATGGGAATGAAGCGCTCGTTCGGAGCGCTCGTTCGCCCCTATGACGGCTTGTTCGTCCTGGTGTGCCTGAGCGAGTGATTTGGTCTTCTCCGTCCGCTCATGAGCGGAGATCGCGGTGAACTCGGCAATGCGTTTGGAATTATGCACCAGTCCCGCGTTCAAGAACGCCTCGTAGGTGTGTTCCTTGATGCTGCGCGCTTCATACAAATTATACGCGTCGCTTTCCTTTGCCTGAGCGAGGATCGCCTCGTTTTTCGCCAGAAGACCGTCAGTTGAGCGCTGGTTCGACGCGAGATTCGCGAGAGCGGCAATGACCGCGAGGAGAGCGGCGGCGATCGGAATCCAGCGTTTACCCTGAACCGCATGCACTGCATGTTCATGCCGCTCATTGGCTTCTTCAAGAGCCTTATGCGAATCAAAATCCGAATCCATGCCGACATCCTTGGATGAGTCTGTTCATACCGAACAGATGGAGTCTTCTCCACTTTCAGGTGGATTCCGTTTCGTTATGCGTCTTCGGGAAGCAGAAATTTCTGCGTGAGGATGATCCAGGCTCCAACGAGGATCGTCACTATCTGCTGAAGCGTCCCTCTACAATTCGCTTTCGTAATCGAGATGCGACGAATTCCCTCGATAAAGAAGCGCTGGAACTTCCTCCAGACTTACTATGGCGGACTTTACGAATGCACCTTGATCCTCTCCGCACGTGGTTCCATCCTAATAGATGGGTGTGAGCCGAACAGCACCGTTGACCAACGAGAGTCCTCCTGTTAGGGCCTTGTTTCGACAAACTTCGATGTGGTAAATCCAGAGCGTCCACCATAACAGGACAAAGGTGCGACTTTCTCGGCAATGGATGAGTTCGATGAATAATTCATGAGAGCCACATCCAACTCGTCCCTTCCCACGTTTTCCGGAAGAATCGTCGAGATCGACTGAGGGAACCTTCCGAATCGCTCGTACGGTCTTACTCCTCTTCACTAAACCACATAACTTTTGCGAGGAACAGCGGATGCCGCATATCACCATCGCCTCGACAAGCCTCTGCGTCGAACTTCCTTTCCGATCCTTACTCACGTCGCTCGAAGAGGTTCCCGACTGCGACGGTCTCGTTCCCTTCGGTTGCCGTGTCGGATCGTGCGGGGCCTGCGTCGTAGCAATCATCAAGGGGGGCAACCACCTCTATCCGCCGGACGACGACGAACTTTCGTTTCTCGACGATCTTGGATATTCTCCCAAAACCCACCGTCTCGCTTGCCAAAGCCTCGTGCTAGGCGACGTGACAATCGCCCTACCACCCGCGCTGTAAAGCGTCTTCAGAAAGGATCCTTCCATACCATGAGCACGAATCGCTGCAAACACACTGGACTCGGTCGAAGTAAACCATTTCTCACGCCGGCACGCTCCATGCAAGTACGAACGGAAATCGACCGCCTTCTCGATCAGCAAATCGACGACTGGTATCGAACGGTCCCCTATGCCGACCATTTCGAAGGTTCGGTGATCGACCAAGACTACTACCGGCGACACCTGATCGAGACGGCTTGGCGCATTCGTATCCTTCGGGTTGCTGAATCCAAAGCGCTTGCCGAGATCGCCAAGCGTAGCCCCGAAGCTGCGCAATTGTGGGCCAATTACGAGATGGAGGAGATGCTGCATGACGAGCTCTTCATCAAAGACCTCGAACGGGCGGGCGTCAGTCGCGCTCAATTCCTGGAAACCGAACCCTATCTGTCGACCAAACTCCTCGCCGGATTCTTCTCCTACCTTCTCGATCATGAAGGGCCGCTCGGCGTGGTCGCCTATTCGTACCTGGTTGAGTACGCAAACGTCCGGCTCGAACCGAAAAAACTCGATGCGATGCGCGTCACGCTCGGTGAATATCAGATCTCGGGACAAATCGCGCACTCACACACCGACGTAAACGACGATCATCCCGGCGAAGTTTGGCGTGCGATTCGCCATTTGATCACGAGCGACGACGATATCGCGCATCTCAAACGCTACCTTGTCGAGCATCAGCGCATCCTGGCGATGTATTTCCATGAGATATATGATGATGTCGTGCTCGCTCGGGGTCGAACACGGGAATTTATCGCAAACTAGTACCTCGAGATTCCACGCCGAACTTGAATATTTTCCACGACGATCCGAAGCATCCGCACGAAGGGAGACTTCATGCAAAGCGGAGTTTTGCTCCTCAGTCACTGCGGGTTCTCGTTCATCGAAGAACTCCTAGCAGCACTCAAGGCACGGGGCCTCGAAGCCTACGTCCTCTCTTCACAACCTCTTCCCGAACAGCGAGAACGCCTCGATTTCCTCGGCGCGAACACGAAATGGCTTTCCGTTACGAACGCACATGCGCTTGTCCGCGACGATGTCGAGCACGCTCTCGATGAACTCGCCCATTTGGGATGCGACGTCCGGGCTTGTATAAGCGTATGGGAAGGCTATCGCGAGTTTGTCGCACATGCCAATCGTCGCCTCGGCATCACCGATCTCGCCCCCGAGCGTATCGCGACGCTTCGTGATAAGCTCGCGCTCCGGACGGCACTTCGCGCGGCGAATGAAACAACCGTCCGGGCGGGTCGGCTCACGCCTGCACGTCTGGAGGCCTTCCGCAAACATGTTGCGGGCTCCAAGGCTCAACGCTTTTTCGTAAAACCAATTCATGGAATCGCATCCTACGGCGCCTTTCCCCTGCGCTCCAACACGACATGGCAAGACCTTGAGAACATAGCTGACGAGGCCTCGCACGATCTTCTCTATCAAGCGCTGATCGGCGACAAAACGGAGTTTCTTGTGGAGGATTACATCGACGGCCGCGAATTTAGTTTTGAGATTCTTGCACGCAACGGACGACGTTTCGTCGTCGCAATCCATGAGAAACTCAACTTGACCGAACGCGGAGCCACCGTCCTTGAGGACTGCTGCATCTCGCCTCCGCTTCATCTCAACCTTGAGCAACGCGCCGCAGCCGTGCTTTGGACCGAGCGTATTTGTTCCGCATTGAATCTCGACCACGGATGCTTTCATCTCGAAGCGCGATATAACGGCAAGCGCTGGGAAGTCATTGAGGTCAACCCGCGTGTCGGTGGATCGCTGATCTCCGCGAGCGTCGCGGCCTCGACCGGCACCGCAGGCATGCTGGATCTGTGGCTGGAGAGCCTTCTCGCACAAGACGCGACAAGCGCGGCAAAAATTGAAGCGCTACTCGAAAAGATCTCGATCGAGCGCAACGGTGAAATCAAGAGCGATACGGAGACCGTGTTTCGCGTCTTCTTCGCCGAGGCAAGGAAGATCGCAGGCATCGCGTGCGTACCGCTCCGGCACCCTCCGACGATCACGCAGATCTTCTTGCATCCCGGAGACGAGATCGAGCAGAGTTCGCGCGAGGTCTTTCTTGGGCAATGTCTGTGGACGTATCCCGCGAGTGAACGATATTGTGTCCTTCCCACCTTGCTCCACGAAGCGCCACGAGCTATTCAAGTCATTTACACTACTCTCCCAGTTCCCATCGCGGAGGCCGCATAATGCTGACCAAATATTTCCTGATCGTCGACTACAATCTTACACGCATCGACGACGTCCGCACCATGCGCGATCATCTGCGTCATCGGCATGGCTTGGCGACGATTCTCATCCGACCCAATCCTCGTCCCATCGATCATGAAATCTGTGATGTCGTCATCGACGCTTATCCTCGTGCGGCGGATTTCGTGGATCGCGCTTGTGGTGAGCTTGCGAAATTTCGCACAAGTATTCAAGGAGGGATCGTCTTCTCCGATGACGCGGTCCAGTCCGGCGCAGCTCTCCTAGAGCGGCTCGGTCTTCCAGTCGACGATGCACTGCTCGCGTTTGCCGCATTGAGTAAACTCGCGTATCGTTCCATTGAGCAATCGCATGACGAGCTTTTCCGCGCGCAAGGTATCCGCGTTCCGGAGTACCTGCACGTAGAGAACATAACGGAACTCGCGAGTTTCCTCAAACGTCACCCCGAAGGAATCGTCGTGAAGCCTGCATGCGAGGGTAATAACCGAGGTGTCGTTGTGCTGCATCCCGGCGACGATCTTCGCCTTGCTTTGCAAACAATCGATAAATACGTGAGCGACGGCGTCATTTGCGAGGAGTACATCACGGATCACCGAGAGTTCTCGTTTGACGGAATCGGCGCGCTCTGGTTCCTCACCGAAAAAATCAGTGCAACCGGCCGGTATCCGGTTGAAATGGGACAGATCGTTCCGGCCATGCTTTCTCCCATCGAGACGCACACGTTGCGTCGTGCGGGAAATCTCGCAAATCTGTTGGTCGGTCAACGCGAAGGCCCGTTCCATAACGAGATCCGCCTCTCCGACGACGGCACGCAAGCAACGGTCATCGAACCCAATCGCCGCCCGGCCGGAATGCGCATCTGGCAACTTGCGCGAGCCGTGTACCGCATCAATTTATTCTGCTTGTGGATCGACCACGTCTTGGGTCATCCGCTCCCCGCTCATTTGCCGACACCAAAGGGACGCGCGGCGACGATCATGCTCGGGGTTCCACACGACGGTTTGCTCCGCCCCATTTCGCGTTCGGACGTTCGCGCGATTCTCGAACAAACAGTGACTCCGTCACTGCGCAGCTCATCGCTGATTCCCGATGACGCGCAACTGACGTGGATCGACTCAGCGCCCTTGGGATGCGAAATCGATCGCATCGTCCGCGCGGATCCGCAAGATAATGGCGATTTCATCGCCCTCGCCTGTCTCCACATCGATCGAAGCGATCTCGACTTTCGCGCGATCGTCGCAGCCGTTCAAGCAACCTGGAAACGTGCGATCACGCCGTTCCTTTCCTCTCCACGGATCGAGGCAACGGCATCCTCACAACCCTCTCTTCCACGAAAGATTTCGGCATGAACATTCTGATTCTGCATCGAATCCCGTATGCGAAGATCGATTATCATCGGGGGGTCGCCCACGATCGCCATGACGTCACCTATGTCGGAACGGCGAGCGCACTCGCGACGATTCCCGCTCATCTGCGCGCTCAAAAAATCGAGCGTCCCGGACTCTTGAGCGCAGCGGATGAAATCCTCGCTCGCCCTGATATCATGAGGCGGCAATTCGATCGCGTGATCTCCCTTTCCGAATACGAACTCGCAGACGCCGCGCGCTTGCGCGAACGCTTCGGCGTCCCGGGACCGACCTTCAGCGACGTCGAGCGCGTACGGAATAAAGTCGTCATGAAACATGCCGTCGCCGCAGCGGGCCTGCGGGTGCCGCGCTTCGTTCGCCTCGATGATTTTCTCCGCGATCCTGCCCGTGCAGCATGGGATGGAACAACCGTCCTCAAACCCGTCGACGGAGCGTCGAGTGAGGACCTGCTGATTCTTCCCTCGCTCCAAGAGACGCACGCACGAATCTTCGAACGACGCACCGGCATCGCGCGCCTCGACGGTGACTACCCAAGGTACGACCGCTTCGAGATCGAGGAGTTCGTCGATGGTCCGATCCTTCACATCGACGGTTTAGTCGAAGAGGAACGGCTGCTAACGTGCGTCGCGAGTCGTTACGTCGGCACCTGCGCTGCCTATGCGCGCGGCATACCCTTCGGTTCCGTACAAATCGATGACGATCTGGATCTTCGCTCTTGGACAGCGAGCGTTCTTTCCGCAGTCGGGATCACGCGCGGAAGCTTTCATCTTGAGGCGATTGAACACGACGGCGAACTCGTCTTCCTTGAAGTCGCCCATCGTGTCGGCGGCGCCGACGTTGTCGCGACGTTCGAACTGGCGACCGGAATCCACCTGCCTTCCGCCGAGCTTGCGCTCATTTTGGATGAACACAAACGGAGACTCCCGACACAGCGACGTTCTCAGGAATCGTACGGTTGGTTCGTCGTCCCTGGACATCATCTTCCGACGACGCACGCGCGCGTAATCGGACACGAAAGATTCATAACGAGTCCGATGATGCTACGCTGGAATCAACTCGACGAGAGCCGCCCGCTCCCGCGAACGATCACGTATCAAGCGCTCGAGGTTCCGGCTGCGGGAGTCGTTCGCGGAGCGTCGAGCAAGGAACTCGCGGGCTTTCTCCGCAGCATGTTCGACTCAATTCGCCTTGTGCCCATAGCCGCGGCTATGCAGGGACTGGCGGGATGACTGCCGTCGCTCCAACCTCCAGCGACGAGGCCGTCGAGATGCAACACGTCGTTCGTTTCCTCGTGTCGCGTCTGTGCTCAAGCATCAGCGATCAACTCTTGCTTTTCGCAATCCCGCTGATTATTTATCGGAGCACGCGGAGCATTGCCTTATCGGGTTTGGCGTTGTTCATTGAATGGTTGCCGCGTCTGGTCTCTCTGCCGATCGCCGGATATCTTGCCGATCGTCTCGGCGGCTGGCGCGTGTACGGCTCCGCAGATGGATTCCGCGCGAGCGCGTGCATCCTCGTACTGATTCTCGCGCTCGCGTATCCTCTCAGAATATTCCCGCTGATGGCAATCCTCAGCGCATTCTGCGCGTTTTTTTATGCCCAAGCGTTCATTTCGCTTGAGGCAACGGTTCCGCTCCTTGTCTCGTCTGAAAAGATGCCACGCACGCAAAGTCTCTTGCAAGGTATCGATCAAACCTCAGCGATCGGAGGATCGACGCTCGCCGCGCTTCTCGTCCTGATTCTTCCGCCGATCGACCTCATCGGTATTGCCGGTGCAAGTTTCGCCGTTAGTGCGGCGCTCGTCTTCTCACTTCGCCGTCCGCTTGAGCGCGCATTCCTCCGCGTCGAGCGGGGAAACCCACGTCACCCGCTGGCGGACCTGCGTTTCGCATTCGATGTGCTACGGACACATCCGTACCTGTTCTCCCTGGTCGCTCTCAGTATGCTCGTGAATTTCATCATCGGCTTAGCCTTGGCGTCAGGAGCGGCTCTCACCGTGGGACGGTTCGCCCTGCCCAACAGCGCGTACGGGATCCTTCAAGGCTCCATCGGTGTGTTATCGATCGTCTCATTCCTCGCCGTACCGTTCTTGACGCGGCGCTTTGGGGTATTCGCGATGGGGATCGGTGCGTATTGCGGCATCGCCGTCGGCGCCGTCCTAATGGGTTCGGCGACAAGCTTCCCCGTCTTCGTCGCAGGTTTCGCGCTTTCGGCCGGCCTCTGTGGATTATTCAACGTCTACATCCGGAGTGAACGCGTACGCTGGATTCCCGGTGAGCATCTTGGAAAAACAATCGGTTTGATCGTGCTGCTCAATCAATCGAGTCTGCCACTCGCCGGCCTCGTCGTCTCATTAACGGCACGACATCTCGGCGTACAATATCTCTTCCTCATTGCGGCGCCGACGGCACTCATTGCGTGCCTTGCTTTGCTCCCAACCTTACGGCAATCATCAAAACACGCTCTCCCCAAAGCGGCTTAGAGCAGTTTACAAATTATTCTAAAGTTCGATTTTTCCACGCATGGAGCGACTGACCAAGGTTGTATAGATTACGACGGAGATCAAACCGACCACTGCCACGCTCAGCGCCGTCACTAGAGTCACGGTCGACGGCGACGCGGTATCCACGCTGAGACCGCCGGAGCCGGCGGGATATCCGAGCAGCAGATACGGATACATCGTCGCGGCAGCTGCCCCCAACAAAGAAGCGATGAACGCACAAGATCCCAGAAATGCGTGCGGTGCGCGAGCACGCGTGATCGAATGACGGAGGAAAAACAAGATCGCAAGCGTTAAGATAGGCAAGAATAGCGCTCCGGGACCGCGATCGAAAACCGTAGGGCGCACAACGAACGTCGCGATCGTAATGATGAGATACAACGCGACGAGCACGGGCCACAATCGCACGGAGACCTGCCGCGCACGCTCCGCCGGGGGTCCCTCAATTCGAATCATCACCCAGACAAGTCCATGCTGCGCGAGCGTTACGACGGCAAGCACGCCGACTCCGAGAGCGTAGGGATTCAGCAAGAATGCGAACGTCCCGGTGAAATATCCGTCGGCATCCAGCGGAACGCCGCGAACGAGATTTCCGAGCGCGACACCAAAGAGCAGAATCAATAGCGTGCTCGACAGTGAGAACGCCGTGTCCCAAAAATCGTGCCAAATGCGACTCTCGAAATGACTCCGCAGTTCGAGTGCGATGCCGCGAAACATCAACAGCCACAAGACGACCATGAACGGCAGATAAAATCCGCTGAACGCTGAAGCATAGGCTTGCGGGAACAGCGCGAACAAAACTCCTCCTCCCGCGATGAGCCAGACTTCATTCCCATTCCAGAACGGACCGATACTCCGCATCGACGCGAAGCGCTCACGCTCATCGCGCGCGATCAAAGGCGTCACGCAAGCGGTTCCAAGATCATATCCGTCGGTTAACACGTACATCGCGAACATCAACGCCAGAAGGATAAACGCAAGCAAACTCATGTGTGCCCCTTCGCGTCCGGTCCGAGTCCGATCTCTCGAAGCGTTAGCATGATAAAGAGCAAGCCGAGCGCGAAATACATGCCGACGAATCCGATGATCGTGAAGACCGTTTCCCCGGCTGCGACGTTCGTTGAGGCGGCATCCGCCGTTCGCATCAGGCCGTAGACGATCCACGGTTGCCGTCCGACCTCGGTCACCGTCCAACCGGCCTCGTTCGCAACATAGGGAAACGGCATCGCCAGCAGCAGCGCCCACAGATACCATCGCGCCCGGAAGAGACTTCCTCGCCAAAGAAGAAATGCGCCCAATACCATCAGGAAAACGAAGATCGTGCCGAGGCCGACCATCACGTGATACGCGTAATACGTCAATTCCACCGGCGGCCATTCAGCGCGCGCATAGGCGCTGAGTCCCTTGACGCCGGCATCAAAATTCCCGTATGCGAGGTAACTCAACAAACTCGGCACGATGATCGGATCGATCAAGGTCTGATGTACCGTATCAGGCATTCCGATGATCGCCAGCGGTGCGTGTTCTTCCGACCGGAAAAGTCCCTCCATTGCCGCGAGTTTGATCGGTTGATATGCCGTCACGTCAGCACCGTTCCGGTCGCCTGTCGGGAAGATCACGATCAGCGAGAAAATGAGTCCGGCACAGACTCCCGTCCGCACGAAACGGCGGCCAAAAGATTCGTCGCGACGTGCGAGCAGGTAAAAAGCGCCGACCCCCGCGACGATAAATGAACCGGCGACGACCGCACCCGTCATCACATGTAGATACTGCCACCAGGCGAATGGTGAAAGCAACACGGCGGGGAGGCTCTGTAAATCGATCCGGCCCTTGGGCCCGAAAACATATCCGACCGGATGCTGCATCCATGCATCGGTCGCGACGATGAAGAACCCCGAAAGCCATGAACCCAGCCACACGGCGATTGCCGATAAGGCGTAGAGTCCCTTCGAGACACGCCCCCGCCCATAGAGTAAAACGCCGAGAAAGACCGACTCCAGGAAAAACGCGTACACGCCTTCCATCGCCAAGGGCTGTCCGATCACCGCACCCGTCTTGGCGGAAAACAGTGCCCAATTCGTACCAAACTGAAATTCCATCGGAATTCCGGTAACGACGCCGATCGCGAAATTCACGGCGAAAATTTTCGTCCAGAAGATCGCCGAGCGTTCGGCCTCAAGGTCGCCCGCACGCCAAGCTCGGACGACCCACCAAGCAATGAACGGCGCCAAGCCCATCGTGCCGATTGGGAACAAATAATGAAACATTATCGTAAAAGCAAATTGAATACGATCAGCAACCGCAAGGTCCACCGAACCCTCCATTTCCACAATCGCTCCGCGAAGGATACGATCGCTCATTCAGCCAAGGCGCTAGCATTCTCCCCCTATCGTGAACAAGAAATACAGCGAGCCCTCGGCGTCTCGACTACGGTGTACGTCTTCAACGTCGGAAAGAGGATTCCATGGCCAATCAAAGCGTCAGCGTAACGGTTCCTCAACATTCCGTAGCGGCGCCCCAATCGGGAGGTGCCGGGTCGACGATGAAGGCGCTCGTGTATCTCGGCAAGGGGAAGAAGAGCTTCGAGGATCGGCCCAAACCGAAAATCACCGCACCCACCGACGCGATCGTCAAGATCGTGAAGACGACGATTTGCGGTACCGATCTCCACATTCTTAAAGGCGACATGCCAACCGTTCAATCCGGTAGAATTCTTGGACATGAAGGTGTCGGTATCGTCGACGCGGTGGGCTCCGGCGTTACGGCGTTCAAGCGCGGGGACCGCGTCCTCATCTCTTGCGTAACCTCCTGCGGCGCCTGTCCGTCTTGTCGAAAGCTCATGTTTTCGCATTGCGCGAACGGCGGTTGGATTCTCGGCAATACGATCGATGGAACCCAAGCGGAATTCGTACGAATCCCTTCTGCCGATACGAGTCTCTATCCGATTCTCGACGGCGAGAACGAAGAGCCGCTGGTGATGTGCAGCGATATTTTGCCGACAGGCTTGGAATGCGGCGTGCTCAACGGCCGCGTCGCGCCCGGGAGTACGGTGGCGATCGTCGGTTCAGGACCGATCGGGCTCGCCACTCTACTCACCGCCCAGTTTTATTCACCGGCGGAGGTCATCATGATTGACCTCGACGAGAAGCGTCTCGAGACCGCCAAGCGCTTCGGAGCGACGCATCTCGTCAACAGCACGAACGGCAATCCGCAAGAGGCCGTCATGAAAATCACCGACAAGCGCGGCGTCGATACGGCCATCGAAGCGGTCGGCATTCCGTCCACCTTCGAATTGTGCGAACAGATTATCGCACCGGGTGGGCATATCGCAAACATCGGTGTCCACGGATTACCGGCGTCTCTCCATCTCGAGTTGCTTTGGGACCGCAACATCACGATTACGACGCGGCTGGTCGACACCACCAGCACACCTATGCTTCTGAAGACCATCCGCGGACACAAGATCGACCCGACGCGCCTGATCACGCATCACTTCAAGCTGGCGGCGATCCTCGATGCGTACGACATCTTCGCGAACGCGGCAAAAACCGGAGCACTCAAGGTCATCATCGAGACGTAGCATGAACCGAATGTCTTAACTCATAGAACACATAATTAAACGAAGACGTGTCCGTTCCGCTCAGTGACGGCGCCGACTGGGTGTTTTCTTGCGCTCCTTCCGCTCAGGTCTCGCGGCCGTAAGTTCAAGGGGGTAGATATCATCCAATACGACGCTCAAACCGATCGATGTGAACGAGAAGAATCCCTCGCAGATAGGGAGCGTGTGAAACCACGTCTCCTTATGTCGCTGATACGCTTCTATTGAGCGGTATTCGGAATCAATCAGCACGTACTCTTCGAGTGACGGAAGCGCGAGATATGCGTCGCGTTTCTCTTTGAAATCCACCTTTCTGGTTGTCGGGGAGTTCACCTCGATCAAGAGCTTCGGATGGCGCAGCACCCGCGAAGTAGTAAGATCCTTTAGGTCACGTTCGTCGCACGTGACGCTCACGTCCGCATAGAAAGCGTCCGCAGCCGTTTCTATCTGGAGGTCGGAAGTGAAAACCCGGCATGGACGCTGGATGTGCGTGCCGATTCGTATGATGAGCTCGGCCGCAATGGCGGAATGGGCGCCCGTGCCGCCCGCGTACAAGACGACTTGTCCATTGATAAACTCGTGTTTGGTTGGTTGGTCCGCTTCCCAGGCGATGAATTCAGCGAGCGTCCGTGGTTTGAAATGATCACGCATAGAAGCCCAACCTCAGTGGGCTGAGAGCTTGTTACAAACTGAGCGCGGGAATCCCTGTTTGCACCCGACCGAGCCTGAGCGCGTGGATATCGGGAGATGTAGAACTACGCTACGAATGCAGTCGGTTTATACTCCAAGTCAAGCACTTAAGGGATGATTGCCAGCGCAGTAGGGCGTCATGAGCACAGTGAAGCGCGTTATCAAACGGCAACGGCAAAAACCGGAGCACTCAAGGTCATTATCGAGGCATAGCGCGAACCGTATGCCATGCGTAGGCATTCCAGGTTGGGACAAGCGCGTTCGGAGCGAAGCCTCCCAATGTCGCTCGGTATGCGTACACGTAGTTCGCTTCGAATAACCATAGAACCGGAACATCGCGTGCGACGATCGAATCGATTCGCCGATAAAGCGTCCGACGTATCGTCGGATCCGAATCTTGGGAAGCCTCCGTTTCAAGGCGATTGACAACGGGATCGCAGTAGCGCATGTAATTGCCGGATCCATTCTCGCAAGACAAGAGAAAGCGATCATCCGGATCAACGCCCATGCGCCAAGGAATGTACGCGAGATCGAATCGCCCCGACGCAAGCAAACCACCCTCGGCAGCGGGTAGGAACAATTGCGCATTCGATACGGACTTGACCGTGACCGTCACCCCGTGCGAACGCAGTTGTTCTTGAACGACATTGGCGACGCGCACGCCGGTCGTTGATTCGGGGAATTGCAGGTACGTCAATTCAAGAGCTTGCCCATTCTTGCGACGGATGCCGTCACTTCCTCGACGCCATCCCGCAGCTTCGAAGTCGGCATCCGCGACACGTGGATTATATTCGGGTTGACGCACCGACGGATCATACGCCCACGAGAAACGGGGGCGATCGCTCTCCGCGACCGGATATACCCCGAGAGTGATCTTCGCGCTAATCCCTTGGCGATCGACCGAAGCCGCGATCGCGCGACGTACCCGAGGATCATTCAACGGCGGGCGCCGCGTATTAAAAGCGATGCCGGTCATGGTCGTGGTTGGGACATTGACGAACGCGATCTCGGAATGTCCTTGTAAGGCCGCCCGCTGGATGGGTGCAATCAAATTGAAGTCCATATCCCCGGTCTCCAATAAGGTGAGGTTCGTACCGGGATTGGGAACTACCGGAATTTCGACGCGTTCTATCGACGGCGCTCCTCGCCAATAACGAGGATTCGAACGGTAGACTAAACGCCGGCCACGCTGCCACGAATCGAAAACGAACGGACCATCTCCGACGCTGGGCACGGCATTGAATGCGGAATGTTCAAGCGACGATTCATGACCCAAGATGTGCTCCGGCAACACATACTGCGGTGTTACACCATCGGAGAACAACGTTGTGACCGCAGGTGCCCACGGACGCCGGAGATGCACCCGAATCGTCCGAGCATTGAGCGCACGCGCGTCGTCGATCAGCTCGTATCCTTCACGCGATGCGACGGGATTGCGGGTATCCCGGATGGCCCGCAAGGTGAAGAGCACATCGCTCGCGGTGACCGGCACTCCGTCGCTCCAACGCACTTCTGGCCTCAAACGATAGATGATCGTTCGACCATCGGTCGAGAGCCCACCGTTCGCTCGCGTAGGGATCTGCGCGAGCAGCACGGGAATTTCGTGACCGTGTTCATCGATATCGACGAAGGGTTCAAACCCGAGACGAGCGAGTTGCGCCTCGCCTCCATCCGCGTCCATGTGAATGAAGAGCGGATTCAAGTTCGCCGGATCCGCCGCTAAGGAAAAGCGCACGACCTTCCCCTCATCCGCAAGCACGGACCCCCCCGCCATCGCGAAAAGCAGCATAGCGACACCGAGGAAGCGCGACACGCTCGCGAACCGCCGAACCCAACATTCACCGACCCCCAGCTGAAAGCACATCACCACCCCGCGCTTCCAAGAACGAACACCGCCCTCCTGGCAAGCGATGCGTCACTCCATACTCGATTGCAAAATGTAGTCAGATGTATTACATTTCACTTGAAAGAGGAAGTGAACATGGCATCACATGCGAAGAGCAAACTCCAAGCCGCGGAGACAATTCTTGCAAAGGACTGGTCCGACAAGATGGAACAAGCCGAAATCGTGCGCGGTGTACCCCGTGTAAGCGCGCCGACCTCGATTCGCTTGAGTGCCCCGCTCCTTGAGGCCATCGACCGTCTTGCCGCGATGGAACATCGTAAGCGCGGGAACATGGTTCAACACATTCTTTGGGAGTATGTGAATCATCATTCATTCGATAACGTAGCCATCTCCGCATTCCCCGGCACCTCCGCAACTACATCACCAGCCAGACACACTGCTTCTCTTCCTGAGAAGCGAACGAAAATAAAGAAGAAAGCCGCATCATGAAACCCCGATTTGGAAAGATAATTGCTCGAATGAAGCCAATCGAGCCGGGGTTCAATCGTGCGAAGGCGCGCAAAGCGGTCGCGGGACTATTGGAAGCAAGCAAAGGGGTCACCCTCGGCGGACTCCCTATTAAGCAATTGATCGAAGCGGGACGCGAGTAAACTTCGTTTTCGCGTCCCGCTCCGGTCGCTATTCCGTGAGGGCGGCGATGACGATTCGCTCTTGCTCGACGGCGTGCACGCCTCCATAGCCTTCGCTGGGGCTGGCGCGATTGGGACGGCCGATATAGGAGATGTCGGTGATGCGGTCGGGGAGAGACTCGACGAGCCGACGACGCACATAGGCGCGAGCACCCATGTTCCTAGGCTCCTCCTGAACCCAGACGACCTCTTCGAGATTCGGATAACTCGCGATCATCTCGACGATCTCTTTGGTCGGCAGCGGCGAGAGCAACTCGATGCGTGCGATTGCCGTCTTTTTCACGGAGGCGTAACGCTCGTGTCCGATCAGGTCGTAATACACCTTTCCCGAACACAACAACAAGCGGGTAATCTCTGATTTCCGCTTGGCGGTTGCGGCGTCATCGATGACCGGCTGGAATCTCCCTTCGACCATATCATGGATGCGCCCACTTGCCGCCTTCGCCCGCAATAAGCTCTTGGGCGTGAGGACGACCAGCGGAACAAGGCGCGGTTGCCGCGCTTGGTCCCGTAGTAAATGGAAGTACTGCGTCGCCGTCGAGCAGTTCGCGACACGCATGCTGCCGTCGCCCGAAAGCTGGAGGAAACGCTCGAGGCGCGCGCTGGAATGTTCAGGGCCCGCACCTTCATATCCGTGCGGAAGCAAGAGCACCAGACGCGAGTTCTCTCCCCATTTCGCGGCGCCCGCGGAAATAAATTGATCGATGATAATCTGCGCACCATTGTGGAAGTCGCCGAACTGCGCTTCCCATAGGACGAGCGCATCGGGCTTCGCACAGCTGTATCCGTACTCGAAGCCGACGCACGCATATTCCGAGAGCGGACTGTTGTAGATCTCAAACGATGCGCGCGAACCCGGTATGTGGGCGATCGGCGTATGCGTTGCGTTCGTTGTAACGTCGTGCAACACGAGATGCCGGTGGCTAAACGTACCGCGTTCGCAATCTTGGCCGGTCATCCTGATCGGAGTGCCCTCTTCAAGCAGCGACGCGAACGCGAGCGCTTCGGAAAGGCCCCAGTCCGCTTCGCCGTCGTTCGCGAACGTGTGATTGCGTTTCTCAAGCTGCCGAATCAATTTGGGATTCACTGCGAAACCTGTCGGCGTGCTCAGGAGTTGCTCGTTCCACGCAAGCAGTTTTTCGCTCGCGACCCCGGTCGCAATCGTCCCGGGTCCATTCCACACCGCAGGATTAGCGCCCGGCACGCGAACTTTGGCTTTCCACGATCCGTCTCGCACGCGATTGAGGGCCTCGGTTAGGCGCGTCGTCGCGGTCTGCTCAAGTTCCGCCGCTTCGTCGGCAGTAACCCAGCCTTGAGCGATCAGCTTCTGCGCGTAAAGTTCGCGCACGGTCGGATGAGATTTAATGCGTTCGTACATCGTCGGCTGCGTGTACGCGGGTTCGTCGGTCTCGTTGTGACCGAAGCGGCGGTATCCGATGAGATCGAGGATGACGTCGTGCTGAAAACGACGGCGGAAATCGATCGCCAGATGGACCGCCGACATACACGCGTCGACATCATCGGCGTTAACGTGGATGATCGGCACATCGAAACCCTTGGCGAGATCGCTCGCATGACGCGTGGATCGATCGTCGATCGGATCGGTCGTGAAACCGATTTGATTGTTTGCAATGATATGGATTGTGCCGCCGGTCTTATACCCCGGTAATGCCTGCAAATTGAGCACTTCGGCAACGACGCCTTGACCGATGAAGGCGGCGTCTCCATGAATGAGAATCGGCGCGGCCTTGCGCGGATCGAACCCGCCCTGGGGCGCTCCGTGATCTGTCTGCAACGCACGCGCGCGTCCTTCAACCACGCCGTCGACGGCTTCGAGATGGCTCGGGTTGTTGGCGAGCGAGACGCCGATGGTCTTTCTGGTCGAGGTAAGATACACGCCGTCGGCGCCGTGATGATATTTCACGTCGCCGGTCACGTCGCTTTCATCGAAATTCAGGCGACGGGCGCTGGCCGATTCGAACTCCGCAAGCAGTTCCTCATACGGATGATTAATCACATGGGCAATCGTCGCGAGTCGTCCACGATGCGCCATGCCGATCACCGCAGTCTCAATACCGTCCTCAGCCAGCAGTGTGATTGTTTCCTCAAGCATCGGAATCATCACGTCGAGACCTTCGATAGAAAACGTTTTTTGTCCGATATAGGTTTTCCGGAAGAAGCGTTCCATCGTTTCAACGCGCGTCAGACGAAGCAACGCGTCGCGCGCATGTTCATGCGAAAGCTTCACATGATGACGACTGGCTTCTATGTACTCGCGCAGCCACTCCCGTTGCTCAATATTCGCAATGTGCTCGACTTCGTAAGCGATCGTCGAGCTGTAGGTTTCGCGCAACTTTGGTAAGATATCCGCCAGCGTGTCGCCTTGCAGACTCGTCCGCAACACCGCGGCCGGCACCGCCGCCATAACCGACGGCGTCAGGTTATACGTCCGAGGGTCAAGTGCCGGATCGCCCTCCGGTTCAGTCCCGAGCGGATCGAGATCCGCCGCGAGATGGCCGTGGGTACGGAACGACGAGACGATCGCCATTCCCGAGGCGACCGCACGCAAGAGATCATCGGAAAATGCAACCTCGCGCACGGACGGCGCTGTACCGACGGCTGGGCGTGCCGCTTGCGTTGGCAGCGGCGCGGTTGCCGATGCGACGGGCGCATCTCCGAGGGATACTCCGAACGCGGAGAAGACTCGCTCGTAAAAGCCGTTCGCCCCGGCGAGCAATTCCTCGGAGCGACGCAGGAATTCACCCGACTGCGCACCCTGGATCACGCGATGATCATAGGTGCTCGTCAGCGTCATGACTTTCTCGACGCCGAATTGAGCGAGCGCCGCGGGATCAGCCTTTTGCAAACCCGGCGGATAGCCGATCGCTCCGGCTGCGACGATTGTTCCCTGTCCCCCCATCAAGCGTGGAACCGAGGCCATCGTACCGATGCCGCCGGGATTGGTCAGCGTGAAGGTCGCGCCGGTTAAGTCATCGGCGGCGAGTTTATTCTCGCGTGCCTTGAGAACGAGATCCTCGTATGCTCCGCGAAAGCCCGCGAAATCCAACGTATCGGCGTTCTTGATGACCGGAACGACGAGAAACCGCGTGCCGTCCTTGCGTGAAGAATCGACCGCGAGTCCCAAATGCACGCCGCTCTCGACGCGCAGCGCCTGGGTACCCTCGCGACGGAAACTGGCGACCATCGCCGGAAGCTCGTGAGCCGCCTGAACCAAAGCATACGCGATGAGATGCGTAAACGAGACCTTCTCGGAACGTCCGGCCGCCTTGAGCAGCGCATTGAGTGCGGCGCGGCGTACGTCGAGCGTACCAACGCCGATCGTGCGAAAGCTCGTCGCCGTCGGAATCGTGAGGCTCTGCTCCATATATCCGACCAAGGACGCGGCCGGGCCCTTGAGGACCGTCGTCTTCGCATCCGCGGGGAGAGGCGGCTGGGGAGAAGTCGGAGCCGCACCCGTGCTCGTTTTCGCACGCGCTTGAGCATTGGGATCCACCGCGACCCGCCGAACGTCATCGGCAAGAATGAGTCCCTGGGGACCGGAGCCGGGAACCTTCGCGAGATCGAGCTGTTCACGCTCGGCCCAACGTTGAGCCCGATGCGATGCAAGACCCGGCACATTCGCAACGCCGTTTGTTGCCGTGAGGGCGGACTCCGAAACCGGAGCAGGAGCCGCAATCGGAGCGGTCTTTTTCTCGGGAACGGCGGCGGGCGCAGGGGAAGCATCCGCCGGCTTGGTGGCGGTCGTATCGATCTCCGCGAGCGGAGCACCGACGGCGATCGTCTCTCCTTCAGCCGCGAAGACCGCGGTGACGACGCCGGAAGCCGGCGCGGGAACTTCGACGTCCACTTTATCGGTCGTGACGTCGACGAGGGTGCCCCCACCCTCGATCCATTGACCCGGTTTCACGCGCCACTCAACAATAGAACCTTCGGTCACCGACTCACCCATCTCGGGGAGGGTCACCTTCACCAACGTTTCAGCCACGATAATACTCCTTGACGTTCCCCTCTAAGTTTAGGTTCATTGCGGTCGCCTGCCTGCCCAAAATCCCCCCATACATGCAAGAACTTTCCTCTCTATTGGGTCTCCCTGAGCTTCTCACGCCACGATAAGCGCGATGGCGCCGAGTGCGATAAGCACGCCGATGATTTGGAGGCGTCGCAAACGCTCGCCGAGGACAACTCGCGCGAGGAAAAAGGTGCTCACGGGGTAGAGTGAGGTCAGCACCGCCGCGATCGAAAGCGTCCCGGCCTGCCGTGCGATCAGGTAAAGCGCCTGGGCGCCCAAATCAAAGAATCCTGCGAGGCAACTCACCCAAAGAGACCGACCGCCGAAGACGAGCGGAGCGCGCGTGAGAACACCGACGAGTCCAAGCGCGATGACTGCTCCGCCACGCTCGGCCGCCAGCGGCCACAATCCCGCCTGCGATCGCGCGAATCCGAGAAACACATACACCAAGCCAAAAAACACGCCGCACAAAACCGCGCTGCGCACCTCCGTCCGGGTCGCGGCTCGCGCATCGACGCCACCGTCGGCGGAGATCAAGGCGATGGCGATCAAGGCCGCGACGATGCCGATCGCCTGGAGCGTCCGGAGATGCTCTCCAAGAGCGAGACCGACCACAAGGGGAACGAGCGCGGCGACGACCGCGGAGATTGGGGAGACGATTCCCATCGTCCCTCGCGCAAGCGCACCATAAAGAAGCACGAGGGCGGTTCCAGCACACCCTCCCGCGAGAACTCCGAAAAGCATATCCGAAAACGTCGCCTGCCCCGGTCGGAGAAGGACGAGGAGCATAAGCGGTAGGACGCTTGAGACGTTAGCGATAAACGTGACGGCTAGCGCCGCCGCACGCCGCGCCGCTATTCCCCCAAAGAAATCCCCGGTCCCGTAGGATAATGCCGCGAGTAATGAACACGCAATCGAGATCACCCGCCCGAGCGTTCGCAGACGAGCCTCTCGTTTCCGTTCGCGCATTTAAAGATCGGTAGGACTGGTAATGCCTTTGCAAAAAAGACCGAACAAATGAACACCGAGCGTCTCCCCGTGGTCGGAAACGGAGTCGATCATACTCGTCTTCAAACGCTTGGGCATCGGATCGAGCAATTTCTCGCAACGGGCATGCTGCCGTATTGGGTGCGCAACGGATGGGAGACGGCGAGCGGCGGACTCCACGAGCGCCTCGATTCCGACGGCAGGCCGATCATTCTCGGATATCGGCGTCTCACGACAATCGCGCGCCAGCTCTTCGTGTTCAGCCGGGGAGCGCGTGATTTTCCGACAGCGGCGAGTGCCGACTCCGCCCATCGGTGTTACGCCGAATTGCTCCGAGGCTTTCGCGACACGCGCCACGGCGGCTGGTATTTCAAGCTCGACCTCGATGGATCACCGATCGATCGAACGAAGGATCTCTACGCCTCCGCCTTCGTCGTTTTCGGCTTGACGGAATACGCGTCGATATTCGGCGTTCCTCAAGCCGCCGAACTTGCGGTGGAAACCCTCGCGCTCTTGCACAAGAAATTATTTCAAACCGACGGCTGGCTGGCCCCGGCCGCAACAGAGGATTGGCGTCCTTTAGATCGATCGCTTCAGGCCAATCCCCATATGCATCTTCTGGAAGCCGCGGTTTCTTCGCACTCGCTGACGGGAGCCGACGCCGCACGGCAGCTCATCGACCGAATCGCCGAGTTGTACGAACAGCGCCTTATCGATCGCAGAACGGGAACCTTACGTGAGTTCTTCGATAATGCCGGACAACCGCATCCTCAGGATGGGCACATTCGAGAACCCGGACATCATTTCGAATGGTACTGGATCATCCATCAATTACCGGACGAGCGCCGAAAGATGGAACTAGCAAACATCTCCGAAACGATGTTCGCGTGGGGACGCCGACACGGTATCGACTCACGCAACGGCGGTATTTTCGATCAAGTCGACGAAAAAGGTTCCGTCCTAAGAGAAACCAAGCGCCTTTGGGCGATGACCGAGGGCGTCAAGGCGTTTGCCGCCGCGTATCGCATTCGACAAGATCCCGACGATCTGCGTCAGTTGGCAACGCTCGTGGAGTTCCTTTTCGATGCATATCTTCGTCCGGACGGCACCTGGATCGAGATCCTCAATCGCGATCTCTCACCGTTCCAAACCTGGATGCCGCCGACGACGTGCTACCACCTCTACCTTGGTCTCAGTGAAGCGGTTCGACTGATCGACGATTTACCTCGCACTCCGCTAAACGACGACATCCACGAGCTTGAGCGCAGATAAAACGTGTTCGACTTGTAAATCTTTTTGTAAGCAGCGAAAGTCGATTTGCCGCTTGCAGTGAAAGGTCGCGTCACCGAAATCAAAGCATGGAGGACAATCGGAGGGACGGACGATATGCACGTCCTCTCCCCAGGGACCGCACTTTCCCGGATCGGTTAGACCGAAGAGGGTAATCACGGGTGTACGGACCGCCGCGCTGACATGAGCGATTCCATTGTCAGCCGTGATCACGACTCGCATACGCGAGATCTCGCGGGCAACATGATCGATCGGACCCTCGATTTTTCGGGCAATGCGCACAGATTGGATCGCACGTTCGGTAACCTCACGCTCAAGCGGGCCGCATATGAAGGCGATTGGATGACCACTCTTCTCCAGCAATTGCGCGGTTTGGATGAATCGCTCCAAGGGCCAGCGCTTATTTTCGTTCCCTTTGTAGGTCATCGTTCCCACATGAAATGCGATTTCGTTCGTACGTCCTTGCGTCGATTGCCAAGACGGCGGTGCGGCGTATCCTCCGAGAGTGGAAGCGTCAATCTCTACGCCGAGCGGCGCAAGCAGCCGTGCGTTATTCAGGACGTTATGTTCGTTCTCGATCGGAATGCGTTCTGTTTCCAAGAAACAGAACGTTTTGGAGAAGGGCTCGTACGCATGAGAGATTCGCGTGCGTGCGCCGATCGCGCGAGCAACGAAATGGTATTCGCGCCGAACGGAGGGATAGGCGAGGATTGAAGCATCGAAGCGGAGCGATCGAAGGCGGATCAATCCGGAGATGATCGCCGGAACGTTCTTCTCCCAAAAGGGTAACGCGTGGACGGTATCGACCAACGGCAGGGCGCCAAACAAGGTGTCCGGAGCCGCCCCGAGCGTAACGACGTGGATTTCCGCCGAAGGCTGCGCGCGACGAAGGGCCGCGATCGCCGGCGTCGCCATAAGCGCATCGCCGAGTCCTTGTAAGCAGAGCCAAGCAATCTTCATGAAAGTCGCGGCGTCATTTGAGGTTCTGAGTGGTTTTTCAAGCTCTTCCGAGGTCCGATCCGAGCGAATTTTTCCATGCCCTGGAAGGGACTCGAACCCCCACAACCTTGCGGCCACTGGTACCTGAAACCAGCGCGTCTACCAATTCCGCCACCAGGGCAAGCCGCACACCCTTCGCCGGTCAAACCCAAAGGCCTCCAAGTCCCGAACCCAGACTTGAGTGCTGAGCCGAGAGCCGTCGCTGAGGAGGTTGCAGCTAACCGCAACCAGCAACCCTTAAACTGGATCGATTCCTAGCGCTGCCGAAAGCATTGCGGTAAATTTCGGCGCTCCCGATTCGCGAAGCGCCTTCAACACTCCATGGATTCCAATTGCGGGATTCCGCAAGCGGGCGGCCCGCGCTCGCGTCGTAGCAATCGTGATTTCCGGGTAGAGTTCGAACGCATTGATTAAAAACGCATCCGCTGTTACCGCCTCAATGCCGAATCGTTGCAACTCGACGCTCGGGAAATCCTTGATGTTCTCTGTGACGATTTGCTCCGCTTGGCCCATGATAGCCGCTGCAAGGACATGCCTATCCTCCGGATCAGGAAGTGATAAGCCGGGAATAAGGTGCTGGAAGCCTGTGGCTTTCCTCGACGCACAAGGCTACTCTTTGCCTCGTCAAAGATCGCACGCGACCATTTCACAGCGAAAAGATCGTGTTCTCGAAGATCAAGAATTGCGGCGCAGACAGGTAAAGAATAGAGAACATTCGCGTCAAGAAGAACGGTAAAGAGCACGTCTTAGTCGTAGGCTCCCAATTCTTCATCGAGCACCGTCATTTCGTCGAGAGCTTGCCGTCGATGGGCGGCCCGTCTTTCTCGGTATGCCAGAACCTCTTTTAAATGAAGGCGACGGTGGCGACCCACCATTTCACATTGCAATTCATTGCGTCCTATAAGGCGAATCACATATTGCCGCGAAATGCCTAAGAGATTGGCGGTCTCAGTTGTCGTCAGCAATTGATGTACAGATCCAATGACAATTGCATCTCCGCGACTCAAAATGGTGACGGCATCGCGAAGCACTCGATAAATCGCGTCAGAAAGCTCGATACGCTCTTGCGGAAAACCAACGAGGAAGACGACGGCCTGAGCGTCCATCCGCTGAGGGAAGAGATCTACGAGGTGCCCCGCCTGGGCAAGTTCAGCCGGGGTACCCTCGATAACGTCGAGGGTCGAAGAAGCGCGGGTCGCGTGCATACCTCCATTCTCGCAAATAAACGCTACAAACGCAACCCATCAAGACGCATCGCTCCCATCGTTGAGGGTGATTGAATGATTGCTATGCTTATCGAGACTAGCGTCCAACCCCCAGCCGATGGACCTCCGCGGAACCTCGATTGGATCTCGCTCGTCGGCGGGTTCGACGAGCGAGACGACCCGGCACAAATCGAATGGCGCGCTCTTCTTACCTGCTTATCGTTTTCATTTTCATCGCTTTGAGGGCATCCATCAGTAGTGGATCCGTGGCAGTTGCCTCGCTTATCCGAGTGGTATCAATGATGCGAACAATGCGCTGGTCGAGAAATAGATCGGCCGCACATGCCATCGCGAACATCTGTTCGCGTGCCTTTTCGCCTGATGTACGTATGGGAGCCAAGGTTGCCGTCGTTATAAAAATACGTCTATCGTCAACGAAAGAGGTGGTTTTCACAATATCAATGTAAGCGATGACGTCTCGATTGTCATCCCACGAATGATCCGGTGTTCTAATAAGAATATAACCAGTGTCTCCGTAACCATATTCGTCGTAATGGTGAACCGTCGGATTGAGAAGGGTGCCTTGTTTGAAGAAATTGGATGGATTGAAAAGGTCGCCTTTTGCATGCGAGTCATCGAGCTCGAGGCCGGCGGCATTGACAATCTCCTTGCCCGCATCGCTCAAACAGGGGTCGAGAATTTCGCCGGCCGGCTCCAAGACAGCGGAAGTAAGCATGGGAAGATTTCGCATATTCGCGCTGCTCGTCGGCACGTCATCAACTCTTTCGCCGATCGTCTGCGCGTCATTCGACGGCGCTCGATTCGTCGCACTGTTCGTCTCCGAAGAACCGCCACATCCAGAGAATATGGAAATGGCGG
>DASZHL010000014.1:0-96151 GCA_035937855.1 Vulcanimicrobiaceae bacterium
CATTCCAATCGTTGGCGATAGCTACCGGACAAAAGATCGCAAACCGTCAACGGGAACCAAGCCCAAGAACCGCTAATACCACTCCCCCAGGTGGGGGCGTTTCGACGCTCTTTCCTGGGGGCATTTCGACGATCGCGCACAAGCCGCTTTGATTGGGAGTGTTGGAATCGGGACCGAAACCGGCCGATTGGCCCTGTCCGAAGGTGTTATGGTGACCGAAGAGTTCGTTGCCGAGCCAGGCGCCGCCAAGACCGCCCAAGAGGCCGCTGAAGAGCCCGCTTCCGCCGCCGTCTCCTCCGCCTCCACCGTCGAAACCGCCACCGTTGCCATACCATCCAACGCAGTCGGGCAGTGGTCTCTCTTCCGCTCCGATGGAGTTGAAATTTCCTTCGTGACGAATTGGAGAACCACATGGTAGAGCAGCCGGACCTTGTTGAGAGCCGTCGTGATTAGGACGGTCAAATTCACCAAAAGAGCGATGACGTGAACGTAAAAACGTTGCGACGCACGTACGACTTAGATTTCCTACTTGGCTTTATTGATGATGCGACACTTGCCTCATTATTGTACGTGATTGGTGCCGTCCCGTTTTCTCAGCTTATTACGGAGTATTGGTGAAATGGTTGATGCTTCGATCATTGTTACGCTGAAGGAGCTCCCTCCCAAGCATCGCAGATACCTTTTCAAGAAATACGGGGCGCAGATTTCAGGGGCGCTTAGCAAAGATCAAAAACTGGCCAAGCTTGCAAGCCTTATCGGTCCTAATCAGATCAATAAATATATCAACTTATACCTCAAAGGAAACGGAGGTCTCATTACATGGTATTCCTTCAACAACATTAGCTTGACCTTACCCGAAATCGCCCTCCGTTTCAATGAAAAATTTCCAGGTATCGAAAGGGGCATCTTCCCGGAATTAGAGGTTGACGGCACACCACAAGTGCATCGCTTACGGCGAATTGGGAAGTCACTCATGGTCGAACTGGCGGCAATGGATCAGTACAAGCACTATACGCAGAACTGGCAGCCATTCGATGAGCCGGTGGACCATATCTATCGCATTGTGGTGCGGGACGATCCGCTCACGCTCGAGATTCGTGCCGCGTATGGAAAGATTGAGTCGGTTTATGAGGTCGTTGCTGAAGCCGTAGGATTACGGCTTAATGATGGTATTCGATGCACACTCGATGAGACGCGGACAAAACGCTTGAAGCGACGCCTCGATGCAAATAGGAAACAGACAACCTATATGCATGAAGACAGCGAAATCTCTCGTAGTAGTTTTGAGTCGCAACCACAACAGGACCTCGAAACTGCCCAGGCCCATGCTGTCCGCATAGCGGACCCAAACGTTCGCGAATTCACGCGAGTCTATATATGTAGCGTCGAGCATGAAGATGGTTTTTCTGAAGAGGTGCGATTCCAAATAAAGCTCGAAACGGGAGAACTGCGCGTGCGGAATGGTACAAGCGAATTCGCAATCGATCTCCTACGGAGAAACGTCATTGCACTCATCTGCTGAGGAGCGTTTGCGTACGTTCATAGAGGAGGTCGCCTATTCCGCGCCGACGAAGCGATTTAGCGCTTCAGATCTTGCTGATATAATCGGCGTCGGCACTGACCAACTAGCTACTCCCATCGCGGAAATGATTGTCGAACGCGTGATTGAGCCGGTATTGGAATCACGTTGCATTCTGTGCGGCCAGCAACCGGAGGAGCCTGTCGATCCGGAGGCTCTTAAACTAGATTGTCCCGACCATGGTGAACAGCGCGCGGAGCACCGCCAACTTTTCCAAATAACGCCGGCATATCGCCGTGAACTCAATTTAAAGGAATCGGATCCATGTACAGGCGGACGATCTCTTGATCTAATGCTCCAATTTGATTCGAGAAATGGCTCGGAGGGTCCTGAATCAAACGCCATCGTTCACGAGATCGAAAAAATGCACGACACTATTAAGGCGGGGCAAGCGGTTCCAGCACCGGACGGACCTGCGGCACGCGCGGGCGTTCGGTGGGGCAAAATCGGCGTTTGGGTGGCTATTGTAATAGGTCTCCCGACGCTCTTCTTTACAGCCTATCCGATTATAAGAGGCTGGTTTACATCGACGGTGCAATCAACAGCCAAGCAGACTGTACATCGAAAAGACGTTCATTCACCGAACCATGCAATTGTGGTTCGCCAACCACCGCGTCCTCCCCAGGCCCTTCGCACACCGCAACAGCCGTCGCTGTAAGCCGTTGCTACCCTCAGTGCAGGAAAACGTACCGCGTCGGCCGATTTGTGCGTGAGTGCCGCATGGCGACGGCATCTGCAGTCACGGATTTTCAACGGATCAACGCAACGTTCTTTGGGAGTATTGCAACTCGATCCCGGTCTAGTGCTGCCTAGACGGCGCTCTTCAACTTTGCGGTGCTACGCAACATCGCCGGTTTGGCAATTGCGAGGTTCATTTTCACCTCTGCTGTTCGCGAGCAAACACATTTATATAAACGTCTGTTCAACCCCCGCAAAGAAAAAGGCCGCGGCAGTGATGGGACCTCACGCCAATCATGGATTGACCAATACAACATACGAGGGTGTATTCTAGGCCGTTGCTTTCCCGACGTCACGTCGTCGGCGCCCTTTTCGCCACCTTGCATGCGAGGGGAGAGAACACGACGCACTGAGGGCAGTGGCATTGACGACGCCCACAAGCTCACAAGCCATGGCTTCGTTCAACCCTAAGCAGTCACGCCATAATCGCCGGTAAATCCCATTTAAGAAGCCCGCAGCGATGATGCTGCGGGCTTTTGTCGAGCTAACGAGAGCGGGGGGATATTCTTACCAGCCCCCGCCGCCTCCACCGTCGAAACCGCCTCCGCCGCCGTCGAAGCCGCCGCCACCACCGCCCCAATCTCCGCCGCCGCCGCCGCCGTCACTACCACCGTAGTCTCCGCCGCCCATGTTGCCCATGTCGACTTGACCGGGATCTTGTTGCCAGCCGCTTTGATCGGCAGCGTTGGGATCAGGACCGAAACCCGCCGATTGGCCCTGTCCGAAGGTGTTTTGGTGACCGAAGAGTTCGTTGCCGAGCCAGGCGCCGCCAAGACCGCCCAGGAGGCCGCTGAAGAATCCGCCTCCGCCCATGCCGCCGCCCATACCGCCACCATAACCGGGTGGTCCATATCCGGGTCCGCCTCCTGGCGGGCCATAGCCGGGAGGCATGTAGCGCTGTTGTCCTCCGGCTATTGCGCGGAAGATCGAGCGGATAATGAAGAATCCGACGACGAGGATGATAATCAGCCAGAACAAGGTCGCGCCTCCGATCGAGGAAGACTGGGAGGAAATTGCCGCGGTATTTTGGGCGGGGAAGGCCTGGGAATGCATGCTCACGGGGGCGGAGCGCATGTGGCTACGGTACTCATCGAGGACAAGGTTGACGCCCGTCGTGATCCCCTCGTCGAAGTTGGCGCTTCGAAAGAAGGAGCGCATCGCATTATGGACATCCGTCAGGCTACCCGCGGGAAAGAAGGTACGCGAAGCCCGGTCGGAGACCACTGCGTCCTTGTGTTCGGCGGAAGCGAGGAAGAAGAGCACGCCGTCAACGCGTTGCTGCGCGAAAGTTTGCTCGACGCTCGATTCCAAGCTTGCACCGTTGAGCGACGGAACGGTGACGATGACGATCTCTTTGCCGGTTTTCTGATGAAAATCGGATATCCGTTCGTCGAGTGAACTCGTCGTTTGGGCGGTGAAGAGGTGGGCTCCGTCGATGACATAGGTATCCCGAGCCAAAGCCGGATCGCCGATTGTGAACACCACGGAAGCGGCAAGCGCGCAGATCAGGGGGCAGAGGCGAAAAAATCTCACGAACACGAGTACTCCGTCAACGAGAGGGAAGTTTCGGGGGCCAGGTCTAGCGTTGGAAGTTCATGATAGTGAGGCCGCCGACGACTGAGAGGGTGAACAGCACGAGAAAGACCCAGATCGCGGTCTTCGTCGCGAGTTCGCGGACGCGGTGCGCTCGTTGGGGTCGCGAGCGAGGCTTCACGCGAGGTTCGAGCGCCGCGCGCTCTCGACGGCGCCCCATAAGCGTTCGAGATTATAGAAATCGCGCAGATCAGGTGTGAACACATGAACGACGATGGTATTGAGGTCGATGAGGATCCAGTTCCCATCGGCATAGCCCTCCGTTCGGACCTTCTCGACTCCAGAGGATCGGGCGGCGTCCACGATTCCGTCGGAAATTGAGCGGGTATGAACCGTGGATCGTCCTGTGGCGATCACGAAAGCATCGGCGAGGATGGTTCGCCCACGAAGGTCGAGGACGGTGAGGTCTTCAGCCTTTCTATCGAGTGCGGCAACTTGAACGAGGTCTACGAGGTCAGGCAGTGCGCGTCTCCTTCATGAGTTTCGTGCGGTTTGCAAACGGATGCCGAAGTCCTTGCCGCTTGAACCGGATCTTCGACGTCACGGTAGGTTTCCCAGGCTGCTAGGGTCTGAGGCGATACGGTTTGTCCGCGAGAAGCCAGATAGCGAAAGTTCGAGAGGAGAACCTCGTGCATTGCCTTGCTCAGATTCCGCTTTGCGAGGGAGACCAAGGCAGGTCGCTCGGCGAAATCGCGCTCAGGTTCGAGGCCGTCGGCGAGAAAGACGATCTCGTCGAGTGGGCTCATGTCGGGAGCAGCGAGCGTATGCTTGCGAATCGCTGAAAGCACGGCCGGATCGTCGACCCCGAAGAGTTCATGGGCGAGTTCGGCCCCAAGACGAGCGTGTAAGACGATCGGGTTCTCCAGTTCAAAGGGGTCGATGCTCATTCCGCGCTCCCGGCATTCCTGCAACAAGCGCTCGGTGGAATAGAGGCGCGCGAGGTCGTGCAGCATGCCTGCTAGTCGCGCTTGCCCTGGGTCCTCCCTATGGCATCGGGCGAGTGTTTCGGCTAAGCGCGCGACGCGAACCGTGTGGGCATAACGGTGATCTTGTCCGATATGGGCTCGCACGGCATTGCATAATTCGGAAAAGCTCATTGTGGACGTATACCGTTCTTGCTCGCCAGCTCGCGTTCAAGAGTCTTCAAACGTGAGCGAAAGAGATCGCCGCGGAGGTTTCCGGCCCACATCACGAACGCGTCTTCCCCGTCGTCGCTATAGTACCCCCGCCGCGTCGATACGATCGTGAAGCCATACTTGCCGTAGAGCCGTTGAGCGGCAATGTTGCTGCGCCGGACCTCAAGGGTCATCCACGATGCACCGCCGGTGATCGTCTCCCTCAGCATGCGAATGATGAGTGCCTCACCGATGCCGCGACCCCGCCAGTCGGGATGGACGGCGACCGTCGTTACGTGTGCGTCCTCAAGAACGACCCAGATGCCGCCGTAGCCGACGATCTCTTCGGCAACATTGGGGGTGTCGGCGCGCGCTACGAAATAGCGAGCCAGTTTATTATCGTTAATTTCGCCCAGGAATGCATTGGCCGGCCATTGCGTGGGAAAGGAGAGCGCTTCGATATGCAGCACCGGACGGACGTCAAGAATGCTCATCCGTTCGATGCGAATGCGTGGCTCTGGACCCATCGACGTCGGATCAAGTTCAGTCTTCAAGGCACGGAACTGCGATGCATCATCGTTTCGCGCACAATACACCTCCATTCGCCCAGGGCGGCTCGGATGCCCCCTGCTCGCCCCGGCGTGACGAGAACCGGAGGCGTTGATGGGTCCTGGGTCCGATGTCGCGTGCTCGCTAAGCGCGGTATGACGGCGCCGACGTATCTGGAGGGGCAATACGCGCCCAAAAGTCCCTGGGAGTGCAGCTTGTGGCGGCATAACGATTTGGGGTAGGATCTTTCAGGGAAATTTCCGCCAAGATTCGCGATCCCGCTTTTTCTTACGGATCCGAGGTATTTACTCAATGCCCGCGAGCAACCCGCAGCCCGAAAGCAACCCGCCCTGGACGTTCGCCGAAAAAGCTTCCACCGTAGCTGCCTGCGTGGGAGGCGTATTACTCCTATCAACGATCCCATCCGACATAGCCGTATGGAATCATAGTCACGATATCGCACGTCTTAAGGTTGTGGCCAATCAGGAGGCGAATGATCATATTGCCATTGCTGCTCTGCGGAAACAAGTTAAGATTCTGACCGATCATGTGATCGGGATACGTGGTTTTGTCGTTCGAGTCAACGAAGCGCCCGATGTGAAGCGATGCTCCGTCCTCGTCGCTCCCGGACATGGGCAAGCGGCGGTCAAGATCTATTGCAATCGTCGAAACTTTCACCCTCGAAAGGGCGATTGGGTGGTTGCCCACTTCGACTCCGATATGCGAGAGTTCAAAATTACCAAGCTCGTTCCGATGCGACACCAAAAAATAATAAAGGGTAGCCACAAACAGAGACTGAGTCGATCTTTTTGACCCGGTTTGCAAGAAAATGAAAAACTTTCTTTGAGAGGACTGGACAATATGTGTTCCAATATCGAGCCCACTGAGAAAAAAGCCGAGAGGGACGACTCCTTTTTTCAGATCTCCTTCGATTATGTGAATACATTCATAGACTCGACCTTGTGAGGAGGCTGACTCTATTATGAACGCGAAGAACGTTTCTCGATGATGTTTGTGACGATGAGCGTGACAACGCCCAGTGAGACGCAGGTGTCGGCGACGTTGAAGACCTCGAATATCGGTAGCGGCGTAACGGAAATAAAGTCAACGACGTAGTGGTAATGCACGCGGTCGACGATGTTGCCTAATGCGCCGCCGACGATACAACCAAAAGCGATGGTTGCGCTAAGCGAGTTTCCGGTAAGTTCACGGAAAAGGAAGGCGAAGAGGATGAGGACGCAAAGCGCGAGGATGATGAGCACGCCGGCATGATCACCGAAGAGCCCATACGCACCGCGACGGTTCTGGACGAAAGTCCACGTAAGAAGGTTGGGAATAACCTCGCTGCTTTGTCCGGGAACGAGACTCCGCACGATGAGCAACTTCGTGAATTGGTCCAACGCGAATGCGCTGAGCGCGATCAAGAGGAGGAGAAGGCTTGTTCGCGTCGCGGACCTCGAAATCGGCGGTGGATTGCTCATTCCGTTTCGAGACCTTTCAAGGTTTGATGGTCACAAGCGTGACGTGATCGGAAATTTGCACGCGGTAGACCGAATGTGCCGACATATTGAGCGTCGTGGAACCGGCATTTCCTGTGTCGTCGAAAGTTGCGGCACTGATGGTCGACGGAGTCGCGTTGAATGACAGGCTCAAGGTTTGCGGCGTGACAACCACAAGCGATTTTGAATTGGGGTTCCACGACGGAACCTCTTCCCAGAGCGCCAGGATATACGTGCCGTTGCGTTTCTGGAAAAGTGCGTGATGCAGGGAAGGTGTCGCGGCCAACCCGTAGACGAGCGGTGTCGTCGTAAAGGCGGGACCCGGATCTGCGAGGGCTTGAATGAGGTTTTTGACTGCAGTATACGCTGGTTTTGGATTCGCGTTGGAATCGAGCAAACCCATTCCTTGAAAGGGCGAGCTTCCCTCATCGAGCAACTCATAGATATACGTGCGATCGAGTCCGCCGTTCCAGCCTTCAAGCAAGAGCCTTTGCGTGTAGCGTGCCTTTATTGCCGATGGTATCGGCGCGGGATCGGCGAGCGAGTCGTCATAGCCGCTTTCCGTTGCTCGAATGGGTTCGCTTCCCGTCGCTTGGCGGGCGATTGCCATATTGAACAAAAGCGATCCATAGGTCCCGAACGGGGGATACGTGTTGCCGTAGCCGGTTGTTCCAGGATTGAAACCCGAAAAGTACCAGTGGATATTCCCGTAATCGGCGGAGCCGGCGAGATTGCCGACCGCCGCAAATGCGTTGAGGCTAGTCAGTGACGGTCCGATTACCGGATACCGCGACGTTGCCGCATTCCCGCGAACCGTCGTTGCGAGGAGGGCTTGAGCCGATTGGAGCTTCTTCACCCAGTTAGGATCGCCGCTGAGATCGTATTCATTGGGTCCTTCAAACGCTTCGATGCTGCTCGCGACGCGAGACGGATAGGCCGTGATGAGAGCCGCCGTTGCCGTGATGGGGATAATGAGATCCGAGTGAATACCGGCTGTTCCCAGCGCGTTGAGGTGATCGTAATATCCTTGCCAGGTTGTGTCATTTAACCCGTCGCGAATATGGCGTATTCCCGAAGCGATGAGCATGGCTTCGACTTGGTTCCAAGCCGTGACGTAAGGGCTGTTCGTGTAAGAGAGATGAACGTTGACGCCGATCGCATCGACGAAGGCGTCGGAACTTTTCGCCGCTTGGGAGAGAGGCGTCGGAACGACGCCCGTCGGAGCGGACGTCGGTGACACCACGGGTATGGGAGTCATAATCGGCGTGGCGGTGGGGGACACGGTCGGAGTCGTAGTCGGCATTCGGGTCGGCGCGGAGGTCGGCGCGGTGCCTGGGTTCGACGCGGGTGCTCCTACGTTTGAAACCAGGGGAACGGCTGAGCTACCTTGGCCGCCGCATGCGGGTAGGAGCGATGTCATTAGGCTCAAAGTAAAGATCCGGAAAAATCGACGAGACACAATAATCTCCCAAGGGGCATAAGTGCGACGGTTGAACGCGACTCTGAGCACGTTTCTCGCTATACGGCGATTTCCCGTTTTCGGAAACTGCGGACATTGATATTCAAGGTCGCGACGGTTTAGGCATGCTGACCGCGGGAAGTTCGCCGTAGTCAGGTCGGAGAGCAGCAGGAGGTTCCGTCGCATCATGAACGGCTGCACGATGAGCGACGGCCAAGGCGGGGGGGCGCAGGGACGGATGACGCGTAGAAATACGAAAACCGCGTTCACGGAGATTCGCGGCGAACTCGTGGACCGTCTTTTCGCCGCTGAGCGTGATTTCCGCCGCTTGGCTCGGTGCTCCAAGAATTGAGGAGAAGCGCTCGGCGACCTCATCGATGTGGCCGCATGCTATCGTCATCTCACCATCGATGCTCCGCAAACGGGCACAGACGACGCCTGGACGTCCCACGACGACCGCCATCGTCGGCGTCGGGACCCCCTCGTCTTCGACGAGATCGTACGAGGAGACGCCGATCAGCGGGATCGCTCGAGCGAAGGCGATCGCTTTGGCATAGCTAACGGCGATACGTAGGCCGGTGAAGGATCCAGGACCCAGCCCGACGCCGATTCGATCGATCGAACTCCACGGTGTCGCATCGAGGATCTCCGCGATGAGGCCGAGCCCGCGCTCAAGGGCGTCACTACCCGACGTGTGGGCCGTTCGCGGAGTCTCTCCGCTCGTTGGGTCGAGAAGTGCGACCGAAAACGCGCCGAGGGCGCCGTCAAAAGCGAGGATCATCAGCGATCGAAGAGCGAGGATGCACGGCGGGTCATGCCGGCGCGTTCGCCTAAACACGACTCGACGCCCGCCGTTGCGCCGTCAACGATGACCGGCGAGGCAACGGCAGTATAGGGGCCGACCGTATTTATTTATTGAAAAAGCAGGGCGCAAATCATTTCGATCCGTCGCCCGCGCGAATGCGGAAACGCTTGAATCATCAGGCGGCGCATCCTCGCTTCGCAAGCGATTTTCTCAGGATGCCGATCGTGGTTTGCTTTCGATCGTGAGACGTCGAGGAGCTTCGCCGGCTCCCTCAATGTGCACCTCGATCGCGTTGGCGGGGAGAAGCCCGGGAGCGTGCTCCGGCCACTCGACCAGAACGATCGCGTCGGGAGTGAACGCTTCGTGGAGACCGAGTTCGGAGAGCTCCTTGGGATGCTCGATGCGGTAGAGGTCGAGGTGCTCGATCGGCGGGGTTCCCTCATAGCGATGCCGGAACGTGAACGTCGGGCTTGTGGCGACATCGGTTCCGTGGAGTTCGGCGACGATCGCGCGGACGAAAGTCGTCTTGCCCGCGCCCAGTGGACCGCGGAGCGCGACGGAATCGCCGGGAAGCAGCGTCTGGGCGAACTCGCGTGCGAGACGTTCGAATGCGGTCCGATCGTCGGCATTGAGGTGAGCGTTCATCTTTCTCCCATCCGGAGAAAAGAAAGCGGAGAAGGGGGGCGAACCCCCTCGTAATGTGGTGGAGAGCCAATGATGTCCTCGTGGGTCTGATTACCGGCATGGTAGTCGCGGTAGTCAGCGCGTTGTTGGAGGCGGTCTTCGTGACGATGCGCTTCTTATCGTTTGGGCAAAGCGGCGGTGGTGTCGGGAGCAAGCTGGGCGTCGTCGCTGTGGTCGGTGCGATTATCGGCGCGCTCGTTGGCTGGCTTTTGAGTGCGGTCATCAAACCATCCCAGACCCGTCCATGAATCATCGAGATCTCACTTTTAACCTAACTGTTCTTCCGGTGCGCGAGCGCCTGTGATGGTATTTTGAGCAACGAGCGAATCACCCAGATCAACGTCGAAGATGAAATGCGAGAGTCGTATCTCTCGTATGCGATGTCCGTCATCGCGTCTCGCGCCCTTCCCGACGTGCGCGATGGGCTCAAGCCCGTCCAACGTCGGATTTTGTACGCCATGCGTGAGATGAACCTCTTGCCTGATCGGCAACACCGGAAATCTGCCGGTGTCATCGGTGAGGTCCTGAAGAGTTATCACCCGCACGGCGACTCATCGGTCTATGACGCCCTTGTGCGCTTGGCCCAAGACTTCACTCTGCGTTATCCGTTGATCGATGGGCACGGAAACTTCGGTTCGATCGATCCTGATCCGCCGGCGGCATATCGCTACACGGAAGTTCGTCTGATGCGTACGGCGCTCGAGATGCTCGCCGATATCGACAAAGAGACGGTCGACTTCATCCCTAATTTTGACAATCAGACCACCGAGCCCGTGGTCCTGCCCTCACGCTTGCCGCAGTTGTTGGTCAACGGCTCCAGCGGCATCGCGGTCGGCATGGCTACGAACATCCCGCCGCATAATCTCGGTGAGATCTGCGACTCGATCGTCAAACTCATCGACGAGCCGGTTGTCGGAGACGACGTGCTCTTCGAGATTGTGAAAGGACCCGATTTCCCAACGGCCGGCATTATGTTGGGGATTGAGGCGATCCGCCAAGCCTATCGAACCGGGCGCGGCACGATTCCTATTCGCGGCAAGGCCGAGATCATCGAGGACAAGGGTCGGCAAAAGATTGTCATCACTGAAATTCCCTATCAGGTGAACAAATCGCGTGTCGTTGAGGCCATTGCCGACGCGCATTCCGAAAAACGGATCGGGGGGATCTCGCGACTCGACGACGAGTCCGATCGTCGCGGAATCCGCATCGTCGTCGAGTTGCAGCGCGGTGCAAATGCGAACGTCGTGCTCAATCAGCTCTATAAGCACACGCCCTTGCAGACGAGCTTCGGCTTCAACATGTTGGCGCTGGTTCCGGTCGTGGGACCCGGTGGGAAGACGGCTTTGGAGCCCCAGGTTCTTTCGCTGCGGCAAATGCTCGAGCATTACATCGTGCATCGCAAAGAGATCGTCGTCCGTCGAACGCGCTACGATTTGCAGAAGGCCAAAGACCGCGCGCATATTCTCGAAGGCTTCCGGATCGCGCTCGATCACATCGAAGAAGTCATCAAGATGATCCGCGACAGCGACTCGACGGAGAAAGCGCGAGAGCGCCTGATCGCGCGGTTCTCGTTCTCGGTCGTGCAGGCCAATGCGATTCTCGACATGCGTTTGCGCGCACTCACCGGGCTGGAACGACAGAAAATCGATGACGAATATGCGGAACTTCTCAAATTGATTATTGAGCTTGAGGACATTCTCGCCAGCGAATCCCGCGTGGCCGCAATCGTCAAGAACGAATCGCTGGAAATCAAGAAACGCTTCGGCGACGCGCGCCGCACGGTGATCGCTCCCGCCGAGAACGAGTTCGAGATTGAGGAGCTTATCCCGGACACCGAGGTCGTCGTGACGTCGACAGTAGGCGGCTACATCAAGCGCGTCTCGGTCGATACGTTCAAGGCGCAGAATCGCGGTGGTCGCGGTGTCATCGGCATCGCGAACCTCAAGCGCGAGGACGTCGTGCATAGCTTTTTCGTCGCGACGACGCATCAGCATGTGCTGTTCTTTACAAACAAGGGACGGGCGTATCGTCTGCGCGGATACGAGATTCCCGACAGCACGCGGCAGGCGCGCGGCACGGCGCTCGTCAACCTGTTGACGTTGCCGCCCGGCGAGTCGGTCACGGCGATTTTCCCGATCTCGGAATTCGGAGGAGATCGGTATTTGGTGATGGTCACGCGGCGCGGCGTCATCAAGAAAGCGAAGCTCGATGAGTTCGCCAACGTTCGACGCAACGGGCTCAACGCGATTGGTTTGGACGAGAACGACGAGTTGCTCTCGGTCGATCTCTCGGACGGTTCGCGCGCCATCGTGCTCGGTACGCGTGAAGGAATGGCCGTTCATTTCAGTGAGACGGACGTTCGCCCGATGGGACGCAACGCTCGCGGCGTTCGTGCCATCACGCTGGCCGAAGGCGATTCAGTCGTCGCGATGGACGTCGAAGAAGACGACCGGCGCGAGGTGCTCATCGTCACCTCGCACGCGTTCGGAAAGCGTACTGATCTCGATTTATACCGTGAGACTTCGCGCGGCGGCAAGGGCGTCAAGGCCTTCGCCAAGGAAAAGGACATCGGTTTCGTCGTCGATCAAATTCTCGTTTCTCCCGAAGACGAGATTCTCTTGATGACGTCTGCGAATCAGGTGATCCGCATTCGTGTCTCCGAGATTCGCAAGTCGGGTCGCTCGACCAAAGGCGTGCGTTTGCAGCGTCTCGCCGAGGGCGACGAAGTGATCGCGGTGACCAATCTCGGTCTGCAGACCAAGCAAATCGCCGACATCACGGGCGAATTGCCGATTATTCCACCGGCTGGGCCGCCGACCGGGAAGTAACCGAACCTATCGAGGAAAAACAACAACCCGCTTGAGAGAGCGGGTCGTTGCTTATCTTAGGTGGGTTCGCTTATGGAGGAGTATTCGCTGATGATGATGCGCAAACTGGAGGAAGCCGTTATGAGTAGACTACGCTGTACCATTGCCGACGCGAAAGAACTAGGTGATAAGGTTGTTGACTTGGCGCTGGCGGATGGACGAGGGCGCGAACGTCTGGGGACCCTGGCGGAGTTTTTTGCAACATCCCCGCTTCGTGAATCGGGCCTGGTTGTTGACTGGCTCAGGGATATGTGAATGATAGTTGACCGCCTTTTCTCCGACTCGTACCTTGCCGGCCTTTATGACGCTTTTTGTCCAAGAGCGGAACGCGACGATTACGACTTCTATCTGCGCCAAATATTATCGGCGGACGCAGTGCTCGATGTCGGATGCGGAACCGGGACGCTCCTGCATGAGGCTCGCGATGCCGGTCATGGAGGCCGACTTTGTGGTATAGATCCCGCTCCAGGGATGTTGAAACGCGCTCAAGTGCGCACGGACATTGAGTGGGTTCTTGGGGATCTCCAGTCCGCCGGCTGGGTCTCCGAGTTCAACCTGATTGTTATGACTGGTCATGCATTTCAGGCGATTATTGAGGATGATGAACTGCTGAATTTTATAGCAGCTGTAAAGCGGACTCTCGTGCCGGGCGGACGCTTTGCCTTCGAGACGCGAAATCCTCGGGCGCGGGCGTGGGAGCGCTGGACACCTGAGAACGCAGTCACAGTCGAGGGGCCGGACGGCACCCACGTCCGGATTACGACAGAAGTGGTTGCTCCCTACGATGGACGGACGGTTACCTTCACCCATTCGTTCAGCGGTGAACACCCATGCCTTCCGCAGGTTAGTCGTAGCACATTGCGATTCCTTGACATTGAAGCGATACGGTACCTCCTGCACAATGCCGGAATGCACATAGAGCAACAATTTGGTGGCTTTGATGCTAGTCCACTGGGACCGGAAAGCCCTGAGATCATTACCTTTGCAGGGTGCTGAGATCGGAAAATTTTCACGTAACAGATTTCAAAAGTCTCTTGTCGTTCGCTTCCACGCTCTCACGTGAGGACCGTAAGCAAGTTATTGTGAAGCTGAAAAAACCTAACATTGGTATCCCGAATTCAGTAGTAGATGTCGTGGCGGCTGTGTTCTTTTGCCTTCCGGTACCCAAGCGCGATTGGGAATCTCCTCGCGGAGACGCGGCGTTTAACGAAAACATCGAGCAACTCCCTTCCGGCGTAAATACTTCCCGGTGTACTAATCCGAGAAATCGGCCCGAGAGCGGAAGCGACCGCTCACGGATAATGTAGCGTCCATATCACCAACGAAGAAACTCGCTCGATAAGACCGATGCGATGACTCGGTAGAGTAGTGTGGTCCCGCTTTGCGGATAGCCCACGACGAAAACGGGTGCCGGCTGCGCCGCTATGATATCACGGCGCGAATTCGCCGCACACCCGCCGATGACGATTGCTCCTTTTCGATCTTGAACTTTCCGATTTCGCCGGTGTGTGTGACGTGGGGACCGCCGCACAGCTCCAGCGATACGTCACCGATCCGATAGACGGTTACGTCGTTGCCGTAGCGGTCCTCGAACAATCCGATCGCACCGCTTTTCTCTGCGTGCTCGTAGGGCATGACGTCATGCGTAACGGGAAAGTCGGCATCGATCCAAGATTGCACAAGCTGCTCGACGGAGGCAATCTCCTCGCGCGCGAGCGGCTTTGGATGGGTAAAGTCGAAACGCATGCGCTCGCGCGTGATGTTCGAGCCCATCTGAGCGACGTGCTTTCCGAGGATCTCGCGCAGAGCGGCGTGGAGTAAGTGGGTCGCGGTGTGGTAGCGTACGCTCTCCTCGCTCGTATCGGCCAGGCCGCTTTTTGCGGCGTCGCCCTTCGAGCGGTCGCGATGCTCCGCGAAGCGCCGTTCGTAGTCGTTGCGGTCCACACTCAGGTGATGCTCGGCGGCGAGCTCTTCGGTGAACTCGATCGGGAAGCCGTAGGTGTCGTAAAGCCGGAACGCGGTTTCGCCGCCGATCTGCGATTGGTTGCGGGCCTGAAGGTCGGCGATCTCTTTCTGGAGCAGTATGGTCCCTTTTTCGAGCGTGCGCTCGAAGCGATCGCACTCCAGAGCCAGCTGCGCATGGATTCGGCCGCTGTTACGTGCCAGCTCCGGGTAAACTTCGCCGAACATGTCGAGCACCGTCTGCGCGGACTCGGCCCACGCCTGGTGCGTCACGCCGAGCAGACCGCAAAAGCGGATCGCGCGCCGGATAAGGCGGCGCAGGACGTATCCTTGGCCTTGATTCGACGGGGTGACTACCCGATCGTCGCCGAGGATGAACACCGACGCCTTGAGGTGATCGGTGATGATGCGTAGCGCGCGCGTCAGTTCAGGAGTCGCGCGGATTGCCGCGTCGTCGTACGACGACAGGGAGACGAGCCGGTCTACGATCGGCTTGAGCGCAGACGTCTCGTAGACACTGTCGACGCGATTAAGCGCCGCCAGCGTTCGCTCGAAGCCCATTCCGGTGTCGACATTTTTCTTCGGTAAATCGTGGAGTTCGCCGCCGCGGCGGACGTATGACATGAACACGTTGTTCCAGATCTCAAAGAAGCGACCACACGAACACAGGCCCGGCAAACATTGGACACCGTTCGCACACGGCGCGCTCGTCATGTCGATGAATATCTCCGTGTCCGGTCCGCAGGGGCCATCGTCACCGACTGCCCACCAGTTGTGCTCCATGCCGAGGAAGACGATCCGATCGCGCGCGATCCCCAGGCGTTCCCAGATACCGGCCGACTCCTCATCTCGCGGCACATCGTCCGTACCGGCGAACACCGTCACCCAGATGCTGGAGGCTGGGATTCCCAGATAATCCTCGCGAGTGAGAAATTCGAAGCTCCATGCGATAGACTCATTCCGATAATAGTCACCGAGCGACCAGTTTCCGAGCATTTCGAAGAACGTAAGGTGCGTGAGGTCGCCGACTTCCTCGATGTCGGTAGTGCGGATGCACTTTTGATAATCGACCAGGCGCGATCCGCTCGCGTGGTCGCGCCCGAGCAGGTACGGAACGAGCGGGTGCATGCCGGCTGTCGTAAAGAGGACGCTCGGATCGTTGTCGGGGATGAGCGACGCGCTCGGGATCACCTCGTGCCCGCGCTCCTTGAAGAAAGCGATATACATTGACCGCAGTCGGTCGGCCGTCAAGTGCTTAATTTCCGTAGTAATCAGCGTCTACCTCAATTGGAAAAGAGTCGGGTTCGAATTTCAGCCGGCGATCGGATGTGAGCGTATCAGCGATCATGCGGTGTTTTCGCCGAGGCGAGAGAGTTCTACTCCTTCGCTCGTAGCTCGGATCACACCGCTCTCGCCGCTGATCAAGACCTCGTCGAAGGGATGACCGATGGCAAAGGCATACTCCGACATGGTCCAGTCGCCGACTATCTGCACGGTAAGCCCGTATTGGTAGTCGAGGGTGACGGTTGCCAAGTTTTTCTGAGCAAGGGCCTGGCCAATATGCCGCCCGCCGCGTGCGACCTCCTACGCGCTGACGAGCTTCTGATCCTCCGGTGCGTCGCTGAACGCGAACGGCCGGAGGATCAGTCGTGATGTAAAAAGCGTGGGTTGTATCTCTGGGAATTCCATCGCTTCATGAGTTTACGGGATTCAGGGCAACATAAAGAACGCCATTATGCCAAGTGTCGTTGAGTCGGAAACGATCTCGTAGCGTCGCTTCAAGGTGCATCTCGGCTCGCTCAGCGACATTTCGGCTGCGAAGGTTCGTCTCGGCGGCCTCGACCACGAGGCGGTGCAGACCGAGGCGGTTGAATCCATAATCGAGCAATGTGCGCAGAGATGCCGTCATGATGCCTTTCCCGTGGTGTTCTTGCGACAGCCAATAGCCGAAGTGCGCGCGGAGATTCACACGGTCAATCGAGTCGATAGAAATCATCCCAATGAGCGCGCCGTCCTGCTCAATCCCACACACGAGAGAGCTGCCTTTCAGCATATCATCATGGGCAACTTGAAGAAAGGCTTCCAGCGATTCCAGCGTGCAGGCGGGAGCCCAGGCAAGCCATTCGGCGAGATATGCCCGTTCTTTTTCGACGATTGGGTAGAGAGCACAAGCGTCGGATGGACGGATGGCGCGAAGCCGGGTTCCCGGAGAGAGCGGGAGATCAATATCTACGAAGAGTTCCGGATTGTATTCTTGTTGCATGGTGTACCTTATATAAGATATAAGCGGAAAAAGAGAAGAGGACCGGCGCTCGCCGATCCTCTTCCATCGAATCTATGGAGGCGGCAAAAGCTTAACCGGAGACGGCGGTTCCCATCTGTGACGCTAATTTACCATCATTCATGCGACCGCTGCCCAAAAGATATCGATCCGACGTCGCCGCCGGAGAAAGGGCCGAAATGAACGAAAAATCCTGCAGCTGCATGGTGCCATCTATCATAGCGGTTTCTCCCTATTTGTCAAGCGACGGGAAGCGTTTTTACGAACAACGGTTCCGGATTGGTTCAACGCGGGATGAGAAAGCAGCGCCCAATCGCAATGGTTTTTCAGGGAACCATTGGAATAACGCATTGTTATGAAACGGAAGTACGTGCTGCTGGTGAGATTCTCGCTGCGCGAGGGAGCCGCTGAGGACTTCGATGCGCTTGTCGCTGAAACGAAACCGCTCATCGATGCGCAGGAACCGGACACGCTCAGCTACGACTGCTATCGCTCGCCACGAGATCCGAACTTGCGGGTCTTTCACGAGGTTTATCGCGATGAGGGGGCATTCCGGTTCCACGAGTGCCGGCCGCACGTGCGTCGCTTTCTCGAACGGCGCGAGCGATATCTGGCCGCGCCTCCCCTCGTCGAGAGGCTTGAATCACTCTCGAATGACGATCTCTGAATCCCGAGCCCCGGGCGCAACCCGGGCGTTCGTCGGTTGGTCAAAGGCCTCGGAGGTTATGATTATTCTATGAGTGCACTCCCCGACGTTACCCAGGCCAATTTCAAAGCCGAGGTCCTCGATAGCGCCCAGCCGGTGTTGGTCGATTTTTGGGCACCCTGGTGCGGACCGTGCCGTATGCTCGCCCCCGTGGTCGAGAAAGTCGCCGTCGCCCATGCGGGCCGCGTCAAGTTCGTGAAACTGAACACGGACGAGAATCCCCAAACGGCGGGTGAATACCACATCACGGGCATCCCGTGCCTGATCCTGTTCAGCGGAGGGAAGGCTGTCGATCGCGTTGTCGGTTTTGTGCCGCAGAACGCGATCGACTCGATGCTCGCCAAGCACCTTACCCAGGTGTAGCGCCACGACCGACGAGGTCGTTCCCGGCGAAGTCCCCGTTGCGGAGGGGATTCCTCTCGACGACGAGTTGCTTGTCCGCGTGACTGAGCAACTCGCCGAGCGTCGGCGCTTCGCTCCCTGGGCGATAGGGTTGCCGCTCCTGGCCCTCTCGCGGACACTCCGAGTGGATGAGCCTCCGCTTCTGCTTGCGCTGCGGCGTTTGGTCGACGCGGGAGCACTGGTCTATCGTGGGGACTACTATGCGATGCCTGGTGTCCAGCCCGAACTCACGGTCGAGCAGAGAGCCTTCTTCGAGGGTGCGTTTCCGCCCAACGATCAGGACCCATTTTTGCCGGTGGAATATACAGACATCCGCAAGGCGATTTCGGCTGCGCGTTTGTTTGGGTGTATACAAGCCTTCGACGCCTTGCTGGCATGTGGAACGTTTGTTCACGTTGGTAAAATGCTCTATCGAGACGAACAGATCGAGCAAATCAAAGAACGCTTGGTTGCTACCCTCCAACAGGAGGGAAAGATTACCCCCTCTCGCTTCTGCGAGGTTACCGGCTTGACGCGAAAGTACGCGATCCCTTTGCTGGAGTGGTTTGACGTTCAGGGCGTGAGCATCCGGACCTCGGACGCGCGTATTGGTCGCGATTCGCTTTCCTAACGTGATTCTGGAACTTCTGAATTCGATATTGGGTAAGAGAGATTTATGAATGCCGATCGCATGACTGAGCGCGTTCAAACCGCGCTCAACGCCGCATACCAGCGCGCTCTCGCCGAGCGTAATACGCAAACGTTTCCCGAGCACGTGCTTGTCGCACTTCTCGAAGACAAAGACGGACTTCCCTCGTCCCTTCTCGCCAAAGCCGGAGCCGACGTCGGCGAGGTGATTCAAAAGGCGGAAAAGCTCGTCTCCGCTCTTGCCCGTCTGACGGGAAGCGGTGACCAAAGCCCCACGATGTCCCCGGCCTTCGAGCGCTTATTGATCGCCGCCGACGGAGAGGCCAAACGTCTCCAAGACGATTATATTTCTGTCGAGCATCTGCTCTTGGCGATGGCGCGCGGAGATGGTTCGGTAGCGAAACTTCTGCGCGACGCGAAGATTACTCCGGACGGCTTGCTGACGGCGTTGCGTCAGATCTGCGGTAATCAGAGGGTTACGTCGCAATCTCCTGAAGCGACGTACCAAAGTCTTGAACGCTTTGGTCGCGATCTCACGAAGGTTGCCGAGCAAGGAAAACTCGATCCGGTAATCGGACGCGACGACGAGATCCGGCGCGTGATCCAAGTACTCTCGCGGCGTACCAAGAATAATCCGGTGCTCATCGGCGAACCGGGCGTCGGAAAGACGGCGATCGTCGAGGGTCTCGCTCAGCGGATCGTCCGCGGTGACGTTCCCGAAGGCTTGAAGAACAAGCGCATCGTTTCGCTCGACCTGGGGTCCTTGATCGCGGGTTCGAAATTCCGCGGTGAGTTCGAAGAACGGCTTAAGGCGGTGCTCAAGGATGTTCAGGCTTCCGAGGGACGCGTGCTGCTTTTTGTCGACGAACTGCACAACGTCGTCGGTGCGGGAAAAGCCGAGGGATCGATGGATGCCGGGAATATCCTCAAGCCGATGCTTGCGCGCGGCGAGTTGCACATGATCGGCGCAACAACGCTCGACGAATACCGGACGCATGTCGAAAAAGATGCCGCACTCGAACGGCGTTTTCAGCCGGTCTTCGTCGATCAACCCAGCGTCGAGGATACGATTTCGATTCTGCGCGGCTTGCGGGAACGCTATGAGGTTCATCATGGCGTGCGCATCAAGGATTCGGCTTTAGTTGCGGCCGCGACGCTCTCGAATCGCTATATTTCCGATCGTTTCTTGCCCGATAAAGCGATCGATTTGGTCGACGAAGCCGCAGCAAAACTCCGCACGGAGATTGATTCAATGCCGCAGGAGCTCGACGAGGCTTCGCGTCGCGCGATGCAGCTCGAAATCGAGCGCGAGGCCTTGCGTAAGGAAAACGATGAGGGTTCCAAAGTTCGTCTCAAACGGATCGAAGGAGAGTTGGCGGAACTTCGCTCTGAAAGCGATGGCTTACGTGCTCGCTGGCAGGCGGAAAAAGACGTCGTTCAGACCTTGAGGACGTTGCGAGAACAGATCGATCAAACGAAGACGGACATCGAACAGGCTGAACGTCAGTACGATCTCAATCGTGCTGCTGAACTGCGCTATGGGAAACTGGCGGATTTGGAGCGCAAGCTCAAGGCGCAAGAAGCGACGATCGACGACGGCAAGGGGCGATTGCTGAAGGAGGAAGTCGATGAGGAAGATATTGCCGATATTGTGAGTCGCTGGACCGGCGTTCCGGTTTCCAAACTGCTCGAAGGCGAGATGCGCAAACTCCTCCGTTTGGGCGACGAGTTGCGAAAGCGTGTTATCGGACAAACCGAAGCGGTTGAGGCTGTGGCGGATGCGGTTATTCGAGCGCGCTCGGGACTCTCCGATCCGCATCGTCCCATCGGGTCGTTTATTTTCCTCGGACCGACGGGCGTTGGAAAAACCGAACTAGCGCGTGCACTTGCAAGTTATCTTTTTGATGACGAGCGGGCGATGGTTCGTATCGACATGTCGGAATATGGTGAGAAGCACGCGGTCTCCCGGCTCATCGGTGCGCCGCCCGGATATGTCGGCTATGACGAGGGCGGTCAACTCACCGAAGCGGTGCGCCGTCGCCCCTTCTCAGTTGTGCTCTTCGATGAGATCGAGAAGGCGGCGAGCGACGTCTTCAACGTGTTCTTGCAGATCCTTGATGACGGGCGCCTAACCGACGGTCAGGGACGGACGGTCGACTTCAAAAACACGATCTTGATCATGACGTCGAACATCGGTTCCGAGCGCATCCTCGATTTCAAGGGAGCCGGCGGCGGAGCTGAGTATGCGGTGATGCGTGCGACCGTGCTCGATGAACTGCGTCGCCGATTCCGTCCGGAGTTTCTCAACCGGGTCGACGAGATTATCGTATTCCAAGCGCTCGGCGAGCAACAGCTTGATTCGATCATTCAGATCCAATTGGATCGAGTGCGGACGCGCTTGCAGGATCGGCGAATCGATCTTGAGATCACTCCCGCGGCGCGTCATCATCTCGTGAAGGTTGGATATGATCCAACGTATGGTGCGCGTCCCTTGAAGCGGGCCATTCAGCGCGAATTGGAGACTCCGCTCGGACGGAAAATTCTCGCCGGTGAGGTGCGCGAGGGTCAGAATGTCCTCGTGGACTACGACGAACGCAAGAGCGAACTAAGCTTCACGGTAGGCCTTCCCGCCTTCCCGAATATGCTTTCCAGCCTCTCGTCCGGAGAGCCATCATAGGAAAAGGTCCTCTTTGCGACGAGGTTTGGAACGTTTCGTAGGGGGATGGAATGTTTTTGCAATGGGTTGCGTTTACCGTAGGTCCGAGGTTTCTCGGCCGATAGTTGGAGGGGCACCCTCCTTTTTCGTCGGTATGTTTCTTATTCTCTTTAGAATAACGGGAGTTTTTCCAACATGAAGCGTTTTCTTACGAGCCTTACCGCGCTGGCATTTGCTGCTTCGTTGAGCACCGTGGTCATGGCGCAAACCTCAGGTTCCGCGACGGCGACCGCTGATCCGTCCGCCACTCCGACGGCAATTGCGACCAGCGCCGCCAAGCCGGCGACCAAGACCAAGAAGGCCGCGAGCCATAAGACCAAGGCGAAGGCTGCCGTCACGAAGACCTCGGGAAGTGCAATGGCGACTCCCAATGCAATGGCGACTCCGAATGCGACGGCGACGCCGAACGCAATGGCGTCCGCACCCGCCACGACGAAATAACCCAAACTTCGTAAGAAGAAAAAACGACGGGGTCGCCAATCGGCGGCACCGTCGTTTTTTTGAAATAAGAGCGCTTTGATTCTTGTCGTAGGCGAGGCCGCTCTCGCACATCCATGCACGCGCGGCAGGCCCACATCCATGTGGTCACCCGCGTAGCGACGACGCATACGGCAAGAAGCAAAGTGCTCTAAGCGGTGGTTTTTTTCCGTGATCTTAGGCGATCGGTTTCGACGAGGATGCGTTTGCGGATGCGAATTGCTTTGGGGGTAATTTCGACAAGTTCGTCGTCTTCAATGAACTCGATCGCGCGTTCGAGAGAGAGTTCTTCTGGAGGGGCGATTTTGACGTTCTCGTCGGTGCCGGCGGCACGCATATTCGTGAGTTTCTTGGCGCGCACGACGTTGATCGTGACATCGCGATCGTCGTTGGCGCGTCCGACGACCATTCCTTCGTACGTTTCCGTACCGGGGCCAACGAAGAAACGCCCTCGTTGTTCCAAGCCCATGAGCGCATAGCCGGTAATCGTTCCGGTTTCGCTTGCGATCAACGCACCGACGCCGCGGCCGGGAAGTTCACCACTATAGGGACGATGATCGAGGTACGTATGGGACATAACGGCCGTCCCGCGTGTGAGGGTCAGCAACTCACCGCGTAAACCGAAGATTGCACGCGTCGGCATGGTGTACTCAAGGCGGCGGGTCGCACCCATTGCGATGAGATTTGACATAACCGCCTTGCGGCTGCCGAGAGATTCGATGGCGGCACCTTCGTATTCCTCGGCGACGTCGATGACGACGTACTCGACGGGCTCGGAAAGAACGCCGTTCCGTTCGGCTAAGATAACCTGGGGTTTGGAGACCGCGAGTTCGTAGCCTTCACGACGCATCGTTTCGATAAGTATCGAGAGATGGAGTTCGCCCCGGCCGCGCACTTCGAAAGTGTCGGCGCTTTCCGTTTCGGAGACGCGCAGTGCGACGTTGGATTCCAACTCGCGCATGAGGCGGTCACGAATCTGCCGCGATGTGAGGTATTTCCCATCGCGGCCCGCGAACGGCGAGGCATTCACGCTGAAGAACATAGCGACGGTCGGTTCATCGACGGCAACGGCGGTGATCGCCTCGGGACGCTCCAGATCGGCGATCGTATCGCCGATGTTAATGCCCTCGATACCTGAAACACAGACGATATCTCCGGCGCTTGCTTCGGCGATTTCAATTCGCTCAAGACCGGCGAAGGTGAGGAGTTTGGTCAAGCGCAAGCCGGTCTCGATAGTGCCGTCGCGGGAAACTTTTGCGATGGGCGCATTCAAGCCGGCATGCCCGCGGAAGACGCGTCCGATGCCGATGCGACCGACGTACTTGTTATGGTCGATCGCGGAGACGAGCATCTGGAATGGACCCTCTTGAACGGGGGCTTCGGGAATATGCGAGGCGATCGTCGCAAAGAGCGGCTCAAGATCGACGCCGGGGACCGCAAGATCACGCGTTGCGGTTCCGGCTCTCCCGTTGGTGAAAAGCACCTGGAATTCGGCTTGCTCGTCGCTTGCGCCGAGCTCAATAAAGAGGTCGAAGACCTCGTCAACGACTTCAAGGGCCCGAGCGTCCTTGCGATCGATTTTATTGATGACGACAATCGCCCGCAGGTCGAGTTCGAGGGCCTTGCGCAAGACGAAGCGCGTTTGCGGCATCACGCCTTCGGCGGCGTCGACGAGCAGCACGACGCCTTGAACCATCTGTAAGACGCGCTCGACCTCGCCGCCGAAGTCGGAGTGGCCCGGCGTATCGACGATGTTGAACTTGAACTCGCCGTGGCGGACCGCCGTGTTCTTGGCGAGAATGGTGATGCCGCGCTCGCGTTCGAGGGGGTTGGAGTCCATCACGCGCGTGATGATATGCTGCCCTTCCCGGAAGACGCCGCTTTGCTTGAGCATGGCATCGACCAGAGTGGTCTTCCCGTGGTCGACGTGGGCGATGATGGCGACGTTTCGGATGTCGGGGCGGGTATGAATGGTCACAACCTTTGAATGTTACGGTATTCGGAGCTTTCGGTCAATTCAGCCGTAGAAGACCTCCACTTAGAGGGTTGTCCTCTTTTTTAAGGGGCGCACGCTGGGATTGGTGTCCTTAGCATACGATAGGTGTCATGGGCTGATCGGAATGTCCTCATTGCAACGTGAAGGAGAGATCTGGGAAAGATTGTATTAAATTGATATCTTCTCGCGCAATGCACGAAGTACTCCTTCCGCATTGTTCCTATGAAAGGGGCTTTCAAATGGGTGATGCGGTCTTATCGAATGATGATACCTTTGGGGAAATATCGAGCGAAGGTGAGGCGAAGTTCCGGCCGCTCATGACGTTTCTGGAGGCGGGCATGGTGATGATCGTTGCCGAGGCAGCCGTGCAAACATTTGAGATATCGAATATCGAGACAGCAACGATGGTTGCGGGAGTGCAAATAACAGCCGCTGAAAAACTCCTATCAGCGACGACGTTTTTCCTTGAAGCGCCGTTACTGCTTAATGAGATTGAAGCGATGTTTCGCTCCACCCCGAAAAACGGCGCCGAGAAACATGGAATCCTGACAGCGCCCGACGTGATTGACATTGCCATGCAGACCTATGTGTTTACCGCGGCCAGCTATCTCTCTCCTACGCTGCTAGAAAAGTTCAAGGCTACAAGGCAGGCTCTCCTGAAATCTCGCAAGAGTGGAACGGAACGGAGTCCCGCATCTATCCAGCGGATGGCGAACGATATTAAACGTGTCATCAAGACCAAGCCGGACCAGATTGCAATGGATAAAATGGGTGCTCATGGGGAGAAAGGCGAAGGGTGGGACGCGGACCTTCAGGCAAATTTTCGTGGCCTCCTGTATGGCCCTTTCGCCAAGCTTTTTTCTGATGGCTTCTCCGCAGAAGATTGGCTTCGTGATAGGGAGAAAGCTCTTTACGCCAATCAACATGCCCTTCAGGCGAAAATAACGGCGACTGCGAGAAATGCGGATTCCATTGAGCAGAAAGAGGAGTTTCAAACGTTCTTACGAAAAAATGTACTAGATATTTGCGACGAAATCACTCCGGAGCTCCGAAGTAATATGAGAGCGTTGCTCGGGATAAGGGCTGAGATCAAGAAGAAACGAGGAAATCAGCCGCAGGTCAAGGCTGTGCGGTTTTCAAATACGAAAATTAGCTGTAACTAACTTCGGCGCGTTAGAACGATCTCGTAGTGAATGATTCTGGTTGAGGAGCTCGTGAAGGCGAATTGGATTGCCTTCACGAGTTGTTCCGTCGTCGATTAACGCACGAAGGTTGGATAGTTGAACGATTTTTCGAAGCGAGCGTTTGTGTTCGTGCCCGGCAAAAATGCAATCGCTACCATTGCTTCCGTAATTCGGTGCTTGATAATGCGTTCCGATCTTCATCTTTCCGGGTGCGGGGGAGACGAAAAGCTACTATTTCCATTTGCTTGCGAACACGGGAACTTGCAGGGCGCCCATCGAGAGATTTGATCGTCTCAATCTGCTCGCCGACCCGAAGAAGCTCAGGGGTATTCTCATCGGGGGGATTGCGTGTAACGATATCCAGGAGGTAGGAGAGAAGCTCACCCCTTTCATTTCCAGGCACCTCACGCGTGAGTGCTATGGCCATATCAATCACGTTTGCCCGTCCGTGATCGGCGCAGTCGAGGCCTGCTATTCCTGTCAGCGCACCCATGAAGCAGCGGCGCTTTGCTTGAGTGTAGGGTTGCTGCATCCCGATAAGGTAGGTGAGGTTAAGATATGAGTCGGATCGCACGTTTTTATAAAGGAGTGAGACCACAGGAACGGCGATCTCTAAATCGCCAAGTCTTTTCTCTGCAAGAGGTTCCATTTTCATGGTATGAACGAGTTCACTAAACGCGCCGTATTGTTCGGAGGGACGGCGGGTGGGAACTGCTCGCAATTTTTCGCGGACGCTCATCGGATCGTCCAAAGGCTTCCCGGCTGCCACATCCTTAGCATAGGCGTGAAGTTCATCTTTCACGGGACTCGCGGGTAATTGACGAATTATGGCTTCCGCTTGAATGAGAAAACCGTTTCGCATTGGTTCAGAAACGGCGCGGCCGGAGGTTGCCATTAAGACCCAGATAAGGAAGCGGTCTCGTTCTTCTGAGGGTGGCTCCCGGTCGAGGACATAGAAGAGATCACCGATTGCAAGTGTCCGTGGAAGCCCCTCAAGGACGAAAAGCACCTCGACCGCAACACCCAAGGTTTCCAGCCTCTCAAAATTATCGTAGGACGTCGTGCAATTCTTCAAGAGGATCTTGTGAAAGGCGTCATACTGTTCGTCAGTAGGGTGTGTGGGGATGGCCCGCAAGGCCTCACGGTCGCTCGCCGAGGAATTTAAGGGAGGGAGCTCGTCCTCCATAAATGGCACCACCTTGCTATCGGGGATCTGACGAGAAATCGAAAGAGAAGGAACCAAGGCTTGGAAATTCGGTTGAACTCCGAAGCATTCCTAGATCACGGGGAAAATAAGGAAGACGAACCCAACTAGCGCGATGAGCGAACCACTCAAGACTTCTCCATAGCGTTCGAAGGCGTTGAACGACATCTGTTCTAAGCCGGTGACGGAGGTGACGCACATCACGACGTATGTGGTTATGGTTGAGATCGCGAATACCAGGGCCATGACGGCGATCAGCCCGATACCATATTTGCTCGCGGCGAAGAATGTTGGGATGCCCTCCACCATCGGCGAGGAACCGAGAATCAGCAGAAGCGTCGTCCGAAGTGAGCGCTTGTGTTTGTGCTCGTGAAGGGGCGGATCGTCGGCAAGGTCCGCCGTCTCTTGGTGTCTCGTATCGGGTCCGTGGTCGTGAAGGTGAGTGTGGATGCCGGCACGGCCGTGTCGGTGCGGGTGAACGTGCGTTAGTACCACGTCGACGCCGATCTGGCTCGGCACGTACAATGGGTCGTCGACGTCGTGAATATCATGCGTATGCTCGTGTTCGGATCCATGAAACCCTGTGTCGTTTTTATGATGATGCTCATGTCCCTGGCCGTGTCCGTGGCCCGTGCCGCTACGCAGTGTGCGCAACGATGAGAGTGCGAACCATCCACCGAATGCGATGAGCGCAACGCTGGAAACCGTTGAAACGAGGTTCCCGAATTTGGTAGCGAAGGCGACGCCCGCGATCCAAACGAGGAGTCCGATTAACAGTGTCGAGACCGTGTGTCCGGTTCCGGCGATCACCGCCGCTCGGGCGACTTCCATTTTAGTCCAACCCTGTTGACGCGCGATGAGACTTATCGGTACCCAGTGATCCGGAACCACGGTGTGCAGCACGCCGACGGCCGCAACCGCGCCGATGAGAAGAAGCTCCGGGCTTGCGCTCATGCAAGCTGCTCTCGGGCTAGCCGCTTTTCGGCGGGAGCGTTGGGGGGATATCGGTAGGTGTTCCCGCGCCCTGGTTGAGGACGATGACGCCGAGAATAATCAATGCGATTCCCGCAACCTTCCAAACGGTGATCTCGTCATGGAAGAGCTTGACGGATACGATCGTGACGAGAACATAGCCGAGCGCAGCCATCGGATAGACGCGGGAAAGTTCTTGTCCATTGATCGCCGCGAGCCAGAGAACCATGCTGGCCGCGTATGCGAACACCCCTGCCGCCACGTAAGGGTTGAGGAGCATATTCAGAAGTTCATTTGGGTGTTCGAGGGAGTCGGATGGGAGCGCGGCGGATCGGACTCCGATCTTCAAAAGGATCTGACCGGCCGATGCGGAGGTGATGGAGCACAGCGCCGCAATCAGCCAGAGTGGTAGGATCGTCGGCACGGGGAAACCTCCAAATGTAGATGAAGAAGGGATAATTTGGGATTTATCGATGCAAACCTGCTAGATAATGCATTCAGGCTGCGCGATTTGTGCGTTTTCGCCGGCGGGCCGCTGAAGTTTTCGCGTTTATCGACCATAGCGGCGCTTGCGTCGATTGAATTCGGTGAAGGCCTCATGGAGATGTTCCGCGTCGAAATCCGGCCAGCGAACGGGTGTCGACCAGAATTCAGAATAAGCAATTTGGTAGAGCAGAAAATTCGATATACGAAATTCACCACTCGTGCGGATGAGAAGATCGGGATCCGGGAGATTGCCGGTGTAGAGGTAGCGCGATATCGTCTGATCGTCAATGGCGGTTGAGGAGAGTTTTCCCGCAGTGACGTCGTTCACCAAGGCGACGATCGCATCTTGCAACTCGGTTCGTCCGCTATAATTGATTGCGAGATTCAGCGTGAGACGCGTGTTGGAACTCGTCTTTTCCACGAGGCGGTCAAGTGCGCGCCGCGTCCCCAAGGGGAGACTTTCGGGACGTCCGATGATCCGGACGCGGACACCTTCCTCGTATAAACTCGCCAACTCGCTGATCGCGGCGCGCTGCATAAGGTGCATCAAGATTTCCACCTCGCTGCTCTCACGCTGCCAATTTTCGACGGAGAAAGTATAGACCGTGAGGACTTCTACTCCGGCGTCAGCGCAAGCCCGCGCGGTACGGCGCAAGGCGCGGACGCCGAGGCGATGGCCCTCCGTCGCCGGAAGACCGTGCTCACGTGCCCAACGGCGATTGCCGTCCATGATGATCGCAACATGCTTGGGGATCACATCGAGGGCCGGAAGGTGAAGGGCGCGCTCGATCATGATGAAGTCGCCAACTTTCCAAAGTGCGAAGTTTCAGAGTGGGATGAAGATGCGGTTGCCTGAACGGAGCGAACGACCGCTTCCAAATGATCGATGTAATCCAAGAAACGAGTCTTTCCCGATGGAGTGATGCGCACAAGGGTACTCGGCCGGCCAGTTCCACGAATGCGTGTGAGGGTAATGATCTCCATCTCGGCGAGTGCGTGGAGATGTCGATTGAGATTGCCGTCCGTTAAACCACAGGCTTCTTGTAAAGAAGTGAAGCTTAACTCGCCGCCGCCGGCGATGAGGCAGGTGCAAATGCCGAGACGACCGCGCTCGTGGAAGATGCGTTCAAGGCCTTCATAGGCGAATGGAGCGGAAATCAATGTGCCGTGCCTCGCTCGTTCGGGTTTTCGATGCTCACCATCAATCCGATCGCGATTTGCCCGAATCCAAACGCGAGCGGCATCACCCACCATTCCAAAGCGTCGACGGCCGGGAAAAGGAGCAAAAACGCGGCGAATAGGCCGAAGGCAGCTGCGAGAAAAACGACGTTACGCGGAACGCTCGCTCGCGACGAGAAGATGCCCAGGGCATACGTGGCGCACCAAAGGCCGGGTAATAGGGGGTAGATTCCCCGCATCACGAGTGCGGCGGTGATGACGCCGCCGGCGGCGATTGCGGGCGCGATGCTCATGCCGACCGTCCGCATCTGGATCGCGGCCTGAGCGTTCCGGTGCCGAAGGTACCAAACGACGATCGCGCCATAATTGAGTACGAGCGCCATAGCAAGGCAAGAGAGCCAAAGAGTAAGATAAAGCGTAAGCTGAGGAGGGGTCGTCGGAGACGGAATGACCGCATATTGCAAAACGCCCACGAGAATAGCTGCGGCGCCGCTGGCTATGGCGGCGCCGCCCGAGTATCCTTCGAAGCGTTGGACGGATGCGAGGCGACCTCGTACTTCTGCGAGATCGGCCAGAGCTTGACGGAGTTCCATAGAGTGCCCATACTTTGTATCACAAAGTTTTGGGCCCGGCAAGAACGCTGAGCCGGGAAGCTCTAAAGATTTTCCACTTGGGGGGCGACGGGAACGACGTCTCCGGGTTGGCGGTCGAAATATGCTTGGCCGACGCTCGAATGGCTGCCGTCCGGCTTGAAAAACGTGCGCGTCGTATCGTCGGCATTATAGGCGCCGAAGGTATCGCTCGCGGGATTAAATATGCGGACCACGCCGTTGTCGTGATCGACTTTGATTTCCAGGCCATTGTGCGGTTGGAATGCGCGCTCAATGAAATTATGCGCCATTTGAGCATAGCGTTGTGGATCGGATGTCCCGAAGTCGGGACCGTGCCGTGCAACGTGGTCGGCGAGCGTGCCCGCTCTTCCCCAACCCTCGTTCGGCTGTGATTCAAGGTCCGCAGTCGGCGTTCGTGCCGGAGGGTACGCGCTATTTGGGGAGCTTCGGGAGGTGGAATAAAAATCGCTTCCTCGATCATGAGGGAATGTGAAAGGCGTATTGCCTATGGTAGCGGCGTACAAAAGACATATCCTCCAGTGGATGCGGTGCGGACTGAACACACGGACACCGGCAGTAACGATGTCCCTGGACTTCGATCACGCATTGGTGTCCGATTAACAAGGGGTGTGAATCGTCGTAAAGGGATTTCGCACTTCTGCAGCCGAGAAGAAGACGATGAAGCGACGCCTTGGTTCACATACGATCATGTCTCGTAAAGGAGCCGCATTTCCGGTTCTCACCGCTTATGATGCGGCATTCGGGCGTCTGGTGGAGTCGGCAGGCATTGATTGCATCTTGATTGGTGATTCGATGGGGATGGTCGTCCTCGGATTTTCAAGTACGGCGAACGTCGAACTTGCCGATGTCGAAAGATGTACGGCAGCCGTGGCCCGGGGAACGCAGTCGGCGCACCTCGTCGCGGATCTTCCTTTCGGTTCGTACGAATCCGACGATCGAGACGCGATTCGTTCGTCGATTCGCTTAGTGAAAGCGGGAGCGAGCAGTGTCAAACTCGAGGGCGGCGTGCGCTCAGCAAGTCGTATCGAAGCGATCGTGCGAGCCGGGATTCCGGTGATGGGGCACATCGGCGTCGCCCCACAGACCGCGGGATTGCGTGAGGGCTTCCAGGTCATGCGCGATCGCGGTCGGCTCATCGCCGAAGCTTCCGCAGTTGAACAAGCGGGAGCGTATGCAATCGTATTGGAACTCGTCGATCCGGAAATTGCTGGGGAGATCACGCGAACGCTTACGATACCGACAATTGGGATCGGAAGCGGTCCGCACTGTGATGGACAGGTGCTCGTGTTGCACGATGTCCTTGGCTTGTATCCCGAGGCTCCGTCGTTTGCCAAACGTTATGCGAACCTCAGCGCGACAACGCTCGAAGCCGTCCGTGCTTTCGCCGATGACGTCAAGAAGCGGGAGTTCCCCGTATAAATCAGAGATGACTTATTGCGCGATAATCGTCGCGAGATCGCCTACTTTCTGAAAACCGACGCGTTCATAAAGCCGGATTGCCGGAAGATTGAAATCGTTGACGTAGAGGGACAGCGTCGGATGGTGATCGAGGAGACGATCGATGATCGCACCAAACGCGCGTCGCGCATTCCCTACTCTTCGATAGGGTGGTGGTGTCCAAACACCTTGAATCTGTGCCGTCGCAGCGGAGACGCATCCGATATGGCATTGGAAGATTATTGATCCTTGAAGGTTGCGTGCACGCCACCACCAACCTCGTTCGATTTGGTTTCGCACCCGCTCGCGGAGGTCGTGGGCACGGATCGGTGATTTGGTTTCGAGTTCGGCGGAGATCATTGCGGCTGAATTGCTCGAGATTTCATCGAGTTCGGACGCGTCTGCTTGCGCTACGAACGCGTCGTCGCGGAAGCCCATGAGGCTGTTGCGATCGATCATATAAAGTGGTTGGTGAGCGCGGTATGAAACGGTCGAAAGGAGCCGGTTTTTTAATACGTGCCAGCAGCGTGCCACCGCTGGGCTTGGGCCGACAATTGTTCGAAGCGATCCATCGATGAAGGTGCTGTGAACGAACTCATCGATCGCCTGGATATCGTGCGACGCAATGACGACGCTTGTCCCATCGTAAAAAACTCCGACAATGTGACCTTGTTGCGAGCGTGCGACCAGACAGCGTTCAGTTGTTGCCCGTTCGAACGCTCCGTTATCGATGAGCCAAGTGATGAAGACGTTCTCATAGGGGCGCTTCGCGAGATAGGTGCGTATTGCTACGACGTCATTTGAACGGAGCGGAGCGAGCATCGATATCGGGCCGGCCATCAGAAGATGAGAGGAACCCATGAGCGCGGCGTTCCGACTCGATCGCGGCAAGGACGCGTTCGCGCGCATCTGCGAGAATCGGATCTCCGTGTGAGGGCAGAAGATGCTTGAACGCGAGTTCTCCGATCGCGGCGAGCTGGATGCGGCTGGTGCGGGGGCCACGGCTCATCCAGACGGGATATGGCTGCGGTGGACCGTAGGGAAGAAAGACCGGAAAGATCCAGGTTAACGGCGAGTGCGTGAGTTGGATATTGAGGAATGCGTCTCCGAGGATGAGTATTCCGCCCTCACGACTCAAGAGGAGTCCCGTCTCGCCCGCGGAGATTCCACCGAGGTCGACGGTGTCGAAGGTGTCCAACACGCGTTCTCCGGCTTGGAAGCGAACACCGCGCCGAGAGATTGGACTGTCGGGTTTCCCGTTCACATAGCGTCGAACTCCGAAGCGCGCTTCGTAAGCCGCTGCGTCTCGTTCGTGCCGGTGCGTGGTCAAAATGACGGCATGCGGAGCGCCGAGTGCTTGAATCTGATCGATTCCGCCCTCGGGAATGAACGGATCGACGACGACGGGACCGTGGATCGTTTGGATCCAAAGCGATGCTCCCGTCACGCCCGGTCGTACGGATCTCGTCCAACGGAAGATTCCGGGAAATATCTCGTGCATGCAGTTATGATAACCGACGGACGAAGAGAGGTTTCGTCGTCGGCTGTTTGCTACCGCCGACAGGTTCGATGCTGATCGCGACGGCCGCGAGATTACCGGGGGCAGTGGAAACCACGATAAAGGCTGAGCCGTCCGCCCCTCGCGTGAAGGTCGCGTTTGGAACGACGCTTTTAGCACCGTAGGCGAGCGTCCAGAGTTGGAAGGTTTGTCCGGCTGCCAAAGAGGGCGCCTCGCGCAGGAATACGAGGAGTTCGTCGCCGCAGCGCACGACGTTCCCGCCCGCGACCGGATAGCGATGGGCATCGCACGTGGAGAACGCACGAAGTTGGGCATTGAGCTGAGCGATCCGGCCGGCGTCTGAGGTACTTTGGATATGGAGGAAACGTTCGCTGTTTAGGGTGTTCCAGGTGAGCAGGGCGATCGCCGCCGCAACGATGCCCCAGAGGAAACGTGGACGAGGCGGATTGGATCGAGCGGGGGTTAGGGGCGCATCACACGCGGCGTTATCCACGCCTCGCGGTTTCGAAGTCGATTGGATGACGCCTGCGCATACGTCCGGTGAACCTGGGGAAAGGCTCGTGGATGTACGAACCAGGCGAGATGCCTCCCGATGCGCCCGCTCCGCGGTACCAAGCGCGATCTTTCCGACGTGTCGTGTCAACGATACCCGCGCTTGCGCCGGCCTTCTTGGTTGTACTCGGTGCGATCCTCGGCGTGTTGACGGCGAGCCGTCCGCTGCCGCAGCTTACTCTTCCGATGCTCGCCCTCGTGCTGCCCATCGTGATTTTCGATGGGGGATGGCACTTCAATTCGGGGCTCATGAGTCGTATCGCGCCTGCCGCAATGATGCTTGCCGGTCCGGGAGCCGTGTTCGGAGCGCTCGTCGTCACGGGAGCGGCATGGTGGAGCGGGATGTTGGAGCCCATTCCCGCCTTTTCGTTAGGAGCGATGCTCGCGGCCACCGATCCGATCGCCGTGCTTTTCGTTTTCAAGCGAATGCCGATCTCCCGCGCGCTTACGGCGATCGTTGAAGCGGAGTCGATCCTCAACGACGCGGTGGCGGTGGTGCTGGTGCAAGCGGCGCTCAGCCTTGTCGGTCATGGGGTGCGGCCCTCAGACTTCGCTCTTGCGGCAGTGGCTTCGATCTTCTCGTTGATTGCCGGCATTGGAATCGGTTCTCTGATCGCTCTCGCATCGTTCGCGCTCGCTCCCAGGGCGACCCGAAGCGTTTTTCCGCTGACCTTGCTCATGGCATACGTCTCCTATGGAGCGGCGGTGCTGATAGGCGCTTCGGGGATCATCGCCGCCGCGAGCGCCGCCGTGCTCGCGCGCACGATCTTCGAGCGACGGGGATTGGATCTTCGGCCGGCGACCGGGGCATGGCGAGTGATCGGCGTGCTCGCCAATGTCGCGGTCTTCATCTTGCTGGGGGTCAGCTTGCGCTTCGAGCCCACGTGGTGGCCCCTGGCCGCGCTGACCGTCGCCGCATTGATCCTTAGCCGTTTTCCCTTCGCCCGCTTTGCGGTTCCCTTGCAGCGGCTTTCGAGGCATCCGAAGTTTTGGCAGTATATCATCGGGCTTTCGGGTCTGCGCGGCGGACTGCCGTTGGCCTTGGCGCTCTCCCTCCCGCCGGCGTTCGCTCAGCGGGATCAGATCATCGTGGCCGTCTCGGCCGTCGTAGTCGTGACCCTGGTGGGGCAGAGTCTCTTGATCGTACCGCTCGTTGAGGTGTTCGGTCATCGTTTGCATGACGACGCGCTTCCAGATATGGCGGAAGCGTTCGAATAAGCGTATGATTGGTCAATGCCTTGCATACGATCGAGGGACGACGATCTTGAGTACCTCAAGAGTCGCTTACCGGGATTTTCGGGATACGAGGATGAGGCATCGCGCCATATTGCCGACGGGCAAGTGCGGGCGTTTGCCGGGGAGACGCTCGCACGTCTACGGGAGCAGATCGCCGCTACGCTCAGTCTGGTAGATTCCGAGCGGCTCGACGCCCTCGTGCTCCGCTGTGGATTCCTTGATCGGCGGTATATCGCAGCTTTGGCTCATGCCGACCTCGATGCGATCGGCCTCGCCTGCCTCGCGGAGCACGATCGCGCGATCGTCGAAAGCGTCGCTCCGATTGCCGATGGGGACGCGACAGACCTCCCGGCAGTGATCGATCGACTCAACGAACTCTTCGACAGTCGCCGCGTTCCGCCGGCCGGAATTATCACCGGAAGGTTCTCTTGAGTGGAATCCGCGTTCCGATGAGCGTATTATCGTGCAATGCCTTCCATGCAGTCGGTTAACGACGATTTTGAATTCCTGAAAACTCGCTTACCGGGGTTTCCTGGATACGAGCACGAGGACTCGCGCTCGAGTTCAGATAAACAGGTGCGCGCGTTCGTCGGCGAGGCGCTTGCTCGTCTGCGCGAGCGGAGTTCGAATACTTTGAGTCCGGTCGATGCGGAGAGGCTCGACAGCCTACTTCTGCGCTGTGAATTCGCTGATCAGCGCTATATCGGGACGTTGCAACATGCTGACTTCGATGCCGCTGATCTCGCGCGTCTCGCAAAGCAGGATCGTGCCATCGTCGAGAGCGTTGCCCCGATTTTCGAAGGTGACGCGACGCATCTCCCGGCGGTAATCGACCGAATGAACGAGCTTTTCGACGCGCGGCGACCGTCGATCAAGGCGTACCTGCTCGCTGGTCCCACGGTGGAGGATTTCTCCGTTGAGCGCGACGGAGATACGGGTCGCGACGTTGAGTTCTGATCGATAAGATTATGCCCACGCGCGCCGGATGGACTTCCTCCTCAAGAGTTCGACGACGGTGACGAAATTGGCTCCGGTGAGGTTTGAGCTAGAAGGTGCGGGATGATAATCGCCGCGCATATGCAGGCGAAGACCAGGTATCCCATTCCCTCGAGCATCGAGCCGAGTACGATTTTCCCAATGCCGAAAAGCGTACCGTACACCAGTCCGCAACCCGCTATCCAATCGATGATCTGCAGGCCGAACGATTCGCTGGTCGTTGTATCATCGACATCCACTGCGACACGACGCCAACCCCATCGTTGCGGTCGCACGCGCAGGTAGAAGTGCTCCAGCGTGGCGGGACTTTCGGGTCGCGTGAGCATCGTCGTTGTCAACCAAACGATGCTGGTCAGTGTCACGGTAACGAGGAGCATTTTCGCTTGCGCGTTAGGATCGCTCGACGGAATGATATTCGTGAGAATCAGCGTGTTCGATACGATCGCCGAGGCGGCGAGTGCGGATATCTCGCTCCATGCGTTCACGCGCCACCAATACCAGCGCAAGATCATGACGGGACCGACGCCCGCAGTGAGATTGAAGAGATACTTCCATCCGTCGCCGACCGAATGCAGAGCGAAGGCTCCGCAAACAGAGAGGCCCATCACGATCAGCGTTGCGATGCGCGAAGCGCCCAGGTAATGCTTCTCATCGGCGTCGCGCACGAGGAAGCGCCGGTACAAATCGTTGGTCAAATATGATGCACCGAGATTGAGATGGGTGCCGATCGTCGACATGAACGCAGCGAGGAAACCCGCCATCATCAATCCGCGTAACCAGGGCGGCAGATAGTCGATCATCGCTTGGACATACCCGAGTTCGGGATCGGGTTTCCCGTCGTGACCGTGAACGCCGTGCGGATAGAGGACCAGGGCTGCGAGCGCGACCAGGATCCACGGCCAGGGCCGCAACGCATAGTGCGCGACGTTGAAAAATAAGGTCGCTAGCGTCGAATCGCGTTCGCTTCGCGCGGAGAAAATACGTTGCGCGACATATCCGCCCCCGCCGGGTTCCGCGCCGGGATATGATGAGGCCCACCATTGCACGGCGATGTAAGTGAGGAAACTCAGCGCGGGCAACCACGATTGGTCGCCGGTCGGGAAAAAGGAAAGAATTGAACCTCCTCCGCGTTGCGCGTCGAGGAGGGCGAGGTGGTGTTCGAGCGATCCCATGCCGCCTGCGGCGGCGACGGCAACTGCGGCCAGCACGATCGCCATCGTCATCTTCACCGCGAACTGCAACACATCGGTGACTAAGACGCCCCACAGGCCTCCGATCATGACGTAGATGCCGGTGAGGATCAAGCAGACGGCCATCGCGGCAAATCTTGGGACGTCGAGGGTCAGCTCCAGGATTTTGGCCATCGCCAAGTTGACCCATCCCATAATGATCGTATTGACGAGAACACCTTGGAAAACTCCGCGAACAAGGCGAAGCGCTGCCGCCGAGCGTCCGCCGTAGCGCAATTCAATAAACTCGACGTCGGTCAGAACCCCTGAACGCCTCCAAAGCCGGGCGAAGAATACGACCGTGAGGATTCCGGACATCACCGAACTCCACCACAACCAGTTTCCGGCGATACCATGTTGGGCGACGAAGCCGGTGACAACCAGGGGCGTGTCGGCGGCGAAGGTCGTGGCGACCATGGAGATTCCCGCAAGCCACCACGGGACTCCGCGCCCGGAAATGAAGTAGTCGGCGAGCGTGCCCGTGCCGCGCCTTGCATAATAGACGCCGATCGCGAGGTTGAGGGCGAAGAAGCCGACGATGACCGCGTAATCGGCGATGTCCAAATGCATGCACGGCGCTTTGTCGTCTCCTAAGTCGGCATCCTGCGCTCACCGGCGCGACCCATAGAAGATCGACGCGACCGTGCCGTAGTTCCGACACTCCGATCTGCGCTTGATACTGGATTACCTCGAACATGGCGATCCCAAGCACACCGTCCGCTATACCCTGACCGCCGCTGGACGGTTCAAGGGTCTGTGGCCGTGAGTCACGCAGCGCTTCCGGCTTTTTGAATAACATCTGAAGGAGTGTCCTCCAAGTGGGGCTGTGGTCAATTGCGTTCAATTGGACCAATGAGACCACTAAACCCGGGTCAGCTCCAATGCGCCTTTTTACGCCATCGCTAACATCGATGGGCGCAAGCTGAAATATTCCGACTCTATAGCTTTACCGCGAACCGGAATCTCGTCGAGAAAGGAGATTTTTTTCAACGCTTGTGGAAGTCTTCGGTAATGGTGGCTTGTCGAACGTGATCTCAGGAAGCTGGTTGATTATAGTTGCGGGAATGCCGAGTTCCTTTTCGTATATGAGAGCGACGCTTCCAAAGATGGCTTCGGTGAAATTGAAACCAATATCGGAGGATGCTTTTCTTACGGTTAGTTCGTCAGGACCTTCGATTTCAACAAAAGGGCGCAATCCAGGCCATGTATCGATAGTCGCTTCTACCGCTTCGCGTGCCCAGACTTCTCGAAAATTCTCCTGCAAGGACTGTAGCGGGATGTTGCATGCTTCAAAAAAAGCCACTGCGGAATCGAAGTCGTTTACGATGAGTTCGGTTTCGAACGTATCGTGAATGCCTCTTCCGGTAACTTCTTTTATCGTCATCGTGACACGGTCGAATTCTTGGCGTACTCTTCCCCAACGGTTCTTGTTAGGGGTAGCGTGCGAAAAGTCGAAGGTGTTTCGGCGCATGATATATTCCGGTATTTTTAACATAAAACCGGCATTTTGCAATGCGATGCGTGTTGCATCTTTATCGACTCCAAGGAAAGTCGCTTCAATTTCGTTTTTCATGGAAGATCCTGCTGGGAGGTGTGAAACTAAGAGACGAGCGCTCTTCGAGCAACGTGGGGTCAAATCCTGCTGCCGCCAGAGGGGTCAAAAGGTGACGACCGTTTCCACCGTCCTGACCTACTATGATTAAAAGTCGCTACAGCTACAGGTAGATCCTTGATTTATCCCCTCTTTTCCGCAACCAGCTAAATTACGAAACGAATGAAGGTCCCTTTTCTCCAGAGCGGATTAGATGGAAGCGAAGGCGGTCGCGAAATTCCGCACTCTCCGGCAAGGCAGGGTAACGATCTTGAACCTCACGATCGAATTTCACGAGGCGATCGGCTATCCGCGAGGAGCGAACTCCGCTAGCGAGATCTATCGCCGAGTTGCCGAGATTGACCGCTTCAGTCGGTTCACCTTGAAGCAGTCGGATATTCATCAGTTCTATGGTGTCCATGGTTCGATAAGCCGGCAAATTATCGTCGCCCTCTCCAAAAGATGCGATAACATGCTGTTCAGCTCGTGCAAGAAAGTCGGACATTGAATCGCGTGGACCATCATGTCGAGCTAAGTTTAGGTATGCCGTTGTGATCGCATAGTGGATTGTCGTCGAGTCGAGATATCCGAATACAGGAGGGAGTTGTTTGTCCGGCGCATTCAAACTCGCATCTAAGCTCGCCTCAATCGAACGGCGAGCACCCGGCGTTTCTCCTAGAAGTGCCTGCGTGGATGCTAGATAGCCAAGAAGCTCAGCCTGGACGAGTCCTTGTCGACGCGCGGGCAAGAGGTAAAGTGCAAATTTGAGAAGTTCCAAGGCCTCTTGATAATTTCCCATGCCGGTGGCGAGACGAGACAGGTCCCCGATAACCTTTGCGGCGATCTGACGATTTCCGGCTTCTCGACAGAAATGAAGCGCCATGAGATAGTATCGTTGCGCAATCCCATACATAAGTGCTCCATACGACAACCATCCCGCCTGAATCGCCATTTGCGCAGCAACTTCAAATAGTCGTATTTTAACGGGGCCGGAAGGAGTTTCTTCAATAATTTCTCCCACCGCTCGCAGTTGGCCGATCGCGGCTTTTCGCATGTAGGATCCAGTTTGACCGCTCCATTTTGCCGAACGCGCAACCATTTCTTCGAGGTTCTCCACCTCGAAGAGACCAATGCGTGATGGTTGGAAGTCTTCAGACATAGAGGGGGTAGTCCTTACCCATTGTCTGATTGGATCCAAAAGAAGAGCACCTGTAGCGGCTGTCATTGCGATCAGCGCGTCTTTTCGGCTGGTGATGTCTTTTGCCGTTAGATCTTGTAACATCATTATTGCTTCTACAATGGATAATTGGGAGATGTCGCCTGCATTCGGGCATTGAATTCTTCCTGCAACCTCTTCGGAAATTGACAGGGGCAGGTTGACGTGGACATTCTCGGCTTTCGGTACTGTGAGCCCGAGGTCTTCCTCCGTTGCCTGGTAAAAACGGCAGAGGAGACGACGATAATACCTTCGCGGTCTTTTCTTGCCCCGCTCCCACTTCGAGATCATGGACGCGTCTACTCTGACCTCCAAGCCGGCGTCCTCGGCGAGTCGGATCAATTCTTCAGCAACTTCTTCTTGGGTGATACCCCGCTTAAGGCGGAAATCTTGAAGACAATCAGTTCCAGTGGCTCCATTCATCTCGCTTCCTCGACGCTCCAACAACTTCAGGGTGCTCTTCTCGGGACGGAAATGATCCTTGACCGATTGAAGGGGTGTCCTTTAATTGAGTGGTCGCTATTAAGTGCGTTCAATTGGACCAATGAGACCGCAAACTGAACCATATGCACATTGCGACGATGCCGACCGCTATGCTTTTTATGTACGTGAACACTGGAGACCTCTCATTCGTCCGCAATCCGACCGTATGTGTACCCCCTGAATCCCCGATCATCGCTTCCAGGGGTTCAAATCCTCGACTCTGTTCCCACTTGATCCGCCGCCAGTGAGAGATAAGCTATCTTAGTCGCTGCGAAGGCTAGCAAAGCACGCGCCTTAGATCCACCAGATGGTGAAAGAAGGAAATTCTTGTGTCAGACCATCGTTTCAGTTGTGTAGTCGACGTGCATCTTCTCTTGCGCCGTGAGGCCTCGCTCTTATTATCGAAGCGGTACAACACCGGGTATGCCGACGGGCTCTGGAATGCTGTTTCTGGTCATCTCGAGGAGGGGGAGACGGTTGTCGAAGCGCTCATTCGCGAAGCGCGTGAGGAGATCGCTATCACGATTGATCCAACCGACGTGTATTGCGCGGTCGTTTTGCAACACCATTCTCCAAGTGGAAGCACGCGCATCGGCTGGTTCTTCGAAGTGACGCGATGGAGCGGCGGTGAGCCGAGCAATGCCGAGCCGCGGAAATGTGCGGGAGTGGCGTGGTTCCCAATGGACGATCTTCCCAAGGAGATCGTCGGGTACTTTCACGCCGCGCTGGAATGCTATCGGCGTGAGATTCCCTTCGCGATTCATTGGCAGAAGGAGACATCCTCGGTCGTCCATGCATTGGATCAAATTGAGGAGTGCGTCTCGATCCCCTCAGATTTCCGAGGAAACTGCCGCTTGGCAGCGCAGAGCTGCATTGAGCACGGCGATGGCATTGCGCGCCTTCGGAGTAACGACGGCAGCATGCCCCGACCGGGAAGTTGGGTTCGAGCCGCATGTATGTGAACCCAATGAGCCTCTTTGCCGCCGAGTCCACCAGTGTCCGGTTTGAGGGAGGGGTCGTCTTGAAGACGACTTCTTACTTGGAATATGAGGGACTGAACCAGATTGGCGAGTTACTTAGGTCGCGCGGGGTGTCGGTGTATGGCCGACCGGTACGGGTGCCTCGATGCCTCGGATTCTCTGACTGTGAGCTTGCGCTGGAACGTATACGCGGGTTGGACTTCGAGCGCTCGCTCCTATTGGCAGATTCTCTTAAACGGAAGCGTGCCGCCGATACGTTCATTGAATTGCTCAACTGCCTGATCCAGTCTCAGATCGGATGGCTCGATTTGGCGCCTCGAAACGCGATAATGACGTCGGACGGCGAGATTATTCTGGTTGACTTTGAACGAGGCGTGTGCGATGCGTCTGAGCATCAACCGTGGTCATGGCTTGTCGGTCATCCGATGGAAGAGACGGTTGCGATGATTCCTAGTCTTTACGCTACCTTTGCTAAGACGCTCGCGCGAATTCCTTTAGACACGTCGGAGTCCGCTTCTCATCTCAGGGCTGGGGAGGCCCTTCGGCAAAGTAACCGCAGGAGTTATTTCGCGCACTCCGAAGAAGCCAAGCTACCGGAGTTTCAGCGCCTACTCCATGCTGACGCCCTGATATTGGACGCGTCGCGAGCGCTACCCACTGAATCGGTCGTCTATTATCCTACCGTCATTCTCGACGGCGTCCAACATCACATTGGTATGGCCTCATATTGGACGCTTGTCAATGCCTTGGCGGGAGCGCCGGAATCGGAGAGGGTCCAGCTCTGTGCAGAGTACGCAGAGCGACTCGAATATGATGTGTCCCGGTGGCGCTCCGTCTTTACATCCGTGCTTCCTGGTTCCCAAGCAGATCGGAGTTCTGAACGTGGTTGAGTTTGTGACGTTGCCCTCCGGGCACAATGTCCCTATGCATCCTTCAGCGAAGGCACCGTCCAGTGGCATGCAGCTCGCACGCCTTCTTATGGAGGATGGGCAAGGTCAGGCAGGCGACGGCACTGTGACTGACCTTGGTGCGGGATACTACGGTGTCTTGGGTAACGCCTTCGGGTCTCTGGGGTGGAAGTGTGTCCTTGTCGAGCCGAATCCGGCCGCCGTAGCGCATCTTGATCAGCACTTTCCGTTCGAGGCGATGATTGCGAATTGCACGGTCCGAGAGTTTATGCCGGAAAGTCCTATGGACGGCATTGTTAGCAATCCGGCACAAATGCCGCGGTTCACTGCACCTGCGGCCGAGTGGGACCACGATGTTTCGGGCGAAGTCGGACGCGACATGCTTCTTGACGTGCTACGCTTCGCAGCCGACTATCTGACACCTCGGGGAAGGTGTCGCGTTCTCGTGTTCGATTTTCATCGCAAGTGGTGTCTTGAGCTCGCTGAGCGGCTTAACCTCGGGCTGCAGTCTGAATTCGTCATGAAAAAGTCATGCTCGCCGGGTGGCGTGATTTTGGCGAACCTCGGTGCGTTGGCGCAGATATTTCCTGAAACCGACTGGGATCAGGTGGCCGCCATTCGTCGAGTGGAAGCGAGTTTTCTTGTTTTTGGGCGGAACCAGGAATGACAACAGATTGGCGTCCAGTGGGGCCTGGTGCTCGCATCTCTGTTCGGCTCTTGGTGACGAGTTCGACGGAGCGTCTGCTGCTTTTTCTGAATGCGGGCGCACGGGGCGGCGGAAATGAATGGTGGATTACGGCAGGCGGTGGCGTCAAAGCCGGCGAGTCGCTAGTGGACGCGGCAGGGCGAGAGCTGCGCGAGGAACTGGGATTCGGGCGAGGGAGGGACTGTGACGTTGGTCCGGTTGTGGCGTACAGAACCGCCGTCCATCGTTATGGCTCCGTCGACAGGCAAGTAAGCGAAGCGTACTTCCTGGTCGATTACAAGGACGAAGACATGCTTAATTTCTCCAATTTTACTCAGGAAGAACAGGAAGTCATTCGCGGGTACACATGGAGCAGTCGCGCCGAGTTGGAGGCGACGTCGGATCCTGTCTGGCCATCCGATCTTGTCACAATTTGGGATCATGCGCTGAGCATGCGCGATGGTGTCACCGCTGACCCGCTGATGCTTCACGATCGTGTCGACAACATCAGCGTTGGCGTGCGAGCTGCCGGTCCGGTCCAACTTGGTCATTTTTCCCCATCCCCTCGAAAAGGTAAAATTTGGCGAAAACAGGGGTAACGAGGGTCGGTTAAGTGCCGAGGGTTAGCGTTCTTGGTGCAAAAAACTAGCGCAGCAGCGCCGTTTCTGCATTTTCTATCGACGCCGATACTCATGAGAATGTGCCGCATGCCGCAGCCCTCCGTGCCATTGCGTCGTTCGTTGTATCAGGCGAGTTTGACACGAGTCGACCGGCGAAGAGAATTGCCGCGGGAAGCCCAGGTTAATTCCTAAGAATTCCCCCGAGCAAGTCGGCAGTCGGGATAGGGGCGCCGGGGCTCGAAGCGAAGGCGGAGGATATGCGTCGCCTGCTTGCACTCATCGCACTCCTTGCGCTTGCCGGCTCTGACCCGAGTCCCGCATCCGAATTGGGCGAGTCTCCTCATCTGGTTCCGCGGCCGTCGAGTGTACGCGCGTTGCCCGGATGTGCGGGTCTTGATCTTGACCAGAGGCTGGCTTTTCCGAGCGACGTGGATGCTGGAGGGCGTGAGCTTCTTGATCAGCGCTGGCGCTCGCTCGGCGTCTTCACCGCTCATACGAGCGATCATGCTAAGGCCGCGCCGGTGCGCGTACGCATTGATTCGGGCCGCACGCCGCAATCGTATGCGATGCGCGTAGATCAAACCGGCGTCTCCATCGACGCGGCCGACGGCGACGGAGCGTTCTACGCGTTGATGACGCTGGCGCAATTGCCGTCGCACGGCACAAACCATTGGCGGCTGCCCTGTGTGGCGATCGAGGATGCGCCGGCTTTGCAATGGCGAATCCTCTCCGACGATGTTTCGCGCGGGCCGCTTCCGACAATGGCATATTTCGAGGAACGCATTCGGACGATCGCCGCCTTTAAGATGAACGGCTATTCCCCGTATATGGAACATGTTTTTGCCGATCCACGGCATCCGTCGGCGGCGCCGCGCGACGGAATCACGCCCGATGAGTTGAGTCGTCTCGCCGTTTATGCTCAGCGATTTCACGTGACATTGATTCCTCAGCAGCAAACGCTTGCGCACATGCACGGAACCTTGCGTTGGGAAGAAAACGCAGCGTTCGCGGAGACACCGCACGGCTTCACGATTGCGCCCAACGTGGATCAAGGGCGAGCATATCTCGCGGATCTCATCACCGACGAGCTCGCGGCGGTGCCTAATCCGCCGTTCTTCCATCTCGGTGCCGACGAAGCTTCGGACGTGGGTCTGGGACGCAGTGCCGCCTCCATCAAAACAACCGGATTCGAAGGCTTGTACGCCAAGCACGTTGATTCGCTCATTAACGTTCTCCACGCGCACACGTCCGCGCGAGCGATGATCTGGAGTGATGCGGTTGAGCAGCATCCACTTCTGGCGCACACGCTTCCGCATTCGACGGTATTGGTGAATTGGCATTATGGGAGCGGCGAACATTTCGACGCTGATGTTGCGCGTCTTGCCGACTTGGGATTTGATCAGATGATCGCGCCGGGCGATTGGAATTGGAACGAGATTTTTCCCGACGTTGATCGTGCGATTGAGGGAGAGCGGCGTTTTCTCGCCGCAGGGAAAGATGCTCACGTGCTTGGACTTTTCCAGCCAGTCTGGCATGATGACGGAGAAACCTTGGATGAGGCGACCTGGTATCCGGTTTTGTACGCGGCGGCTGACGCCTGGGAGCGAAACGATCTCGATCCGCAGCGATTCGATAAGGATTTTCCGTCGGCGTTTTTTGGTAGTGACGACGCGCGCTTGACCCATGCGGTCGCGCTGCTCGCCTCAGCGCGCAATGCCTTGCGTGTCATAAATCGCTCAGCAAGTGATCCGGCGTCGCCGAATCTCTCGGATTCGAGCGATTTCCTCTTTTGGGCGAATCCCCTTGACCCACGGATGCGAGCGCGGATGAGGGGTGCTCGCGATCTGGGGCCGATCCGTCTCGCTGCAGAAGGCGCGCTCGACGCGGTATTGAGCGCGCAATCGCCGCTTCATGCGCGGACGGCCTTCGTTCTGCAATTGGCTGCGCGACGCTACGATGCACTCGCCCGAGGCTTTCAAATCGCCGACGAAGCGCGTGCCGGTTACGAGGCTGCGCGCATGGATCCGAATGCGCCGGGAGCATTGCGGAAACTCCTCATTGCGAAATATCTTTTCTGGGAGGAGCGCGATACGCTCTTGGATCTGCGTGCGATGATGCGCGAGGCCTGGGAATACGAGAACCGCTTCAGTCACGAAGATGCCGTGTTGGAGCGTTATCGCCTCGCCGCAGACCGCGCGCAGCACGCTGCCGATTGCATCGATACCGTCACACGGATTGATTTCGTCGAACACCATCCGCTACCGTCGTTTGAGAGTTTGCTCGGAACCTGTGGAGTCGACTCGTGATCGGTGCGGCGATGATCGCGGTCTTCGTCCTCTGCGCGTTGTTGATGGCGCTGCGCGTGCTTCCCGCGATTCTTGCTGTACCGTTGATGGCCTTGGGAATAGCTGCGGTCGCGGGCGCATCACCAAGCGAACTCGGTGCGGTCGTCACTCTCGGCTCGGCGAAACTCGCTCCGCTTCTCGTAACAGTCATCTTCGGTGCGTGGCTGAGTCGGGTAACGATGGCGACGGGCATCGCGGAAACGATCGTTGCGTATGCCGCGGAATTCGGCGGTGATGAACCGCTGCCGTTGGCGCTTGCGTTGTGCGGAGTCGTTGCTCTCCTGTTCACGATTCTTTCGGGATTGGGAGCGGTGGTGATGGTCGGTTCGATCGTGCTGCCGATTCTGTTGGGCGTCGGCCTGGATCGCCGTTCGGCGGCGACGCTCTTCCTGCTCGCGTTCGCGCTCGGGTTCATCTTCAACATCACGCAGTGGACGTTTTACACAACGACATTCGGCATTCAGCCCGCGCAGCTGCGAACGTACGCACTGGTGTTGGCGTTGATCGACCTGCTCGCGTTGCTGATATATGCGTTCGTCTTCGTACGCCGATCGCGCGGATATGCCGCATGGGCCCTTGCAGCGGAAAGCCCTCGGATGCGCGTTCCGGTTCCGGCTTTGTTCACGCCGCTTCTGCCGCTTGGATTGTACTATGTGATGCACATTGATCCGATCGTTGCGTTCGCGCTCGCCGCAATTTTCGGTGCCCTGTGTACTCGTCCACGTCGTGCAATCGACACCTTGGTTGCCGCCGCCGTTCGCGGCGTTGAGGACGTTGCCCCCGCGCTCTTGCTGTTTGTGGGGATCGGCATGTTACTGCAGACGACGGCGCTTCTGTCCGTGCGGACCGGATTGATCCCGTTGGTCACTGCGCTCGCGCCGCATTCGGCGCTCGGCTATGTCCTGCTGTTCGGCGTGGCGAGTCCCCTTGCGTTGTATCGTGGACCGCTCAATCCATTAGGTGTTGGTATTGCTATTTATGCGGTGCTTGCGGGCCTTGGCGTCTTGCCGCCGCTCGTGCTGGTCGCGGCAATCATGGCGGTAGTTCAGGTCCAAAACGTATGCGACCCGACCAATACCCAGAACGTCTGGGTCGCGAATTTCACCGGCGTCAACGTTCAGGAGATCCTGCGTCTGACGCTTCCATACCAGGTCGCCGTCGCCGTCGCGGCGTGTCTGGTGGTCGCCTTCGGCGCGCAAGGCCTCTTCGGGGTTCCGGCATTTGCGGAGGGTTCTGTGCATGAGACAAGTATCGCCGCTGCCGCCGAGGTCACGCCGCATGTGAAAACCGGCTTGCCGGGACTTTTCATTCCCGCCTCCGCGGCATGGGCGATTGCGGTGCGCGATGACGGATCGGATCTTGCGCGTGCGGCCGCGGAAATTGCACGGCGTCAGATCGTGAAAAGCTGGCTGGGATATCGTCTAGTCGAGGCGCCGAGCGATCCACGGGAGAGTGATTGCTCGGAGAAACCCTATGCCGCAGTAGTGACGTTCGCATCGCATCAGATGTCGTCAGCTGCGGGAACGATCGTCGATTTCGAGGCGCGATTGGCCGATTGCGCCGGTTGGCCGGTGGACCAGTGGAGCGCCGCGCGGACTTTTTCCATGCCGCCAACGAGCGACGACGGGAAATTCCTCGGGCTCGATCTGCTCGAGCGTCTTCGCTTGTGGATGCGCGAGGATGCGGTTCGCAGTCGTGCGCTCTTTACGAGCGGGCTTGCGTTCGATCCCGCTCGTGACGCTCCGAGTGAATTGTTTTCGATGGTGAAAACCATCGACGGAAATATGCGGGCCGTCGTGCGAACCGGCGGTCCCGCGTGGAAAGCGGGTCTGCGAACAAATGATGTCGTGTTGATGATCGACGGGAAATATTGGTGGGACTACGGGACCTATCAGGCGCAGAACCGGGCCTATTCGAGTGGTACGCACAGTTTCGTGGTGCAATCCGGCGCTGACGCTCCGCGACGAGTCATCGTCCTCGCTGCTCCCTTTGAGGGCGAATCGGTTTCGACGGGGCGATGACGATGCTTCGCATCGGCATTGATGTCGGCGGGACGTTTACCGATGTCGTCGCGATCGATGCCGCAACTCGGGAAATCGTCGTTTCACTGAAGATTCCGACGACCCATCGGCATCCCGAGGGCGTCGCGGCGGGGATCGTCGACGGCTTGCAGCGTCTGCTCGCGGATCCTCGCATCTCGGCGGAGTCGGTGACGTTCATCGCTCATTCGACGACGCAGGCAACAAATGCTCTGCTTGAGGGAGACGTTGCATCGGTCGGGTTGGTCGGCGTCGATGCGCGCAATCCGTTCGTTCGGCGACATCTGAGAATGCCGCCGATTCGCCTGACCGAAACGGTCGGCTTGCGACCGCGGACGGTTTTCGTATCCTCGGTTGATCGTGCCGGAATTGCGCTCGCACTCGAACGTCTCGTCGCCCAGGGGGTTGAGGTCGTCGCTGCGAGCGCGGCTTTTGGTGTCGACGATTCTCATGGAGAAGAGCTTGTGGTCGAATGCGCGCGCGCTTGCGGCCTTTCCGCGACGTCAGGTCACGACGTCGCATCGTCCTATGGATTGCGGGCGCGGACGCGAACCGCCGTCCTCAATGCGGCGATTCTTCCGACGATGATGCGTACCGCACGTATGACGACCGAGGCCGTCGCGCGTGCGGGAATCCGTTTGCCGCTGATGATTATGCGCAGCGACGGCGGAGTGATGGACGTGCGTGAGGTGGAGCGACGACCGATCCTCACGATGTTGTCCGGACCGGCCGCGGGAATCGCCGGTGCGCTTTTGCACGAGAACGTTAGCGACGGCATCTTTATCGAAGTCGGTGGGACCAGCGCGGATTGCTCGGCGATTGTTCGCGGTCGTCCGGTGATGCGGGCGGCTCGCATTGGCGGCCATCGAACGATGTTGCGGACGCTTGACGTCCGAACCGTCGGCGTCGCGGGCGGGAGCCTTGTAAGTCTGGACGCTTCCGCACGCGCTGCGTTGCTTGTCCGCGACGTCGGTCCACGCTCGGCGCATATCGCAGGCTTGGCATACGCGTGTTTTCAGGAGTATAGCGAACTCGTCGCGGCCACCCTTGTACGTGACTACGATCACGAGCATCTGCATGACGATATGCTCGTTCTGCGGCTTCCCTCCGGGAAATATGCGGCACTTACGCCGACGTGTGCCGCAAATGCCCTGGGTTTGGTGCCCGAAGGAGCCTTCGCGCGTAGTGATGCGGCGTCTGCGCGACGAGCGTTCGAGTCAGCCGCTCGTGATTCGGAGACACCATGGGAAGAGCTTGCGAATTCGGTCCTTGAACGCGCATGCGCGAAGGTGCGTACGACCGTAAGCGAATTAATCGCCGATTACGCGCTCGATGTATCGGCCCTTGAGTTCGTCGGCGGCGGCGGTGGTGCGGCGGCTCTTGTACCTTTTCTTGCGCGGATGATGGGCGTTCGTTGGCGACTCGCGCGTGATGCGGAAGTCATCTCTCCGGTGGGAGTGGCGCTTGCTCTTGTACGCGAAGTCGTTGAGCGAACGATTGCGAATCCCTCGCCCGACGAGGTCGTGAGCGTCAGACGTGAGGCGATCGAACGCGTGGTCGCCGCGGGGGCTGCTCGCGAACTTGTTGAGGCGAGCGTTGAGGTCGATACGCAACGCAGCGTCGTACGGGCGACCGCACAAGGTGCGACTTCGATGGTGAACGTGGATGCTCAACCGGCAAAGTTTTTGAGCGCAGAAGAAAGACGAGAGGCGCTGGAACGCGTCGTCGGTGCGACCTCGCCGCCGGTGTTGCTTGCCACGGTCGGTGCGTTCATGCTGTTCGAATTCCAACGTGCGACCGGAAAAAGGCAGGTTTTCGCGCATGCTTTTCGATCGATCTTCGCGGTAGTCGATGCGCGGGCGGTGGTGCGGCTCGTAGCTAGGAGGGCGGTCTGGCGAATCGTTCAAGCCGGCCGGGTTATGGAATCGCTTCCTTCATTGCTTGATGAGCAGAGTTCCTTCGGAGACGCTGGGCGTGCGCTACCGGAGATCGCCTTGGTCTACGGGACGCGATGCGTCGAATTGGGAACACCGGCGGAAACCTCACATATTCTCGCCCTTGCCCAAGAGGAAATCGGAGGCGTTCTTGCGCAGGATCCGATCTTGATCGTGGCAATGCACTCGTCCAGAAGTGCGTCGGACTTTGGGGCGGGATGAAGTACCTTCCTTCACGGGGACGCCCGAATTTTCGCATCGTGCGAAAATTCTACCTAACCCCGGGTCTGACACACTCCGAGAGAGAGCAATTACCTAAGGATTTTTACGACAAACCGCATGGATTTTGGATCCGGCTGTCGTATAGGGAGAAGCATGGAGACGTTTCAAGAGGGTGACGTACGGGACCCCGAGTTTCGTCGACTATCGTCGTCCGAACTCATCAGTGAACTGAAGAACGCCTGCCGACGGTTTACCGACCGGAAGAATGAGCTTGCCAGAGAGCTTGAAATTCGCGACGACCTCGAAAAACTCGGTAGTCACGGCTTTGACCTTCGCCATGCGGTAAAAGCGCTCACGCGTGATGAACTCAAGAAGCTCAGGGCTGGGGTGGAGTTGGCTCTTGAGGCCGCCCAAGAGATCGACCTACAGCTTGAACACCGCTCGGAAAATCGAATGCCTTTTCGCGTCTCTATGAGTTCGTTGCCGTTGGAGACCATCGAGCAGTTTTGGACGCTCGTGCGAGATCTGAGCATGGAGTTTCCGACTGAACCAAGAGAAGTTGGTCCGGTCTGCTTTCGCTATCGACTCAAAGAACTCGCCATGCGGTTGGAGGAAGAATATGCGGAACTTCGTTCTCAGGAGCGCATCGACGAGAAAGAACTCCGCGACCTCAAGCCCTTCGACGTCGATGCTGTAACGAAAGCGCGCAGAAAAGAAGTCTACGCCACCTCGTTGAGCGACGATGAAGTTCAAACGCTGCTTCAATTGGAACACGATACGCACCGCAAGTGGAACCCTTTCAATGGTTCCGCGCAGGTCAAGTTGACAAGACTACGCGCCGAACTCGAGCGACGAGTCGATGAGAAAATGCAAAAGGAAGAAATTCCAAAAATCGAAACGAAGCGTCAAAAGTACGAGTCGCTCAATGCTTCGATCCAGCGGCGTCTCGATGTTTTGGGGAAGAAAAGACGAGATAATAACACCATCCAAAGCAGTCTTGGGAAGATACAAAAGGAGATGGATATTCTGGCCGAAGCGAATGTCGCGTTCTCCCTTCGCGTGGATTCGTCAGCGGGAGCGGAAAATGAGGTGAGGGAGATCGAGCAAATATTCGGAGGCGCCCTCAAGCGTATTAAACTCACATAGAGTGGTTCGCTTACTGCTACGACAGGGTGAGCGGACGGTAGCGGATGCGGTGGGGTTTGGCGGCTTCCTCGCCGAGACGGGCGATTTTGTTCGCTTCGTATTCGTGATAATTTCCTTCGAAGAAATACACGACGGAATCGCCTTCGAACGAGAGGATGTGCGTCGCGATGCGATCGAGGAACCAGCGATCGTGGCTGATGACGAGTGCGGTTCCGGCGAACTCGTTGAGCGCATCCTCCAGTGCGCGCAGGGTTTCGACGTCGAGATCATTGGAGGGTTCGTCCAAGAGCAGCACATTGCCGCCGACCAAGAGCGTCTTGGCCAGATGCAGACGTCCGCGCTCACCGCCGGAGAGGCTTCCCACGGGCTTTTGTTGATCGGCGCCCTTGAAATTGAAGCGCCCCAAATATGCGCGTGACGGCATCTCGAAGCGTCCGACCTTAACGATGTCCAGACCGCCGCTAACCGCATCGAACACGGTCTTTTCGTTTTCCAGCATTTCGCGGCTCTGGTCGACAATAGCGAGCTTGACGCTTGGACCGACTTGGATCTGCCCTGAGTCGGGTTGTTCCTTGCCGGAGATCATTCGGAAGAGCGTCGACTTTCCGGCACCGTTAGGTCCGATGATGCCGACGATCGCTCCTGCGGGAATGACGAAATTCACATCATCCATTAAAAGTCGGTCACCGTAGCTCTTGCGAACTCCGGAGAACGAGATTACTTGCTCACCCAAACGCTCGGCGACGGGGATGAAGATTTCCTGAGTTTCGTTGCGGCGTTGATATTCATAGCTCGACAATTCCTCAAAGCGCGCGACACGGCTTTTGCTTTTGACGTGGCGTCCTTTCGTGCCCGAGCGAACCCATTCGAGTTCTTTTTTGAGCGCCTTGAGGCGCGCGGATTCCGTCGCTTCTTCCTGGGAAAGCCGATTTTGTTTCTGATCGAGCCAGGAGCTATAGTTTCCCTTCCATGGAATGCCGCGCCCTCGATCGAGTTCGAGGATCCATTCGGCGGCGTTATCGAGGAAATAGCGATCATGCGTCACGGCGACGACGGTGCCCGAAAAACGCTGGAGAAATTGCTCGAGCCATTCGACGCTCTCGGCATCGAGATGATTGGTCGGCTCGTCGAGCAGCAGCATGTCGGGTTTGGAGAGCAGCAAGCGGCACAACGCGACGCGCCGTTTCTCGCCGCCGGAGAGCGGAGCGATTTTCGCATCCCAGGGAGGCAGCCGCAAGGCATCCCCGGCGATCTCAAGCTGTTGCTCGAGGCTATCGCCGTCTTGCGAAAAGAGGATCGCCTCGAGCTTTGCCTGCTCGTTCGCTAGCGCGTCGAAGTCCGCTTCGGGATCTCCGTAAGCTGCGTAGACCCCCTCAAGACGCTTGCGGGCGGCAAGCACCGTGCCGAGTGCTTCCTCAACCGTCTCTCGAACCGTTTTGGTCGGGTCCAGTTTGGGTTCTTGCTCCAGATAGCCGATCGTGAGGTTCGGCATCGGCGCGGCCTCGCCGTCGATCTCCGTATCAAGGCCGGCCATGATCCGAAGCACCGTCGATTTCCCGGCTCCATTGAGCCCGAGGATACCGATCTTTGCGCCGGGCAAGAAGCTCAGCGAGATGTCTTTGAGGATCTGGCGTTTGGGCGGAACGGTTTTGCTGACCCGCTGCATCGTATAGACGTAGTTCATCCCTGAAAACCTTACCCGACAGGCGCCAAAAAGCCTCGTTGGGCCGGTGAGAGGGTTCCGCTCGCGCAGGTAAGTGACCGCGCAGGCGCCGCGGGTGCGTCCGCTCGGTAGACCACAAGGAAACAGCTTGCTCCACCCGAATTTGACTTTATAGTAAGTTTTCTATATCCTGTAGGGGCATGCTTTGGAAACCTTTGAACCGCCGATATTGCGGCCTGTCGTCTGGCTTGGGGACTCGAAATCCCGGCTACACGCCTTCCCGCAGGGAGCGCGAAAAATGATAGGCGATGAACTCCAGTTGATGCAGTTTGGCGGCATGCCAAAGGATGCAAAACCGTTTAAGGGAGTCGGAAACGGCGTCTTTGAAATCGCCCTGCGCTACTCCAAAGAGGCTTATCGCGTAGTCCTGGCAGTGAAACTCGGAGAGAAAATTTACGTGTTACACGCCTTCCAGAAAAAATCCAAAGAAGGCATTGCAACCCCGAAAAGCGATGTGGACTTGATTAAAAAGCGATATGCAGATGCACAGGAGTTAGCGCAATGAGTAACCGGAAAAACGACATCGCACATGAAAAAAGCTCCGGCAACGTCTTCGCGGATTTGGGGTTGGAGGATGCCGACGAGCTTTTCACCCGCTCGCAAATCGGCTTTTTCGTATTTAAGATTCTGGAAGGAAAAAAACTCAAGCAACGCGAGATTGCCAAGGTTTTGGGAATCGCACAGCCCGATGTATCCCATTTAATGAACGGACATTTCAGCCGCTTCACCACGGATAAACTGTTGAATTTCCTCAAGCGCCTGAATCAGAAAGTCGTCATACGAGTAAGTTCTCGTCATAAGGGCGAGCCATACCAGCAGGTCACGTTCGCGTCATAGATGGAGGAGCATGTATGGGTGTTCTTCTCGCTACTCGCATGGACGATCTTTGTGGGCGAGATATTGCCGCCTAAAACGGGCAGGGTGCCGTCGGCCCTTTACGGCGCAGCCACTTTCGTGATGAGCGTTGCCCTCGCATTGTGGCCGCTACCCGATGGTGCGACGGGTGCGAGGGTCAGCATCGGCCTAGCCGCCTTAGTGCTCGCCGGAGCCTGGGTCGTTTCTTCAAACCGAGAGAGGGGCGAGATTCAAGGTCGGCTCGGGACCATGCATTCCGATATTTCGGACGTGCGGAACGGTCAGCGCGATTTAGTTCTCCCGCATCTTGGCGGACTCGCAAAGAACGCGCGGGAAGATCTTAAGACTGAAGTTTTCAGCATGGTGCAAACACTGGAACGGCTTGACGGACGCATGTTTATACTTGCGCCGATTAACCGGGATAAGTTAATAGAGCTTCAGTCGAATAGCGATCCAACGCTCTTGGATGATACAGTGGCTAGGAGACAGAGTGATTACCTAACGGAGTGCGCTTGCGTAGAGATCGAGTTCGAGACTACCTATCGCTCACAATTGCAGGTGCTCACCAAGCGCCTCAGGGATCAATATGGGATCGAAGACCGTGAACTTGATGCCGCTATATTCACGATCGACGTGCATAAAATACGAGATATGCGTGCGAAATTGCTTGCCATGACAGAGAAGCTTTAGAGATGTCACAGAGTGAAGACAAAGAGCCACGCTTGTTAACTCTGTTATACATAACCTGGACCCAGTCTGGAGCTTTGGCGTACGGCATGGCATCGCGCTGCCGCCGTTCCTCCACCGGCTGATCCACCCAAAATCCGGAGATCGTTACCATCTTCCGACTAAATTGAGCTTTTAAAAATCATTCCTTAGCGGAAGGAATTCAGTCCAAATAGTTTTGCATTATCCTGGATATTAGATCTGCGGATCGGACATCCAATTATTTCCTACGAAAGCATCCGCTCATGCTAGTAAGTGTTCGATCATGCGTGATCCGCGATTTCGTCATCGCTTTTGCGACGGACCCTCGTCGGATTCGCGACGTTCACGTTGAGCCTTAAAGGCGCGTAGGTCCGTCACTACCCGTTTAATGGACTCAATCCCTTCGAGTACTTGACGGGTACTTTGTTTAGTGGAGAGTGTGTCGTCTTGATTGAGGTCCTTGGAAAAATCGAGCAAAACGGACGTTTCAATGTTAACACTTTCGAGTTCTGTACGCAGTTGACCGACCGTCTCCACTTCGCCGAGTGCCGCCTGTTCCGCAGATATTTTCAATTCGCGTTCGCGCTTAACAGTTACGTATTTTTCAATCTCCCGCATCGGGAGAGCGAGCTGCTTACCCGAGGGCATTGGTTCAAAACCGAAAGTCCGATAGAAGCTGTCTGCCTCTTCGTCGAGAGGGTCCGTGATTAGGGCGATTGCACCATGCAAGTGTGCGCCTTCAACGCTCTTCTGAAGAGCGGTTATCATGAGGTGGCCGCCGATGCCCTTCTTGCGCAACTCTTTCTGAACGCCAAGTTGCGCGAGTAGAATACATGGATACGTATGTCCCTGAATTACTTTTTTAATTTTTTGTTTCTTTGCTATCGAGCTTGCGGGGAGTTCTGTGCCTTCCGGCATGAACTCGTTTGCGGGGAATTTTTCCGCGAGTTCATTTGCGAGGACTTCTTTGCCTACCAGCGTCACATATCCCACGATCCTATTAGGATCTTCCGGCCTTACCGCGACGTAGGTCGCAGCCTGACGGGTTGAGATCGCCCACTTGGCGACTCCCCGGAGGTAATTGTCGACTGTTGGCTTTCCACATGAAAACGTGTCAGGGTCGTGATTCTTGCCGAGCGGCTCTATACGAATTTCCAAAAAACTACAATATTTTGAACTTGAAGAAACCCTTTGCCTCTGTTCGTCTAACAGCATCTAGGATTTTCGTAGGTTCCGGTGGGTTGAGGATAAGGTTGGTGAAGCACTCCCGGTCCTCCGGTGCAATGTGAATAATATTATCATCGTCGGTCGGCGGGGTATTCCCGCTTGAGGAGGTATTCCCGTCATCGTGTCGTTGGTGCATAATCTCGCCCTTTCTTTTCGTTGCTTTCAGCATACACGATCGGCGTGCCTTCGCCAAATACCGAGCAAGCGAGCCAAGGTGTCATCTAAGCGTGCTTCGGACGTCTTCAAGAACGCATTCTCAGGTCTCTTTGGTCCCTTTGGTCTTTTCTGACGTCTGATCAAAGCATACTCGATCAAACGAACGAACACTGCTCGTCGAGCCGGCGTGCGTGCTCCCGCCGCAGGGCCCACCAGCACCAGATCGTCTCCAGCGTGGCTCGGGAGCCATAGGCCTGCAAGATCGGGGACGTTGAGCCGTCCCCGGGACCTCCGGAGGTAGGCCGCCGCACGCCTCAAGCCCCGGCCACAAAGTGCTCCCGCAAGACCGGCAGACCTCTCTGGGGCCGGTTTTCACGGTGCGAGAAGGAACAAACGCTCGATGCCCTTCTTGGGGCTCATTGGTAGAATAGGAGGGAAGAGTGTCCGGATCTCCGGATGCGGCTGGATGGGAAGCGAACGATGCGAATCAAATATGAGGTCTCGGCCGGTGGCTTGGTCCTCCGCCGAAGCGGCTTTGGTTACGATGCCCTCCTCATCGGTCGCGGCGAACCGCGCGTCTGGAGCCTCCCGAAGGGGCACGTGGAGGTTCGCGAGACCATCGAGCAAGCGGCCCTCCGCGAAGTCCACGAGGAGACCGGCTGCTGGGCGGAGATCTTCACCAAGCTCTCCGAGATCTCGTACTTCTTCTACGTGCGGGGGGCCAAGCACAAGAAAGCCGTCCATTTCTACCTGATGCGCTATCTTCAGGGCGATACCGCCAATCACGACCACGAGGTCGACGAAGCGGCGTGGTTCGAAATCAAGGCGGCGAAGCGGGCCCTGAAGTACGTCAGCGAGAAACGTCTGATTGACCTCGGCCTGGAGTATCTCGCGACTCTGCCGGTCGATCCGTTTTTTGATGGGACCGTGCCTGCGCAGATCGAGGCGGTACAGGTCCGGGAAAGATAACAGGCTTGTAACACAGGAGCATGACCACCGATATCGATTCCTCTCGAACCCTGCGAGTTCAACTCGAGGTCTTCGAAGGACCCCTCGATCTCCTTCTCCATCTCGTCAAAGAGCAGAAACTCGATATCGCGACGGTTCCGCTGGCGGCCGTCGCGCAGCAATATTTTGAGTATGTCGCTCTGATGGAGCAACTCGACGTCGAATTGGCGGCCGAGTACTTGGTTATTGCCGCGACCCTCGTTTTCCTTAAGTCGCGCTCACTCTTGCCGCCGATTCCGACGGACTTGCTTCCCGAAGGTGAGGAGACTCCCGAAGAGGTCGAAGAACGCTTGCGCGCCCGGCTCATCGCCTATTCGCAATATAAGGCGGTTTCCGAGGAATTTCGGCGACGCTCTGTCGAGGCGGCATCGTTTTTCTACCGGGAAGCCGGCGATCCCGCGACCGAAATCGTGCAGCGCTATCAGATCGAACCGGGAAAACTCGCGAACGCCTTACTCGCTGCCTTGCGCAACGCGAAACCAGAGCGTCGCACCATCGTGCGCGAGCGCATTTCGATCGCCGCGCAGATGGACTTTATCACCCGCTCGATCGATGAACATGGCGAGATCGAATTTCTCGAACTCTGCGCGTCCTTAAGTAGGGCATTGATAATCGCAACGTTTATGGCGGTGCTTGAACTCTTGCGTCAGCATCGCATCGCCTTCGAACAATCCGCACCCAAGGAGCCGCTCCTGCTGTTACCTTTCATCCCTGGTAAAGTTTATGCGAACTGACGTTATTCCAGTCGAGGATGAGGCCGTGGAACCTCGGCAACAGGAGCTCATTCAAAACGAGGATCTCGAGCGAACGATCGAAGCGGTGCTTTTCGTCGCCGGAGAATCGCTTTCGATAGAACGCCTCGCGAAATTGACCCGCGCAACGCATATGGAGGTTGCTATGGCGCTCGCGCGGATCGCGGAAACCTATGCGCAACGCGGTATCGTTCTTCGGGAAATTGCGGGGGGATATCGTTTCTCGAGCGCTCCGTCGGCGCGGCCCGCCGTGGAAGCATATCTTTTGCCGCCGCGCACCTCGCTCTCTCCGGCCGCGATGGAGTCGCTTGCAATTGTGGCGTACATGCAGCCGGTCACACGCGGCGAGATCGAGGCCGTTCGCGGAGTGAATGTCGACAGCGTGGTAACAACTTTGATCGATCGCCGTTTCATAACCGAGTCGGGACGACGCGAAACTCCAGGGCGACCGATGACCTACAAGACGACGCCGGAGTTTCTGGAGGCTTTCGGACTGCGTTCGCTCGGGGAATTGCCGCCCGTCAACACGGAAAACTCCGCACTCGAATTGCCGTTACCGTTTTCCGAGGCTCTTGGGTTCATCGGACAGCCGGAGACGGTCGTAGCGAGCGTTCCCACCGTCTCTGAGAAGAATATGTCCGCATCTTCGGATGAGGACCTGCCGGAAAACGCTCGGCAAGTTCAACGGGAGGGCTCGGTATCCCGACGCAAATAAAAGATCCGGCCCACAAGAAGATTTGGACGCTCATCGAGAAAAACGCGCAAGCGGTTGCGCGTGCTCACGAGCTCGTTCGACCACGGGAGAAATTCAAACTCACCGAAGATCAGGCGCGTGCCGTTGAAGATATTTCCGGAGCGCTTGCCGCCGGTCAATTCGAGTTCTTGCTCAAAGCCCCGACGGGTTCGGGGAAAACGGAAGTCATGATGCGCGTCGCGGTGCGCGAAGCCTTGCGCAGCGGAGGTTACGTCTGCATGGTTGCGCCGACGCGGGACCTGGTGCGCCAAGATTGTACGTATTTTCGCGACCGCCTTGAGGGAACGGGTTTGGAGGTCGGCGAGCTACACGGCGGCATTTCGCCCGGCGAACGGCGTTCCGTTGTAGAAGGCGTGACCGCCGGGCGGGTTCGTTTCATCGTCGGCAGTGCGATGATGATTTCGACGCGGGAGCAATGGGAAATCCTCGATCGCAGCGCGCTCACGATCATCGATGACGTCAATGCGTTCGATGAGCGAGAGCAGCTGAAGCTGCTCGAAGGTCTCGATTGTCCGTTGTTGTTCGCGAGCGCGACACCGGAGGAATTACGTTCATTCTTGGAGCGCGTCGGCGCGTTCAAACATGTCGTGTCGATGAAGGGAATGCCGTTCGATGTGCTCGCGACGACGGTGCATCGCGTTGAAGGCGTGTGGGGTGAACCGGCCACCGAACAACTCGCGCGTGCCGATGCGCTGATTCGAGATCATCTCGCACGTGAGTCGCGGATGTTCGTGATTGCGCGAACGCGTGGAGACGTCCCCAAACTCGCCCAGCGTTTGGAGACGACCTATGGTATTGCGGTTCAGCAATTACGCGGCGACATGGTCGACAGTTCCGAGCAGCGCAAGCGCTACGGGAAACGCGGTTTAAAAGTCCACGGAACGACGACGCGCATCGAGAACATGGCGGCGTTTCGCGAGAAATGCCCATCAATTCTTGCGGCGACCAATCTCGTCGGAAGCGGTCTCGATATTCCGGCGGCCGATCTCATCGTGATCACCGATTCAGATGCCTTCGGTGAGGGTGAGGTCGAACAGCTCATCGGACGCGTCGGCAGGCGCGAGCGACCCTCGGACGCGCTGCTCATTACCGGAACAACGTTGGAGAAGAATCCCTCGCGAGCGGTCAGCAGAGGTCCGCGCAAGTCGTTCATGCCTACGGGTATGCGTTCGAATTCCCTACGTTTTCGGAGGTGACGATGCGTTTCGGCGTCCATGTCGACATCGGCGATGGCTACGAGAAGGCGGTCGAGTACGCGCAGCGCGTGGGTTGTACCGCGCTCCAAATTTTTTCGAGCAACCCGCGTTCGTATCACGCCGTGAAGTACGATCGTTCGAAACTTGAACGCTTTCGTGATTTGCGGCGAGCGGCCGATCTTGACGCCTGCGCCATTCACACGTCGTACCTTATTAATCTCGCGAGTGACGATCCGAGAATCTCCGGCGGTTCGTTACGGTTGCTTGAGCATGATCTTGAATTCGCGGCCGCCGGCGAAATTCGGTATGTCAACACGCATCTGGGCTCGTACGGTAAACGCGATCGTAGCGAAGGATTCGCCGCCGTCGTCACGGCTTTGGAGCGAGCACTGGAGAAAATCCAACCCGGCGTCGAACTCGTGCTTGAGAATTCGGCAGGCGCCGGACAATTATGCGGGGGAACGATTGAGGAACTCGGTGCGCTTTTGAAGGCGATCGATCATCCGCAACTCGGCGTGTGCATCGACACCGCACATTCATGGGCGGCAGGCTATGCGATCGATTCCGCCGCAGGCGTCGAAACATTCTTCGATCTGATCGACCAGCACCTCACGCTCGAACGCGTGCGTCTGTTCCACTTTAACGATACGAAGATTCCCTTGGGCGGCCATCGTGATCGTCACTGGCACATCGGCGACGGGCTAATCGGCGAGAACGGTTTTCGGGCGTTGCTGGCGCATAAAGGCTTAAGCGGAAAGACTGCGATCCTCGAGACGCCGGGAGAAGAAGCCGACGACGTCCGCAATCTCCAATTCATTCACGCGCTTGCAGGGAGGTCGCATGTCTGAGGAATCTCGATGAGTCCGCTCTTTACTGCTTGACGTATGGCTTTTTGACTCCTATATTGAGTGCGTCTCCCGTTAAATCGGGCTTCTGGACCCCTGGTGCATGCAACCGGGGGTCTTGCATTTGCCCTCATCTTGCACAGACGCCATCCCCGATCGACGCCTTTCGACGATCTGGTCTTGCCCCTTCCGCTCGAACGAACTTTCGGAAGATTATACGTCCTCGACCCGGGTCACTACGTCGGAATCGAAATTTAGTGCATCGAAGTCCCTACTGCAGCAGCGGACCATATAGACGCGCCGAATTTGGCTTACGCGACGTTGCAACAAGATTACTACATATTGATCGAGTGTTTCACCGATGTCGTGGCTACTTGAGCGGCGCATTGAGAAGGCTTTTCGATGAAAACGTCACTTTTCGTAACAATGATTCGAGCGATTTCGTTTGCTTTGAACGGTGCGTCGTCTGGGAGGGAAATCGTCGCGTCTCCGGCTTGAATGAAGAGCGAACCGTCACGGCGCTCTTTTACGACCCCCATTGAGGATCCGGGTTTGCACGGATCCCCGAGTTTCTGGAGTTCGTGCTCGAGCAAAAGGGTCCGAGCTTGTGAATCATTGATCTGAGCTTTCTGATCATCGATGAATCCGAGGACATTGCGCGTTGCATTCGCCGTAGCGAAAAACACTGCCACTGCGGCGACTCCCGCGGCGATATCAGAATTACGAGACGCCCTACGTGGCTTGACTTGAGAGGAAGAGGAAGTGTCGGGCATACAATCTTTCGTGGGAGCTTTGTCCGCTCTAGCGTGCGAAATGGCGTAAATAAATTCGGGGAGCGAAACTCTCGTCCTGCTCGATACGTCGGTAGGCCTCGAGCCGAATCTGCCAGCCGAGTTCCTTACGGCGGGCCAAGGCTTCGCCGAGTTTACGATGCGACTCTTCAAGCTCGATTCCGCTGAGCAGGGCCATCGTTCGCTTGAGGCGATCGATATCGGCATCGACGCTCGCGCGCATCTCGCGGGCAACCTCGGTTTCGACCATGCGGACACGGGACAGGAGCGTTTCCATGTCTTCGATCGTCGCCAACTGCGCATGGCGTTCGCTCGTTCGGTGCGCCGGCTTGCGGCCGCCGCTTCCGTGACGCGGCGCCGGAGGCGCATTGAAATGCGGATAGATGCGAACGATCGATTTGATCCTCTGGGGACCCTTGGGGGACTGCAAGCCGACGGCCAGGTTCGCGTCAAGTAAACGGGCGCGCAGGCCCGTGTCGGCGATCAGCCGGAGGTGGTGAGGGTCAGCATCCGGCGGAGGGCGGCGGTCACCGGAAAAATCACTGGGGCTTGCAAGCGGTAGCGTGAGGGCACGCTCAAGAAGACGTTCACGCGCAGAGGATGCCATGCCCGAAAGCCTTCGGCATCCTTACGCATCTGCCTGGTAGCCGGCGAAGGCACTCCGGGACCACTTGATTTTAGCCGGGGAGGGGGCCGTTCAGCGTTCCTCAAGGAGTTCGGGTGCGCTTTGTCCCCGCGTCGCCTTCCCCCACGCGCTGAGCGAGGCACGCCGGGTCGCGCGGGTGACGGCGAGGTAAAGTGCGCGCCGATCGGTTTCGTAATATTTTTGCGCGGCTTTGGTTTGCCAGAGTGCGTATGTCGCCTTGGCGGTACGTTTGGCAGCGCGGTCTCCAATGTTTTCGAAGGGAATGACCCCGAGTTTGGGTGTGAAAAGGAATGCTTCAGGAACGAAATACCGCGGGAACGACCCCGCGCGGACGTCCACGACGAAGACTTCCGTGAACTCACGACCCACGGCGGCGCTGGGGTCGAGAATTCGTACGCCGCTTTGCCGCCAGGGAATCGGCCGCGACGGCTCATTTCCGTCGCGTTCGCGGGTGCGCGTCCGTTCGAATTCTTCGAGCAACTCGACGAAGGTAGCCGGACGGCGATCGCGCACGACGTTCTCCAACTCGTCGAGGAGATAGCGGGCACTCGCGGCGTCGAAGCGACCGCGTGCGTCATCGCTCACCGTAGCGAGGACGCTTTCCGCGAGAATACGGCGTGCAGTCGCAAGGGCGGATTCGCGACGTTCCCATTCCGACCAGCGCCGATGAATGGTGCGGAATTCCGCGAGACGTTCGCGAGCCGTCTCCGAAAGTTCGGCGTCACGCTCGCCGCGGAAGACGTTGCGCGCGAGTTGCTGTTGGGCATCACGCTCCTTCCCTGCGCGCGTGCTTGGCGTTTCGGTCGGAATCAGGAGAAGTCGGGCGTCGGGCGTTCCGCACAGCTGAGCGATTGTCGCATCCGCCAGATGCAACCAGGGTGTGGCGAGATTACGAAGGAGCCATACGCTGCGATGCGGATCGGCCACGCTCCATAGCGCGGCCAGCGCGTCGAGATATCCGGACCCCATATCGATCGGCCCGACTTCGAGATGCACGTCGACATTACGTGCAACCAGTGCTTCGACATAGGGAGGAGCGATGCACGCGTGACGCGTGATCAGCGCGATTTCGTCAGGCGAGAGGCCGGCGGCGAGCAAACGGACGATTTCGTTCGCAACGGAAGTTGCTTCCTCGCGCTGCGTTGCGAAACGGGTTTTGACGATGAGGCCGTTCTCTCCGTTTGGCGCGGCGCGATCGAGGATGCGTTGCGCGGCGCTCACGATACGGCCTTCTCCGCGATGAATTGTCGTCAGTGCGATTCGTGTCTGGATTCCGCTGAATGCACCGTCACCGAGCGCGCCCCAGAGTGTACGGCAGGATTGCATCGGATCGCCCGCGAGGCTGACTCCGGCAAGACGTGGTCCGTAGATTCGCCCGAGGAGACGACGTTCGGCGAGCGTCAATTCTTGAGCATCGTCGACGAAGAGCAACGGCGTCCGTTCGCGGAACGTCTGAAATGCGGCATCGTCGATCTCGCGGATGGCGAAAAACACCGCGTCGCCGTCGGTGAAACGCGCTGACGCCCGCAGGTCGTCCTCGTAGCGTTCGAAGAGTCGCGCGAGCATTGCGGCTAGATCGATCTCGCGATCGTGTTGGTGCTGAAGTTCCGCAGAATCGACGCGGAGCGAATCGCGATAGCGATCCGGCGTCGACAGCAGAAGATCGACGTTCGCTAGGTTCGGAGGCGAACCGTAAAATGAACGCGCTCCGGATTGCGCCGCTTCGCGGAAGCGCCGCGCATCGAAATCGGCGATGTGAAGTTTGCGTACGAGGCGGAAAGCCGCTCCGAGAAAGCGTTCGGGAGAACGCATTCCGCTAACTTCGAAGTCGGCGGGGCGCGTCGCCGTGTCGAAGAACGCGTCCCATGAGAGTTGCAGCAATGGCCGCGCGAGTTCGAAGAAACGAAGTTCCGCCGTCGTTTCTTCGATTCGTTCGCAACCGGGAGTATGTCGCCGAAGGATCTCGAAAGCAAGTTCCGCGAGCGGAAGGCAACGTGCGCGCGGGTCGTCCGTTACGCGGCTTAACCCGGCGCTCAGGTGTGGAAGGCTCGCCGCGCTCGGCGTGGTCACGACAAGGCGCTGATCCGCTCGCAAGTGTTGGAGGGCCCGTTCCGCTCGGGCGATGAGGAGCGAGGATTTTCCCGAGCCCGGCGGCCCCGTGATCGCCAGACCCGCCTCGCTCACCGAATGCTCAAGAGCCTGCCGTTGCGGAGCATCGAGAAGACTGGTCATGGGTGCCGCCGCGACGATGTTTCGGGCTCAACGTAGGGCCGCATTGGCGATACGAGCTCTAGCGCTTTTAAAACGAACGGAGCGGCATTCTCCTTTCGGAGTTCATCAAATTTCACCCATGCGCAGCCGAGGCTGTCCTCTCCATCCGCATCTATCCTGGGAGTTCCTGTGATCTTTACCGCGAACAAAACGCCTATATGACGTAGGACGGCAGATTCTCCGTCTTTTGTGTATGGAAAGCGTACGTCGACGGCTCGGATTTGCTTCGCTTCGGATACATCGCAACCAGTCTCTTCCGTCACTTCGCGGTGGAGGGCTTCTTCGAGTAGCTCCGCAGGCTCGGGACTACCACCGGGAAGATCATACATACAGGTATAGGGACCGCGCGCCTTCTTGACCACTAAAACACGGTGTTTGTCGCCATCAAGAATCAGGGCATAGACGCCAAAATGCGAATGGAGATTGATCATACGCTATCTCATCTTCCGAAACGGACGTCGGTTTTTGCGGGGCGTTCACGGCAGGCGTCGCGATACGCGCAATAGGCGCAGGCCTCGGGGTCACTCGTCGGCGGGAACTCGGTGATCGGTTCGCTCGTTAAGTGTCGTGCGAGTTCGACCATGCGTGCGCGTGCCCGATGCAATTCGTCGATGCTGATTGTTCCCGAGTTATGCGCTGAGCGGCTCGGCGGAGTCGCAACCGGAACGATTTCGAGTTCGATTGGTTTCACGTCGAGCGCGGGATCCTTGAGAGGAATAAGGGCCAGTCGCTCGACGCGTTCGCCCGTTGAAGCCACCGCCCAATAATAGAACGGCAGTTGAAATTCTCGACCCTCGGCGATTCCGCGACGATACTCCGCCGCTGATTGCGCGATTGAGCCGGTCTTATAGTCCACGACCGTCAAGTTTCCGCTCGCGTCGTCTCGATCGAGCCGGTCGATAAATCCGATGAAGCGTTGGCCGTCGAGTTCCAAGTCGACGACGCGCTCGATTCCGACCACCGTGAACGGCCGTTTTAGGGCGCGTTCGCGCATCCACGCAAGATATTGCGGAGCGGTGCGTCGAGCGCGGCGGAGTTGTGATTCGAATTCAATCGGGGTTTGGAACGAGGTTCGAAACGATGCGAAGGCGTCGCCGAGCGTATCATCGAGCTTGCGCTTGAGCGCATCGACGGAATGCTCGGAGATGCGGGGAATCTCGGTGTGAAATCGCTCGAGGGCGAGATGGAATGCGCTTCCGTAAAACGAGGCGGATGAGCCGGGATCTTCAACGACCTTGCAGCGATAGCGATAATACCATTTGCGTGCGCACTCAATATATGCGGCAAGCGCCGAGGCGCTAAACTTTCCGCTGAACGCTTCGACGCGCTCCGGTGTTTGGGGAGCATGTGCCGTCAGCATTCGCGGGGGCTCTTGGTTTCGTGGAATAATCAGGATGCGCGACGCACCCGCGATCACGGCATCGAGATCATCCGTCTGATTGACGGTTGTCGCGACGAGATCGAGCATCGCGAGGTCATCGTCGTCGAGTCGTTGATCCAACTCGAGGGTCGTACGCAGCATCGTCAATGCGACGGAAAGCGGCGTGTCGCTCGCGGAATTCATCAACGACGCAAGCGTTTGCGCCAAGCGGCGCGCGGCGAGCTTGGCTTCGTGCGGCAACGGGTCGGCGGCTTGAGCGAGCGCATCGAGCAGCGGACGGCGTTCGCGTTGTGCGAGCAGAGCGCCGCCATCGAGTTTATCGAGCCCGCTTAGCGGTGAATCGAGGACTCGCAGCGCGTCGCGCTCATCATGGGTTCGGGACCAACGGAGTGCGGCGACGATGGAAGCGACGAGCGGAGGAGACGTTTCGACCACCACTCGCTCGTTCGACGGGACGAGGGTATTCCACTGCGTTACCATCGAGGAGTCTGCCGGACTGAGGATTCGTCGCTGACGTTTCGAGTATTTCGCTTTACGGCGACATCCGACACACTCCGCGACGATGACGCAATGGGAAGAAAGCTTTCAGCCAGCGGAACGTCGCTGACGCGATCGATGTTGAAGGCGATCTCGGCATGTCCACAGGGCACGCCGATCGCCCGTGCGCCCAGGAGCGAACTCGCGCGAGATTCGACGTCCGCGATATCGAGATTCCCGAGCGCAAAGCGCAGTAAAACATCCCAGCCGAACAACGCTGCTAAACGAAGCGGATTCTTCCGCGCGGCTCCGAGACGATCGAGAAAACCCTCGAGCTTGTCCAGAATACTCGGCTTGAGCGCGATAGCGCCGCCGCCGCAGAAACTCCCTTCGCGCAGGCGTGCCCACGTATGCGGAGCGCCGGGATATGTGGCCTCGTGAATCGTTCGTTCGAGGCATGCGTATGCGAGATCGGGATCGCGCTCGCCGACGATGCGGATAAACTCCTCCAGCGCTTCCCGAGTGACGAACGGCAGATCCGACGGAACGATCAGCACGCGTTCGTCCTGTGGTAGGCCGTGAATTCCCGAGCGCAGGCTGTCGGCCATGCGCACGCCGTCCGGGCGGCATTCATCCGCGTCCGCGATTGCGGCGTCGCCATGCATGCTTGGAGGAGTCACGACGATGATATGCGTGACGGCCGGCGTCGCGCGCAGAGCGCTCAGGACACGGGTGACGAGTGCGACGCCGCCGATCCGCACAAAGGCCTTGTTCGGCGCGTCCGATTCGAGCGCAGCGACCGCGTCGTGCGGACCTCCCGCAAGGACGACCGCGTTCATCGCCACATCCCGTCCGCGCGCAGGGGCGCAACGAACACGCTTCCCGTTGCAGGATCGAGTTTGGTTGCGACGCGGCGTGCCGCGTCTTCGTTGGGGCAGAGGGTGAACACACACGAGCCCGAGCCCGAAAGCAATGCCCGCTGTGCGGATGCGTCTTCGAGTGCGACGTGTGCTTGGGCGATTGCGGGATATTTTGCGAGAATGGGTTCGTGAAAGTCGTTGCTGAGCGTTGCGAGGAGCGCGGGGAAATCCGCGCGCTGGAGCGCATCGACCGCGTTGAGGGAAACGCTACGGTCGCGCGGGCGCGTCTCGGACGGATGTTCTTCGCGACGGCGATCGAGCAAGGCGTACGCTTCGCTCGTCGCGACCGATACGGGAGGGTGAACGACGACGGACCACCATGCGGGGAGGTGTCCGACCGGCGTCATCCTTTCGCCGGTTCCCTCAATGAATGCCCCGGTTCCGCAGAGGAAGAAAGGGACGTCGGATCCGAGCTTGCGAGCAAGTTCCATCCACGGGAGCGCTCCGTGGTCACCGAGTGCGCCGGTCATAGCTGAGCGTAACACGGCGGCTGCGTCACTCGATCCTCCTCCGAGTCCGCCCCCGACTGGGATGTGCTTCACGAGCCGGATAGCACGCGGCGGGATCGGGTCGAGTGCGCGCAGGGCGCGGAGGACGATATTCTCTTCGGAGAGTTCGGGGATCGAGCACGAAAATGAGGTTGCGGCGGCGGGTTCTATCGAGAGTTCATCGCAGAAGTCAATCGGAACCATGAGACTGCGCAGGCCGTGATAGCCGTCCGGACGACGAGCAAGCACCTCCAAGGTGAGGTTGAGTTTCGCCGGAGCGGAAAATATCGGCATGGGTTGGGAGCTTTCGAAGAAGTGGCGAATGGGCCGACGATGCAAACGGGATCCCGTCGGAGGCTCTCGCGCTTGCTCCTCGGAGCAACGCTTGTCCTCCTCGCCTCAATCATCCTTGGAAACGTGCTCGGTAGCCGCGTAATCGGCAAGGTCGGGACGGCTCTGCCCGTCGCCGTCATCACGCCCATACCGATGGAAACAACGGCGATGGCGACTCATCCGCCGGATTGGAAAAGTGTGAAGGTGATGGTCATTGCGACCGATCCCGCCTTCCCTGATCCGCGCATCACCCCGGTGCTACCGACCTCGCCTCCGGGGACCCCGCCGCCGTCTTCGAACACGCACTTCACTGAGAACGGCAACTCCGACCCGGATTTCACGCCCGCGCCCAATTTCGAGCCGGCCCCGGGATACACTCCCGCCGCTGCTCCAACGGACGCGCCCAATTCCGGCGGGCAATGAGGGATTTCACATTATTCAACGGTTTCGATCAAAGTTGAAACAGATTTTGTACAATTAAAGCAGGACAGTTTCCAATGTCTCTATTCCACGCGTGTCGTAGGATAGGGACATGAGAGACGAGCAGGTGCCGAACTCCGGCAAACACACAGGAACGGTGAACGTCAAGCGCGGTTTGGCGCAAATGCTTAAGGGCGGCGTCATCATGGACGTCGTGACCCCCGAACAAGCGGTGATCGCTCAGGAGGCCGGTGCGGTTGCGGTCATGGCTTTGGAGCGCATCCCGGCGGATATCCGCGCCATGGGCGGCGTTGCGCGCATGAGCGACCTTACGCTGGTGCGGCGCATCATGGACGTGGTGACAATCCCCGTCATGGCCAAGGTTCGGATCGGACACCTCGGCGAGGCGCGTTGTCTCGAAGAGCTGGGAGTCGATTTCATCGACGAGTCCGAAGTCCTGACGCCGGCCGACGACAAGTACCACCTGAATAAACATGAGTACCGGGTGCCCTTCGTCTGCGGTGCGCGCGATCTCGGCGAAGCCGTACGCCGAATCGCCGAGGGTGCGGCAATGATTCGTAGCAAAGGTGAGGCCGGAAGCGGCAACATCGTCGAGGCCGTGCGCCACATGCGAGCGATTCGCGACGGCATTGCCGAACTCTCTGTGCTCCCCGAAGAAGAACTGGTTGCCCGTTCGCGGGATCTCGGCGCTCCCTATGAGATCGTGCGTGAAATAGCGCGCAACAAGAAACTGCCGGTTGTCTTGTTCTGCGCCGGCGGTGTTTCAACGCCTGCGGACGCGGCTTTGATGATGCAGCTCGGCGCCGAAGGGATTTTCGTCGGTAGCGGCATCTTCAAGTCGAATAATCCCGCCGCATTCGCCAAAGCCATCGTCAATGCGACGACGCATTTCGCCGATTCGAAGGTCGTCACGCAAGCGCATCTCGATTTAGCCGGAGCGGAAGCGATGTCCGGCCTCGATCTTCGTAAACTCAACGAATCCGATCTCCTTGCAAATCGCGGAAATTAATGCGTGTTCGAGCGAACGTCGGTGTCTTAGCCTTGCAAGGAGACGTGGTCGAGCATCTGCGGGCGCTTGACGAGGTTGGCGTGCACGGGGTCGAGGTGAGGAGCGCCTCCGACCTTGCGCGTGTCGATGCCTTGGTGATTCCAGGCGGGGAATCGACGACGGTTATCCGTTTGCTGGACCGTTTCGAACTATCCGATCCGATCATCGAGCGCACGCGTGCGGACATGCCTCTCTGGGGAACGTGCATGGGGATGATCATCGCCGCACGCAACGTTGCCGATCTCGAACAAAGGACGCTCAACCTTCTCGACGTGACCGTTCGGAGGAATGCCTTCGGCCGTCAGGTGGCCTCGGCTGAGGTTGATTTGCCGATAAGCGTGCTCGGAGCAGAGCCGTTCCCGGCAATCTTTATTCGCGCACCTTGGATTGAACGCGCGGGCCCAAACGTGACGGTCCTTGCCCAAGTTGACGGACACGGTGTTTTCGTTCGCGAGGGAAATGTCATGGGAACGTCGTTCCATCCGGAACTCACCCGAGATCGCCGTGTTCACGATTACTTCGTGCGAATGCTAACGTCTTAACCTCATCGCCGCTTGGGACGTGAAGCCGGCACGCTTCACGGGGATTTTGCTCGCTTGCTTGCAAGGGAGGGAAGGAACGTCCGTCGCATTCCCCTTCCACGATGTCGACTGAAGAAGGCGCGTTGACGATGCCGCCCGTCGAGAGTGTCCTGCGCGATGTGGTCACATCGCTGGCTCTGGCCGCGCATGCGTATCTTGAACCGCAAGTCGGTTCCCCTCAAGATCTCGAGGCGGCGCGTTTGTCGATCGACGTTGCGGTCTTTACGCTGGAGAGGATCAGCCCGAGGCTTTCCGAGGTAGAGCGTGACGGTTTGAGCCGTCTACTCGCGGAGTTGCGAATGATTCATGTGAGGAAGCGAGGTTGAATACCTCGCTTCGTGCTTTATTACGGAAAAGAGCACGATGGTGACTGATGTTTTGGTTTTGAACTTCACATACGAAGCGCTGAACATCACGAGTTTTCAGCGGGCCGTCCGTCTGCTCTTCGCCGGGAAGGCGGAGGTCGTTCACCGGAGTGAGTCTTTGGTGTCGTCTCCCAGTTTCACGTTTCGGATGCCTTCGATCATTCGTATGTTGTACTATGTTCGGCGCCCGATGCAGAAGGTTGCCCTGACGAAAAAGAACGTATTACTGCGTGACGATTACACCTGTCAATACTGCGGCGTCAAGGGCGAGCGGCAAATGAGCGTCGATCATATCCTTCCCAGGAGCAAAGGCGGCGCCTCGACCTGGGAGAACCTCGTCTGTGCATGCATGCGGTGTAATCATCGCAAGAACGATCGCGCGCCTGAGCATGCGAACATGGTCCTGCGAAGGCGTCCCAAGGCTCCCAAATACATTCCGTGGATCCGCGTGAAGCGGAACACGCTCCCCGATGAATGGCACAAGTTCTTGTTCCTTTACAACGTCTCCATCGAAGAACGGGTAGGGTAAGACCTATCTGACGAGGGCGGAGATCGGTCTAGGGTGCGGAATGCTCGCCCGGTGGATCAGAGTCGTACCCCTTACTTTGACGTCTTGCTCGATTATGTCGATTCGGGAGTCATCCCGTTTCATACGCCCGGCCATATGCAGGGACGCGGAATGGATCGCACATTCCGCGAGTTCATCGGGGACAACGTCCTGGCGATCGACCTCACGCAGATCCGCGGGTTGGACGATCTCTTGCAGCCGACCGAAGCGCTGGTCGAAGCACAAGACTTGGCGGCGGAAGCTTATGGAGCTGAGCACTCGTTCTTTTTGATCAACGGCTCGACCAGCGGAAATCAGATTATGATGATGACCGCGATCAATCCTGGAGAGAAGATCGCGCTTCCGCGGAATTCGCACAAGAGTGCGATGGGCGCCTTGATCATGAGCGGCGGCTCCCCGGTGTGGATGCAGCCCGAAGTCGACGAGTCCTTGCACATGGATCACACCGTCACGCCGCAGATCGTTCGTACGACCCTCCAAGCGCATCCCGACTTGCGCGCCATCTACATCGTAAGCCCGACCTATTACGGGGTTGCGGCCGACGTCGAAGGAATCGCGGCCGTCGTACACGAGCACGGCATCCCGCTCTTGGTCGATGAAGCCTGGGGACCGCATTTCCGCTTCCACCCGGCGTTGCCGATCGATGCGATCGCAGCAGGAGCCGATCTGTGTATCAACTCGACGCACAAGATGCTCGGAAGCATGTCCCAGACGGCGATGCTCCACCAGCAGGGCAAGCGTATCCGCCTCGATCGCCTCAAAGCCGTCGTCAAGCTCTTTCTCTCGACTTCGCCGAACCTTGTGCTGATCGCCTCGCTCGATATTGCGCGTCGTCAAATGGCGACTGAGGGGCGGATGCTGCTCGCACGCACGATTGAGCTTTCCGAGCGTACACGGCTCCGCCTCAACGAGATACCCGGCGTGTATTGCTTTGGGAACGAGATCAAAGGGCGTCCGGGTGTCTTCGATCTGGACCCGACGAAGATTACGATCACCGTCAAGGAGCTCGGCTACACCGGCTATGAAGGTGAAGAGATTCTGCGGCGTCGCTACAACGTGCAGTGCGAGATGGCTGACTTGTTTAACTGCCTGGCGCTCTTCACGATCGGAACGACGCCACAAGCTGCCGACCGTTTTGTCTACGGCGTCCAGGAGCTTGCTCGCGAAGATCGCCCGATCGACGTCTTTTCGCCCTCAGGCGTACTTGAACGACGCTTGCAGAGCGGGACGTACGCTTTGCCCAAGATGCCGCCGGTGCGGATGCCCCCGCGTGAGGCATTCTTGGCGCGGACCGAAATCGTCGCGTTCAAGGCGAGCGCCGGACGCATCTGCGCCGAGGTGATCACACCGTATCCCCCCGGGATCCCCGTCATCTCGCCGGGCGAGGAGATCACCCCGGAGATCGTCGACTATCTCGACCTGGAACTTCGCGCCGGCGTCCGCATGCAAGGCCCCAATGATGCCGAATTGCGGACGATCCGCGTGGTTGCCGATGAATTTTGTCGATAACCGGGAAAGAGGTATCTTGTTAGGGAAAGTACACTATAATCTAAGAATGAGGGTGTGCATTGGCCGTTAACCTCGAACATTTCGCAGGGCATAACGAATTCCGCCAACTCCTCGATGTCCTTCCTCTACCGATTCGACAGGCGCTGGTTCGCCTTCCGCACCTGGACGAACTCCTCGAAGTTGTGCTTGATCTTGGGCGAGCACCGGAAGCGCGGTTTGATCGGAGCTTCGTGATCCTCAGTGAGCATCACGTCACCTTCGAAGACCTCGGCTATGTCTGCGCACGGCTCTCCGACTTCGCCGGTGACAATCGCGCCGGAATCGAGCAGACCCTCCACCGTATCTCGGCGATTCGCAATCGCTCGGGACGGGTTATCGGTCTTACCGCACGCGTCGGGCGCGCCGTCTACGGAACGGTCGACATCATCCTCGACGTCGTTCGGAGCGGTCGGTCGATCTGCTTACTCGGCCCGCCGGGCATTGGGAAGACGACGATGCTTCGCGAATGCGCGCGGGTGCTGAGCGAAGATGGGAAGCGAGTCGTCATCGTCGACACTTCGAACGAAATCGGTGGGGACGGCGATATTCCGCATCCCGGCATCGGTCGCGCTCGGCGTATGCAAGTATCGAATCCGTTGCAGCAGCATTCGGTGATGATCGAAGCGGTCGAAAATCACATGCCGGAAGTTATCGTCATCGACGAGATCGGGAGCGAGGCCGAAGCCTTGGCTGCGCGCACGATCGCCGAACGCGGTGTGCAGTTGATCGGCACTGCGCACGGCAAGACGCTCGAAAATCTGTTATTGAATCCGACTCTTTCCGATTTGGCCGGCGGCATCAACGCGGTGACGCTTTCCGATGAGGAAGCGCGACGCCGCGGTACGCGTAAGACGGTCCTTGAACGCAAAGCGCCGCCGACCTTTACCGTCTTGATCGAAATTCACGATCGCAATCGCTTGGCAATTTACGGTGACGTCGCCGAAGTCGTCGATGCGCATTTGCGCGGCGTCGTTTTGCAACCGGAAGTTCGCCAACGGGCGGAGGGCGGCGAAATCAAGGTCGTGCAAGAGGCCTCATCTTCGCCCGCAGTGCGTCGTCCTTCGCAAGGGGTCGTCGGCTCCGAAAGCGATCTCTTCGTTTCGCGTGATAACCGTTCGGAGGCCGGTGCCGCGCTCGCGATATTCCCTTACGGAGTCTCGCGAAACAAGATTCAGCGGGTAGTCCAGAATCTCGGAGTTTCAGCGTCGATTGCTCGGAATTGGGATGAGGCCGATATCGTCATTACGCTCAAGACGCTTGAACGCAAGGAATCGGAGAAACTCAAGTCCATCGCTTCGGAGAATATTCCGATTTACTCCATCAGGACCAACACGACGACGCAGATTCAGAACGCACTCAAGGATGTCTTCGACCTCCCATCAATCAACGGAGAGGAGATCGCGATACGTGAAGCGGGAGAAGCGATCCTCAAGGTTCTTCGCGACCGTCGTCCCATTGAGCTGACGCCGCAATCCTCGTATGTCCGAAGACTGCAACACCAACTCGCGGCGGAGTCCCGGGTGCGCTCGCGGAGTACCGGCATGGAGCCCAACCGTCGCGTACTCCTATTCCCAGGGATGGAATCCTCACCTGACTTCGGAGTATCAACCTAGCGTCTTGTTTATCACCATCGAAGGAATCGAGGCCGGCGGGAAATCCACGCTGTTGACCTCGCTCGCCGCACGATTATCCGCATCCGGCATTGACGCGCTCGTCACCCGCGAACCGGGAGGAACGGCACTTGGTCAACAAATCCGAGAGCTCTTCCTCGCGCGGACTCCGCACGTAGCGATCGATCCCCTTGCGGAAGTCTTCTTGCTCAATGCGGCGCGCGCGCAACATGTGCGCGAGGTGTTGCGCCCCGCTCTTGGTGCGGGGCGAATCGTCCTCTGCGATCGTTACGTCGATTCGACGATCGCCTATCAAGGCTACGGACGCGGCGTCTCGTTGGAAACCTTGCGTGTTCTCGGCAATCCGTCGACCGACGGCCTCTTGCCTGATCTTACGTTGCTGGTCGATGTGCCGATCGAAATCTCGTTTGCGCGGATGCGTGAACGAGAATCCGATCGTATCGAGAAAGAACCGAGGGCGTTCCATGAACGCGTGCGGCAAGGATTTCTTGAATTAGCGGCGGCACATGTGCGCATCCATACTCTCGACGGGACGCAATCGCCCGAGCTCGTCTTGGAAGAGGCTTGGCGCTTGCTGTCGCCGTTGTTGGAGCGGGGTTCGGCAGCGCGGGAGGCGCGACGCGGATGAGTGTTTCCGGTCGTTTCGAAGTCGTTGGTGCGGATCTCGCGCTGAAGCTGTTCGCTCCGCTGGCCGTTGATCACCTCGCGCACGGATATCTGTTTAGCGGGCCCACAGGCGTCGGGAAGAAGACGTTCGCGCGTCGTTTGGCGCAATCGCTCTTCTGTGAGCAGCCGAAGTCGACCTTGTTGGGATATTGTGAAGCCTGCGCGGGATGTCGTTTGTTCGCGGCGCGCACGCACCCCGATTATTTCGAGGCGATCGGCGCGATCAAGATCGGCGAGCGCGATGCGCGATCGTCATCCGAGGAAATCACGTCACGCGACGTCGTGCGCGCACTCGGTTTACGACCGTACCGCGCGGCCTGGCGCGTCTTACTTTTGGGAGACGTGAGTTTCGCGGTACCTGCTGCGGCCAACGCCTTGCTGAAGTTCTTCGAGGAACCACCCGCCGGCGTGCTCATTCTCCTCACCACCGATGCGCCCGAACGGCTTCTCGACACGATTCGATCCCGGTTGGTGTCGATACCATTCCGTCCCCTGAGCGTCGCGGAAATCACCGGCGTGCTGCAAGCGGAAGGTGCTACGGAAGCGGATGCGCTGCGCGCCGCGCGCGCGGCTCAAGGGAATCTCGTTACCGCCAAAGCGCTGCTCGACACGAGTCACGTTCCTCTGCGAACGGCGAGTTTCGCCTGGTTTGCCGACGTCGTTGCCGGACGCCGTCCCAACCAAGAGTTTCTGCGTCTGGATGATCGCGATCTACCCGGTGCTGAGAAACGCGAGCTGGTCGCAAACTTCATCGGGAATGTTCGCATCGCATTGCGGGATTTCACTTCGCAGCGACTAACGGCGGAGGCTTCGGAACGCAAGGCGGGCGAACTCGAAGCCATGATGGCGGCTCTGCTCGAAGCCCAACGCATCGCAACCAGCAACGTGTCATCCTCGCTCGTCGTGGATTTCGTCCGCGTCAATCTTAGTCCGGTTATCAATAGTCGGCGTTAGCCCAAGGCTCTTATCTGAGCCTGGACCCGCTCGCTGTTTTCCTGGGAGCTTTGATTGTCGGGTCGTCCGACGTTTGCGTTAAGATGAGCTCCAGGTTCTTGCGTTCCTGTTTCTTGTTCCGGTATGCTGCGAGCGAAGCAACCTCAGCAACCTTCTGGCGAAGGAATTCGCGCGCGAGGGGATCTCGCTCAACGATCATGACGGAGACGACTGCGAACTTAAAGATATCGATTACTGCCGGCAGGATGCTTACCGTCTCGACCGCGTTGATTGCATCGGCCGTAAGAACGGCGGCCGCGGAACCGATCACCGTGGCTGCCATTTTACGCAAGCCTTCAGGGACGAACTCGTAGACAGTTTTAAAGCCCTCGGTGATTTTGAGAAATGGTTCGGCGAGTACGTACGCGCGCCCGCCGCTTTCCGTGGTTCTTTCGAGCCTCGAAGGCTCAAGCGTCTTGCCGACGAGTTCCGCGAACTGATTCTCGTTTTGAGCGACGTTGTAACCTTTGATTCTCAGTTGCTGGGCGGCTCCGTCTTCCATATGGGGAGCATAGAACAAAACGTGTTTCTTGTTACTTGACCATTGCTCCAAAATCTCAGCATATTGACCGAGGTTGAACTGTTTCCCCAATACGGCGATGCAGACACCATGATCCGTTCTTATTATTCCGTCACGAACGGGGCGGTCAATGGAAATCGAAGCTCTCTTGGCGAATCGTTTCATATCCTCGATGAGCATTTTCGAATTCATTTTGGCAAGACGTGACAAGGACGTGACGTCCTCAAAAATCGCTTTATTGGTCGCATGATGAACAAGATGGTCGCCGCCTTGAGCGAGGCTCCCACGGAGATCGTCGAGGGCCTTTTCAAACACCGTGATTTTTTCCAAGATGTCGGGACTCTTTCCAACCGTAGCGAGGAACTTGCGGTGCTCGGAGCGGTTCGTTCCCTTGGATGAATCGGACATGAGATGTCTTTCCTCAGCCACGGTGACCGGAGGTCTCTGCCGACGGCGGAGTGAGCAATTGAATTGCTCGATCGAATTCCTGTTTCTCCCGGAGGACGCGTGCCCTCGTGAGAGAGAAGGGCCAGGACTCTTCACGAAGTTTGCCCGTTTTTGCTAGATCAATGATCTCTCGATCCTGATAGATCGTTTGCGAGTCATCCAAGAATATGAGGCCGGGATAGCGCTCCGCGAAGCGTGCCGCGATGCGCAACTGCCGTCGTTCCATGTCCGGAAACTCGGATGCGTTCAGGTCATCCCAGTCCGCATTCAAACCGAGAATCACAAGCGCAATTGACGTTTGAATATCGCCACCGCAGAGGCGGAGGAGGTCCGCACGCTCGTTGGGGAACGGGGTCGGTTTCGTTCCGCAGTCGTCCCAATAGACTCCGATGGGCCCCAGCCCATCGGGCTCGATCTCTGCTAAGCGAACCCCCGCAGGATCCTCGATCGTGAGTTCCCCGCCGTCTTCCGCGACAATCTCGGCCAAGAGATCTCGTACTTCCTGAGCGCTGATGCGCCGGGACGTTACCATGTCGAGCGTCCACCAAGGCTCATGCGTGAAGAACGCGTCGTCCGAATCCATGTGGCTCCTCGTGATATCACGTTGGGTTTTCCGGGGTAGCCCTATCCGACCCCGTTCGAAGGTTCCTACGCGTACATTCGACGTTGGATAGGGGTCTCTTCTTTGCGGACGCTTTGTTTCCGAAGAACTCAGTTGCGTGGGTCCTTTGTCCTCAAGCAAGTCGTCGCAAACCAAAAGGTGCCTGTTCTCGGAGATGCGGGACGACAGAGATCAGAAGAAAGGACTTTATTGGTAAGAATTCCGCGGAGATGTGCCATACTTTCACAAGCGCTACTCGGGGACATCGTCGCCAAGGCTGGTAATTCCAAGTTCATGTGCGAACAACATGGCTGAGGAGACTATGTCGGAAATCCCCATCGATGCACCGCGTAAGTTCTCAATTCCCCTTACTCCACTGAGATCGCACCTTCTGAAGCTAGACGACAGAAATTTCGTCTTTGAAAACGTAGCTCTTTCAAGTTTACAATTAACAAAGCGCACAAATTTGAAATCCGTGTCAATGAAATTCGCGTCCCTTAAATCACATTCATAAAATGTAACCCGCAAAAGTTTTGCGGAGCTCAGAGCCATGAGGCTCATATTACTGTTATTGAATTCAACATCCGTAAGGCGAGCTTCTATAAAACGAATGCCAACGAGCTTGCTTTCCAAGAAAGCTACTCTATCCAACGACGGCTCAGTCATTGTAGTGTTTGCCGCGTTGCAACCTTGAAATTCTGTATTAGCGGCAGAAAGCTTCAGTAAGCGACCGTCCGCGAAGTTAGTCCTCACAAATCGAAGATTATCAAGGTTGACGCGCGAGGCTTCAATGGAAGGCAAAGTCGCCCCGACAACTGCGCCGTCAGCCAATGAAACTCCATTCCGAAAATCATCGACGACCAACTCGATTTGAGGTAAGTCTTCACGAAGGTCACGACCTCTAGGGCGGTCGAAATCCTTACTGGAACGTTTACGAGTCATCCAAAAGGAATCAGGCAAGTGGGTCCCGCAGCATCAAGCGGACCTTTGTAAACCGTCTTGTTGTTGCTCTCGACGATGCGGAAGGACGGAGATCCGCACAAAGGCATTCGTCGGAAAGTTTTCCGCTCTGTTCGGATTTTCAAGAAAAATTGGGAGCTGTTGCGGATCTTGTTCGGTGGGAGATTGCAGGAAGCCCGTTTCCCAATAGAATGGTGATTCGGGGTCGACGATTCGGACTCGGTGGGGAAAGTCGTGCTCTTCCTTAAAGGATTTATTTCGCGCGAGACTGACATCCAGGCCTGAGAGAACTTTCTCTAGATGGAGAATGGCCTCTCGTCCATCATCGTTGCGCTCATTATTGATCTGATGGTGACAATCCAATTTGTCGATGGAGATTTCACTGGGATCCTTGGGCTGAAAATTGGCGTCAGTTCCGTCGCGCTTGATAACGCGCTGCCGACAAGTTTCCTCGGAGGCATGGATCTTCAAGCAAAGTACGTCTCTTCTAGCCATAAGTGCGTCGTTGTCGTCGGGAAAACGAATACCCGGAATGACGGGTATGCGTCCGACCGCGGCATTCGCGCGCAAAATGGTATCGAGCCAGTCCACGACGATGTTGGGATCTTCTTTACGGGCGATCTCACTTGAATATCGCATGAGCTTGTCATCATCCCGTTTCTTTTCATACCGATGCCCAATGGTACGTTCGAATTTTTTTACGACCGGCGTTTTCGCCGGCAGGATGATGATGTGTTCGCGCGTCGCCTCCAAATAGGTGGCGACGAGGTCCTTTCCGGCTCCCTTGTGACCGATCAGGGCGATAGCTTTGTACATGAGCGTGCTTACCGCCAGATTCGACCAAAGGATACATCGGTGTAGCTTTTCGCGAGGACGAGAGCGAGATAGGCGTTCGCGAGCGATACCGTGAGCGCATTGATCAGCGAGGAAACCAGCGGAGGGAGGCTCACGATGCGCAAGATGGTGCCGAAGACGAGCGTTTCGAGCAGCATGGCAATCGTGATGTAGAGGATACCGAGGAGCGCGGCATTGAGCGGATTACGCTGGACTCGCTCAAGGGAAATTTGCAAGGCGGCTCCGCCGGGAATTCCGCCGATCGCGGCTGCGGGTATCGCGAAGATGAAGGCCCAGACGGCGGCGAGATGGAGCAGGAAAGCGACCGAGCCGAGGATGCCGCCGAAGAAGTCGGCTACGCTTTGGACGAAGGCGAATCCGAGTGCCGCCAGCAGGATATCGGACATTCGTTCGTGCGCCCGCTCCCAAGCCTGGCTGAGACGCGCCGGTCCCGACCACGCGCGGTCGGCCAGCATAATCGAAACGGCGAGTCCCAAACCGGAGACGAGGGTCACGGCCAAAGACCACAGCCACCCGCCGAGGATGCCGCTGAGTCCGGCGATCGTGGAGAACACGAGCGTGGCCCCCATGATCGCTATCTGCGTCAGGAGCGGTGGGACGACGAGTGCCGGGTTATGCAAGAGCATACCGAATGCTCGTAGATACGTCGCTCCATCGATGCTACCGAAGTTGCGCACTTTTACTTCATCGCGCGCCCGTGAGGGCGCTTGCGCATCCGCAGGTGCGTTCGTCGGGAAGATTGGCGATAATCGTGCCGATTGCAGCCTTGACACGTTCGTTGTTGCCCGCGAAAACGCGCATCACTTCCTCGTGTGAAACCGGATGAAGCCCGGCTTGCCCTTCAAGTCCCACGTCATAGTCGGTAATCAATGAAATATTTACGTAGCATATTTCCAACTCGCGCGCCAGGTAAACCTCGGGATATTGGGTCATGTTGATGACTTCCCAGCCCGCAGCCGAAAACCAGCGCGATTCCGCGCGTGTGGAAAAGCGCGGACCTTGAATAACCACGATCGTGCCGTGTTCATGCGTTGTGATGCCGAGTTGACGTAGGACGGAGACTGCGATAGGCCGCATTTGCGGGCAATAGGGATCGGCGAAACTGATGTGTGTCGTGATCGGACCGTCGTAGAAGGTGTCTTTCCGACCCGTTGTGCGATCGACGAGTTGATCGGCCACGACCATATCACCCGGCTTGACGTCCGCTTTGAGCGAACCGCATGCCGTTGGCCCGATGATGCGCGTCACGCCGAGGTCGCGCATCGCCCAGAGATTCGCGCGATAGTTGATGCTCTGCGGCGGATAACGATGATCTTTCCCGTGCCGCGGAAGAAACGCAACCCTGCGTCCGGCAATCTCGCCGAGGGCGATCCGGTCGCTCGCGGGTCCGTACGGAGTCTCGACGGTAATTTCGTATGCTCCCTCAAGCAACGAATAGAATCCCGAGCCGCCGAAAACGCCGATCTCGGCCTGATATCGTTCCACCAAAGCTCCTTAGCAAATCAAAAGAAGAGTACGCTCGTCGTTTCCACACCCACCGGCCGAACCTCTTTCAAGGGGCGTATGCGTCGTTGCAGCTCCCGCTCAATTACTCAAGTACATAGCGGGTCGCTGCGCATAGCCTACGCCCTCTTGGCTGCACCCCTTCAATTGCGAAAGCATAGACCCAAAAGCGTGTTTGCAAGCGGCGTCTCGTTCGGCGGTGTCATAAGTCTCAGGGCGAGGCGCGGCGGCCCGATGTGTACTATGCGTACATGAGGGCCGCCGCAACGACGCCCTGGGGCTTAGGACACCGTCGAACTATTCGCGGAAGTCGGAGGGGCGGAGAGTGTCGATGAAGCGTCGGAAGCGCTCGGATTCTTCTTCGTCGGCCTTCTTGTCGGGAACGGTTTCTTCGAGCACGATCTTATCGCTGACGAAGATCGGGGCATTGGTGCGTAACGCCAAGGCGATCCCGTCGGAGGGGCGGGCGTCGATCTCGATCGTTTCCCCTTTCGTGCGGATGACGAGCTTGGCAAAGAACGTCGAGTCATGGATATCATGAATGACGATCTCCTCAAGCTTCGCGTCGAGCGCTTCGAGCAACGAACGCATGAGATCGTGGGAAAGGGGACGGGGGACTTGCGTGCCTTCGAGCGCCAGCGCGATCGCGGTCGCCTCAAACGGCCCGATCAGGATCGGCAAGTACCGTGTCCCTTCCAGGTCTTTGAGAATGACGACGGGATCATGCGTCAGCAGATCTATCCCAAGCTTGTCAACCTTCATCTGCCGCATCGCCACTTACTCCGACGCTTCCAGGACGAATCCTTGCGCAACCCGAACCCGAACCGATTGTGAGCCCCTCCCGACGAGGGAAGACGGCTCTCCCGCCTTGTCGTCGGCACTTTGGGATCCCAAAGTGCCGCGCGCCCCATCCGGAAGCGCTCTTCGAAATATGTCACTCTCCTGTGGTATCGTCGGTTTGCCCAACGTTGGGAAGTCGACCATCTTCAACGCACTCACGCGCTCGGCGCTGGCACTTGCTGCGAACTATCCATTCGCGACCATCGATCCGAACATCGGCGAAGTTGCCGTTCCGGATGATCGTCTCGCAGTGCTCTCCGAGATTTGCCGCGCTCAACGGATCGTTCCGGCGAGTGTCCGCTTCGTCGACATCGCCGGACTTGTTCGTGGCGCGAGTTCGGGAGCGGGCTTGGGGAACGCGTTCCTCAGCCATATTCGTGAAACGGATGCGATCGCGATGGTGGTCCGCTGCTTTGTCGATGAGAACGTCACGCATGTCGAAGGGGGTCCTGATCCGCTACGGGATATCGAGATCATCGACGTCGAGATGGCCTTGGCCGATCTTGAGACGCTCGCCAAGAAGCTGGACAAGTTAGAACGAGAGGCGCGTGTTGATCCCAAGCTCAGCGAGCGGCTCGCCGCCGGCAAGCGTCTGCATGGTGCCCTTGAAGCCGGAGGGGCGGCCCGGACATTCCCCGTCGGGTCCCTTGAACGGGAGATTGCCGTTGAGAGCTTTTTGCTTACAGCAAAACCTCTTCTCTACGTCGCGAACGTCGATGAGGAGCAGATCGGCGACCCGGGTACGCAAGCCCGTGCGGTCTTCTCTCGGGCTCAGAGCGAAGGTAGTTCGGCTATCGCTTTCTGCGGGAAGGTCGAGTCTGAACTGGCAGGCCTTTCCGACGCCGAAGCACACGATTTCCGTGCGGAGTTGGGGATAGAACGGAGCGGACTCGATAAGCTTACTTTAGGGGCCTATGAGTTGCTCGGACTGATGACGTTTCTGACCGCCGGCGAGAAAGAAGTCCGCGCGTGGACGATCACGCGCGGGACCCGGGCACCGCAGGCCGCCGGCAAGATCCACTCCGACATCGAGCGCGGCTTCATCCGTGCGGAGATCGTTTCGTACGATGATTACGCGCGATTGAAGACCATGGAAGCTCTGAGATCCGCCGGCCTTCTTCGGAGTGAAGGTAAAGATTACGTCATGCAAGAGGGCGACGTCGTCAACTTCCGCTTCAACGTGTAGCGCTTCTCCTGAGATTTCGCTTGGTTCGCGAAAGCGGATTGGGCCAAATTACGATGGCAAAGCCAGACTTTTGTCCTATACGACGCGTGAAATTTTTTCATTTCGGCAGGTAGTTCTCAACGAAGCTCTCTTTTGGAAAATGCCTCTATATGGAAAGCGGAATTTCGCATGCTTGAAATGTCGCAACCGAGCGCGGGAACGACCTCCACATCAGCTTGCAAGCCGCTCGTAAAGTAGGAACTTCGCCTTGCGAAACGTATTCTTCAACGTCACCCATCAGGGTGATAAAAAGTGATAGGGGTACTATGGTCACTACCATACGTGAAGTCTCCGTATTTGGCGACGCCATTGCATACTTTAACGAGGCTGCCGTCCTACTCAACCTCGATGAAGGTATGCGCCGGATTCTGACGCACCCGTCGCGCCAGATCATCTTTTCGATTCCGTTTCAACGTGATAACGGTGAAGTCGAAGTTTACACCGGCTATCGCGTCCAGCATAGTTTCGTGCGGGGTCCGGCCAAAGGCGGAATCCGCTTTCATCCAGGTGTCACGCTCGACGAAGTGAGTGCGCTCGCGTTTTGGATGACGTGGAAGTGCGCGGCGGTCAATCTGCCATTCGGCGGCGCGAAGGGCGGCGTCACCTGTGATCCGACGAAGCTTTCGATGAGCGAACTCGAACGCATCACCCGCCGTTATGCTGCGGAACTCGTCGAAGTCATCGGCACCGATAAGGATGTTCCGGCTCCCGACGTCGGAACCACTCCGCAAATTATGGCTTGGTTGGTCGATACCTTAACAATGCATCGTCGTGAGCACTGCCCAGGTGCCGTGACGGGAAAACCCTTGGAATTGGGCGGCTCGCGCGGTCGTGTGGAAGCGACGGGGCGAGGTGTTGAATTACTTACGCATGCGCAACTGACGCAAATGGGTATTGCGCCCGCGCAAACTCGCGTTGTTATCCAGGGTTTCGGCAATGTCGGATCCATCGCGGCCCGCCTTTTCGTTGAACGTGGGTGTAAGGTCGTCGCAATCTCCGACATTAGTGGTGGATACCACAACGAGGCCGGTATCGATGTTCAAGGTGCGATTGCGTACGCGCAAGAGCATCAGAGCTTGCGGGGATATCGTGGTGGGGATCTTATCAGCAACGAGGTGCTCCTTCAATTGCCATGTGAAGTGCTCGTCCCGGCAGCCTTGGAGAAGGTTTTAACTGCAGAAAATGCCTCGCGCGTTCAAGCCAAGTTGGTCGTTGAAGCTGCGAATGGACCGACGAGTCCCGAGGCTGATCATATTTTCAACGAGCGTGGAGTGATTGTTCTTCCGGACATACTCGCCAATTCGGGTGGTGTGACGGTATCCTACTTTGAGTGGTGTCAGAACCGCTCCGGCTACTATTGGAAAGAATCGGAAGTGAACGATCGGCTTGCAGATCAGCTTCTTCCGAATTTTGAGGCTATTGGACAGATCGCTCAGCAGAGGCGTATTCCTTTGCGAACAGCGGCGTATATGCTTGCAATTGATCGCGTCGCGAAGACATTCCGCATCCGCGGAATGTACGCGTAAGAGTGTGTCGTTCTGAGGATCTGCGCGGAAATCCGCTAGGCAAGAATTGACGTGCATCCCTTCACGGGGACGCCCAAATTTTCGCATCGTGCGAAAATTCTGCTCGACGACTTTTCGCTCTCGCCCATCCTGGGCTTCGCGAAAAGCTCGACCACCCCAGAGCACTTTGCTTCTTGCCGTATGCTTCGTCGCTACGCGGCTCACGTACTGCGGTACGCTTCGCCGCTAGGCTCCTCGCCTACGACAAGAATCAAAGCACTCTGGTAGCGAACCACCTAATCACGTCCCCTCAAACCTACTCAGATCCTCAGAACGACACACTCTTACGCGTACTCGATCAAAGAAACGCGGCATCCTTGAAAAACGGGATGCCGCTCTTTTTATTTTGGGGATTCTTTGGGTTCTGGTTCTGGTGCTGGTTCGAAATCGAGAGCGAGGGAATTCGTGCAGAAACGTTGGCCTGTTGGTGTCGGGCCGTCCTGGAAGACATGGCCAAGGTGCGATTCGCAGCGAGAGCAGCGCACTTCGACTCGGTCCATTCCGTGCGAAGCGTCGCGGATAAGAGTGACGGCGTCGCGTCGCACCGGGCGCGTGAAGCTGGGCCATCCGCTGCCGGAATCGTACTTGTCCGCCGTCGAGAAGAGCTCGGCGCCGCATGCGCCGCAAGTGAACATTCCATTGCCATCAACGTGGAGCAGATCGCCGGACCATGCGGGCTCAGTGCCCGCTTTACGCAGGATGACGTAGCGCTCGGGCTCTAGACCGGCCTTCCATTCGGCATCGGTCTTCGTAATTTTTTCGGTCATGTTTCCGCCGTTCCAATATGACGAGTGTACAAAGGGCATTCGCTTAATCTTCGAAGACCTGCTCCGCGTGGTATGAGCTTCGGGAGAGTGGGCTTGAGACCACTTGGCGGAAACCCTTCGACATCCCAAGCTTGCCGAGACGTTCGAATTTCTCGGGCGTGACGAATTCGCTGACGGGAATGTGCATTTTGCTGGGCCGAAGGTATTGTCCCATCGTGAAAATGTCGACGCCGACGGAACGAGCCGCATCCATCGCGACTTCGACCTCGTCCTCGTGTTCGCCGAAGCCCAGCATCAGCGAGGTTTTCGTGTAGCGCGTCTTTGCGCTGCGTTTGGCGTGCTCGAGGATCGAAAGCGATTGCGCGAAATTGGCACGCTTGTCGCGCACGGTCGATTGGAGTCTGGGAACTGTCTCAAGATTGTGGGCCAGCACCTCGGGTTGCGCATCGAGCACAATGTCCAGCGCTGCGAGATCGCCCGCGAAGTCGCCGGTCAGGCACTCGACCTTCGCTTCGGGCGAGAGTCGGTGAATGAGGCGCACGGTATTTGCGAAGATCGCCGCGCCGCCGTCGGCGAGATCGTCGCGATCGACCGCTGTGAGTACGAGGTACTTCCAGCCGAGTTCTTTGACGGCTTCGGCAACGCGCATCGGCTCCATCCAATCGACCTCGCCGCGCGGGCTTCCGGTCTTGACGGCACAGAATCGACAACCACGCGTGCAAGTGTCTCCAAGGATCATGATGGTCGCGGTTCCGGCGCCCCAGCACTCGCCGATATTCGGGCACATCGCCTCTTGGCAAACGGTATGCAGATCGAGCTCACGCACGCGGGTACGCAGGTGCTCGTAGCTTTCGCCGTGGGCGATGCGAACCTTGAGCCAATCCGGCTTGCGCTGCGGGTCGGGCGGGGTTGGGAGGGTGTCGGGGTTCGTGAGATCGATCATAATTGGTGTTCGCTCACGTTCGCCGGTGCGATCTTGAATTCCGGCTTTGGTTACTTGACTTGGTTAGAGGAGTAGGCTGCTCCTGATTGCTTGGCGCGATTCCGAATGATCATTCCGGTTGCTTTCTCCATGTGATGCTTTTGGTAGAAATTTTGCAAAGGCTGATCGCACAAAAGATCGATCATGTACAATCCGTTTAAGGTGTCGAGCATTTTTTCCACGAGCTTCGTCCCGATGCCTTGGCCTTGATAGGATGGAAGAACTTCTAGAAGTGGAATGTACGCGCACAAGACGCCGTCGGAAATCGCGGTTATGAAACCGACGACGTTTAAGTTGTGTTTATTGAGCGCCAAGACTACGTGCCGGCTCGCTTTTAATAACCGAAGGTGCGTTTGCGCCGACGGCGGATTTGGCCAGTCGACGAAGAAACCGTGCAAATGCTCAGGAGTAACGTGATCAAGGGAATTCGTATAAACAATCGACTCATTCATAATTATCTCCGATTGTCACGGAATTTTCGCTCGCAAACCATTATCGCACATCGAGGCGCTCGCCGCAACATTGATCCCTTGGGACGGAGGTTTGGCGGCGGCCGTTCAGTCCGGATGCCCGGGTTCGAAGCGGATCGCGAATTCTCGCTCGCAGGCTGAGAGCAATGCATCACGGCCCTCCCCCCAACTCACCGTACGACCAAGTTCGTGTGAGATCGAGGTGATCCCCAATTCCGGCGTTCCGCATGGAGTGATGAGTCGGTCGTAATCCAAGGCAGTGCAAGCATTGAGCGCGATGCCATGGAGCGAAACCATGCGTCGGATCGCCAAGCCGATCGCGCAAATGGCGTTGTTTCCCACGTAGACGCCGCGGTGTTCGGGTCGGGAATGTGCGGTGATCCCCAAACTCGCCAATGCAGCGATGACCGAACGTTCGAGTGCGGAAACAAGCGGTACGACTTCCCGAAAACGCGGCAGGCGTCGAATCGGATAGACGACGACTTGGCCGGGGCCGTGATACGTGACGTCGCCGCCCCGTTCGATTTCAAAGCAACCCACACCACGTTCGGCTAAGGACTCGGGCGAAAGAAGAAGATTCGCGCGCTTTGCGTTCCTCCCGAGGGTGATGACCGGATCGTGTTCGACGACGATCCACGTTTCCGATTCATCACCATCGGCGACTCGATCATGAATTGCACGTTGAAGAGCGAGAACTTCGCCGTATTCGTGTCGTCCGAGATCAAGCAGCCGAACTTGTGTTATCGTGCTCCCACCGTTGCCGGTGCGGGGGCGGGCTTGGGTTTGGGGTTGATGACGTGGATCGCCTTGTTGTGTGAGGCTTCGGCGGCGTCCATAATGCCTTCGGTCAGCGTCGGATGGGGGTGGATCGAGAGCCCGATGTCCTCAAGCGTCGCACCCATCTCAAGCGCGATCACACCTTCGCCGATCAGCGATTCGGCTTGGGGTCCGACGATGTGCATGCCGAGAAGGAGATCGGTTTTTGCATCGCCGATGAGTTTGATCAGCCCGTCGGTCTCGTTCATCGTGCGCGCCCGTCCGCTCGCGGCTAAGGGGAATTTTCCGATGCGTAACTCGTAGCCCTTGGCTTTGGCCTCTTCCTCGGAAAGACCGACCGTAGCGACCTCCGGATCCGTGTACACGCAGTTTGGCACCGCGATGGGATCGTATGCTGCGGATTTATCTCCGGCGATCGCTTCGGCCGCGACGACGCCTTCTTTCATGGCTTTGTGAGCCAACAGTGGGCCGCCGGCTACGTCGCCGATCGCGAAGATCGTCGGAATGCTGGTCCGGCGCTGCGCGTCAACGGCGAGGAATCCCTTATCGTCGGTCTTCAGGCCCGCAGCCGCAAGGTTGAGGCCGTCGGTGACCGGACGTCGCCCGACCGCGACCAGCACCATCTCGAACTCGCGCGTCTCGTCTTTGCCGCCCGTGAACTCGCCGTTGAATGTCGCCTTGATGCCCTTGCCGACTTTTTCGATCGACTTCACCGTGGTCGAAAGAGCGATCTCGACGCCTTGCTTTTTGAGGATTCGCCCGAGCGCTTTCGATATCTCAAGATCGGTCCCGGTCAGGATCTGCGGCAGCGCCTCGATGACGAGTACCTTCGTACCCATACGCGTGTAGACGGTTGCGAACTCAAGGCCGATGACGCCGCCGCCGACGATGAGCATCGTCTTGGGGATTTTCTTCAAACGCACGGCGTCGTCGGAATTGATGATGAATTCGCTGTCGCGCGGCCAGACTTTCACATCGACCGGCGCGCTGCCGGTAGCGATCACGATGGCTCCCGCGGAATACGTTTGGGTCGAACCATCGCGTTTTTTGAGCGAGATGCGATCTTTCCCGGCAAAGGAAGCCTCGCCGTAGACGAATTGAACGTTGTTCGCCTTGAAGAGCTGATTCACGCCGCCGACATTGGCTTTGACGACGTCGTCCGTGAATTTCGTGACGCCTTCGCGGTCGATCTCCGGAGCAGCGACCTTGATACCGAGTTTCCCGGCTTCGCGGATGTGACGGGTCACTTCGCCGACATGCAGCAATGCTTTCGTTGGGATGCAGCCCCAGTTCAGGCAGACGCCTCCGACTTCGTCGCGATCCACGCAAACGACGCTCTTGCCGAGTTGGCCGAGGCGGATCGCCGCGTGGTAGCCGCCGGGTCCTGCTCCGATAACGATCGCGTCGACATGTTGGTCTGCCAAGGGGGTTCTCCTCATAAAGGGGTGGTCGTGGAAGTTCGTGCAAGAGGCGTTTCGGCAAGCCCTGCGGCGGCGCCCGTCGGTCGAGAAAGAATCGTCCGGACGAAGAACCCATGTTTGCGGGAGACGAGAGGAAGGAACCGACCAAGTTGCCGGAAAGGCCCCCGCATCATGGGCCAGACCGGGTGGTCGCCTGTCGCGACCCGTATTGACCGCGATTCGATCGTTCCGATCTACCAGCAAATCTACGAGGAGATGCGCGAGGCGATCCTCAGCGGTGCGCTTCCGGAAGGGACGCGCTTGCCCCCGGAGAGAGGCTTGGCTGAGCGCCTCGGCGTCAATCGAAGCACGGTCGTCCATGCGTATCGCGATCTCGCGGCCGACGGTTTGATCGAGCAAAAGGTTGGCTCAGGATCACGCGTCGCGCTTCGAGACGATGTGTCGAAGGTCGTGCGCACTGGGAGCGTTCCGTGGTGGGTCACGCTGCCGTCGTGGCAAGTCGGAGCATTTCCGGCTGTCCTGGGCGAACTCGCATCGGCCGAGCACGGCGCGTCGATCTCGTTCGTGCAGGGCGTGCCGCCGCTCGAACCGTCGCCCTTGCCGGAACTGGCTACCTCGTTTGAGCGCGTCGCCGGTGATCCGCGGTATGTGCTTTCGTACGGCAACTCGGAAGGGCATCCTCCGCTCCGCGAGGCGATTGCCGAACGAATGCGCGCACGCGGATGCCGCGTCGGTCCCCGTGAGATTCTGATCCTAACGGGTTCGACGCAGGGCCTTACCTTGGTCGCGCAAAGCTTGGCGGAGGCGGGTGACGAGATTATCGTCGAGCAGCCGAGTTATCCCGGTGCTCTCCAGATTTTTCAGATCGCCGGATTGCGGGCCATCCCCGTCGCGGTCGACGACGACGGATTGCGTGTCGATCATGTCGAGGAGATCTTGCGAACACGACGGCCGCGCTTCATTTACACTATGCCGTCTTTCCATAATCCGACCGGCGTCATGATGAACGCGGATCGCCGTGAGCGTCTGGTGACACTGGCATCGCGTGCGCACGTTCCGATCATCGAGGATGATCCGTACGGAGTCTTGACGGAGTCGGAGCTTCTTCCGCTCGCCTCACGCTCATCGGAGATCGTGGTGTATCTCTCGACGTTTTCTAAGACGATCGCACCTTCGTTGCGGCTGGGATGGCTCAGCGCGCCTCGCATGATTTACGAGCGTCTGTTGCTTCGTAAACAATCACAGGACATGGCGACGAGTCTCTACGTGCAGACCGGCGTTCATGATTTTCTCAATCGCGCCTATGACGGGCATGTGGTCGCGCTGCGCGCGGAATTAGCGGCGCGGCGACGCATCGCTCGCGAGACGATCGATGAATACTGGCCCAAAACCGTTCGGGTGGCCAATGGTCTCGGCGGTTTTTATTTCTGGGTCACGGCGCCGCGCGAGATGCGGGCGCGGAGCATCCTCGAACGCGCCGAACGGCGCGGCGTCTCGTTCCTCTTCGGGGAACCGTTCTTTGCGGCTGCGGGAGGAGATCACAACTTTCGTCTTTCAATCTCGCCCGTAACGCATGAGCAATTGGTTGAGGGTCTTCGTCGCATCGGTGAATTACTCACGTCGTGAAGAAAACGCCTGCTCTTCGTCGCGCGCTCTTGGCGTGGTATGAACGTTTTGGCCGTCATACCTTGCCCTGGCGCGTCGATCATACGCCGTACCGGGTGCTTGTCAGCGAATTCATGCTGCAGCAAACGCAAGTCGATCGGGTACTTCCTCTTTTCAACGCATTCGTGAAGCGCTGGCCTGATTTCGCGGCATTGGCGAATGCATCGCGTGCCGATGTCGTGCGTGCGTGGCAGGGTCTGGGCTACAATTCGCGTGCGATTCGTTTGCACGCGTCGGCTCAGGAGGTCGTTACGAATTTTGGTGGTGAATTACCGCGTAAGGTCGAGAATCTTTCAGGTTTGCCCGGAGTGGGTCCCTACACGCTGCGTGCGATTCGGGCGTTTGCTTTTGAGGATGACGAGGTGGCCGTCGATACGAACGTTCGGCGCATCGTACACCGCGTCGTCGCCGGAATCGAGTGGCCGCCGAAGCTAAGCGCGCAGGAAATCGATACCGCCGCAATCGAGATGCTTCCACGAGGGCGGGCCTTCGCGTGGAATTCCGCGTTGATGGATCTTGGCTCGACGATCTGCACTGCACGCGCGCCGAAATGCTTGGTGTGTCCGCTCCGCGAAAATTGTGCGGCCGCTCCAATCGACGCTGCCGTGCTCGAGCAGCACGCGCGTCGTCATTCGCCGGTGCGCGGTCCGCAATCGACCTTACCCTTCGAACGAACGCGACGATACTTGCGTGGCCGAATCGTCGATCGTTTGCGCGAGTTGGAACATCCTGAAACGCTGACGCTTGAGGATTTGCACGCGGAGCTTCCGGGCCCAGATCGAACGCGCGCGGAGTTGGCCGCGGTCGTCGAAGACCTCGTCCGCGACGGATTACTTGAACGCGTCCGAAATCGCTTTCGTTTAGCCTAACAGGTTTCCGACAAGGCTCGTGCGACATGGAATGGACTAACGAACCCACTGAAAGGAGAGATTACGAACTGATCGCTGTTGGAGTCCCATTCAAAATCATGGATTCAGAGAATATGCTTAATTTCGACGTTACCCCATTTTTCTTGCAGGTACTCTGCGACAAGACGACGATGGCAATGGTGCGGGCTTTCTTCACTACAAAGCAAACAGGCTTCACTTAGTATTTCGCAAGGGATTGTTTCCTCAATCCGTCGTCTTCGCATGAGTTCCAGGAAATGGCGTTCGTATATTCCCCAATCGCCCTTTTGCTTTTTGTATGCATCAAGGATATTCTGTGTAGGGCAAAGGTCCGGCACATGCACGTAATCGATATTACAAATCGTCTTGGCGAAGTAACGAAGGTCATCCCGCTTTGTAAACGCAGCTAGCTGCGAAGTGTTATTGAGGCGAATGTCAATTAAACGTTTAACCCCGGCGTCTTTCAGTCTGGAGAAAAACACCTCTGCCGATTTTTTTGTGAAACCGATAGTGTATATTTTCATGGAAATAGACCACTTGCGGGGTTTGCCTTCTTATGAGGAGCTTTGCTTGGTGTGTATGCTATGCGCTCCCCTTGAATGCGATAGGCATCTGCTACGATTTCCTCTCGGGAACGGAACATACTATTTTCAGGGAGGTTCAGTAGGTGCAGCAATCGCTGCACAAGTTCCAACTGACTTTCGAGGCTCCCATCACTATGGATATGTTGAATCTCGAAGTCAAGCATTTCGAGGTGTCTGGCGACAAGAACGGCGCGGTGACATTCCAAAGGTTCCTTCTCGGCACACATTAACGCGACCGAATATTTTTTGGTTCCTTTTTTGACTCGTTCAAGACCGGCGCGAAATGATTCAGTGTGAGCAAGACGTTCATACTGAATCTTTCCGTGTTCGTAACAGTTTGGATCGTCACTACGAGCCCCAAGTTCCTTTCCAAGGAACACATAGGTGATGCCATGTTCGTTAAGAGACAACTTGAGGTTTTCCTGATTGTACTGTGGATTTAATCGGCTATGCGGTGCGGACCGCACATCGCAAATTACTGTTATTCCGTGCTTCATTAGCAGATCAATGAAGATTTCCAAAGGATGAGTCGAATGGCCAATCGTAAAAACACGTTTACGCATGGCTACGTTTGATAGAACTCTCTGCTGAAGATTGTAGCTACGAGCTTATAGCAGGCCCCTCCCCACTCCGCACCAAGGCTAATGCAGAGGTATGCGCCTACCAGAGGATATTCCCCGTCCGGTTTTAATAAAAAAAAGGTTGTTGCTCGCGGATCCGTAACGGCGAGGTTATAATCTTTGCCCTTATATCGGAACTTCGCTCGGACTTTTCTCTTAAAATAATCATTTGGTCGCACCAGTACTGTTAACTCTTTGACCTCGATGAACATGAGGGATGTTATAAAATTGGACGCAAGCTCGGCCGGAACGCGGTCACTCGGCCTGGAACTGCCGCTTGACCAAATTGAGTCCGGCTCATCAATGAGGTATTTCAAGTCATCCCAGCGGATCGTCCTTAGTCTTTTCCAGTAAAGGTGGCTGTCGATCACATAATTCTCAGACTGGTAGAGAAAGGGCGCAGCGCTAATAATCGGGATGCTGATAACGTCCATGACTTCTGGTGACGCGCCGTCCGCAAAGTTCCGCTCCTCCTCGGATATCTCCGCGGATGGTCGATTGCTTACGGGACGTACCCACCTGCCATACGTACTTTCCAAGACTTCTTTGCCGGCAATGCACCGACCAGCATTCTTCCAGGAATTCGCTAGGCAGACGATCCTTTTCTCTAAAGCCATTTGAGGAAAGAGCCTTCCTCGTATAACCGGCTGTTCCTATCTCCTATCGGTCGGTAGAGTTGGGCTTGAGAACGGAGGGGAAAAGCCCGGACGGACACCCCTGCCACGTCGCGCCTTGACCAGTGAGTCGCCGACATGGGTGGGCACGCCCGTGGGCTCGCCTCATGGCTTCGACGCGCAACGATCCAACGCGTGTCGCGTCTATGCGCATCGTGCTGCATCGTTCGGTCTCGCAGGGCGAGCGCGACTTGCCCAAAATTGAGCAAGGAATGGGTGGCTAGCGCCGCCCATTTGCGATTCAGGACGGGCGCTGCTCTTTCATCAATGTCGCATCGTGACGGACGAACGGTCTCCCTTTTTCGCCAACGCGCGGAGGTCATCTGGTCCTAAGGCTCTCTTAGCGATGGTCATATACGCTACGGCCTGATCGAGGCGCGTGGGCGTTTCTGAACTACTGACGTACACGTAATCGTGCACGTTCCCGTCCGGGCTTGGGAGCCTTCTCCCATCCGGGTTCTGGTCGATGTAATCAATGATGCAACCGAAACGGACGGGTTTATCTGAATTGAACTGTCCGTGGTTTCCGAAAGAGTGCAAGAGCCCTGCGGCAGCATTTTCGAAACCGGCGTTGAGGTGATCGCGATCAGTGAATGAGACAACTCTGGTTTTCCACTTGAACTCCATGGGGTCCGAATGAGACGCTCTGTCTACGGCGAGGACGAGGATCACCTTTGCGGTATCTGGGAATCCGCCCATCGCTTTACGGACATTATCCGTCAGAGAGTGGATCTGGTCCAAAGGGTTCTGTTGTCGCGTCATGCGATCTGTGCTTTTGGCCGGAGATCCCGTGATGGAAGTCGTCGGCAGGTTCAATGCGTAGTAATCATTTGGGTTACTTATCGGTGGCGGGGTCGGTGGCATTGCGTTTGAATCTCCAAAAATCAGTCGGCGTGAATCGCCGCCTGAGAAGGCACGCTCGCATCACGAAACCCATCCCATTCAAGAGGCGAAGGGATATCGTGGCAGCGTCTTGCTGCTGAGTAGCCTTCCTGGCTTGTTCAGAACAGGGCGAATTTCCTGGAAGGTACGACGAGGTTTCTGGATCCGAACAGTTGCTCTTGGGAGCGTCAGGGCCATGCCCGAGGTGATGCCGACGAAAGGAAGGAGCGCCGCGGACGGTTCGGGCCTTCTTGGCCGTGATTGGCCTCCAAGGCCGGCTCCGTCACTTTCGCCCCTTCTGGAGTGCCCAATGAGGGGGCATGTAAAGAAGAATTTATCATCGAACACGGAATTGAATGGACGGATGGGACAGGAGTGATCCCCCGACTACGCTGAGGAATACGAGTAACAGCCCGTGCGATATGAAGCCAGAGGTGTCTCACCAGATAAGCCCGACGTGAAGGCCGCGATTGCCGGCTCTGATCGAGGCTTGTTTCCGGGTGCGTTTTGCAAAGCGGTCCCGGATGTCTTCACGGGCTCACCGGAGCATTGCGTCGTCCTTCATGCCGACGGTGCGGGGACGAAAAGCGCGCTCGCGTACGTCCATTACCGCAAGCATGAAGATCCCGCCATCTTTCGAGGTATCGCGCAAGACGCCTTGGTGATGAATCTTGACGACATTCTGTGCGTCGGTGCGACGGGACCCTACTTGTTCTCGAATACGATCGGACGGAATGCGCGTCTGATCGATCGACACGTCCTGCGCGAGATTATCAACGGATACGAAGCGCTCAGTGCTCGTCTGCGCACTTTCGGCGTCGATATTCAGGCCTGCGGCGGCGAGACGGCGGATCTCGGTGACATCGTGCGTACGCTCGTCGTCGATGCGACGCTCGTCGCGAGAATGCGGCGCGATGAATTCATCAATTGTCAAAGCATTCGCCCAGGGCACGTGATCATTGGCCTGGCGTCGTACGGTCAAGCGGCGTATGAGGATTCCTATAATTCGGGAATCGCCGCAAACGGCTTCACGGCAGTTCGTCACGAGTTACTCTCGACGCGGTATCATGAAAAATTTCCGGAGACCTATGCTCCGGAAATCTCGGACCTCGCGTACACGGGAGCCTATGATATCGACGATCCGCTTCCGGGGACCGCGCTGAGTTTGGGCGACGCCTTGCTTTCACCGACGCGAACCTTCGCGCCGATCTTGCTCCCGGTCTTCGCGAAGTATCGCTCACGGATTTCCGGGATCTTCCACAACACCGGCGGCGGTCAAACGAAATGCTTGAATTTCGGCACCGACGTTCATTACGAGAAGACCGACGTGATCGACGTTCCGCCCATCTTCCAGTTCGTGCGTGAGGTGACGCGCTTGAGCCCAAGCGAGATGCTGCGTACGTTCAATATGGGAACATTGATGGAGATCGTCTGTGAATCGTCGGCAAGTTCCGGAATCATCGAGATCGCCAAGAGTTTCGGTGTCGAAGCGCGCATCGTCGGACATGTTGCTCCGTCAACCGAGGGCCGTTCCCTCACGATCGTCCTCGACGGCGTCCGTTACGATTTCAAGGCATCGACGTAAGCGCCGGTTCCCATGAGAGTTGGTGGAAGGTGGTAAACGAACCGAAAAATGCCGGTCGAGGAAAGCAAGATTGCGGCGACCGGCATACAATGGATGCGCTGGACGAAGGAGTGGCGCTGATGGATTTGACCGTCTATCCGGATTTGGATGAGCTTCCGCGTGAGTTCAAGACCGACTTCGACCGTGCCGAATATCTCGCACGGATCTGCGGAGCCTGGGATTTCGGGATCTTCCCAACGTCGGAAACCTTCGAGCTCTTCGCCGACTGGCGAGATATTTTTGATCGGTTTCCACTCATCGATTCGCCCGCCTATCACACGTTCCGGACGCACTTTGGATGGCTACGGGTTCCCGGCGGTCGTGCGATGTATGCGGACTATGAGTTGCTTGACGGCGACTATCTTGACCCATGCGTATCCCTGTGGTAAGCCGTCGCAACGCATTGGATAGGACGGCGCGATGAGCAGTGCACCACAAGCGAAGCGTCCTTTGCATCTCGATCCTCTCACAACGTGGCGGAAGGAGAACGTCCGCATGTGGCAGAGTCGCGGCGCTGGATTCGTGAAGAGTTCACGACGCGTCACATCGATCGAACGGAATCACGTCGGCGATGAGATCACGCCTCAACGACTCCGCGTACCCGTGCTAGGAGTGTTGCGGTCGCGGTCTATACTTGGCGCCATGTGAAGATAGGCTACCTGGAGTAATTCGGAGATGAGGGTCGTGATCCGAAGACCCTGTCCCGGCTTTTTCGCGGAGTGCTCTATGCGGTCGGACATTGGGACACCTGAAGGTTAAGCGCTTTGGATGGTGTGGGCGTCATGTTGAGAACTTTGCCAGGACGTTGGAAAAGAAGAGCTCCAAGCCTTGTGGAGATAAGTCGTAGAGGCACTGCTGGAGGTCTTCGAGCTCTCGAAACGCCTTCACGACTTCGGAGAGGCGGTTATACCAACCTTGTGTGGGGCGCTCGACTTTCCCGCTCCGAGTCCCGAAAATGGCATGGCTTTTGACGAGCACTCGAAGTTCCGCGACGCAGGCAGACGGATTTTCTTGCGTGAGCAAGTTCTGCGGCATGCGGATCTCCTCTCCTCTTTTTGGG
>DASZHL010000015.1:0-4437 GCA_035937855.1 Vulcanimicrobiaceae bacterium
ATTCGGAAAAAGCAACGAGCTTTCCATGCTCAGAGCGATACATGGGGGACGTAAATGAATTCGAGCTCATCTTCCCTCAAAGGACTGTCGTTTCAGCTGCCGCCGGACGACAACTGAAGCAACTCCGGAATTTACTCGAAAGTTGGCGAACCGCTGGAACGGCGGCTGACCCCCTTAACCGCGTCTAGGACCACCTCCAAGGCTTCAGAAAGGACCTTGGTGAGCCGATGGAAAGGCTACGGGCGTTCCCCGACCATCTGTTTCACCGCGAGGACGTATGCCTGAGCAGCTAGAGACCGCTCCAAGCTCCGGTTCTGCTTTGACCGATCGTCCAAGGCTGCCGCCGCGTACGGTCGTGCTTGGAAACCCCGAGCGATACGTCGCCTTAACGTTAGAAGACCTCTGTCGCCATACGATGATCTTCGGGAACTCCGGCTCGGGGAAGACGACGCGCGCCTTCAACCCCATGCTCTTGCAAATCCTCGGACGCCTCGACGCGGGGGGGTTCATCATTGCCGCGAAAACCGAGGCCGCTTGCGAAGCAGCCGAGATCGCCACGCGTGCGGGACGTGAGTTCCTAATCATCACGCCTGGAAGCTCCACGGGCCTGGACCTCTTAACCGGAAACCCAGACGTTGATTCCATGTTCTTACGCGACGCATTCGGACGCGTCAATGAGGACTCAAAACACTGGGTCGACGCCGCCGTCACCCGCTGCAAGAACGCGCTACGCATACTCGAAGCCGCAGGGCCGCAGTACTACACCTTCGAGGCCTTAACCTCGTATATTTTCGACGAGTCTTTCGCCTCGGATACTCGCATCTACGTCAACGAGAAACTTCGACAATTACCTTTTGAAAGTGATGAGGCCTGGACAATCCGCGAAGCGATGGCCTACGAAGAGAAACGCTATAAAAACTTCACGCCTGAGACGCGACAGGCGATCCAATTCGCAGTCTCACAACTCCTCGAACCGCTTCAAGACGTACAGATCGCGAAAACCTTCGCCCGCAAGAGAAACCTCGTCTCGATCGACGCGGTCTTCGCCGGAAAAGTCATCATCCTTCATGTCCCGCGCTCACGTTATGAACGCGCCGCGCAAGCTATCTACACCTTGGCGAAGCGCCGTTTTTTTACGGCCGTCGAGAACCGGAGAACAAATCCGCTTCTGAATCAAGCTCGCCCCGTTGTTTTCGGAGTCGATGAGTACCAGCTGTGTATCTCAGAATCGGACGTGCAGTCGCTAGGAACCATCCGTTCTGCGGGCTGTATGGTGCTCGGCTCAACGCAAGGCGTCTCCTCGCTGTATTCCGTGCTGCCCCGCAACCAAGTCGACGCGGCGCTGCAAAACTTCACCCATAAGATCTTCTTCAAAACCGATGATGAAGCAACATTGGAACTCTTAGGACGCGCGCATCGCGATACAATCTCCAAGAGTGATACCGAAACACTGCTTGCCATGAATCGTAATCAGGCACTTTGCCACCTCACGGCCCAAGACGAAACCACCGATGAGGTCCTCACGATGCAGCCGCTCTTCATCGACACCGCGGCCGAAGACTTGGCTCGCATCACCCCTGCCCCGCCTCCCGAGGCCACAATTCCACCCGCTCAACCGAAACTCGGAATACCAACGTACGAAACCCCTGGGGTGGACGACCGACAGGACGACCTTGTGCGATAACTTGACGTAGATCACTCCGAGCCCCCGCAGCCATGATGATCTCATCTATATGCCGATGATTTCATCAGAGAACACTTCCCTCCATCCCGGCTTCACGAGATGCGGATCTTTGGGGCGACGCGACACCACAAAGCCGCAGACGTTTGAACGCGGCGTGGTTGCGGACTGGGGGAATGGGACGCTTACTCAGGACGTTTCACAGGAGATTGGGTTGTGACGACGATTCGAAGTACATTCACGCACGAAATGCTTATTCTCAATGGATTGGCCGGCGGAGTGATCGCCCTCGATGGCGGCGGACGAATTTCGACCCTCAACTTAGCGGCTGAAGAAATGTTCGGCGTGGAGGCCTATCGTTTCATTGGTTCCGAAGCAACTTCGCTGACGACCCTGATGCCGGACTTTCCGGAACTGCTCTATACCTTCTTGTCCAACGGCGCCGTGCAACTTCGGGCTGAAGTCCAGGGCATTCACCGACACAACGGCTCACGGACGCTCGAACTCCGATTCTCGTCCCTCCAGTTAGCCGAAGGCATCGGCGCGGTGGTTCTGATTCTCGACCGAACGACCCAATTTGCGCTCGAGCAAGCTCATGAAACCCAGCTTGCGCGAACGCGAAAGTTCGAAGAATCAGCTTAAACAATGGGGTCGAAGACTAACAACGGGGTCGAAGACTAACAACTCGCAAACCGCGCACCAGCGGACTGCGAGCTGTTTCTATTCCTGACGCCCTAGACCTTAGCGCTTCGAGAACTGGAAGCGCTTACGTGCGCGCTTACGTCCGTATTTCTTCGATTCTTTCTCACGCGGATCACGCGTCAGCAAGCCATTGCGACGCAAGGCCGGGCGCAAGGATTCGTCCATTAAGACAAGCGCACGAGCGATGCCGTGGCGCACGGCACCGGCTTGACCGGCGATTCCGCCGCCTTCGGCCTTAACGCGAACATCGAATCGGCCGAGGGTCTCCGTCGCATTGAACGCCTGCAAAACGATCTGCCGCAAGCTCGGACGCGTAAAGTACTCGTCGAGGGGTTTCTTATTGACGTCAACTCGTCCTGAACCCTCTACCATCTGCACGCGAGCAACCGCACGCTTCCTTCGACCGGTTCCGGCAAATTTCTCACTCATGACTTCTCCCTAGACCAAAGCCTTTGGCGCTTGCGCCTCGTGTGGATGCTCCGTACCAACGTAGACCTTTAAGCGCCGCAACTGCACATCCCGCGTGCGATTGGGCGGCAGCATTCCGCGCACGGCACGTTCGATCAAACGCTCAGGGTGCTTGTCCCGCACATCTTGAGCGGTCTCCGTACTGAGCCCACCGGGAAAGCCGCTATGACGATGATAGACCTTTTGAGTCCATTTCTTCCCGCTGAGTTCGATCTTATCGGCATTGAGCACGACGACATGATCGCCGTCATCGATATGCGGGGTCCACGTGGGCTTATATTTTCCGGAGAGTACCCGTGCGATACGGACGGCGAGTATACCGAGACGGAGCCCGGCGGCATCGACGACATACCATTCATGGGAGACTTCAGCCGTTTTCTGCTGGAACGTGCGCATGGACTCTACTTTTGAAGAAGAATGCGAAAGGCCGCCTGGACGGCGACAACCTTCGCATTTTACGCGACGAAGGTGACTCATGTCAAATCAAACGGGGTCTCCTCGCAAATTCGGCTTTCGAAGAGACCCGTGGCAGGGCTAGCGCCTCACGGACGCGGAGCTACCCCCATGGGACAGATGATCGAATTTCCCCGCCCCGACGGAGCGAGTGCCCCTGGGTATCTCGCCCTTCCCGAGCACCCCGACGCAGCTCCGGGGATCGTCCTCATCGAAGAGTGGTGGGGCGTCAACGAGCAGATCAAGGGAATCGCTGAGCGCTACGCCGAGCACGGCTACCGCACCCTCGTGCCGGATCTCTTCCGAGGGAGGGTCGCCGCCGACGGCACGGAGGCCAAGCACCTCATGAGCGGCCTCGACTTCGCGGATGCCGCCTCGCAAGACGTCCGCGGATCGGCACTCCACCTCCGCCGCAAGGGAGGCCGCGTCGGCGTCACAGGGTATTGCATGGGAGGAGCGCTGGCAATCCTCGCGGCGATGCACGTCACTGAGATCGACGCCGCCGTCTCGTTCTACGGATACCCCCCCGCCGACGCCGGCGATCCCGCAACAATTCGAATTCCCTTGCTTTGCCATGCCGCAACCCACGATGCGTTCTTCCCGATCGCCGGATACGAGGAGATTGAGCGGAAAATGAAGGCTGCGGGCCTTCCGGTCGAACTTCTGCGCTACGACGCCAAACACGCCTTCAGCAATCCGACTCCCCCGCCGCGCGGCCTGGGGAACTATCAGGCCGATCTCGCCAACCTGGCATGGAGTAAAACCCTCGATTTTTGGAGCCGCACCATCGGCGTGCGACGAGGGTCACTCAGCGTGAACGGCTAACAGCGAAAAAACATGAGCAAAGAAGAACAATCGATCCCGCCGCTCGATACCCTGCGCAGTAAGCTCCCCGAGAATCACGAAGCGCACGCGGAACTCGACGCACTCCACGCCGAAATGTCGAAAGATCGGCCGTCGGCGCACGCGATTCGAGGACTCGTCCAAGCTCTGCATCGCTGGCCGGAGCTTGAAGCGACGCTAACCATCTGGTGGAACGCCCCAAACACCCAACACTTCATAGAAGACCTAACCCACATCGGCCTGTAGAGCGGGCTGCTTCTTGCCGTATGCTTCGTCGCTACGCGGCTCAC
>DASZHL010000016.1:0-80482 GCA_035937855.1 Vulcanimicrobiaceae bacterium
GCCCGTCGTACCAACGACATCATCACGTCCGTATCGAGGACGCCGCCCTTGATGCCGCCGCCGCTCTGACGGCGCGCTACATCGTGGATCGCTTCCTGCCGGACAAGGCGATCGACGCGATGGACGAAGCCGCCGCCGGCGTCGCTCTGCGTTCAGCCGGCAACGAAGGGCTAGTCGGCCCGGCTGATATCGCCGCGATCGTCTCGTCGTGGAGCGGCGTACCGCAAGGGCGACTTACCGATGAGCAATCGCGCGATCTCCTCTCGTTGGAGACCGAACTCGCCCATCACGTCATCGGTCAAATACCCGCCGTGACCCGTGTTGCGGAAGCGATTCGACGCGGCCGCGCCGGACTCAAGGATCCTCGCAGGCCCGTGGGGAGTTTTCTCTTCGTCGGACCCGGCGGCGTCGGAAAGACGGAGTTGGCGCGAACGCTCAGTCGCGTGCTTTTCGGTACGGATCAAGCGCTGGTTCGGCTCGATCTCAGCGAATACACCGAAGCGAACACGGTCTCGCGCTTACTTGGCGCACCCCCAGGTTACGCTGGTCACGATGAAGCGGGACACCTGACGGAGCAAGTACGCCGTAGGCCGTACTGCGTCATCCTGCTCGACGAATTCGAGAAAGCTCATCCTGACATTGCCTCGATCTTGCTGCACGTCCTAGATGAGGGTCGTTTGACCGATGCGAAGGGGCGAACCGTTGACTTCCGCCATGCCATCGTCATCCTCACCGCCAACGACGACGACGACAATGCGCTGCTTGGATTTCGGACCGAATTGCTGGATCGACTCGACGAAATCGTCCACTTCCAGCCGCTTGGCCTCCGTGAGATCGAGCACATCGTCGAACTCCAAGTCGGCGAGGTCCGCAAGCGCCTGGGCGAACGCCGGGTCCGACTCCTTTTGTCCGATGAAGCTCGTCGCTCTCTCGCAGAAACCTCGCTGGAAGCAGGCAGCGGAGCACGCTACGTCTCGCGAACAATCTCGCGCCTAATCACAACTCCGCTTTCCGCCGCGATGTTGCGCGGCGAGATCGCCGACGGAACAACAGCCCGCATCGAACTGAGAAACGACAGCATTATCGTGCTCCCGGCTTAGGAGTCCGACAGGCTCCTAGGAAGAGACAATTTTGACAAGAAAATCGTCGCTCGTTCCGGCCCTCGGATTACGACAATTCTCGGATAGGACAAGAGATGCCCGAACCTTTTCCTAAGATACAAAGCAAAGAAAAGACGACTCGGCTCTTGGCGATCGCGGAACTTTCCCAGGAACTTAAGGGCATCAACCAAGCCCTCAATACTCGCAAACAAACAATTCAAATGCAGCTTCCTGAAGGCGAAACGGCGGATTGTCGAGCGCAAGAACCCTACCAAAACGACGACCGTCCCCACCGAATAAAATACATCTACGAATATGACAAATTGTGTGAGCAGGAACGTTCCCGCATTGAGCGCCGCCTTCAAAATCTCCAGCGACAAAGACCCGAAACCCTCAACGAGCGCGTCGTCTCCTTAACCTTGGACCAGATGACGTGTACGAAACTCCTTACTTCGCTTGACCTCCTCTCGAACAAGCACCCCGAAATTCCTTTCCACGGCGACTTTCCGACAACGAATGATGCGCAAATCCGCTTCTCGCACTTCGTGCGAGGTCTTCACGAGGGAATGGATATAGAAGCCGACCCCACGCACAAGACACTCGTTCGAATCTGCCGCCTGCACCTCTGCGCAAGACTTGTGGAAAAGGCTCGCTGTCAATACGAGAATCTCTATGAATCACTTAAGGGATTCATGAACCTCAAGCAGACGATCGACGAGAATCCCCCGCTGGCGATCGACCTGACACTTTTGTGCAAGAATGCGGGCTCCTATCTCTGCGAGCATTGGGTAACGGAAAGAGAAACAAACCACCTTTCAATGTTGGAATATTGGCGCAATACGTTCCAACGCATTCCCGTTCTCAGCGCGCATTTCGAACGAGAACGCGTCGGCTTGGAAGAATTCCTGGAGCAGCGCATCACGATGCTCTTGAAACATCTCTCGCCGAAACTCGATGAGCAAGTCCAACGCAACATCGCTATTCACGACGAAGTCGACTTCCATTTAAAATGCGTCGATCGAAGGCTCCGCGAACTCTTCTCATCGTCGAGAGCGTACCAGCGTACACAACGGATTCCTTGCAAACGCGAATTTTTCGAATTCATTGCGAATCTCAATCAGGATGTTTTCACAATCGCGACGGATGACATTCCGCTCCCTATCCCTGAAGATGTCTTCGGACAAGAACCGCTCCCTTTGCTGATCTCCTTCCATGCGAAATGCCGAAAGGCCATTGATTGTGCCGGCAAACTCCCGAGGACTCAAGCACAGCAAGTTCGACGTGCCGCGGTGATCGCGTGAATCAAAAAAATCGATTTCCAGGGAATCATTCGACGAAAGCCGGGAACGCCGCGTGCTTGGCGTCTTCACGCATCTGAGACGAAAGTTCACCAACGTTTGCGAACGTTCGTTGTTCCCGCACAAACCGGAGATTGCGGACGGCTACCTGCTCACCGTAAATCGTCTCGCGAAAATCGCGCAGCCAGACTTCGACGACGCGCTCCCGCCCTCCGAACATCGGCTTGGTTCCGATCGAAGCCAGACCGGGATAATCTCGCCCTTCATGTCTTGCGGTAACGGAATACACGCCGTCTTTGGGCAAGAGTTTCTCTGTGCCGATCTCAAGGTTTGCCGTGGGAAAGCCGAGCTCATGACCACGCCCCTCACCCAATACGACCCGTCCGCGAATGCTGTAGGGCATCCATAAGCGGCGATCCGCGTACGGAATCTCACCCGCCGCAAGTGCCTCTCGGATACGTGTGCTCGAGATCCGTTCTCCGTCTTCGATAACGGGCGCAAGCGCTTCAACATCAATACCACGCTCAGAAAAAAAACCGATCACGGCAGCGACGTCTCCTGTACGCCCCGCGCCGAAGCGAAAGTTTTCACCAACCACGAGTGCGCGTAGATTGAAACGCTCGATGAGCAACGAGAGAAACTCCCGCCAAGAAAGCCTGGCGATTCGCTCATCAAACGGTAGCAGATAGAGCTCGTCGACGTCGCAGCGAGCGAGCAGGTCGACGCGCTCCTCAAGCGTCGTGATCAGCGGCGGCTCTTCTCCGGGACGCAAAAACGCACGAGGATGGCGATCGAACGTCAGCACCAAGGCGCGATATCCCGGTCGGCGTTTCCGTAAGAGCGCACGCAAAATCTCCCGATGACCGCGATGCAGACCGTCGAAAAATCCAATCGATAGGATAATCGGCCGATCCCCTTTTGCCTGCAATTCGTGGTGAACTATCAAACGAAGACTCGCCTCGGGGTAAGATCCGCACCCCGCATCTCACCGACCCCGAGCAGAGACCGTGTCGAGTCCCGGACGAAGATCGGCGATGCCGTGGAAACATCCGGCAGCACAACGTTGCGCCCGGAGCGAAAATCCGCCGCCCCTCGCGCATCAAGCACCACTTCAGGGAATGAAAGCACGTGTTCGGGTGGGATGAGTGCCGCAGCGGGATCGTCCTCGATCTCGGCGAGCACTCGGCTTTCCTCAAGAACGAATGGGCCCGCCGCCTCGCGCACCAAGGCTCCCATGTGTGCCGGAAGTCCAAGCGCCTCGCCGAGGTCTTCACACAGAGTCCGCACGTACGTTCCTTCGCTGCATACGACGCGCATCCGCGCAACGGCTCCTTCAAGGCCGAGTAGTCGCAAACTGAATATCGTCGCCCTCCGCGATTTTCGTTCGACCGATTCGCCGCGGCGTGCGAGTTCATAGAGTCTGCGCCCATGATGGTGCACGGCGCTGTACATCGGCGGAAATTGGTCGATTATTCCGCAAAAGCGCGGAATAATCTCGGGCAAACGCTGCGCGAGATCCACGGAAATGCTCGCCGTTCTCAGCGTTTCACCCGTTGCATCGGCACTCGTCGTCGAACGTCCAAAGATCACCGTGAAAGCGTACGATTTGCGACGATCCTCGATCATCGGTAATAAGCGCGTTGCTTTACCGAGCGCGATTGGTAAAACTCCGGCGGCTGCGGGATCGAGCGTTCCAAAATGCCCGACGGCGAGACGTTCGCGTCCCCCGTATATGCGACGTAAACGCGCTCCGATCTGAACCGAGGTCAAACCCACCGGCTTGAACACATTGACGAAAGCAAACATGCGTACTCGCTCAACGTTGCCGGCTAAGAAAAGCCGTGTGGTGGACTGAGGGTCGGCACGGAACTTTTCTTATAAACCGACGCGGACGAGGGCGTCGTGGACGGCGACGATTGTAGCGGGAAGTGGACCGGCATGGGATAATCCTGCGGCACGGAAATGACCGCCTCCACCGAGGAGCGCGGCTGCTTCCTGAACGTTGACTTTTCCGTTGCTTCGCAAACTGACGCGGATTTCACCGTCATAATCTTTGAAAAGTGCGGCGACTTCGACGTCTTCTATCGTACGTAGGTGCTGAACGATTTCTTCGGTATCCTCGCCGTCGGCCTCGCATGAGGCGAGCATCGCCTCATCGACGACGGACCAACAGTAACGGCCCCCGTCTTCCAAACGCGAACTCGCCATTGCGCTGCCGACAAGACGAATGGTTGCGAAACGCTTATTGGCGAAGATTTCGTTGATGATCAACTCTTTGTCGGCACCGCGATCCATCATGTCGGCGGACATGCGTAAAACGTTCGCGACCGCATTGCTATGCATAAATGCACCCGTATCAGTCATGATCGTCGTCAGGAGACATGTTGCGATCGGCGCATCGATGGAGGTGTTCATCGCTTCCAATAAACGCAACACGCAAGCACCTGTCGAGCACTCGGTCTCGAGAATGTAATTCAGCCCCGCGAAACGTGAATTCCCGAGATGATGATCGATGTTGAGCATATTCTCGCGCGCGATCGTGGGCAAGAAATCGCCGGCTCGCGACGAGTCACTCATGTCACAAAAAACCCAGAGCGTCTGGGCCGGAAGGTCCGACGGGACTGCGCGAGTCACCTGATCGGCACCGGGGAGGAAGCGGAGCGTGCGCGGCACGGGATCCTGCTGAAAGTAATGCACGCGCTTACCCATGGCTTGTAATGCGAGACCTAATGCTATGCCGGCGCCTAAGGTATCGCCATCGGGCTTCACATGACTTACCATCACGAATGCCGGACGGCGACGCAGTTCCGCGACAACCGCTGCGGTTGTTGCGGAGGGTGGGGAAGTCTTAATCATCCTCTTCTTCCGTTTTTTCAGCCGCAGGCACGGGTACTGGAGTGCTCATCTTGGCAAGGGATTTATTGAGCGCAATGGCACGTTCGGTCGATCGGTCCTCCACGAAGACGAGTTCCGGAGTATGGCGCAAATTCACGGCAGCCCCCAACTCCCCTCGCAAGAACCCCTTCGCTGACTCCAAAGCATCCATCGTTTGACGTGCAGCATGACGATCACCAACGATAGAGACGAAAACTTTGGCCGTCTGGAGATCATTTCCGACCTCTACGCGAGTCACCGTCGTAAATCCAAGGCGTGGATCTTGGAGTTCCGTCGAGATCAGGCGTCCCAACTCTCGCTGAATTTCATGATCGATTTTCGCGATCCGTTGAGCTTTCATGCAAAATCTCCCGCACCGAACGCGGCGCCGCACTGACGCCATGAGGCTTGTGACATAGGAGTGTTACGCAGGAACCGGCTCGGGAGCCACGAGTTCCGAGGCGTAAGCCTCGATGATGTCATTTTCTTTGAGGTCAGCGAAACGCGCAATCTGCATTCCACACTCGTATCCTTCGTTGACCTCCTTAACGTCATCCTTGAAGCGGCGGAGCGACTCGAGCTCGCCGTCGAAGACCACGGCACTATCACGCAAGACTCGTACCTTTGCTCCGCGCATGATCTTGCCGCTCTGCACATAGCAACCGGCAATCGTTCCGACTTTGCTGACCTTGAAGACCTCCCGTATTTGAGCACGCCCCGACACGACCTCGCGGAACTTCGGAGCGAGCATTCCGGCCAAGGCCTTGCGAAGATCGCCCTCGACTTCGTAGATAACCTGATAGAAGCGCAGATCGACTTGCTCGTTCTCGGCCAAGCGTTTGACCGTTTCGTCGGGGCGAATGTTGAAGGCAATCAAAACCGCGTTGGAGGCACTTGCGAGATTGACATCGTTGGGCGTGATCGCACCAACGCCGGCATAGATGACCCGGATCTCGACCTCGGCGTTCGAGAGCCCCTCGACCCGCGAACGCAATGCTTCAACCGCACCTTGGCCGTCGGCCTTCAGCACGAGGTTGAGCGTTTTCTTCAGTCCTTCGGTCGGCATCGACATGAAGGTGTCGAGCGTGACACGTTGACCGCCGCTCGCGGCGATTCGCGTATCGCGACGCTTGACGATTCGCTTGGCCGCCGCTTCACGAGCAACTCGCTCGTCGGTCACGACCATCATCGTGTCGCCGGCAGACGGAGTGTCCTGAAGACCCATGACCTCAACGGGAATCGACGGTGTCGCTTTCTTCACCTGGCGTCCATGGTCGTCGACGAGTGCGCGAACTTTCCCGAAGGTTCCGCCGACGACGACGACATCGCCGACCCGGAGGGTTCCATTCTGAACGAGCACGGTCGCAACGGCGCCACGCCCCTTGTCGAGCGCAGATTCAATCACCACTCCGGTCGCACGCCGATTCTTGTTGGCGCGAAGTTCGCGAAGGTCGGCTTCGAGCAAGACGGTCTCGAGCAGCTGATCGATACCGTCGCCTGTTTTCGCCGAAACCGGGACGATCTCGGTCTTGCCGCCCCACTCAATCGCTTGCAAACCAAGTTCAGCGAGCTGCGTCTTGACGCGATCGGGTTGAGCGCTAGGTTTGTCCATCTTATTCATCGCGACGACGATCGGAACACCGGCCGCGCGGACGTGCGAGACGGCCTCGACCGTCTGCGGCATGACACCGTCGTCGGCCGCAACCACGAGAATCGCGACGTCGGTAACCTTCGCTCCGCGTGCTCGCATTGCGGTGAACGCTTCGTGACCAGGTGTGTCGATGAAGGTGATCTTGCGGTCATTGTGTTCGACGACGTAGGCACCAATACGCTGGGTAATGCCGCCGGCCTCACCCGCCGCCACATTAGCGCGACGGATCCGGTCAAGCAGCGATGTTTTCCCGTGATCGACATGGCCGAGGACCGTCACGACCGGCGGGCGCTCGCTGAGCATTCCCGGTTGATCCTCTTCTTGTTCGACGATGACTTCCTCGCCGGCTTCCTTGATAACCGCGTTAATACCGAATTTCCCGGCGACCGCTTGAGCCTGCGTGCTCGAAATGTTTTGGTTGATCGTCGCCATCGTGCCCATTTTGATGAGTTCCCGAATGATATCCGCTGCGGGAATGATCATGGACGTGGCAAGCTCCTGAACCGTCAAGAGGTCCGGGATCTCGATCGACTCGCGCACGGATTGCGCTGCCGTCTCGGCGCGTTTCTTACGTTGACGCTCCTTTTCAAGGAGCATCTCCTTCTCGCGGTCACGCTTGGAAACGGCGTCGTCACGATCACGCTTGCGATCACCCGGACGCCCTCCTCCGCTGGGATTTCCGCCTGAACTCGGCGGTGGTCCTTGAGAGGGTAACGCCGTACCGGGGCGCGGAGTGAACGGACGCGATGGTGGAGTCGCGGGACCCGTGCCGCTTGGAAGCGGACGAAAGGGACCGTTCGAGCGGGGAGGTCCGGATGGACGACCTGAACGTGGTTGCGGAGCCGGAGTCCCCGGACGCGGCTGATAGCCTTGCCCAGGAGCGCTCGGCTGTCCCGGACGCGGAGCGACCCCCGGACGTCCGGGAATTCCACTCGCAGGTCCCGGAACGGCTGAAGCGGCGATGCCGTCGGTCCGAGCCGGTGCTTCAGCGGGAGGAGCGGCCGGACGAGGACGCGCGGGAGCATTCGGCCCCGACGGTACCGGACGAAGCTGAGGAACAGGAGTCGTATCCACTTCAATTGGGGCCAACGGACGAATCGGTTGACGAGGCTGCGTCTGTTTGCCTGCTTGCGCCGGTTGAGGCGGCTTTCCTTGGGAATGCACTTTACCGGCACTCCCTGGGGCGCGCGTTTGACCCGGAGACTTCGGCGATGCACCGAGTTTCTGAGTGCCGTTTCCGGTTTGCGGACGCTGCTGCGCGACGCGCGGTTGTGCCGGGGAAGCCGATGCTGTCGGAGGGGGCGTGGCGGGAGGTACGACTTTGCCGGATTTCGGTGCTGCCGCCGACGGACGCGGCGCAGCGGCCCGACGCGGAGGGGAACTCGGAACCGGTTGGAGCCGGCGAACCGGTGCTTCCTCGACGGGGGTGACGGTAGAATCGAGCGGAGCGGGCGAAATCGGAGGTGAGGAAGGAGCATCCGATTTTTCGGAATCAGATTCCGCGAGCGGCTCCGATGTGGACCCCGTGGTTTTCGTAGAGGCCTGAGGCGCAACCGGCGCGGCCGGAAGCGTCGGCTCAGAAACGAGCGAACCCGTTTGGACGTGCGGCGGAGACGCTGGGAAACGGTCGGCAATCACTCGGGGAGCCTCAAGGGCGCCCGACGGATTGAGGGTCTCGACAGGCACCTGACGCTCGGTCTCCGTTTCAGGAGGTTTCTTCGTTGCAACCGAAATGGACTTCTTCGCTCCTCCGAGTACGCCGCGTACAAGATCGGCGATCGGGTCCTCCACGACGCTGAGTTGGTTCTTCGCAGCCAATCCAAGCCGTTCGAAGAGTCCAATCAATTCCTTGGAGGATATCCCGAGCTCTTTCGCTAGCTCGAAAATCCGTACTTTCCCCGTTCCCATGCTATTCCTTAACACCTATTGCGGGCCGTTTGGCTCCGCCTCCGCTTCACTTCATGCTTATTCTCCGGCCGTCAAACATACGCCCGACCTCGCTTCATCATACCCTTGCCGACGAATTGCCGCAAATCGTCGCACCGTGGTCAACCCAAATCGCCTCGTCGGCGGCGAACGTGAGGGCCGCATACCGCCGGTTCTTCCCAACGCGCCCCGCGCATTTCTGAGAACACAGGTACGCTCCGCGTCCGCCGATCCCCCTTGTCCAGAGCAACCATCCTAATTCGGACCGGCTGAAACGAACCAGTTCGGCCTGCGGAAGGCGGACCCGACATACGACGCACGTGCGAATGGGCACGTGCCCGCATCCTCGACTCAAGAAGGCTCGCCTCCCCATTGCTCAAGCATCGTGCGCTTGAATTCCTCGAGCTTGCGAACCAATTCCGGATCGATCTCCGGCGCCTCCGTAGTCTCGATCCCCTCTTCACCTTCGACGCCGTGGGCGACGGCACCAGCTGTCGCTCGCTCTTCTCGTTCAACGAGATACCGAGCTCGAGTCTCCTCAGCCTCGCTCTCCCTGGTGATGTCCAAACGCCACCCGGTTAAACGAGCTGCGAGACGGACGTTCTGTCCTTCGCGCCCAATCGCCAAAGAAAGCTGATAGTCGGGCACGGTAACTAGACCGACCCCTTCGTCCTCGAACAACTCCACGCCGATCACTTTGGCGGGGGCCAGGGCGTTCTGGATGAATTGCACGGTGTTCGCCGACCAGCGGATAATATCGATCTTCTCGCCGCGCAACTCGTCGGAAATGCTGGAGATCCGGCTGGATTTGGGTCCCAAGCATGCTCCCACCGCATCAACATCGGCCCGGTGCGAATGAACCGCAACCTTCGAACGGTTTCCGGCTTCGCGAGCAATTGCCATGATTTCAACGATATTGTCGTTAACCTCTGGAACCGCTTGCTCCAAAAGGCGCTGAACAAGCCCCTCTGCGGCACGCGAAAGGATGATCTGCGGCCCCTTCGGCGACTTGCGCACATCGAGCACGTACGCACGGATGTAATCGTTGATGCGGAAGCTTTCGCGCTGAACCTGTTCGGAGTATGGAAGCAATGCCTCGGTTTTGCCGAGATCGATGTACATGTTGCGCTGCTCATAGCGCTGAACGGTGCCCATCACGAGATCGTGGAGCTTGCCGCTGTATTCGTTATAAACCGTGTCGCGCTCGGCTTCACGGATGCGCTGCACGATCACTTGCTTCGCCGTCTGCGCGGCGACGCGCCCGAAATCTTTGGGTGTGACTTCTTCGTCGTAGAAATCGCCTGCCTCATAGGGTTTACCGGCAGCCTTCAGCGCTATCTCTTGCTTTGCGTCGGTGACCTCGTCGACCACCGTTCGGCGGTGGTAAACCCTGTACTCGCCTGTGTCGCGATCTATGACCACGATGGCGTTGGCCTCACCGCCGAAGTTCCGCTTGTAGGCGGAAAGCAAAGCTGCCTCAAGCGCCTCAAGCAGGCTCTCGAACGAGATCGAGCGCTCGCCTTGGATTTCCTTGAGGGCGGCGCGCAGTTCAACGGTGTTGATCATGACGTGGTTTTCTCGTGTTTCTCGGAAGCGGAGCCGACGATCGGGTCGAAGGTGGAGTTGGATAGGGGTGGAGTTTTCCGGTGTTTCTCGTGTTTGGCACGAGTGAGGTCGGCGCGGATGTCGTACTCGACGTTCGCGGCCGCGATGCTCTCGAACGGGAGTATTAATTCCTCATCCTCGATCCGAAGCACTGCAGCATTGCCGCGACGTCCTGCGAGGACTCCGCGATGGGTCTTGGCCTTGTTGATAAGCTCCGACGTGAGTATGCGGACACGGCTCCCGGCGAAACGCTCATAATCGTCGGGCCGAACCAACGGTCGGTTCAGCCCCGCAGATTCGACGTCAAGGGAATACAGCGCTTGGGCAGGGGGCGCGTCCTTGGAAGAAGATGGATCGGAGACTCCCGCCAAAACTTTGTTGATGAACCTGGATACGCGCTCGCATAACGTCAGATCGACGCCGCCCACTCGATCAATGATCAGCGTCAGCGCAACGGAACGTCCTTCCCGTCGCTCACGATGAGCAACGATCTCAACTTCTTTGAACTCCTCGCTCACGGCGAGCTCTTTGAGCGCCGCGTTAAAGGCCTCGACCAGTGCCAAGCTTCCCCCGGAAACAACGAAGCGCGGGACGCTCCCACGCTCTTCGACAATCAACGGAGTCACGTTACCACACCCAAAGCCGTTCCGCAAGCACAAAAACAACCAACGGCTGCGCAAAAATGATCGAAGGCGGCTCGCTTCTTACCGTTGGACTCATAGCCCCGGAGTGTGACGGGCTTTGGGACGGGATAACGCGCTCCCCTTCACGGGGACGCCCGGATTTTCGCATCCTGCGAAAATCCTACTCGACGACTTTTTGCTCTCGCCCCTCCAGGGCTCCGCAAAAAGCTCGATCGCCCCTTAGAAGGGGAGCACGTCATCCCGTCCCAAAGCCCGCCACACTCCTCGATCACTTCGAAAGTGGGCTGATTCACCCCATCTGCTAGAGTTCATAGCTGAGAGTGGGTTGATTTTTGTCGTAGGCGAGGCCGCTCTCGCACATCCATGTGCTTCGCGGCACCTCCACATCCTGTGGAATGGACCCTAGCGGCGATGCGTACCTCAGTACGTGAGCCGCGTAGCGACGAAGCATACGGCAAGAAGCAGTCTACTTTTACCAGTCGTCTAGGGCTAGGGGCGCGAGATTACGGAGTCTGCCCTGAAGCTCTCCCACTATGCGGGGCGGGTTCTTTTGACGTATGAGAACTTTTGCTATTGCGCCGATGCGCCGCACGGACATGAAGTGCTCGATTTGAGCTGCGGTGTCGAGTACATCAATCGCCAGGCGTGCCCCCTCTTCAATCTCGTCCATGGCGATCATCACAGCGGCGAGGTCGGCCTGTGCCGTACAGCGGTGCTTGAGACATCCCGGATCGAGGTCCCGTAGCGCAACCGAAAGTACCGGATACGCATCCTGAGGACGCCGCAAGCGAAGATTGCAGGTCCCGCGATACCCACGAAGTTTTGCCAGATCGAAGCTGCCGATACCGATCCAGTCCGGTGGGCAAGTCTCTTTGAGAAGAATCGCCTCTGCAGCGTCAAGGGCTCGCAGACTTTGCTGCTCCAAACCGCTCGTCGCATACATTTCGCCGGCCACGGCTGCAAGCCAAGCCTGAGTCCACGGCGACGCATGCTTGGCGGCGAACTCGCGGGAATGCTCGATAAGTCCAACCGCCTCGCGACGGTTTCCACGATAACAGCTTACAAAACTCAGCCCGCCGAGGAGGTAGACCGCGAGTTCCTGATCCTCTAGTTGCTTGGCCGCATCTTGAGCGAGGCGGTAATACTCATTCCCGCCGACGGCGTCTCCCCGATCATGGAACAGCAGTGTCCCAATGAGCATCGACATTTGCGCGATGATCGCGACGAGACGCTCGACAAGGCGTTGAGGAGGTGCCCCCTGCTTAAGAAATTGCACCGCCGCTTGCAAATGCTTGACGGATTGAGGGAGCAAGTAATGCGCCGACATCTGCCGATACGAACGTCGATACGCCGATGCGAGGAGTTCCAAGTCCTCGACCGCGACGGGATCCATGAAGTCCGCGACTCCCGAACGCGGATGTGCGCGAACGCCGAGCGCGTCGAAACCGTCCAAGAGCCCCGTCAGGAGGCTCAACTGCCCCGGACTGAAGAGTTCACCGACGCTCGCGTCGATGAGTTTTGCGGCAGACGGACGAAAGCCGAGGTCTTCTTCGGTCGCAGCATAGAGAAGGCAGAACAGACGCCGGTAGTGTTTCCGGGGACGCTTACGACCGCATTCCCAGTTGGAAATCATCGCGGCATTCACTTTAATCTCAGTGCCGCCGGCCTTCGAAGACAATCGGATGAGTTCTTCGGCGACTTCCTCTTGCGTCAAGCCGCGGCTGACTCGGAAGTCTCGGAGACGAAGTCGACTATCATCGCACTCGCTCATCGCTCGTTCTCAACTCCTTCTGCGAATAATCTCTATCGGAAGCTACCGGCAGTTCCCCGATGCTTACTGCAATCCTTGACCGTGAGACGGCTCACCACGTTCGCTCCATCCCAAAAGGAGATCCCTTCTTGCGCAGCGTCGTCGCAACCTTATCGTATCGGGGCGAGCGTTAGGACGACGCGCATCCCGCCTCTCACTCCGCTGTACTCGTAGAGCGAACTGCGGTTGAATGAAGCATTCGACCTATCGTCCGACATCAATGGAACAGCATAAGAAATAGCAAAAAATTGCGAAGTTATCACAATTTCCTCGCAATGCGGAGAGAGTTGACGAATACACCGCTAAATGATACAGATACTTATGTCGCCGTTTGAGGACTCTAAAGACAATCTTCGGAATGTTTACCGAAAGATTCTCCATCTGATGAGTCGCCGGTAAAGCCGATCCTCACTTTGATGCGGGTCTCTTTGGACTAGTATTGAGACGAACCGCGAAATAAGACTAGAATTGGGACATTCCGAATCGGTCTACGTCTGTGGTCTACTATCCATGAAGGGACGTCCACGCAAAAACCTATCGACATAAAATCTCCGTTAATGCGTACCGTCTCATAATGCCGATGTTCCCCTCCTCCAGGGCCGTCGAAACGGCAATGGTTGCGACCCGTTTATTGTACGGTTCAACGTACGCTCGATCGCCAGTCGAGCATAATAAAGCGACACGGTAATTCTCCAGCCGGTTCCATACCCGTAAATCAGCTTCGTTTCTATCTGAATCTATCTGAAAGTTCTGCTCTGACCCAATCTCCACACATCTCTTGAAAACCCTATTAAAGTCGTTCCTCAGCCGCTTTTTATCGAGATCCCTCTCTTCACTCCATCTCAAATAATCATAATGCATTACCCGAAAGGCGGTTGCTCTCAACCGCCTTTCTTCTAAATTTCCATTTCTGAAAATCGTTGCCGGAATTTATTTTCTCCCTGAAACTTTCTTGCGCCGATCGGGACACGGTGGCAAGGGTCTCCCAAAAGAAGGTTGGACGCGTTCTCGCGGGAAGCGCACGGCAGTATGGATCTCCAGCAAAAAAACCGTACGAAGATCGTGGCGACGATTGGGCCCTCCTCGCGTGACTCTGAGACCCTGCGCTCGCTCTTCCGTGCCGGAGTCAACGTCACGCGCTTGAACTTCTCGCACGGAACGCATTCCGAGCATGGGGAACTGATCGCTCGGATTCGCTCAATTGCTACCGATCTAGGCCTCCACGTCGCGATTTTGCAAGACCTTCCGGGACCCAAGGTTCGGACCGGCGGCTTCGCCCCGGGGGTCTCTTCGGTTATCCTCGAGACCGGACGGCATTTCTCCCTAGCGACCGAAGCCGGCGTCGGTGATGAGACGCGCGTCAGCGTTTCCTATGCCGGCCTTGCCGACGATGTCACCATTGGAAACCGGCTCTATCTGGCCGACGGGGCGATTGCCTTACGCATCGTTGGGAAGACGAGCACGCGGATCGATACCCACATCGAAGTCGGCGGCGAACTGCGCGCGACGCAAGGAATCAATTATCCCGACGGGACGTTGCACATCGAATCGGTGACCTCACGCGACCTCGAGCATCTCGCTTTCGGACTGGAGCAAGGCGTTGACTGGGTCGCCGTCTCGTTCGTCAAATCGCCTGAGGACGTCAGCCGCGTCAAGCGCGTCATCGCTGAAAAAGGCGCGAGCGCCCTCGTCATTGCCAAGATCGAGAAACACGAAGCCTTGGCCTGCATCGATCAAATCATTGAGACCGCCGACGGAATCATGGTCGCTCGCGGCGATTTGGGAATCGAGATTCCGCTTGAGCAAGTTCCATTGGTGCAGAAGGACCTTATCCTGCGCGCGAATCGCGCTTCAAAACCCGTCATTACCGCCACGCAAATGCTTGAGTCCATGACAAATTCGCCGCGTCCGACGCGCGCTGAAACGACCGACGTCGCCAACGCGATTCTCGATGGAACCGACGCCGTGATGCTCTCCGGGGAGACCGCACGCGGAGCATTTCCAGTCGACGCTGTACGGATGATGGCGACAATCGCTCATTACGTCGAGGGAAGCTATCCGCACGATGCTATGCTTGCACGGCGTATCAGCCCCGACGGACGCTCGATCGAAACGACAATCGCCGAGTCAGCTGCGCGTGCGACGGCAGAACTCGGCCTGAGGTTCATCGTGAGCGGCACGATGAGCGGTAGCACGGCACGTCATATCGCCTCGTTCCGCCCACTCGCTCGAGTTCTAGCGATGACGCCGCGTATTGAAGTCGCTCGGCAACTGGCGCTAATCTGGGGCGTAGAGTCAATGATCGTCGACGTCTATCACGGCTTCGAGGAGATGTTGACGATCGTCGAATCGCGACTCGTCCAGGAAGACCTCGTGCACAGCAAAGAATCGGTCGTCATCACCTCGGGTATGCCCGTCGGAACCGGCGGAACGAACGTGATGAAGATCCACATCATACCGTAGATGGCTTGCTTGCTTATTCATCGGGATTCTGTGCCGCTCTGCGGTGTTAAGATCGATACCTCTTTAGAACGGCGATGGGGGCTTGTCGCTAATCGAGACCTCCAAACCTTTGACGGGCGTACCGGCTGAGATACGTTTGGTCCAATCAGATGAGGCTTGCAGAGCATCTCGCGTGGTCTTTATGCTCATCACATGCTCGACTCCGGAAAAGACCGGAGCCCCATACGTAGGACTCACTGAAAGGATACGGGTACAGAGGATGACGAGTTCGACATCCCTCACTCTGAGTTGTTGGACGCGATCTGCAAGTATATTGATACCGTCAACCTCTAAAGTTTTGAGTCCATCATCGGTGAGCTGTCCGCCGGCAGCAAGGTCCTCGATGGTAGAAGAGGCGTCCCAAACAAGGACCGCCTGTGGCATCACCTGCGTAAGGAGAACGTTCCCTTTGGGCAGTTCGTCCGCGAAAGCGGGATGGATAAGCGCAAGGATGAAGGCAACGCTCGTTACCCAGGCAATCAATCTCACAGCAGATTCCCTCATAGCAATACGTCAATGAGCGGCATCTCTCATATTTCATAGGTATATGGAAGGTCCTGCCGACTGAGTTAGGGTCGCGCATCAATTTAGGAGATTCGACCGAGGAACCTGAACGATTGTATCGCTCTTCAAGTTGCCGAGCGAATTCTCCCTATCACATCGTCATGAAACGTCTCCCAAAGAAGTGCTATGACACGCTCCTGCCTACGTCACAAAGCAGACCGCTCTAAAAACTCGACCAAGCCGAATGGCGTGTATATGAACGCCACGCGCCGCCCGCCGAATAAAATTGCCGGTTTGGGTGGAGAAACACACACCGCCCCAACGGATTGAGCGCGTTCGATCGCCACCTCAAGATCAGGTACCGTGTAGCAAATATGGTAGTACGTCGTGCCGCGCTTGAGCAGCTTAGCAACCGGGGCGCCCGACACAAGTTCGATTGCGCCGGCTTCTCCCTCATTGAATAACCGAAGCGAGGCATTCTGTTGCGGATCAAAGATGGTACCAGTATCAGAGATTATTTCATAAGCCTGCCGGACGTATTCGGCTGTTGCGTCGATATCATCGCAGGCGATGCCGACATGATGAAAGCGATATCCGAACATCAGCGCGAAAGGCTGCCGGCGAGAAGTGCTGCTAAGCGCCGCTGACCTGCCCCGGTCAAATGGTCTTCGTCAAGAAACTCGCTCGCCGAGAACGATGCATCTAAATCGAGTACACGGACGCCATGTTGTTCAAGGATTCGGCGAAGATAGGAGCCGTTTTCCCGGTACGCCGGACTATCGATATAATCATGGAGCAATGTATGATTCGTCGGCGTTAAGAATGCAACCACCGGGACACCGGATCGGCGCAATAGCACGACGGTCTCCACAAGGAAATGAACCCCTACGTTCCTCTCGGTGAGTGGCATGAGATCATACGTTCCCTCGAATTGATCGGCTGTCAACGGCTTTTCCGGCGCAACGTCGCCGTCACCGGCAAATGTTCCGCGGATATCCGCCCGCATGGCATACGACAACCAGAAGCTTGAGAGAAGCGTATCAAGATTCCGTTTGATCCCACCAGTCGGCGCTTGCAGCTTGAGTAACGTACGGTCTTCCGCAGAGAGCAAGGGCGACGCGAGATCCGCGACGGCGGGATGCAGACTTGCATATGAGCTATCCGCCGGGTTGAAGACCTTTTGGTTGATCTCAAGCACGACGGCCTTGGGATGAACTCCCGAATTTTGGAATAAGCGTGCCAATGCATAGAAATTCGGCGGGCTACCGCTCTTGAAGGCGAAGTTGCGACACGCGAACCCTTCTGACGTGAGGCGGGCTATCGCCGTGGCATCAGATGGTAAGCGATACCCCCAAACAACCGAATCTCCCAAGAAAATTGTTTGTGGAGACGAGGATGCCAATGCGCTAAGTTCACGCCGAAGATAGGTGGACGAAAAGTCCGTCGCGACACGGGTTAAATGAGGAAAGTACGCGGCAAGAGTGAGATTCTGCGCCGCAACCAAAACGATAACAACGACAATGGCGCTGAGGATCGAACTGAGGATATGAGGTGACGCACATGCTCTCAATCGAATTCGCGCCTTGCGTATCAAGTGCTCCATCAAAAGGCCTTGTAGACGATGTGCGGCGCCGGTGCGTTCAGGACGACGGCGGCGGAGATGACGAGCACGGCCACCGACGTATACCAAGCGGTTCGAAGCGAAGTTCGAAGCGGAGGAGGAATGGGAAACCGCGTGTGGTCCCATACGGCGTTCCCATACTCCCGCAGAACTTCGCGACCGGCGAGAACGAGGGTGGCCGCAATGAGAACGACGAGGAGGGAGAACGTTAACCCAATGGGTCCGAGCAAAATAAAGAACTTCCCAAGCTCATGCCACGTGGACCAAAACCAAAGGAGGCTGAATGCAAACCAAGTGAACGTCAGGCCACGAGAGAATGAGGAGTACACCGGCGCGGAACAAAGTTCGCGGTAACCGGAGCGCCCAAGCCGTGCGGTCATCGCGATCTGGTATAACTTGTTGACGCTTACGCCAAGTCCGAGCAAGATGCCATAGAAGAGAAAAGCCGATGTTTGACCGTGCCATGCGCCAATGAGGAAAAATGTGACAAAATAGGCGCCGACACCGAGCCACGGCTCGATGCGCTTTGATGGAAACCAGCGCATCATGCTCATGAGAAGTGGATTATACACATAGGTTTTCAACCATCCCGAAAGGGTCATATGCCAACGTGCCCAGAAATCTATGAACCCCTTGGCACTGAAGGGATCATTGAAATTCTCAGGCAGCTCCAAACGTAAGAACCGCGCGATTCCAATCACAAAATCGGTATATCCGGAAAAATTGAAGTAGACGAATGCCGGGAATACCGCTATACCCAATGCGGCATCGAGGATGAGAATTGGGGGATTGGCGATTGCAGAAAGCAGCAAAATGACACGGCTATGCATGAGAAAGAGTAACGGAGAGACGATGCTGACCTTGAAAAACCCCCCGATGATGCGGGTAAGAGCGACCCCCACGGATTGTGAATCGAGCGGCGCCGATTGATTGGTCTCGGTACGATGATAGTCCTGGTACAACTGGATCGGACCGGAGACAAGACACGTGAAGTTCAACGTATAGTTGAGATACGAGAGTGGGCCGATTCGCTCAGGGAGCGCTTCTTGAAATGCATCGATGAGCAGATGCATGATTCGAAAGAAGACATACGATACCCCGATAGTCACGTACGAAAACGTCAGGAAGAGGGTGGATGGAATGAACGTGTAGCGCTTGAGCCAGCAGAACACGACCAGGACAAGCACGACCAGCCCCATGAATACGATCTTTTGCTTCAAGCGCTCCATAATCTTCACGCCGACATATCCTAGTGCAAGCAAGCCCGCGAATGGAGCAAGCGCGACAGGATTAGGAACAAAGCTCAGCAGGAACGCGATGTTCGCTACCAACAAGACGCTGCGTCGCCACGCGGCAGCCGCAGAGAGATTGACGAGGCCCGCGACAACGGCGGCAAATCCAAGGAACGGAAACGATGGAACGTCCAAAGCCTTCTTCTCTTACGCAGGAATTGGGACCGGAACCGAATCATCGAAGCCGGAGCGTGTGACGACCATAGGTGCGGACTCAATTTCCGCTTCCGTTTTGAGTTCCCATGCCGTCGCGCCCGACGGAGATTCCTCAAAGCGACGAAATCCGAGCGTCGCATAGTGCTCACGGACCATGCCGTTACGCTCGGAGGGAATATAGCGCCCTATGAGGCGCTGCACGCCGCGAGTTCGAGCATGCAGCAAAATCTCCCGCAAGACCATGTGCTCGACGCGACGGCCGAGAACTCGGCAACTCATCAGCCACGTATCGATCTCCCATTCGGAACTTGAGCGCTCATGACATACGATCACGCTAATCATACCGTTATCGCCGAACGAATCGATAAGGCGGACCTGTAGGGTGAAAATGCGAGGATCATTTTCAAGTGCGGCGACCTCAGATTCGGTATAGCGTCGCGTGGTTAGGTTGAATTGGTTCGATTTATTGATCAGCTGCGTGATGCGGCTGCGCCCGGTCGCATCAAAGGGACTGAACACGATTTCCATTTCAAGCGAAGCTAAGTAACTTTCCATATCTCCGACTTGCTGCCGAAGTGCGGCTCGGCGAGCATTGCCTTGATAGAACTCAGCGCGCCGGCGGTCTTCCTCCGAGAAGGTGATCGCCTCGAAGTATCCCGCCGCCGTCAGCGTCCGTGCATAGAGCGCGGGGTCCTCGGGCAACTCCGGTACCGCAACTTGCGGCAACATCTGGCGAATCAACGCGCGTTCGACGGGGTTATCATCTAAAAAGACGAGCGAGTCGATTCCGAGCGCCAACTCCGCGGCAATCGCACTGAGATTCGTTGCCTTGTCGCTCCAGTTCGCTTGGAAAACGGCGATGTGCTCCTCGCGCAAAATCATCTCCGGATGATCCGTGAACGCCTTGCGCGCGACCTCGTCAGCATTTTTTGAGGAAACAGCCAAAACCACACCGCGATTGCGTAGAGCGAGTGCCGTGCGCTGCACTTCAAGGTGCGCTTCTCCGGTGGCGTTGCCTTGGCCGATCACGATGCCCTCAAGGCCATCGTCGCCGATGATGCCGCCCCAGAGGGTGTTGTCCAAATCGAGAACCAGGCACCGGCGACTCTTCCCTCGGAGCGCACCCACGATGCGGCACACATGGTCGGAATAAAACGGAAGCAAAGCCGAATCGAACGGGAACTTCGCAATGTTCCATTGCGTCGGGGAATGCCAATGAGCTAAGCCTACGGTGTTCGCCAACGCAGAGACGTCAAGGAGAATATCCTGGGTACCGCGCAGGCTGTCGACCAAGGCCGTATTGAAGGCCGCGGTCATGCGGCGTAAAGTCCCCGGAATAACGCGATCGAGATGCCCGAAGAGTGTATCCGGCGGGGGAACGAGCGTTTGAAGGATGCTGAGCGCACCGCAATGCGCTCGAATGCCTTCACGCAAGGTCCGCAGAAACGCGATCGACTCGTTGACGGCCGAAGCCATGGTTTCTTCGCTGAACCCTCCCGCACCCAACGGTAAGCCGCGATAGTCGAAGGCGAGTAGGACGGCATCGGGTTTCGCACTGTTGATACGCGAACTCGACGTGAGGGCTTCCTGGATAGTTTGGCCGAAATCAGCCCTCACGCATTCCAAGGAGATTCCAAAGCGCGGAGCCGTAGCCGTGAGCGTCGGAACGAGCGGTTCAAGTGTCGCATTACCAAGAAGCCCGAGTTTGAACGGCGTGAGGGGAGCGAGAGAAGTCCCTGCAGCGGAAAGCCTCTCTAGCGCATCCGCGAGCAAATGGAGCTGATTTTCCCGCAAAGCATAGCCTGCCAAATGCGAAACTGCCCGACCGGGCTCGTCCGATTCGGCCAGTGACTTGCATCGCCGCCGGAAGTCCTCCGGCGGCTTGGGAAGCCATGCGAGATCCGCATACAATTCTTCGCTCATGAACGCCGGCTCACTTTAGGCGGGAACTCGTGCGCCAATAAGCTCCACGAGATCGCCGACGTTTTTTAGTGAGGAGATTTGCGCAGCGGTGAACTTCACCTTAAACGTCCGCTCCACGGTCAACATCAAACGGAGATGAGCGAAACTGTCCCAACCGTCCACCTGATCTGCGGTGAGATCGGGACGAGCGACGATCGTATCATCGTCAAAGACGTCTTGAAGAATTTCCGTCAATTTTTCGTATATCGGTTCATGCGACATCGGCTCATCTCTCCTTGTTTTCGCGAGCAATGCTTACGGCAGCTTTCCCGTCACGTCGATCTTGACGCCGGCCGGATCTTTTCCTTGAGAAATCGAATCGATTTGCGGTTTCGTCAGCTGCTCAATCGTCTTCGTCGAGGCGCTGAGCGTTGCGAGACGCTCCACGCCCTCGAACGTCGGGGTCCCGTAAACCGGACTCACCGCACCGATTTTTTGATAGATGATGCGTATCGCGCCTGTGTCCGCAGTCGCGGCGAAGACCGAAGCCTTTTCCTGAAGAATACCGGCGGCCCGTGATTCGAGCGTCGTGAGAATGCTCTCAGAAGGAACCTTCTCCTGCTCCAGGCTCACCAAGTCCGGCGTCGCATCCCAGATGAGCAAGGCATTCGTGACGGTCTTAGCAAGCACGACCTTCTCCTGACTAGATGACGCAACGTCATCCGCCAAAGTCGGCATCGCGCTTGCGCAAGCGAGGCCAAGGGCGAGAAGACAACCAAGGGATCGGCGATCGAGCATGTATGTGTATCCTCAAGGAAGGTGGTTCAGAATCGTACGGAGAGACCGAGCTACCGCCCAGTTTAATGCTTGCGGAAGTTCGGAAGGCAGGCTCGTTCTCTTCCAAACTTCCCGGATATTTCATTCTTCCGCAACCGAGGACGGATCCTCTGGTTGAGCGCTTGGAGGTCAAAAGGGCCTCATACCTCTGACACGAACGACCCGCACATGATCGACCGACTTCTTGCGTTATCTTTATCACTTGCCTTATCGTCATTTGCCTTATCCTTCGGATGCGCGGCGCAAGCGGCCGACAATAGCGACCCAGGCTACGTGCGTTGCAGCGGAAACGACGACGACGCAATAAACGGAGCGATCGCCGATGCCGTGCGTGAACATCGAGGACTTATTCACCTTGAGGGTTACTGCCGAATGAACGGCGCCCTGGCACCTCCGTATGTTCCCGGCTCGCTCCCCGTGCAACAACCCGTGACGCTCATGGGTGAGGGCGCGGCATGGAACGGCTACTGGAAAGAGGCCGAGAATGCAAGCACGGTACTCGACTTGCGCTATGACGGCAAGGATGGCGCCCACCCGGCAAAAATCGACACGCGAGGAGCGGGTCATCTTGAGATCACGGGCCTTACGCTCAAGAGCGGTGGGACGGACGACTTGCCCTTTATACAGACTACGAATACGACGGTATATATTCACGACAACGCCGTGATCGGGAACGCAGCGCACAAAGGACTGGAATGCGCTCAGGACTTTTTGCTTCTTGGGAGCACCGGATACGTCGCCCACAATGTGAACATGAAGCGGGGCTCGCGGACGATCAGCGTTTCGATCGATGGGCCACGCTTCACGCCGAAGATGGTTGGCTGGAAGATTGCCATTCGTAAGGGCTCGCCGCTTGCAAATGACCTTCTTACGACAATTGCCGCATACGTATCGCCAACGCAAGTGAACCTGCGTGACCCCGCACCCGGCGATATTACGGATGCAATAGCGCAATGGTATGGCCTTGGGGATGATGCTCATGCGCCGTTTCAGGGTTACGGATCAGTGATCGCACGAAACTTCTATTCGCATATTCGACACGGTGTCGTATGGGGAGCATACGCGAATGGGATCACTGTTGAGGATGAAACATACTCGAACTTAAGCGGCGCCCCGGGGCTGCACGGCGCACCATATCTATTCCTCGATACGCCGGAAGGCACTGTCGGTAATAACATTCGTGGCGGGACCGTCGAAATGAGCTACTACGCGAACCTTATCGACGTAGAAGGCAATTCGCCGGGGAACGCTTTCATCGGTCTTGGAGGTTACGACGGCGGCGTCGTGGGCGGCGTATATTTTGCCGACTCCACGATGGCTTCACATAACAGTATTGTGCCGGGATGGTTTGATCCGGCCTCGCCGTACGTGCAGACGCGGTAATTCGCCCTGGTCTATATTGATATCGGTTTGCTTTGTGACGTAGGAGAGGATGGTCATGAACCGTGATCCATGGCCGCCATCCAGAATTTTCGGCGAAGGAGATCCTCGGCGATGAGGTTCCCCACGAATCTGCGTCCGTACGCGCTAAAGTGGCCGTCATAGGTCATATAAAGCGGACGGTGCTCTGGGCGAAACTCCTCTTCCAGCATGGGAGGGCGTAAGTCCAAGGTCGGGATCCCCGACGCGGCAACGGCCTTCGGAAGAACTGTTCCCGACCTATTCAAATCGGTAACGGGCTCGAAAAGCTCTGAGTGGCCAAAGGTTTCCCAAGGAACGAGTTCTGTGGGAAAAGGATTGACGGCGACAAGAATCGAAAGATGATTCTCTTTGGCGATTGTATCGAGTTCCTTGAGATCCTTCCGAAGGGACGGTTCCCACGTGGAAATGTTTTTTTGCGCCGAGTCTACGGGTCCAACAGGTTCTCCTACGAGCGAACTCGTACTGAGATCAACGACGATCGTGTCAAAATGCTCTAATGCGAGGATATCGCGAATGAACGATACAAAAGCCCCAAGCTTTGCGCCGGCGAATGCGTATGAGACAACATGTGGGTGGAGGTCATGTGCGGCGAAGTCCGGAGAGGCTGCGAGCTTTTCCTCGATCGCCGCTTGAATGGACGTAGGAGTCTCCGACGCTGACCAGACAAAGGATGCCCCGATGAGGGCGATGCGATACTCGTTTTTCTTAAAATGGAAATCTTGAATTTCATAGTGCGGGGGATCATTGAATTCACGGTCGAAATCCCCAAGGATTCTCAGGGAATGATTTCCGGCGTCAGCGACGATCAGTTGTCCGCTCGGTCCTTTGCAAACGGCAAGGGGAGCATTAAAGCGGGCGTTTTCCCCCGGTCCATCATTAAAACCACCGCCGTCCAAGTCCGCATCGATGTTTGTGCTTCCCGCAATCACCCTTGAATGGTATGCGTGCAACAGCCGAATATTTTGCATGCGAGTATCCACGAGCACAGCGTTGAGACCATCGAGAGCGAAAACACCATATGGATGTCCGGCGAACATCCAACCGTCAATCTTCATGTGGGGATCAGGTACTTCAGAAGAACTCGGTACCGCCGGCCCTTCCTGGAGTGGGACCCTCACCGTTCCCGAGAGGTCGGTGACATAGAGGATTCCACCCGCGATAGAAAGGCCTGTGATCCGGTTCTCATAGCGTTGTATTTCAGGAAAGACCGTCGAAACGTTTCCCTTGACATCGATTTTCCGAATGCCCACCTTGAAGTCGGCGACGTAGACATCTCCGTTGGCGGGATCCACGGCGATTGACAATGGTGCTTGGAACAGCGACGACCTCGCCGTGCCGTCCCGGACGCCCGAAACCATGCATCGGCCGGCGAAGGTCGACGTTATCCCGGCATGAATGCGGCGGATGCAATAATTATCTTTGTCCGCAACGAGAAGGTCTCCGGCCCGATCGAGCGCCAAACCCATCGGACGATTGAACCGCGCGGACGAGGTGGGACCATCCCTATACGATCCATCCTCAAGAGCCTTGGGTGGTGACGGGACCCCGGCGAAGACGCGACCGTTTCCTTGCGCATCGACCGCATAAATCGCATGGGTTCCAGCATCTGCGACGTACAGAAGGTCTTTTGACGCATCGTATGCGAGACCGCTCGGCATAGCGAACTCAACTCCGATGACATGCATTGTGGTGACGTTAGCGAAGACGGGATGCTCATCGGAAGGGACGCTGACATCCGCTCCGGATGAGACGCTCGCCATGGAAGCAACGAGAAGGATCGCACCGAGAATTTTCGCAAGACTAGACATAGACATCCTCATGAAACGTTCGTTGTTAAGGTCGGTATTTCGCGAGGTTCGGAAGGTTAGTCCACGATCTTCCTGAGTCCTTCTGAGGACGATGCCCGGTAGGCGTCGCGAAGTCGATTGCCGGAAAGCGCTCTCTTGCATGAAAGCACATCTACAAAGGGAATTGATGAAGACGCTTCCAGATCCCACCCAATAACCGATGTTTCGAAACAGTCTCTAAATCCGCGATGCCTTTATTCATAAGGGCTTTCTGCCGGCCGCCGAAATAAAGTGAGCATGAGAAACTTCGATGGTTCCTATCCGAGGTGGAAGCGGATGATAACCGCTTCCACGGACATCAAGATCAGAAAGACCGTGCGCTTCCAAGAGTTGACGTAAAGCCTTCGTCGTAAAAATGCGACGGTGCAACATCCCCTCTGAAGTTACCAAACTCTCCTCTCCATTACCTGAATGAAGCCCTATGGGATTTCCAAGCGGATATTTCTTCATAGAATAATTCGATGAGGAAAACGGCTGGAACCCAGCCAGGAGGGCGACGATATTGTGCCAACTTGCCATATTCTCGGTGGAGATGATCGCAACGCCGTTCGGACGGAGGATGCGGAAAATCTCCGCAACGAAATGGTCGGTATCGGCGACGTGCTCGATAACCTGATTTGAAAAAACAACGTCAAACGACGTGTCGGGAAACGGAAGCACCTCTTCGAGGTCGGCCTTCACCACGTCGACGCCGCGGCCTTTCGCCATTTCGCACGACGGTTCGTGCAACTCAATGCCGCGAACGTGACGCACGGCCGTCCCACGGATGATCTCCATGGTGGCTTGGCCGTTGCCGCATCCAATGTCCAGCACGTCTTGGGTGAATATCGCTTTCTTCAGTTGGTCGCGCATGTTCTGAAGGTTGATGCGTTCAGCATCAGCATACAGCCGCTGTCCATATTCGCGGATGAATCCAGGTAAAGCCATCGGCTCAAGACCTCTCGCTTCCTCGGGGACGATCACTAAAGCGGGCTTTTGAATCCTGCCCGGGCCAGGACCTTCATACTTCACCTCAATGAGGAAATCGAACGACTCCCGTTGCTGACGTCGTCACAATGATACGAATGACCGTCCGACGTCGGGTATTCGGGTCCGAGAAGGCGCTCTTTTGCATGAAAGTCCATCCACAAAGGGGATTGTCAAGGGGTCACCCAAAACCTTTAAGATGGACGGTAGGATAAATGGGAACGGGTGCTCCGACCGGGTTTGGAGAAGCCGGCGTGAACGCCCACCGTTCCGCCTGGGACTGAGAGGAGCACTATGAGGTTTAGCGTACGTTCCACACGATCGGAGGATCTTCGGAATTGCGCGCCGATCGTCGCCGACCGCGCTCTGTACAGCGACGAGGACTGCCGGGGGCTCGTCCAAATGTGGAAGGAGATTCTCCTTGCCGAGCACGGGAGTTCCAGTGTGGTCATCGACTCGCAGGATGCTTCGATCGCGGCGTTTGGAATCTATCTCCTCGTCTCCAATGAGATCGCAGATAGACTTCGACATGAGCCGCAACCATTGATTCGTCGAAAAATCTTTGACGACTGGACGCAAGGCAAAGCGCCATTCTTGAGTAAGCTCGAAATCGGCATTTCCAATGCCGGCGAGGGAGTCAATGTCCTTATCCTTCACGACGGCTACCGAAAGCTCGACGATAAGATCGAACACGAGGAGCTTCGCCTCAGCCTCGCACGTGGGTTTATCGATCGACACCTCGGTATACGTATTCGAACCTTCATCCATGAGAAATTCACGCATGACGTCTACTCGAGGGAAGACCGCGAAGCGGCTCGTCGGATGGGACTCAACTGTATCGAGTATCCCAGTGATTATCCGGATCTTCAGGTCTTTCCGCTCACATCGCGCCCATTTCTCATGACCCTTTCTCACGAAGAAGCGATGGAGCAGCGTGGGAATTATCTCACCGATCTTCTCGTATCCTCCCGTTCCGATCCCCCACGCTTCCTCTTCAATTCGAAGCAGCGCGAACTCCTGAAGATCGCTTTTGAATGCGAGACTGACGAGGGCATGGCCGACCGTCTGTCGATCTCGGTCGCGGCCGTCAAAGATCGATGGAAGTCCATTTACCGGCGCATTGCGGATCTCGATCCCTTCATATTGGGAAAGGCATACATGCTCAGGGAAGGGCGCGGCCCGACGCTGCGTCATAAGGTCCTTTTCTATATTCGCGCACATCCCGAGGAGTTACATCCGTACGTACCTTCCAGTAAGCCTGCAAGTAAAGGTGCGCGCGGGAAACAACCGATCACGCAGAACCTTCGCGGGACGTACTCGAGTTTCGAAGTACCCCAAGGCGTGCTCCCGCCGTTCTGAAGCCACGGAACGCGCTTCAGAAACGAACGCGCATTCGGTGGCTATTGGTGCCAGTTTTCAACGCGAAGGTCCGCGAACTGTTCGAAATCGCTGGTGTTGCGCGTGACCAGTACGAGATTGTTCGTTGCGGCGATCGCCGCGATTTGGCCATCCGCAAAAGAAGGCGTGCGACCTCGAGCAACTAAACGGGACCGTTCGGAGGCATGCCAAACTGCCGCAGCTTCATCGTAGAGAAGTATGGCTATCGTTGATTCGATAACTTCCGTCAAATAGCGCTCGATAATCTGACGTTTCGATGAGGCGGGTAACCGAGATACTCCAAAGAGGAGTTCATGCCAAACCACGCTAGCGGTCGCCAGGACGCGCTCATGCGTTCGTAAATTATCGAGAAATGCTCGATTCGGCCGAGGTCGGATTGGCTCAGAGACGGCATTGGTATCCAAAAGGAAACGTAAACTCACAATTTTACCTGACGGCCGGTGCTCGTGTCTCTGACGTCCTTGAAAATGGTGTCGACATCCAAGCACTCAAGATCTGCTTGCTTGCGATAGCTACTCAGAGCAGCCCAAAAGGAAGGTTTTCCCCGAAGAACGAGTTCGTACTGACTGATGGAAAGAAGCACGGCGACGCGCTTCCCGCGACGCGTCAATTCCACTGGGGAGCCGCTCTCTGCGTCGTGAACTAGGCGAGCTAAGTGATTTCGGGCTTCAGCGATTGAATATCGATGCTGCATTCCGTCCTCCAAGATGGCTATCTCCGTGGCTATGTTCGCTAGGGGATGCGTTTTTCCCCTGCCCGTTTGAGTAATGTGGCGGCGTGTTCACGGGCGACGTCGTTGGGGCGCCCGGAGAGCATGCGCGCGATCTCATCGCGGACGGCATCGGGTCGATGCAGAGTCTCGGAAACGATCTGCGCGGCGCCGTTGGATTCGCGTTTGGAAAGCACGATATGCGTGTCGGACCAGGCCGCTATCTGCGCGAGATGCGTCACGCAGATGACCTGACTTCGCCGACTCAAGCGCCCGAGGCGCTCAGCGACCGCATTGGCGGTTTCACCACCGATGCCCGCATCGATTTCGTCAAAAACCAACGCGGTGCATTCGCGGCGATCGAATAACACCGTCGTCAACGCAAGCAGAACTCGCGAAAGTTCACCACCCGATGCGATTTTCGCCAACGCGCGCGGGACATCGTCACCGGCCGACCGCAAGACGAACTCGGCGCTTTCCGCTCCTCGCGCACCCGGACGTTCGAGCGTTTGCAAAGCGACGGATAAGCGCACTCCGCGCATCGCCAATGCCTCAAGCTCGCTCGCAAGCTGTTCTTCCAAGAGCACGCTCGCGGCACGACGCAACTCCGACAATTGAACCACGTTCCGATCGAACGCTCGCGAAATTTCCCCTCGCCGCGTCTCGAGAATCTTGCGGCGACGATCTGCACCTCCGTAGCGTTCGATCGTTTCGGCAGCATGGGCGCGCGCCTCCAGAACACGCTCGAGACTGCCTCCATGCTTGCGTTTGAGCCCATCGAGAATATCAAGCCGTGACCCGATCTGTTCGAGTTCGGCAGCATCAAATTCAGATTCCTCAAGCTCGCGCATCAGTGCGCTTGCGGCATCACCGAGCTCCTCCTGTACCGTACGCAAGCGCGCTCCCATCTCCGCATACCGTACGCCGAAACGTTCGATGCTCGCCAGACTGCGAACCGCCGAACCGAGCATCTCCGTTGCCGAAGACTCATCGGCAAGCAGATGGTGCGCTTCCGACAATGCGGCGGTGACGCGCTCGATGTTCGTCAAACGATCCCGGCGCTCGCGCAAACGCATATCTTCATCCGGCTCGAGCTTGGCCGCATCGATTTCCGTCAATGTATGGCGTGCAAGGTTCAGCGCGGCATCGGCACGACGCTCTTCCTCATCGAGCGCATGTAACTCATCGTTCACGATTTCAAGCTCCGTGAAACGATCAGACAACGCGCGCCGTAGCACCAACGCGTCATCACCCGCGAAACGATCGAGTAAATCAAGATGATATCCACGCGCGAGTAGGCGCTGCTGTTCGTGCTGACCAACCCGATCGACGACACGTTCACCGAGCATTCGAAGCTGCGTCGCCGTCGCAGGTCGTCCGCCGATGCGCGCACTCGATTTCCCTGAAGCGGAAATCTCGCGCCAAAGCGTCAATGGCTCGCCGGGATCGAGTGAAAAACCCTCCTCAGCAAGGAAATCTCCCTCGTCGCCGATATCGAGATCGAGCGTGACACGAGCACGTTCCGCCCCTGCACGCACCACGTCCGCCGTCGCGCGGTCACCGAGGACGAAGCCGAGCGCCCCCAAAAGCATCGTCTTTCCCGAACCCGTTTCGCCGGTCAACACCGTCATGCCGATATCGAATTCGACACGAGCCTCGCTGATCAAACCGTAATTCTCGATCGTCAGCGCACGCAGCATTTTCGAAATCACCGCGCTTCTTTGATCGGTGCATTCCAACGCATCTTCGCCTCGAGTAAAGCGAAGAAATTCAGTGGAGTCCGACGTGCGAAGTGTACCGGCGACGCATAGCGAGCTACGTCGACTCGATCACCAGGGCCAAGATCCGCCGCCGTTCGGCCATCTGCTTCGAGCGTCGCGTGCTCATTCTGACTGTCGCAGATCAGCGTGATTTTCGCATGACCTGGTACGACGAGCGGTCGCGAGAACAATGTATGCGGCAGGAGCGCAACGAGCCCGAACGCATCAACGTCGGGTGCGATGATCGGACCTCCCGCTGAAAGAAAATATGCCGTCGAGCCCGTGGGCGTCGCAACGGCGAATCCGTCGGAGGGAACGTGCGCAGCCTCGCGACCGTCGATGAAGAGCCCAAACGGCGTCATATGCGAGGTCCCTACGCGCCGAACGACGATATCGTTTAGCGCGAAATACGTTCGCCCAAAAACCGAGGCTTCCAACGCGCTGCGCTCCTCGACCAGGAAGCCATCGCGCAAAATTTCAGCAAGCACCGCGCGCGCTTGACTTCCATCAACCTCTGTGAGAAACCCCATGCGCCCGGTATTCACACCAAAGAGCGGTATGCTCCGCGGCGCCGCCGTTTGCGCGGCGCGGAGCAAGGTTCCATCACCGCCGATCGTCACCAGCAATACGGCATCATCAATCGATGCAGTCGTCGGTGCGACATTCAAGACCTCTTCGCATCCGTCGAAATACGCGATGTCGAAACCGGCTTCGCGAATGGTTCCAATGACTTCGAGAGCGGCCGCTCGCGTACGTTCGCGCGAACGATCGATCTCGACAGCGATTACACCATTGGTCGGACGAACGTGTTTGGTTACCATCACGAATCATTGCTTTCCGCCGCTTGCGTCAATACCGCGTCGATTGCTTCATCCGTGAACGCTTCGCCGGTTTGTTCGATTCGGACGAAAAATTCAATATTTCCCGCCGGTCCGCGCAAGCATGAAAGTGCCAGCGCAGTCGGATACAAACCTAAACCCAGAATTCCCCAGCGGCTCGCCGTCAAGACCGAACGATGAATATTCACATCGCGCACGACTCCACCGCGCGCAACTGCGGCACGTCCGGCTTCGAACTGCGGCTTGATCAGCACGACCATCTGTCCGTCGGCCAAGGCTCCCTCCTCGCCGCAACGGCGAAGAAAGCGAGACGCCCGTTCGAGCAGCGGAATCGCGGAAATGAAGGACGCATCGACGACGACGAGATCGAACTCGCGACCGAATGTGTCGTCAGGTAGGAGACGAAAGTTACATCGTTCCATCACCGTCACGCGAGGATCGACACGCATTTCGTATGCGAGTTGACCATATCCGACGTCAAGCGCAGTCACGTGCGTCGCACCATGCGAAAGCAAGCAGTCGGTGAAGCCGCCCGTCGAAGCGCCGACATCGAGCGCACGCATTTCCCGGACATCCAAAGCAAAATCCGTGAGCGCACGTTCGAGCTTTTCACCTCCGCGACTTACATACGCACGAGGACGCTCGATGTCCAGATGAGTGGTCGGCGCGACTATCGTTCCGGGTTTGGTGAACGGCCGGCCGGCAACGCGCACGCGACCCGCGATAATGAGCGCCCGTGCGCGCGAACGCGTAACTCCGGCCGATGCGGCAACAGCCTGATCAAGCCGAATGCCGACCGAGTCGGTCTTCAGAAAGGCATCTCCAATTCCGCGTTGTCATTGATCGCGCGCGAAACGCTCGGAGGAGCGGAGGCATCCGTTCCGTTCGCTCCGTTTACGCGGTCAATGCGCTTCTGTGCTTGCTCGAGCAGCTCCTCGCAGAGTTTGGAGAGGCGCTTTCCCTCTTCATAAAGTCGAACGCTTTCGTCCAGGCTCACATCGGGTCGCTCAAGACGTTGAACGATCTCCTCAAGACGAGCAAGGGATTTTTCGAATGAATCAGCCTGTGCGGTTGTCATGGTCTTCTCTTTCTTCAACCCGAGCATGAAGCGCTCCGCGAGCGAGACGCACGTCAATCCTCGCCCCGCAGGCGACACTCGATGCATCGCGTACAATGCGACCTTTGGACTCGACGATCGCATACCCCCGCTGCAAAATCGCCGTCGGATCAAGTCCTGCGAGTTGCGCCGAGACGACGTTCAAACGCGAATGCCGAACGAGCAGAGCGCGGGTCGTTACCTCAGCAAGGCGAACGCACGCCGCTTCGACACGCGCGCGGCGAAGCGGGAGCATCTCGTGCCCCTTGCGTTCGCAAGTGAGCCTCAGATTCACAAGACGTTCCGTCGTTCGAGCCAGACGCGCCGCCGGGCTGCACGACGATAAGCGCAGGAACCAGGCACGCAGACGCTCTCGCCGCCGCGAGAGACGCTCGCGCAGCACGGTTTCCAGACGATCGCGCCATTCAACAAGCGTTTGGCGACGTTCACCGATCAAGGCATCCGAGCGTTCGAGTAAGCTACGCCGAATCGCCGCCTGCATTTGGTTTCGTTTGCGCGCAAGCAACGTACTCAATGATCCATCCATACGATCATGACGCTGATCGAAAACTGCGCGCAGTTCCTCGGTCGTGGGGCTGATCCCTTGAGCGGCGGCCGTCGGCGTCTCAAAATACCGATCGGCGGCAAGATCGGAAAGCTGTCGATCGATCGCATGTCCGACTGCGGAAACGACCGGATGACGACATGATGCCAGCGCACGCACAACCGATTCATCGCTGAAACAGAACAGATCTTCAAATGACCCCCCGCCGCGAGTCACGACGATGAGGTCGACGTCTAAGCTTGAGGCGTGATCCAGGGCCCGGACGATTTCCGGCGGAGCCCCGATTCCTTGCACAGAGGTTTCGCACCACACGATTTCGATATGACGCGCAACATACGTCATGAAGTCGCTCGCACCCGCAGCCGAACGCGAGGACACGAGCGCGACTCGAAATGGGAAGCTCGGTAGCGCACGTTTGCGCGAACTCTCGAAGAGCCCCTCCGCCTCAAGGCGCCGTTTGAGTTGCTCGAAACGCAGGTGTAACTCGCCGAGCCCGTCGGGGACGACATCCTGAACCTGCAGCTGATAGGTACTGCGTTTCGGATAAGCCGCGATTTTGCCGGTTGCCACGACCGACAAGCCGTTGCGCAGTTCCGGCATACGTGTGAGACTCGTCGAGAAGACGACGCAGTTGAGAATCGCGTTCTCGTCCTTCAAGCCGAAATAGGAGAATTTCGGATAGGATTTGTACTCCGTGATCTCGCCGCGCACTGCAACGGAACGCAACACGGGCACTGCATCGATCGCTGAGCGAACGAGATTCGCCGCCTCGCTCACACTCAGGGGCGCACGCTCCGCAAGCAAAGTCTTCATTGCGTCGGCGTGCCTTGCGGGCTGGGCGTCACACGCAGATCGGGCTTTTTGGCGATCGGCGTGGGCGTCGTCCACGGGTTGGCTCCCCATCCATACGTGCATTTTGTTCCGGGTTCGGTTCCCGTGCGGAAATACTCCGCGCTCGTGCTGCCGCAGATCGGCACGCGGACAACCTCACCTGCCGGCATCAGAAAATCGTGCGGCGGCGTTTTCTCAAGTGCGGCCTTCATGAAGCGCGCCCAAATTCGTGCTGGAATATTCCCGCCGTAGGACTCAGTCATGCGGTGATAATTATCGTTCCCCAACCATACCGCCGTCACCAGATCCGGCGTGAAACCGACGAACCATGCGTCGCGAAAATCGGAGGTCGTGCCGGTCTTTCCGGCTTCAGGGCGCCCGATTAAAGCATTGGGATAACCCGTTCCGCGTTGGATCACGCTCTCAAGCATCGTCATGACCACGTAGGCCGTTCCGGCGCTGATGACATCGTGCTGCACGGGAAAACGCTTGTCGAGGACATCTTCACCGATTGAGTTCCGAACCAAACGAAGCGACGTTGGTTCAATGCGGATACCGGCATTGTCCACGGTTCCGTATGCCGACGCCATATCGAGCGGCGTCACGACGTTGCTCCCAAGGGCAAGCGACAAATCGGGTTGTAACTTCGACCGAATCCCCATGCGTTGCGCGTATTCGAGGACGCGATCTATCCCAATGTCGTGAGCGACGTGCACCGCCGCAACATTCCGCGACAATGCCAAAGCCATCCGATACGGAATCGCTCCCAAATAGCGATGGTCGTCGTCCGTCGGCGACCATAAGGTTCCGTCGCCGTTTGGATACGAGGACGGTTCGTCCTCGACGATCGACTGCGGCGTCTTTCCGTTATCGATCGCCGCCGTATACACGAAGACCTTGAACGACGAGCCCGGTTGGCGCTGCGCCTGCCAGGCCCGATTGAACTGATTCTGCAACGAGAAGGCGTTGGCTCCACCGACCATCGCCAGAATTTCACCCGTTCCGGGACGAATCGCGACGAGCGCCGCTTGATCCGCATCGATGTTTTCCACCTTCGCACTTTGTGCGCCCCAATGAACTGCCTCTTCAGCGATTCTCTGCATGCGCGGATCGAGTGTGGTATCGACGTGCAGACCCCCTTCTTCGGCGTCGTCGGCACCGAAATATTTCTCCACTTCGTTGATCGCAAACGTCGTGAAATACGGATATTTATATGAAAATAAACCGACCGGCGCGGAACCGGCCAAATTCAAAGGAGCGTCATAAGCCGCATCGGCTTGGGCATGCGTGATATAGCCGTCGGAGGCGAGTCGATCGAGGACGTGCCGTTGGCGGCTCTTCGCTCGTTCGAGGCTGACGTACGGTGAATAATTTGACGGCGCTGCAGGAAGGCCCGCGATCATGGCCGCCTGAGGCAGCGTGAGACGTCCGACATCGGTTCCGAAATAGATATGCGCCGCCGCTTCGATTCCATAAGCACCGGAGCCCAAATAAATCAGGTTCAGATAGCGTTCGAGAATCTCGTCCTTGGTATAATAGTGCTCGATTTCGATCGCAAGCAAGGCTTCTTGCATTTTCCGCGTAATTGAAACTTCGTTCGACAAGAAGAGTCGTCGCGCCAACTGTTGGGTGATTGTCGATGCCCCTTGGAACTTCTGATGGAAGAGATCAGCAACCAACGCCCGGAAGATACCGTAATAATCGATGCCGTGGTGCGACAAAAAACTCCGGTCCTCGGTCGCGATGAAGGCATAGCGGACAAGCGGCGGTATTCGAGAGATTGGTACGTAGATTCGATCTTGATCACGATAGAGATTCGCGAGCAATGTACCATCGCGAGCAAAGATCCGAGTCGCCGTTACCGGCTGGTAATCGGCGATCCGGTTGATATCGGGGAGATGCTGCGAATACACCGAAACCATTCCCGCACCCATCCCGATGAGCGCGAGCGCGAAAAGCGAGAGCGTCAATAGCGCGCTGCGAAGAATGCGCGTGGATGCCGGAACGGGCGTACGTTGAGGCGTCACGAGGCTTTACTCACACTCGCGAGAACGCCATTGATGAAACGCCCGGAATCATCGGTTGAGAATTTCTTGGCCAATTCGACGGCTTCGTTGATGACCACCGGATGCGGCGTTCCCAAGGAATATCGCATCTCGAAGATCCCCATGCGCAATAAGAGCAGATCGACAGTTGGGAGACGTTCGATTGTCCACCCTTCCAGTAACGGAGCGAGAATCCGATCGAGATCCTCCCTCTTGAGGTGCGTCCCAAGCACCAATTCCCGAATGAACGAACGATGTTCATCGACATCGTTGTGTGCGAGAACGGGATCGAGCACCTCAGCGGGATCGTGATGCCCGACCTCGATGCTGAAGATCGCGCAAAGCGCAAGCTCACGCGCACGGCGCCTAGTCATCAAAGAGATACCATATCCGCGGCAAGCACGCCCGCGAGAAAATCAACCGGAACGCCGCCTGCGCGGAAACGCGCGTCAGCGAGAATTCGTCGGCATATTCCGACCGTCGTATGCACACCGACAATTCGCGTATCTCGCAAGGCCGCATCCATCCGCGTCAAGGCCGCGTCACGCGACGCGGCGTGGACGATAATCTTTGCGATCAACGAGTCATAGAACGGCGAAATCTCCAAGCCCGTCGTGATATGAGTGTCGACGCGAACGCCGAGCCCGCCCGGAAGCACGAGTTCCTCCAGGCGTCCGGCGACAGGAGCGAAGTTCGCATCGGCGTTCTCCGCATTGATGCGGCATTCCACGACATGCCCGCGAGGAACGATGTCCTTTTGCTTCACCGCAAGCGGCTCACCGGAAGCGATCCGTAATTGCTCGGAAACCAAATCAATTCCGTATAACATCTCCGTCACGGGATGCTCGACCTGGATGCGCGTGTTCATCTCCATGAAATAAACCTGTTCGCCGCTGACCAAGAATTCCAAGGTCCCCGCACCCGTATAGTGAACCGCTTGCGCCGCCCGCACGGCACTTTGGTGCAAACCGCGTCGCACCTTTTCAGATAAGAGTGGAGCGGGAGCCTCCTCGATCAATTTTTGATGCGAAGGTTTCTGCACGGAGCAATCGCGCTCACCGATATGAACGACGCTCCCAAAAGCGTCGCCAAGTACTTGGACTTCAACGTGGCGCGGATGCTCGATTAGTTTCTCCAGGTAAAGACGTCCATCGCGGAAGTTCGCCTCCGCTTCGGCTGAAGCGGTGGCGAAAGCGTATTCTAGGTCGGCGCGCGAGTTCACGGCGCGCATGCCTTTGCCGCCTCCACCCGCGGTCGCCTTGAGCAAGACCGGATAGCCGAACTCCTCGGCGGCCCGCGCGGCCTCTTCGACCGATGCAAGAATATCACTGCCCGGCGTGGTGAGAAGACCTGCGGCGGTCACCACGCGTTTGGCCGTCGCCTTGTCACCCATCTGAGCGATAACCCAAGGCGTTGGTCCGACGAAAATCAAGCCGTGATCGGCACAAATCTCCGCGAAACGGGCGCTTTCCGCGAGGAAACCGTAACCGGGATGGACGGCGTCGGCGCCCGAAAGCAACGCCGCCGCGATGATATTCGGCATATTCAAATAGGAGCGTGCGGCCGGACCCGGCCCAACGCAATAGGCTTCGTCAGCCAGTCGCGTATGCAGCGATTGACGATCGGGTTCAGCGAAGATCGCCACGGTCCGGATACCGAGTTCGTGAGCCGCGCGGTTGATGCGCACCGCGATCTCGCCGCGATTGGCAATGAGCAATTTACGAATCATAATCTTTGCGTTATTCTACCGCATCGAGAACGAAGAGCGGACGGCCGAAATCGACGGCCTGTCCATCCTCGACGAGAATCTCGATGAGGTTGCCCGCTAAGCCGGCTTTCACCGGATTGCGAATACCGAGGCACTCGACCCAAGCAAGCTCGCGACCGAGCGCGATGCTCTCCCCGATCGAAGGAATCGGATCCACCAGACGGACGGCGCCCACGTTTTCGGAACGAAGCAACACGGGCGCCCGCAGGACGGAAACCTGCGATTCGAGCGTCTCGGACGGGACGGGAATGGGGAGGGGACGGGGCGTACGGCGCACTTCGACGGCGAAATCGCCATCCTCGACGCGGAGTTCGGCAAGGTTTCCGGCAACGCAACCGGCAGCTGCCTCGCGTGCCCGTACGAGCGCTTGTTTAAAGGAAATCACGGACGCCAACCTTCGCCCGGAGGCCCCGACAGTCTTGTTTTTCGAGACCGCCTTTCGACTGAATTCAATCCAGACGTTCGACGCCTGAGCGATCGGCCTCGGGCAGTGCCTCATATGCGGGCAGGAAGCTCAGATCGATCTCCGCTAGCGGAGCTAAAACGAAGGCACGCTCGTTCATTCGCGGGTGGGGAAGAATGAGGTCGGGTCCATCGACGCGGAGATCATTATAGGTAAGCAGGTCGAGGTCGATCTCGCGCGGCCCCCAACGCACCCGTTCGACTCGCCCGACCTTGCGTTCGATCCGTTTGAGCTCTGCAAGGACGTCGAGCGGTTCAAGGCTTGTCTCCAAGAGGACCGCAGCGTTCAAGAACTCGGGTTGCTCTCGAAGCCCCCAGGGGACCGAGCGATACACGCTCGAGCGTGCGAGCACGATCCCAAGGTGCTCTAGGCCGGCGCAGGCGGCGTTGATCGCCGCCCGACGATCACCCAAATTCGCTCCGAGCCCAATTCTCGCCACCGCCGACATCGTTCCCCGCATTGTCCAAAGAACCGCTATTCTCTTGCCGAACGGTAATAGAAAAATTACCAAGCCATATAAAAATCATGAGTGGTCGACTCGCAGGTTCACCGTGCTCTCATCACGAGCACCCTTTCTCTATGGCGAACCAGCGAGCCGACCACTCGATGCTGCGCATCCTCACAGCAGTTTGTTTCGTGTCATAGGTATCGTCGCAATGCAACTCAGGTAAGGCGGTACACCTCGCCGCAAGGTTGGATCACCTCTGATACGAATCGAACCGTGCTAAGGCGACGGCGTCGGCGTCGGCGTTGGACTATCGACTTGCATCGGATGAACCTGTACGACTGAGCGGAGAGAAGATCCCGTCGGCGTAGCGGTCGGCGTCGGACTGGGATCAGCGGATGTTTGGGCGGAAATCGGCTGATGCGCGAGAACGATCGCGATGAGCAGCGTGGGGACGGCTGCCGACAACAGGCGAATGGTTATTTTTTTCGTTATCAAATCTGCAACTTACCTTTCACGACGACCCATCGGCATTCCATAAATCGAAGCGCTCTCCGTAGCCGTCACGTCAACAGTTACCCGGTGCTCTTGTTTCTAAACAAGGTCATTTGCTTTTTCATATTCATTCTCATACGCTTCTCATTCTTTGCAAGACCTCTGGTGATTGTTACTTCTCGCCGGAATGACGGACAAGCGTCCACCTGTACGTTACGCAGCAGCATGAGGATCGATGTCGAGGGGAACGCACCGCAGGAAATTTCCATTTCCTGCGGTGCCAAGGGAACATTCCTGCAAAATGAACAGAAAGCGGAGTCCTCCGACGGGCGACTGCTCGAACAGAGCGCCGATTTTCCGCCGGAGCGATGCCTACGTTGGAGTTGGTCGACGGTCGGATCCGTCGTGAACTTCATTGGGAAACAAATCGAAATCCGTGACGCGAGCAGCCGAATGGAAGCGCTCAGCGGAAATGCCGACGAGGTTCGGATCGCGGCCGACGTAGCCGGCATACATGCCGATGTCGTGCGCCGGCATGACGTCGTTGCGGCCGTCGCCGATCGAAATCGCGTTGCGCGGCTCGACGCCGTGCTCCCGCAAGAGTCGCCTCATCAATCCGTGCGGATCTTCCGTCTTCAGCAGTTTGCGATGGTGGGGTTCCCACGGATAATAGGCATCGAAATCCTCAGCTGGATCGAACCCGAGCGCGCGAAGCGTCTCTTCTGAATTGTAGCGAACCGTGTTCGTGACGACGACCAAACGTATTCCACGCTTGCGCCATGTCGCGACGTGGCGCACCAGCTCGGCGTCAGCCCGGTAATAGCGCGCTGGACGAACGTCTACGAAGCAATCGTACAGCTCGGTGCGACTTAAGGGAAAGTCGATTCCTCGCGGGATCATGAGGCGCGGAAATATCTCGCGAATAACGGACGGGAGATTTTCGTCTTCGAAGGCGTCTTCGGCTCGATTTTCCCCGTAATGCGCTGTGATCTGCGCGGTCGCGTACTCCGAGCATCCCAAGATCTCAGCGAGTTTTCGTTGATACAGCTTTTCGTACTCTCTCTCGTACGGTTCCGTTGGATGGGCGAGCGTGTCGTCGACATCCAAGACGGCGAGTTTGATGCCGTAGACTTTCAGGATCGGATCGGGTGAGAGCTGCGGCACGGCTGCGGTACCTGCAATGGTGCGAGAGAATCGGAGTTGCGCACGTGGAATTCGCGCGGTGTTGCGTGAGTATACGCGCCTGAGGAAGCTTTGACAAGGACGCGACCCAGGACGCACGCCGCCGGCAGTGCATGCTCGGGTCTCGTCCATGCGCTCGGCGCTCGCCTCGTCGGGAGAACCCGGAGAGCGCAACTTCGAACAGGAGTTTCGCGTAGAGATATGCGTTCGCGATTCTCTAAACGCTTGTTTAAGTTCCGACAGGTTTGGGAACCATAGTTGTACGCATGGTGAGGCGTCAGCCCAAGCGGCGACGCTCTAAGCACCGCGTTAATGAACAGTCGCTTTCCTCCGGCTTCGTTTCCTGCGACTCGCGATCCGAGTCGTCGAGTCCGGTTGGGCTGCACATTTGAGCTGATCTACACCAGTCGTTACGCGGCTTCACCGCGTGAAGCGCCTCGCGCGCACGTCTTACGTCGGGAGAGAGGCACATGCAGTTACTTACCTCTAACGCTCGCATCGACGGTCTGCCGCTTTTCCGAGCGACGCACCACGAAGGTCGACTAAAACGAAAAATATTCGTTAATTTTCACCTTCAAGAAGTATGGGGAGGGCAGCCGAAATACGTCGATATGCTGTCCCGGGCGCTCATCGACGCGGGAATTCCGGCGTTCTGCGTCGTCGGTCGGCCGATGCCCGAGTGGGGCGATACGCCTTACCCGGTCATTCCGGTGAACGCTGTTCCGAATCGGCGGGAATACCCGTATGACATCTTACCGAAAGAGATTTTGTGGGAACACGCCGACTTTTGCGCAAACGGCGCTTTGTCTCGGATCATCGATTCAATCGCGGCCTTGGGAAAAGGAATTGATACGGTCGTACTGCACGGGCATCATTTGGACGGGGCACTCGTGGCTGCGCACGTCGAGAGACTGATGCGATTGCGGGTTCCGATGAAAATTGAGATTCTTGCGACCGTTCACTCTCTCGGTCTGGAGAAGGTACACGGCATTGAGCCGCTCATGAACGGCGCGCGGGAGACGAACGAGCTTCGGAGACGGCTGGACTTGGAAGCCTTGGCGTACGGGAGAGCCGCGCATTCGGGCGGCGTCATCGTCGGGACGCCGTACGCCCAGTCGCTAGTTGCGCGACAACTTGCGATTCCGCTCGAGAAGGTGAGGATCTGTCGACCGGGTATCGATCACTCGCTCTTCAACGCCTGTAAGCCCGAGCGAGAGCGACAGCGATTCTTGGCGCGGCTGGGGATCTCGGCTGATGCGCAGATCGTGCTGTCCTCTGGGAGGATGGATCCGGTCAAAAACCATGAGACCGTCGTCGACGCTTTCGCAGAGATCTCCGACGCCTTTCCTCGAGCGCATCTCGTCGTCATGGGCGGATTCGCGGGCAGAGAGGACGAGGCGTATCGGCAGTCGCTGCGACAGCGGGCGGCGCGTCTGGGGATTGCGGCGCAGACCACTGTGTGCCAGGGGGTGTCGCACGATGCTCTTCCCGAGGTGTATCGCTCGAGCGACGTCTTCGTGGTCGCGGAATGGTACGGTCCCTGGAATATGATGGTCGCGGAAGCCTTGGCATGCAGCACGCCGGTCGTCGGAAGCAGAAATTCGGGGGCGATCAAGGACGCGGAGCGACGAGGCGCAGTGATCGCCGTCCGGCCGGATGACGTGTCAGAAATCGCTTCGAACGTCCAGCGCCTGCTCTCCAGCGCCGATTTGCGCGAATCCCTCAAATGCCGGGCGTTGGACTATGCGAAGCACTTAAGCTGGAAAGCAGCCGCTCATATCACCGCCGGCCTCGACTGAAACGTAGGGTTTGGGAAGCTTTTACGAAGAACGTGCAGGGCGAGGGCGTCGCCGAACGAAAACAGAGCGGGTGCCGAAACGCGCGGAACGACGCGGGATGCGACGACGAGATAAAACCCGAAAGGCAATAAGTTGACGATCTCATCAACGAGCGCTCCTTACCGACTCGATCGTTTGCCGTGGAGGCGTCGACACTGGACGCCGATCGTGGGACCGTTACCCGCTGACGCGTATACAATGCTCCATCGCAGCTAGTCCGACTATGACCTCCGCTACTCGCTCAGAATTGCGTATACTCCGTACTATCCGGCAATACTTTGCATGTGATAGCGGTTTTCTGGAAATTCTGATCCTAAGAAAATTGGAAACGAAAGGGATCATGAGGTATATCGATGCAAGCCGCGGATGATTTCTGGTATAAAGATACGCTCATTTATCAACTGCACGTAAAGGCATTTTGCGATTCCAACGGGGACGGTATCGGTGATTTTCCCGGTTTGACGCGAAAGCTTGATTATATTCGCGACTTGGGCGCGACGACCATTTGGTTATTGCCGTTTTATCCGTCACCTTTGCGCGATGACGGCTACGATATCAGTGACTATAAGAACATCCATCCGTCGTATGGAACGATGCGCGATTTTCGCACGTTCGTGCGCGCCGCGCGCGAACGTGGCCTGCGCATCATCACCGAATTGGTCATCAATCACACCTCCGATCAACACCCATGGTTTCAGCGTGCGCGCCGCGCCAAACCCGGATCGTCGCAGCGTGATTTTTACGTTTGGAGTGATACCGACCGCAAATATGCTGACACGCCGATAATATTCAGCGATACGGAAACCTCTAATTGGGCATGGGACCCGGTCGCAGGCGCTTATTATTGGCATCGTTTTTTTTCACATCAACCCGATCTTAATTTCGGAAATCCCCTCGTAATTCGAGCCGTTATCGGCATCATGCGCTTTTGGTTGAACTTAGGCGTCGACGGCATGCGACTTGATGCCATTCCCTTTCTTTGCGAACGCGAGGGAACCGCAAATGAGAATCTGCCTGAAACCCACGCCGTCATTAAAATTCTTCGCACGGTCATTGAAAATGAATTCCCTGGACGTGTGTTTTTAGCCGAAGCGAATCAATGGCCCGAGGACGTCCGCGCCTATTTCGGCGACGGAGACGAGTGTCAAATGGCATTCCATTTTCCGCTCATGGCGCGCATGTTCATGGCGATAGCGGAAGAAGATCGCTATCCCATTATCGACATCTTACGGCAAACGCCTGAAATCCCACCTAATTGTCAATGGGCGATTTTTCTACGGAATCACGATGAAATAACGTTGGATATGCTGACTGAGCGCGAACGGGCGGCGATGTACCGCATCTACGCGACTGATCCGCGGGCCCGCGTAAACCTTGGAATCCGCCGACGTTTGGCCCCGTTGATGGAGAACGAGCGACAAAAAATAGAACTCATGACGGCATTATTGTTGTCGATGCCGGGAACGCCGATCATCTATTATGGGGACGAGATCGGCATGGGCGACAATATCTATTTACGCGACCGCGACGGCGTGCGAACGCCCATGCAATGGTCGGTCGATCGCAACGGAGGTTTTTCAAACGCTGATCCGGCTCGGTTGTATTTACCGCCGATCATGGATTCGCTGTACGGTTATCATTCCGTCAACGTCGAGAGGCAGATGTTGAACCCGTATTCGTTGTTGCACTGGATGCGTAAAATGATAGCCGTGCGCCAAGCGCATGCAGTTTTTGGGCGCGGCAGCCTTGAATTTTTGCGGCCTGCTAATCGCAAGGTGCTCGCTTACATACGCGAGCACGAAGATGAAATCGTTTTATGCGTTGCTAACCTGGCGCGGTCGCCGCAAGCAGTCGCGCTGGATCTCACGCGGTTCGCCGGTCGAATTCCAATTGAAATGATCGGATGGAGTCCGTTCCCGCGCATCCGCGAGGAACGTTATTTACTCACGCTGCCGGGCCATGCTTTTTTTTGGTTCGTGCTTTCGCCGGAAGCCGAAGCCATCGATGTGGAAACCGAGCCTCCTGAACGCTTGCCGGAGTTACCGACGCTGGTGGTCGTGCGCCGTGATCCGACGAGCTTAACCTCCGCGCGTAATCTAGAACTCCTTGAGCGCGATATTCTGCCGCTCTATTTTGGTCGTCCGGAGGTGCGCGTCGAGGCTGCAACCGCATTGGGAGCAGGCGACTTCCTACTCTGTCGTGCGGGCGAAGATCGCACCGTATTGCCGTTGTCGCGAGTGGAACTCGGTGCTATTGCGCCCCCGCAACCCATTGTGAAATCGGCACTTGCGCGAGCACGATGGGGGGCCAGGGAAGGGTTCCTGTGCGAAGGGTTCGCGTCTGATGCGTTTGCTCGCTCAGTTGTTGCCGCAATGCGCGAAGAGCTTACGCACGAAGACGGCAGCTTGCGTTTGATCGGCTCATCAAGTGAGGGGCTCGAGGCTCTATCCATCCCGCTCGATGCGACCGTGCGTCGCTTGCCGGAGAGAGATGATGCATCGCGGGTTGTCTTGGGCGATAGCGTACTTCTGAGACTCTACCGCGCCGTGGAATCTGAGCCGGAGCCCCAGGTTGAACTTGCGCATGTCTTAAAGCGCACCGGTTTCGCTCATGTTCCGGAACTGCTCGGGACCTTGGAAATTCGGAGAAGAGACACCGCCGCCGTGTGCACCGCTCGTGCGTTTATCGAGCATAGCGGCGATGGATGGAGTTCCACGCTCGCATACCTTGAACGCACGTTGCCTAGCGACGATCACGCGCTTTTCATGGAACGTTTGCGTCACTACGGCGTGCGACTCGCGCAACTGCATCGCGCATTGGGGGAAGCCTCGGATGAAGAAGCGCTCAAGCCCGAAGCGATCCCCGCTCAACAAGCGGAAATTTGGCGTGCCGTCGCCAGGACTGCCGCGCAAAGCGCGCTACGTATATTAGAAAATCCGCCGGTTCCTTTCCCTGCAGGTATTCAAGAGGATGCAGCCTCGCTTTTCTCTCGCCGCGAAAAGCTTTTGGGACGTATCGAAGGCTTCGCGCCGAGAACCCTTGGGAAAAAGCAACGCATCCACGGCCTTTTTCGTCTTGGAAACATTTTGCATGTAGCCGGCGATATCGTCATCACTAGCGTCGGCGGAGACGCAACCCTGCCGCGCTCGGAACGCCGCTGCAAGCAATCGCCGTTGCACGATGTCGCCGCGATGGAGCGTTCGCTTCACTACGTCGCCGTTGCCGCCTCGTACGGCGTAACGGCGCACCGGGCAGGAAACGTAGAAATTGACGCCGCTGCGGCACGCGCCTGGCGTTCGCGTGCGATGGACGCATTTTGGGCGGGATATCAAGAGACGATCGAGGGCTTCGGGTCGTATCCGGAAGACGTCGCCGATGCGCGATCGATTCTCGACTTTTTCATTTTCACACACGCGCTTGAAGAAATTCCTCGTGAGATGGCGCATCGGCCCGAATGGTTGCGCATTCCGTTCGAAACTTGTTTAGCTTCTTTAGAAACGTGAAATCATGCCGTTTTCCGCTGCCCCAGGCCCACGTCATTGTCCGTCGTGTTAAACGTGGTCTACAATCACGCGACAAGGGCGACGCAGTCCTGGACTTAGTGCAGCGATCGGAATCGGATTGCGTATTCTTCGTAGGAGATGGCGTCAATGACGAAGCGGTGTTCACCCGCGCCCTCCCGCACTGGCTTACGGTCCGAGTAGGTATCGATCCGGACTCGCGCGCCCAGTTTTTTCTGGAGGGCCAATAGGAGATGACCGCGCTTCTAAAGAACATGGTCCAAATCCTCACGCGTCGCACGCACGCGGATTGAGGGTGTGGCACCATCCAATAAACGCGGCTTGGCAATCGTGACGCTTACCGTCAAGACGCGGGGAATCTCCAGGAGCGCCCGGCAGATCTCATCCGCGAGACGTTCAAGCAGCACGTATGAGTGCTCACGGACAATACGCACGGCTAAGGCATGTACCTCCGCATAGTCGATGGTTGCGGAAAGCTTGTCCGTCGCGCGGGCGCGTGTGAGATCCGCCTCAACCTCGATGTCGAGATCGAAGGCTTGTTCGGCGTCACGCTCACCGGGGTTGGCGCCGTGCCGACCATGCGCGCGAATTCCCACAATTGCGATGCGGTCATCATGCAACCTCTTCACAGTGCCTCATTCCAATTATTCGGACGCCACCCCCGCACAATCGCATCGCCGACGCGCGCGACATCGCACATCGCGGCGACGTCGTGAACACGAACCATATCGATTCCCGCCGCGATCGCCAGTGCGAGCGTCGACGCCGTCGCGAACGCACGCTCTTGGACCGGACGTCCGGTAAGTTTTCCGAGCGTCGACTTGCGCGAGGTTCCAATCAAGGTGGGAAAACCGAGCGCAGTCAAACGCGAGAGCGCCGAGAGTAGCGCGATATTCTCATCGGGTGTTTTCCCAAAACCTATCCCGGGATCGAGAATCACGCGTTCCGCCGCTATCCCCGCCCCAACGGCGCGCTCGGCCTGTCGTCCGAGCGAACCCAAAACCTCATCGACGATATTGCTCGCGCCGTTCGCCGTTCGTTCGCTGTGCATGATTATTACCGGCACGTCAAGTTCCAGCGCAACCGCGAGCAGATCCTCATTTAAACCGCGGATGGAATTGAGGAGATCTCCTCCGGCCGACCGTGCCGCCCGAAACGTTCGCGGCTTAAACGTATCAATCGAGAGAATCGCATCGGGAACCCGCTCACGAAGCGCGACGACAACCGGAACGAGTCGAGCAAGCTCTTCTTCCTCCGAAACCGGCGTGTATCCCGGCCGCGTCGACTCCGCCCCGAGATCAAGCAGATCGGCTCCCGCAGCAATCTGCGTGAGCGCATGGGCAACTGCATCGTCGACGCGCGAGCATCCATCGCCCGAGAACGAATCGGGCGTGACGTTCACGATCCCCATGACATAGGTTCGCACCCCCCATACGAATCGTCGGCCACGCAATTCGAGCGCACCACGCAACGAAGCGGGCGGTTTTTTCATCGGCGTGAACGCGTAAATTGGTCGTCCGTCCACCATTCATGCAGTATCGAAACGACATACGTCGATCCCGTAACGACCACGATTGCATCGTCTCCGGTGGAACGCCGAACTTGGGCGAAGGCCTCGATTGGGTCTTCGATCGCGCGCGATGTACGTCCGTGAAGCTCCGCAATATTAACCAAGCGTTGTGGACGAATCGCCTCGCGACCGGCAGCCGAGAACGACGTGAAGACGAACGAGCCTGGGAGCTCGAGCAATGGGAGCAACATGTTATCCGCATCTTTTCCCTGCGAAACCGCGATCACGAACATGAAGCGTTTCTCCGGAAAGTTCTCGGTGAGCGCCGCAGCCAGTCCTCGTGCCTTATCCGCATTATGCGCGATGTCGAAGACGATTCCGGGATACCCAGGATGATATTCCATTCGTCCGGGAATGCTTAGCCGTGATAAACCACGTTCAACGTCGACGACACGCGGCCGCAAGTCTTCACCAAGCTGTTCGAGCGCCACAATCGCCGTCGCGGCATTTCGCTGTTGAAAACTCCCGAGCAAGGGAAGCGCCAGGTGATATGTCGCTCGCGCCGTCGTCACAGAGAACAGGTTGGGAGAATGTTGCTCGGATCGCGATTCTATCGTCGCGACATCCTCAACGAAAATGACCGGCGCTCCGATCTCTTCACAACGACGAGCGATCGTCTCGCGCGCCTTTGGTTCGCGCGCATCGCTTACCAAAGGTATGCCAACTTTCGCAATACCGGCCTTATCGCCGGCGATCTCCTCAATGGTTTCTCCCAAAACATCCGTATGATCTAGACCAACATTGGTGATCACGCATAGCCGCGGTACAAGCACATTCGTACCGTCGAGCGTTCCACCCAGCCCCACCTCGATTACGCCGACGTCAACGTGCTCCTGAGCAAAATACGAAAACGCCAGAGCGAGCAAGATCTCGTAGTACGACGGATCTCCGATCTCTTCTGAGGTTTCATGGATCGCGGCCATCATCCCGTCGAGCACTTCGGCGAAGCGCGCTTCAGCGACATTCACTCCGTCAATCTGCGCACGCTCGGTCATCGAGTTGATATGCGGCTTGACATGCAAGCCCGTACGCTTGCCCGAAGCCGTCAGTGCTGCCGCCACCATGGATGCCGTTGAACCCTTCCCGCTCGTTCCCCCAATTTGAATCGTGGGATACGCCGTCTGAGGGTCGCCAAGCCGGCGAAGCAATATTCGCATCCGATCGAGGCGTCCGCGAACACGACGTGAGACCGTTTCGTTGACGGCGCCGAGGAGATAGGTCCGAGCCTCTTCGTAATCGGAGATGTGCGGCATCATCGATCCTCAACTCAGCGCGCCAGAACGTCGAGCGCGTCCGGCAATACGGGCAAAAGTACGGCGAGCGTTTCGCGGACGGCGTTGGGGCTGGGTGGAAGATTGACGATCAATGTTCGTCCGCGTACTCCGGCAACGGCCCGCGAGAGCATAGCCGTCGGAGTGATGCGGAGCGAAGCCGCTCGCATCGCTTCTGCGATGCCGGGCACCTCGTAGTCGAGGATTGCGGCCGTGGCTTGCGGTGCTCGATCGCGTGGCCCCAAGCCCGTTCCACCGCTCGTGAACACGAGCGCAATCCCCACACGATCACTCAGATCGATCAGCAACGCTTGAAGCGCGGCCGACTCCTTGGGCAAGACCCGCTCGACCTCGACGACGAAGCGTCCAGCGAGCATTTCGCGCGCGATGGGAAGGCAAGCGTCGACGCGCTTGTCCGCCATGGCGCGATCAGAGAACACGAGCACCGCCGTGCGGTAAGGAACGTTCGACCCATTGCTCACGGAGCAACCACGCTTCCGTTATTCCTTCGGAGCTGGGTCGATCTCACCGAGAACCGGCTCTGGACCGGGTCTTCACCTGAGTTTTCGCCAGAAAGCGTCCTCCTACGAGCGCGAGCACTCCGAGAATTGCGAACAAAACACTGTGTTTGAGATGGTAGCCCAGCGACGTAGCTCCAGTCGCATACAGCAATGCGACGGCAAAGCAAACGAGAGCAACAACCAAGGGCAGATACTTGACGACCGAGGGGGCAGACTTCACGAGATAACCTTTCCAAAGAGGAGGAGTAATGACAGCAATCCGGCTCCCAGACAATACCAGCCGAACGGCCGTAAATCATTCGAACGGAAGTAGCGAGTGAGGAATGCGACGGAGGCATACGCCGTTATTCCCGAGATGACCGCGCCGCCCACCGACAACCACAGCACGTCATGTGCCGCCGGTTCGAAGAGTCGCGGCAGTTCCAATAAAGATGCCGCGCCGATCACCGGAGTTGCCAAGAGGAACGCATAGTGTGCGGCGGCTTCGTGATCGAGATCGAGCAAGATCCCGGCAACGATGCTGACGCCCGAACGTGAGATTCCGGGAAAGAGCGCAAGCGCCTGAGCAAAACCGACCTTGACGGCGTCACTCCACGACAGCTTTTCCAGCGGACGAAGCCCTCGTCCCTGCTGCTCATGCTGACGCCGTTGCAAACGCTCTCCGAGAAACATCACGCCCGCGTTCACAATCAAGAATCCTGCCACGATCGCGGTCGAGCCGAAGAGATGACGAACCATCTTTTCAAGGAACACCCCGAGAATGCCGACGGGAAGCGTCCCGATCACCAGTAGCCAGGCAAGGCGTTCGTCAGGATTGGCGCCGATTTCGCCGCGGACGACCGAGGCGACGAGCGCACGAACGATTCGTACCCATTCGCTCCAATAGAAAACCACGAGCGCCAGAGCCGTCCCAAGGTGCAGCGCGACGACGAACGCCAAGAAGCCCGGATCCGCGCGGTCGATGTTCCAATGAAAATAGGCAGGAACCAAGACCGTGTGCCCAAGGCTGCTGATCGGAAACAACTCGCTGAATCCTTGAAGGACCGCAAGAACCAAAGCCTGGACAAGACTCACGCATCCACCTTCTTCATCTTTACTGTGCGGTAAACCTCACTCGGAAGAGGTAGGATCCCGCGACTTTTTGGCAATCTTTGATTTGCGGCGCGTAGCTCGTTTGCTTGGCCGCCTGGAGGGCGGCATCGTCGAGCAGTTTATTTCCCGATGAACTACTGATGCTCGCACTTACGACCGCACCTGTTGAAGAAAGATCGACTTGAACCGCGACCGTTCCGACCGCACCTTGTTCCTGAGCCAAAGGCGGTTCCTCAGGTTGGATCGGCACGCCGTTCACGCTCGCATCGACGTTGGGATTCTTGCACGCAGCCGGAGTCGCGGCGACCCCCGCCGGCCCAGAGGTTCCCGTTCCCTCTCCACCCGTGGTTCCGATGCCGTGCGGCGTTCCCTCCGTCGATCCCCCCGGCGTTGAGGACTCCGCGGGTCCGGTATGCGTATTCGTCGTGGTCTTGGGCGCAACGATGTTCATCTTGGGCTTCGACGGCGCCGGCGTCGGCTTGACCGGAGGTTGCGTCCGCACCGGCGTCGGGGTCACGGGAGGAGGCGTCGGTGTCGGAACCGGCGTCGGCGTGGGAGGCGGAGTCGGGCGCGGTGTCGGCGGAGGCGGCGTGGGCCTCGGCGTCTCAATCACGATCGTGGTTACGGGAACCGTATCGTGTTTCGATTGAGACGGCACAAGCTTTTCGAAGAGCGGGCCCGCGAGGAAATGTACGGTGATCGAAATGAGAAACGCCCATCCGATAAAGGTCTTCACCCGACTCCGTAACGGCGGAGTCGGTGCGGGCGTCAATGTCACTTCGCTCCGATCTCTCGGTTGGCTAGACCGAAACTCGTCAGATCGGCATTTTTGGCGGCGTCCATCACTTGCAGAACAATCCCATAACTTGCGTCGGGATCAGCTTTGATGATGACGCTCTGATAGCGGTGCCCGGTCGCATCAGCAAGCCTGCGAAACGCGGCGGGAGCCTGAGCGATGTCGACGATCTTGGAGCCGACCTCAATGCGGTTCTTCGCGTCAATGAGGACGACGATCTCCGAGTTTTCCACAACCTTCGTGTTCCTGGCCGTGGGGAGCCGCGGTTCTTTGGTGACGGAAGTGAGGATGATGAAGATGATGAGCAACACCAACAACACGTCGGTAAACGGCGTGATATTGATCGTCGACATAACCTCGTCGTCGCTGCGGCAGCTAATAAATGCCATCGTCCTCGTCCTTCTTACGACGTCACGAAGCCGACGTCTTCCAAACCGGCAAGTCTGGCTGCGTCGAGAATCTTGATGATAACGTCGTAATGCACGTCGGCATCCGCCGTGATCGAGACGTGGAGAAGGCCACGCTGATGCTCGACCGCCGCCATCACGGCATAGATTCCGCGTTCATCGGTTCGTTGCTCATCGACGAAGATCGCGCCTTGCCGAGAGACTTGAACCTCGATGGACTTCTGGGGTTTGGGCGGCGGACGAACAGCGGCATCGCTCTTGTTCGGGAGCTGTTTCTGAAAGCCCGGCGGCGTCACCAACGCCGCCAAGAGGATGAAAATGATTAAGAGCACCAACAGCACATCCGTGAACGGCGTGATATTGATTTCGGCCATCACCTCATCGTCTTGGCGAGCGGAAATCAGGGACATCGGCGATTTATCCCTTGCCGGCGGGTTGATATAAGTCGGTGGGAATCGGCTCACCCGTGTTGTGGAAATGCAGAATCTCAGCGAGTTGATTGGCCGCCACGATCATCTCTTGATTGAACGTTTTAATCCGCGCTTTGAAATAATTGAAGAAGACCACAGCGAGCACGGCGACGAACAAACCCGCAGCCGTCGTAATCAACGCCTCGGAAACGCCTGCGGCGACGACCGGCGGCGACGCGTTTCCCTTGAGGGAGATATCATTGAACGCACGGATAATCCCGAGCACCGTCCCGAACAAGCCGATGAAGGGCGCTATAACGGCGATCGTACCGATCACGCCGAGATTACGTTCGAGCGAGTTGAGATGCTCAAGCAGGGCGATCTGCAAGGCATCGGTGATATCCGCACGGGTCTTGTTCCCGCGAAGCAACCCGAATGCGAAGATCTTGGGAAGCATGCCCTTGTTCCGGCCGCAGATTTCGATCGCGCCGGAGAAGTCGTCGCGTGCGACACAGCCTCCGATTTGACGCAGAAGTTCCTTTGAATCACCATGTTGCTGGGCAAAAAACCAAAGGCGCTCGATCACGATTGCGACGGCGACGATCGAACAAAGCAAGAGCCCAATCATCGCCGGACCACCGCGCACGATGAAATCGAAGAATCCGGCGTCCGCTCCGATATCAGGCGGAAGCGACGGAACCGGCGCCGACTGGGCCAACAGAGAAATCAAGCTCGTGGAAATCAACACCTTGGTTCGGCCCTCCGGATGAAAATGACCTGATTGGGAACGTTAAAAATGCTCGCCGACGAGTGCGCCTTTGATCGTGGACGGTCTTCTAGTCAACGATCGGCATATGGGAGTCGGTTCGCGGCGAGACGCTGAGAAACCGATGCGGCGAGTTCAAACGTTCCGGCAAGTTCCGTCACGTCCCGACGATCGAGATCGTCCGCCAACCCTAAGAGTATCGTTGCAATCGAGCGAACCTCCTGCGCGACGGGAGCGGCGTTCTCCAGGAGGATGCTCCTCCACATTTCCCAACTTGACCCCGCCAGGCGCGTCATCGACGCTAAGCCCGAACCAGAAAGCGCACGAACGCCGGGTTCTCCGAGCCGAGCCGAGAGATACGAGGCTAGTTCTACGGAAAGCAGCAAGGGCATGTGCGAAGTCAAGGCCACGATCCGGTCGTGCTCCTGCGCCTCGATTCCGACGGGACGGCCTCCGAGTGCCTCGATCAACTCAAGGACGTGTTCCCGGTGCGGCGAGCGCGCCGACGGATCGTAGACCCACGTCCGCCCGTCGAACAACTCCGCATAAGCGGCTTCCGGACCGCTCTTCTCGGAACCCGCCATGGGATGAGTCCCAACGAAGTTCGATAAGCCGGCGGCGGCCCGGAGAATCGGCGCCTTGACCGAGCCGACGTCGAGAATCGTCCCGGCGCGCGGCGGAAACTGCGCATACCGTCGAAGCCGGTCTACGGTAGCGTCGACCGGAATCGCCAAAAGCAGCAGATCGGCTTCGACTTCGGTCTCGTCCTCGGCCGTGCGATCAAACGCTCCCCGCTTGCGCGCCGACTCCGCATGGGAGCGATCGCAATCGATGCCGATCGTCTCATAGCCGGCCGCCCGGGCCCGCAAACCGACCGACCCCCCGATAAGTCCCGTTCCAAGGACCGCGAGCCGACCGCGAGCGGAACCGGCAATACCGGAAGGAGTCACCGTTAAGCGGCGACGGGTCGCGTCGGGAGACTCCGATCAACGGCGGCGGCGACGGGTGCGATTCGCCGCATGAGTTCGTCGAAGAGCGGGAACGTCAGGGATTGCGGGCCGTCGGAGAAAGCCTTCGCGGGATTGGGGTGAACTTCGATCAGCAGACCGTCGGCGCCGACCGCGACGGCTGCGAGCGCCATCGGAGCGACGAGTTGGCGAACACCCGTTCCGTGCGAGGGATCGACGAGAATCGGCAGATGCGTCAGATGGCGGAGCACCGGAACCGCCGAAAGGTCGAGAATATTACGCGTGGACGGATCGTAGGAACGAATGCCGCGCTCACACAGCACGACGTCGTGATTTCCGCCGATGAAAACGTATTCAGCGGCCATCAGCCATTCCTCGATCGTGGCGGAGATACCGCGCTTGAGTAAGACCGGCTTGCGAATCTGACCGACGGCTCGCAGTAAGCCGAAATTCTGCATGTTGCGCGCACCGATCTGTAAAAGATCCGCGTACTGCGCCACAGCCTCGACGTCGCGAACGTCGAGGACCTCGGTCACGACACCCAAATCATACTGATCGGCGGCCTCGCGCAAATACTTGAGGCCTTCGACTCCAAGCCCCTGAAACGCGTATGGAGAGGTTCGCGGCTTGTAAGCCCCGCCCCGCAAGAGATTCGCACCGGCTGCGGCAATGTGTTCAGCGGTCGTGAAAATTTGTTCGCGCGACTCGACGCTGCACGGTCCGGCACAGATTGCAAGCTGTTCGCCGCCGACAGCGGCGCGGTTCGTTATGCGGACGACCGTCGGAGTCGATTTTGCCTCGCGGCTGACGAGTTTGTATGAGTGCGAGATCGGAATAACTTGGTCGACGCCGTCCAGCTGCGAGAACTGCGCGATGAGCAGATCTTTGTCGTCGGTGACTCCGATAACGGAGATTACCTTGCGTTCAACACCGGCAACGACATGCGCCCCCAGACGGAGGCTCTTGATCTGTTCTTCGACAGCGGCGATTTGGCCATCCGTGGCATCCGGACTGAAAACAATGATCATTCAATGATCCAATGGCGGGAAGTGGAGTGTGGAACACCATTCGCCGACCGTCCACGGAATTCCTCGACACTAACCCGTCTCGCTGAGCGTATCGGGGCGGAGGACTCGCCCTACAGCGCCGACGCAGTCGGCAAGAAGATCAGGCAATTCGCGCATGTCCTCGAACAACTTCTCGACTCCGGTTGCCGCCAGGCGTTCCTTCCAGATATCTGAGACGTGGCTCGCTCCTGCAAAACCGAAGACCCGCATACCGGCAGCCTGAGCCGCCTTCACCCCGATAATGCTGTCCTCAATAACTAAACAGCGAGCCGGTATAGCGCCCATCTGACGTGCGGCAAACAAAAGCAAATCCGGCGCAGGCTTACCGCGCTCGACTTGCTCAGCGCTAAAAATACATCCGGCAAAGCGCTCATAGAGACCAGCAATCGATAACGTTTGCTTTAGCCTGTCAACCTCACTACCGGATGCAACGCACATAGACATATTTATGCGCGCTAGCGCCTCATGGACACCATCAATTGGCCGCAGCGAAGCCTCGAACAATGCCTCGCGTTCGGCGCGCAGTCGATCAAAGGGAAAGCCTTCCATAAAAGATCGGCCTGTCTCCTCTTCAATCAGCCGGATGGAATGACGGATGCCTTGGCCGGCAAAGCGCTCCACGTAGGCTTGCGCGGTTATCGGGAAGCCCATCTCGGTCAAAAGGGCGGCTGGGATGCTGCAAGCCAATAGCTCGCTGTCGATCAAGCATCCATCGCAATCCCAAATGAGGAGGTCAATGGAATGATTATGCATTATGGACTCCTGTCGTATCCTCGGATAAAAGCACGTTCGGCATCCAGCCGATCGCGAGGAATAATCTCCAAATGCTCACAGGTTTTACTCCGTTTTCTCCGGTCGGCAAAAAATAAGGTACGCTTGCCATCGGATTAGTTTTCAATGATAATTTTGATGGTCCAACGAGCAAAAGGAATTCCTTGCTCTAAGCGATCTCACTGCGTATATCGGAGCGCAAGACGCAAGCTTTGTGAAGATAGACGTGGGCGATCTCGTCTTGACGAAGTTCGGTGTTGACATGAAGCAGCACGCGAATACAGCGTTCAAGGCCGCCTGGAACGGGGATTTCCACACTGTTCAGCAACGCCGCATATACCCAACCCATCCGTTCCCGAGCCGCGCGCGCGGGAAAGTCGGCGTGCAAATCCGTCGTCACCGTGAAGAACGCCGACGCGACCTCTCCGATGTCGAGCCGGTTTCGGATCGTGATCTCACGCAGCAATTCCTCAGTCGCATCGACGATCGCCCCGGAATCGTCGCAATCGACGGTGGTCGCTCCCCGGATTCCCCGAACCGCCATCGTTATTCTTCCTCTTCTTCTCGATCGGAGGGGGTTGTTTGCAGTCGTGCGACAGCGCGCAATGCCGAAAGTTCTCGAGGCGTCGGCTCGCGTGTTCCGCCGACTGGCAGAGCCCCAAGCGAAAGCGGTCCGAAACGCACGCGCGTTAGCGTCAGTACCGGATGCGCGATCGCGTCGAACATGCGCCGCACGAGCCGATTGCGTCCTTCGTGGACGCTCACCTCGACCTCCGACGTTTCACGCGAGGAGGCAACGATCCGTATCTTCGCCGACGAAGATCGTCCATCGATCACGACCCCTTCGAGAAGCGCGCGAATCTCGGCGGGAGCGAGGCGTCCGCGTACAACTACCCGGTAGGTCTTCTCGACCCCGAAGCGCGGATGGGTCAGGCGGTGCGCGAGATCGCCGTCGTCGGTGAGCAGCAGCACGCCGGCGGTGTCATAATCGAGCCGCCCGACCGGAACGATGCGCCCCATCTTCTCCGGCAAGAGGGAGGCGACGGTCCTCCGGCCTTCCGGATCGTGCATCGTCGTCATGACGCTTACCGGCTTATGAAGGACGAGGTACCGATGCTCGCTCGGAATGCGCAGCAGACGCCCGTCGAGGGTCACACGCTGATCGGGGGCAACCTGCGTTCCGGGTTCCCGGATGATCCGGCCGTCGATCGCCACGCGTCCCTGAGCGATAAGATCTTCGCAGTTCCGGCGCGACGCCGCACCCGCATGGGCCAAGAATTTCGGCAAGCGCATCGTACTCATCGCCGCGCGATTCCACGACGTAGGTGCCCCGGCCCGCTGATGAAAGGAGAGTTCGCGTCGAAGAAACGATGGAGGCGCTCGCGCTCCTTGGAGATACCGATGCGGACGCTCTCCGCGATCACGGGCGCGAATGCGTCATCCTCGGCAAGCCGGAGGCGTGTTCCGCTACAGAGATCGACGCCATCGTCGTTACGGTCCACTCCCAACGCCTGTGCTAGGCGTCCAGGCCCGCGAGTGAGTTCCCGTAGCTCGGTGCGTCCACGCCGAGCAGCCATCAGTTCGAGCCCGAGAAGGGGTTCGAGCGCTCGAAGTAAGACCGCCGCTCCGACACCGGGTCGATCAGCCGCGACGTTGAGACAATGAGAGCTTCCATAGATGAAGTAGACATAGGCGTGACCACGTCGCAAGAACATCGAGGCATTTCGCGCGGTTCTGCCACGATAGGAGTGAGAACTCGGGTCATCGGCGAGATATGCCTCGGTCTCGACGATCCGCCCGGCGCAACGGCCCTCCGGGCTGTGCGATACGATGAGTTTTCCGATCAAGAAGCGCGCGAGTTCGACCGTATCAACCGGCAACTCCGAGCGACGAATACGACGCATGAACCTCCCGGCGACTCTCGGTGTTTGAGCACCAACGTGTATCGAATGTCAACATGACGGAGTTATATTCACCCTAGCTTAGCACTAAGCTTGCTACCAAAGGTCGTCGTATGCCGGAAATTCCGATTACATAAGGAGCAGAGCATAGCGGCTGCTTGCCTCGCTCATAATTGGGTTTACCAGCTTCGTTCTCGTTTCCTTGGTTCACTTGACAGAACTGCTCGGATGGAGTTTAATCTGTCACATGGTTTTGCACGTGGATTTCGTAACGTCGTCGGAGTGGTGGCGCTTGGGTTAGCAAGCGGTGCCGTATTCGTCTTTGGTTGTCCATATGACCATGTGATTGAACGAGGGGGCCGCTTTTTTGAGCGGTCCCTTCGTTTTTTAGCGCGACCACGTCTGTTTTCCGCACCGCACAGTTGAGCTTCTCAAGTAAGGAGAAACGGTGACTAGCACGGCTTCCATTGGTCAGATTCGAACAAAACGGATTTCCCTCGAAGAGGCCTCGCCTCTCTGCTGTTATGTTGCCGTACGAGAGGAATATGGCGAAGACGAATGCTTCCTCCTTGAGTCTCTCTCGGGCCCGGCCCGCGATACGGCATCAGCTTTGGTTGGTTTCGAAAAGCTGTTGCAAATTGATATGAAAGGAACCGCTCTCCTTGTGAGCGGGAGAGGGGCTTGGCCCGAATTCATAACCCGGATTCTGCTTACTTCTCATGCTGAAATCGTCGATGGGCAATTGCATGTTATATCCGGAAATACCTGGAACGTCCTGAAAACAATTCACGCGTCCTTTCGCGCGGATCCGGAAAGTTCCTTAGGATTCTTCTCTTTGTTTTCATATGATGCTGCTTGGTATAACGAGAAGTTGCCAAGAGAAACTGAGGACAGCGCTTTCGCGCTCCCCGATATCTCGTTGATTTTCTATCGAAACGTTCTGGTTTTCGATCTCGCGAATCATACGTTGACGTTAGAATTTGCAACGGTCGAAAACATGCCTCCTCCTCCCATTGAAAAACTCCGCAAGTCCTGGAACAACAAGCCGGACCCCGTAGCACCTCGCGACACTCCGGAGCCAACAAAGGTTGTTGACAGCTTAACGCAAGAGGATTTCATCGACCTTTCCAAAAAATGCCTAGAGCATATCTTCGCCGGCGATATTTATCAAATCCAGATCGGACATGAGGTCACTGTCACATCTCAAATTCATCCCTTCGATGTATATTTACGATTGCGTAAAATTAACCCATCGCCTTATATGTATTACTCACCTATCCACGGATCACGCATTATCGGTGCGAGTCCGGAATTGTTCGTAAGACTCGAAGGCGATAAGGTAACGATGCGCCCTATCGCAGGAACTATTAAGCGCGTTAATGATAGAGAGCAGGATAGGCTTTCTATAAAGAAACTTTCAGAGGACAGCAAGGAGCGAGCGGAACATCTCATGCTCATCGACCTCAACCGCAATGACATCGGACGGATCTGCGTTCCGGGAACGTTGAACGTCAATGAACGGATGCTCATCGAGTCCTATTCCCACGTTTTTCATTTAGTATCCAATATCGAAGCACGCGTAGAACCAGGCCTCGATATCTACGATGTCATTGCGGCAGCGTTTCCCGCCGGAACCGTGACCGGGACACCCAAAATCCGTGCTATGGAGCTTATAGAAACCTTCGAAAATCGCCGTCGTGGTCACTATGGCGGGGCAATCGGGTTCATCTCGTTCAACGGAGATGCAGTCCTGGGCTTATGTATACGAACAACGTTATGGCAAAATGGCACGTACGCATTACGTGCTTCAGCAGGGATTGTCGCCGATTCATCTCCAGAATCAGAATGGGATGAAACACTAAATAAATTAGCTGGGACTCGGCTTGCCATTTGTGGAGAAGCACGGTGAAATCGTTGGTGATTGACGCATACGATAGCTTTGTTTATATAATCGTTCAGTATTTGAAGCAGCTTGGAATGAATCCAACCGTTGTTCGAAACGATCAAATTACGCCACGAGGATTAGAGGGGCTCTCGCCGGATATGATTCTTTTGGGACCTGGTCCCGGACATCCTCGGGACGCCGGATATATTGAAATTATTCACCAGTGGAAGGGGAAGATTCCGATTCTCGGCGTTTGCCTTGGTCATCAAGCTATTGGGCTGGCATTTGGAGCAGATGTGATTCGTGCGAGTCATCTTATGCACGGTAAGGAAAGCTCAATCCAACACGATGGAAAAGGATGTTTTTCAGGAATGAATCATGGATTTCTCGCGATGCGTTATCATTCGCTCATCCTTGATCAAAAGCATATAGGTGATGACTTAGAAGTGAGCGCAACGGCTGCAGACGATGGTTATGTAATGGGAATACGCCATCGCCAATATCCAATAGAGGGAGTGCAATTTCATCCTGAAAGCATCGGTACGGAATCTGGTTTACAGATTTTCGATAATTTTCGCCTTCGCTATCTCAAATAAAAGTCGGGAGATTCGATGACTGAAAGAGCCATACCGCTATCGCACGAGGTGTTCAACCAGAGTAAACTGCACGCCTTCGGCTTGAAGTTGCGGGATCATTGCTCGAAGCGCCGCCAACGTCGTCGGACGCGGGTGACCGATCGCGATTGCGGAGCCTCGTTGCAACGCGATTCGTGCGGCTTGCTCAAGTTGACCTTCGCTGTACGCGATTTCCGCTCGATTGTCGAGGAAGACGTCGCGTTTGGCCGTCGGAACGCCCATCTCATGTGCCGTCGTCGCGCCGACCGACGCACCGATCGTCATGGAATCGATGAAGAATTTGTTCTCGCGCGCTAAAACCGAGAGGACGTCGTGCATCACGCGCACATCCTGTGTCGCCTTGCTTCCCTCGTGATTGTTCACTCCGTGGGCCGCAGAGACGTGAGCGAGATCCTCAGTGACCTGCGCAATGATCGCGTCGTCACTCATCGCCGTGGTGATCTTCCCCGGTCCCGGATCGATTTCACTGATCGGCTCCATCGGAAGATGGAGCATGACGCCTTTTCCGGCGGCATCCGCCTCACGCGAGATTGTCCGGGTATAGGGCGCATCCGGCATGACCGAGAGCGTCAGCGGAACCGGCAAGGCGATCATCGCCCGTTCGACCACGGGCCACTGGCCGCAATCGTCAATGATGATCGCGAGCAAATGCCCACCCTGAACACCTGGGGAGATTTCCGAGGCCGGCGACGGTGAAGCGAGTGCCGTCGCGCCCGCTGATGGAGACGCGACCGACAGTGGTGAGGGGGATGTCGTCACCTCCGGTTCCTCGGACGGAGCAGGAGTGCCCACGGCGACCGGCTGATGCGCGGGGGGTGGTCCAAAGACAAATTTCAGGGCGACAAAGCCGAGAATCCCGACGAGCAACCCGAGAAGGAAGATCAGGAGAGGTGAAAGTGAGCCGTTGCTCCGTTTCCGACGACGAGCCATCAGCGAATCACCGCCCACGAAACAAACGAAGAAGACTTTTTCATGCAATGTCTCCCCTGCCGCATCGATGCCGACTCTTCCTCTTGCGTCGCTTGTAGAGACGAGCGATCAGCCATCCCCGAAGAAACGTGTCCGCTCGCGTCCTGCTAAAAATCGGCAAAGTGTGATGCCTTCGAAAACCGGGACCGACGCTTGAAGCGACGCAGCGTATCAGAACTCCAGTAACCAGGAAGTATACGTGCAATGCAAGAATCCCCGAGGAATCGAAGGCCTTAATTATTCAGCACTTCCATCTATTTGGATGGAACTTCTCATCGCTCACGTTTTCTTCTTTCATTCATCGTCATCCCCATGGTAGTGTAGCCCGTGTCGAGAGTGCAACAAACGATTGCGCTCCGCACCTGATGGAAAGAGGTTGCACACGTGACGGGCCGTCTATACCTACCGGCCGAGATACCGCCCTACCTCGAGGCCGATATTCCTTTGACAACGGCGCTTCTCAAACTCACTCTCGAAGACGTCGTTAATTTCCACGCATTGCCGCTTTCGCGCCGCTCTTCCCTGAAAACGTCGTCACTGGCGGGAACGTACGAGGCGCTTTTCGGATCCCGCATTCATGAAATCGATGTCACCTACTCAGGGAGCGTTCTCGACAACCCGCTCTTACCCACGCGTATTCTCAAACGTTCCGAAGAGATCACAGCAACAGCGTTCGGCGCTGATCGCTCACTGTATGTGACGACCGGAACAACCTGCGCAAATCAAATCGTCATCGGGTCCACTGTTTCCAACGGCACGCGAGTGCTGGCCGATCGCAGTTGCCATCAATCCATGCACTTTGCGCTGCACCGAGCTCAAGCACAGCTCGACTATGTCTCAAGCGCGGCATCTTGCGGATCATCAGGTCGATCGTACGTGAACATACCGGAGTTGATCCGTCGGTATCAGGAGGCCGCGCTCACGGCCGATCCCTATCGCGTCGTCGTCCTCGGTGGGGCATCATATGAAGGAGTGCTTTACGATCTCGAGACGATCCTTGATATATGTACCGAAATCGATGATACGTGCCTTTTTGTCATCGACGAGGCATGGTCATCAGCCGCCGGGTTCCACCCGTTCTTCGTTCGGAACGTCGCAATGCAGGCGGCAACGGCGATACGCAAGCGCTATCCTCAGCGCGCCGTTCGCGTGGTTGCAACGCAATCCGCCCACAAGTCGCTCTCAAGCCTTCGTCAAGGATCTTTCATTCACGTGCGTGGCGACGAAGCGCTCATCGCCGCGATTGAACTTGGTCGGTTCGCATATCATACGACTTCACCAAGCTACCCAATTCTCGCGTCACTTGAACTCGCCCGTGCACACGCCGTGCTTGAGGGTCATGCAGCTCTCGATGGAGCACTCGCATTAGCGGATGAGCTTCGTTCGGCGATCAGTCTCAATCCTGAGCTGGCTGCTTACCGCGTAAACGACGGTGCATTCATCGCACCGAAAGATCGCCGGTTCGTTACCCTCGATCCGCTCCGCGTCTCGATCGATCTTTCCCAATCCGGTTTCGAAGGCAACGCGTTCAAGGAATACGCACTGCGCGTGCATCGCGTATATGTCAATCGCGTCACGCCGACCTCCGTACTTGTAAACGTCCACATCGGCGTGACCCGTACGGCTCTCCAACGTTTACTGAACGCGCTGGCCGGATTCATTCACGATGTCGCACCGAATTCGGAAGAAGCGATTTGCCGGGATTTCGTGATCGCCTATCCTCCCGGCGTTCCCTTGCTCGTGCCGGGAGAACGCATGAACGCTCGTAGCGAACGCGCGATCGCGGATGCCCGTTCCTCGGGCGCCTCGCTCGTCCGTATCACTCATCAAACCAAAACAGACCATCATCAAGAAAGGATTGGGGCATGATTCCCCTTGACCGACTTTCCCATTTCGCCAAGGAGAGGCCCAGCGCCACGGCGCTTATCGCCTCCAAAGAAAGCGTGACGTGGCGTGAACTCGCGGCACGTGTCGAACTCGCTCAGAGGGCCCTTTTCGTCCACGTCGGCGATGAACATCCACGACGTGTCGTTGCTCTCGTGCGAAATGACGTCGATGCGATCGTCGCCTTCATCGCTTGTGCCGCGCGCGGAATTAGCTGTATTCCATTAGACGCCGGACGACCGATTGAACATCTCGTCGCCATTGCACGCCTTGTGCAAGCCCGCGCAGTACTTGTCGCAGCGCCGTATTGCACATTCGGCGAAGATCTCGCGATACGAGCCAATCTCGTATTCGTCCCCCTTGAAGCTCTAAGCGAGCTCTATGCGCCTGCGCAGCCCGCTCTCGCGCGCCCGTTTGAGTCGATTGGACTCACCTCGGGAACGAGCGGCATTCCGAAAGTCGCATACCGAACACGATCGTTCGATGCGCGACGTTTCGCCGCACTCACAACAACCTATGAGTTTCGCGCGAGCGACATCTACCTCGTAACGGTGCCCTTCTCCCATGTTTCAGCGGCAGGCTGGGCGCGGATGTTCCTTCAACTTGGCGGACGCGTCGTCGTGAGTGATCGTCTGGATGCGGCGGCGCTTGCGGAAGCGGCGATTGCGACACGCACGACCGCGTTTCTCGCGACGCCTCCCACGCTTGAGCAAATGCTTGTTTTTCTGGAGCAGGATTCACGTGAAGCGGAAGTGCGTTTCGTGATCTCCGGAGGCAAGCGGCTCTCTCCCATCGTGCGACGCCGCGCAACCGAATATTTCGGGAACGTGATTCATGAATATTACGGAACGACGGAAACCGGACTCAACGTGATTGCGGGACCGAAAGATGCCGCCGTTGCACCGCGTTCAGCCGGACGCATGCTCGATGGAAATCGCGTGCTCATCCTTGATGAACACGAACGTCCACTACCTCACGGGGAAACCGGACGCGTTGCGATCGCGTCCTATCAAATGATGGATGGTTACCTTGGACAACAAGCGCCATTCACAATCATCGAGGGAGAGCGCTTCTTTGTGACGGCCGACTACGGCTGGCTCGACGAAGACGATCGCTTGTTTCTTCATGGTCGTAAAGACGTCCTGGGCCCAAGCGTTACCCGAGACTTTCCCCGCTTCGAGGACGTCGTTCGGGAAGTAGAGGGCGTTACGGACGTTGCGTTCCTCAACCATGATAACCGTCTCTCCGCGCTTGTTTCCTGTGCCGCCGGGAAATCATCCTTTGCGGAAATCACCGCCACTCTTGTCGCCGCCGGTCTTCCCGAGGCGGACGTACGGATCGTTCCTTCCATCCCTTACTCACTCTCCGGGAAAATCGACGTCGGACGGGCACGAACACTGATCGCCGACGAGGAGGTATCTTACTCATGAACCAATCCGCGCTTCTTCGTGGAGGCTTCCTGTGTCTCTTAACGACCCTCGCTTGGGGCGGAATGTTTCCCGTCGCCGGTGCGATTCTGGCGCACATGGACGCCTTCTACATGGGGACGATCCGGTACGCGCTAGCCGCAGTGATTTTCCTTGTTCTCCTGGCGATGATTGAAGGTGGCCCGGCGCTCGCGTTGGGCGATGCGGCTACCCGCACACGCTTGTTCATTTACGGTTCCCTTGGATTCGCCGGCTTTAGCTTTCTCGCGTTCCTCGGCCAATCTCTGGCCGGCACCTCTGGAGCACTTGTCGCATCGATCATCATGGCGTTGATGCCCTTCCTCACGGTCCTTTGCAGCTGGGTACTCAAGGGCGTGCGTCCCACCTCCTTCGCCTTGGGCGCCGTGGGCGTCGCACTCGCCGGCGTCTTGCTTGTCGTAACGAAAGGAAACCCGGCGGCATTCGCCGCGACGGGCGTCAGCGTTTGGGGAGATATACTCATCCTCCTCGGCGCCCTTTGCTGGGTACTCTACACGATGGGAGGGAGCACGTTCCCCAGTTGGTCGCCGCTACGATACACCGCATTAAGTTGCGCGCTTGGGACAATCTCCATGATCGTGATCACCGCCGCCGCAACATCGGCCGGCTGGTTGCATGCTCCAAGCGTTGAAGCCACGTTGGTGGTCTGGCCGCAACTCGCATACATGGTGCTAATCGCCGCGGTGATGGCCGTGTTTTCCTGGAACGCCGGCATTCGTATCCTTACGCCGATCAACGGAATCCTCTTCATCAATCTGGTCCCCGTGACGACGTTCACCATCACCGCGATACAAGGAAAGCCGATTGAGATCATTCAGGTAATCGGAGCAGGGCTAACGATCGTAGCTTTGATCGCAAACAATCTCGATCAGAGACGCCGCGCGGCACGCGCGACTGTAAGCGCCGGTCCCCCTGTTTCCCATGTAACGAGTTCCGAAACAGAGACGACGTCGGTGCCGGTCGGGGCATCGAGCTAATACTTCGGCGTCACACGCCCCATAGCGTCGTTGCGGCGCCATGGAGCGTGTGACGCCGAAGTATTCGTTCGCAGAATACAATTATGTTTTGATCTAATGGATGAGGGGGACACCTGAATAGCTCCTCTGGCGTAAAGGGAGGCGCTCAATCTCCTCTATCATCTCTTGAGAAGAACGAATTTTGATACCGGGAAAATTCTGAGCGAGGTCAGCCGCGCAAAAATCCTTGATCTCTTCCGGAGAGAAGCTCCGGCCGTTTCTATCCTTGATCGGAAACGTCAACGTTGCATCAAGAATGAAATGCACCGTCAGCCCTCGTTCCGAAGCATCACGTGCCGTGGATGCAGGGCAACGTTCCGTCCGGATCGCGCCACCGATAAGAATCTCTTCGATATTTCGCTCCTTAAGCCAAGGCTCAAGGTCCAGATTACTGAATGCCGAATGCCCCCTCTTCTTCAAAGTAACGCTTCGCCCAACGATCAGTTCGTCAAACGTCCGAACGAGTGCGGAATCGACGTGGAAGGGATCCCCTTCTTTCGTGTTTTCATGGAGGATCTCAACGATCGGGATTCCGCGACTCACGCATGCATCGAGGAGGTCTTGCGTCGCATGTAGGAACGGCGCAAGGTCATCATCCCTCCAGAAGGGACGCCTTCGAAACGCCTCCTCCGCATCGACGAGAAGAAATGCCGTGCGAGACGCTATGAGTTGGGACGAATCCGCCATGTGTGGGACCTCACACCAAGATGAACAGGCCAAGCGGCCAATCCAGATTCCATTATAATTCGGCATCGTGAGAAAGTCACGGCCGTTAAACGTCCATTTCCGCGACACAGAACGATCATCGAGCTTCCGGTAAGCTCTTTTCATGGACACGACTGAAGATGCCGCGCGTTCCTTGCTTACCGGCGGATATACCAACGTCGCGCAAGAAATCATCGGAACGCTCGTGCGGTTCGGGGGAACGGCGCTTCGCTACGCCCATGCTGCCGGAGTCCGCGTCCATGCTCTTACCCCTAACATCCGATATCGCGACGCATCGGCGACGTTACGCCGTTTGGGACTCGACGTCGATGCATGGCCGATTCCGCCCTCGGGCCTTTTCGTCGTCGAAGAACGACGCGTTTATCTCCGCAATTGCAGTCCGATGACCGTCGCCCACGAACTTGGGCACGCGCTCGATTGCGCCTTGGGCGGCGGCGTCTATCGATCAATGCACGATCCCGAAATTCGTGCGGCTTTTCGGGCCGCATCACGACATGTGACGCCTTATGCCGCAGTCAGTCTCGACGAATATTTTGCCGAATCGCTGCGAGCATACGTCGAGGTCAATGACCCGCTCTCGGCATGGCCGCAAGTCTCGCGCTCGCGCCTCGCGGCCTACGACCCAACGATGTTTGCCATTCTCGAAGACCTCATCGCCCGTGAATGCACCAGAGCATTTCATTCATAAATGACCAAGCGCAACGACGCCGCCATCAGGTTCCCGCAATCTTTGTTTCCCGCGATAACTCGACGCGGTTTCGGCCGTTTTCCTTCGCGCCGTACAACGCACGATCGACTCGCGCAAGGAGAATGCCTGCGTCTTCTCCCTTGATCAGTTCAGCGACGCCGATGCTGACCGTCGCTCGGATGATTTTATCGTCCGACACGATCTCGGCACGTTCGATCGCCTGACGAACGCGTTCGCAGGCGATTTTCGCTCCAGCCAAATCGGTCGCGGGCATCAAGACCGCAAACTCTTCGCCGCCGATACGTCCGACCATATCGACGTTTCGGAAGGAATCCCGGGTGATAGTCGCAATCGTCTGCAATACTTTGTCACCGGCAGGATGGCCAAATGTATCGTTGACGAGTTTGAAGTGATCGACGTCGAACATCGCCAGCGACATGGGCTGAGCATACCGCGTCACACGACGCGTCTCGTCGGCGAGGCTTTCGAGAAAATGCCCCCGATTGGCGACACCCGTCAGTTCGTCCGTCGTCGCGAGCCGGTAAAGATAGCGTGTCGCCGAACGCAACCTGAGCATGTTGCGTGCTCGAGCGATCAATTCGGCCGAATCGACCGGCTTGATCAAGAAATCATTGGCGCCCGCTTCAAGTGCTCGATAGAGCGTCGGCCGATCCTCTTGCCCGGTAACCACAACCACCGGAACCGTGGCGAGGTGCGAACGCATCCGTATTCGCTCGAGGAACTCGATCCCATTGATCTCCGGCATCATGTAATCAAGCAGAATCAGATCGGGTTCGTTGGTCTCGCACCATTCGAGCGCCTTGGCCGGATCGGTGAAAGTCACCACCTCGACGTCTCCAATGCGCATGGCCATCCTCCGAAGGACCTGCACGTTCACTTCGACGTCATCAACGATCAAGATCATCATCGGCATAGCTTTGTATTCACGTTAGATTGAACTTCGCCCGCTTACCGAACCTCCTCCAATTGGGCGGGAACTGATTGACCAAAGTAAGCCTACGGCTAAAAAATTGGAGACAAGCGAGCTCCCGCCGTACGAAATGAACGGGAGCGTAATCCCCGTTAACGGTAAAAGACCGAGGACTCCGCCCACGATGATCAATACCTGGAAGCCGAGCATGGCCCCCAAACCCGTCGCTAAGAGTTTGGGATACGCATCCGTTTGGGCCTTCGCTACCGCAAGCGCTCGAGATACCAACAAGGCGTAAGCTGCGATCAGCACGACGGCTCCCAGAAAACCGAACTCCTCACTCCACGCCGCATGAATGTAGTCGGTCGCGACATCGGGGATGAAGCCTGGATGTCCCAGGGTATATCCGGTTCCGAACCACCCGCCCGCAGAGACCGCATACGCGCCCTGGAGCGTCTGGAATCCGCGCCCGAGCGGATCAGCGTCCGGATTGCGCCAAACCGCGATGCGCGTCGCGACGTATGGGTAACGATGGGCCGCCCATACCATCGCGCCGACGAGCGCCGCCCCGGCTGCAATGATGAGGTCGATACGCCGGGTCGCGACGTACAGCATCGTCGCAAAGATTGCAAAGATCAGCACGGCCGGGCCGAGATCCCGTTCGAAGATCAAGATCGCCAAGGAACTGCCCCAACCCAATACGAGCGGACCAAGGTACTTCGCATTCGCGCGTATCGACCAAGGCCGTGCGGCGGCGATCACGTCGCCGGTCTCAGCGAGATATGCCGCCATGAAAAAAACGATGAAGAGCTTGATCATCTCAATCGGCTCGAACGCCAGCGGCCCCAGGCGGATCCACAAGCGCGCGCCATTCACTTCTTGACCGAATAACGCGACCGCCAGAAAAAGCGACAACGAACCAAGTATCCAGACATACTTGTACGCCGCCATACGCCGGACGCGAGCGAAGAGCGGACCGGCGGCTGTCGCCGTTCCAAGTGAAATGAATAACCATATCTCTTGCCGTCGCCCAAGCTCGGGTGAGAGACGAGCGATGAGCATGAGCCCAATGCCCGAAAGCGCTAGGGCAAGCGCCGGCAAGGCATCATCGCGCCAAACCTTCCATGAACGCAACCAGACCCAACTGAGTGCCGCGAGAAGCAAAAGATCGAGCATCCACTCCGGTCCGCGCGCTCGGACCGGCACCATGCGTAGCGCCATCCAAGCAGTCCCGAGCGCAGCAGCCGTCACGAGAAGCGTCCGGAGCAACGCGATTACCTGTTGCAAAACTACGGCCAATGAATCGCCAACCAAACTGCGGCGACGAAGGCACCAAAAATTCCCAACACCACACCGATGCGCGCCCACAGCGCGCCTCCGCCGAGCGGATCAGTAATAGGAACATCCTCCGTCAAAAGATCGCGTCCGATGAGCACTGTCGCGCTTTCAATGAATCCACGCACCTTTGCAAGACTCAGCATACGGGTAGCGACATCCGCGGCAGTGTCGCCTTCGATGAGCATCCGTTCGATCTCGTCGGAAAAGACCGCACGATGCATTCCGTCAGTACAAAGCACCAATTGATCTCCGGGCAAAAACTCCATTTGAACAATCGAAGCCTCCAAGCGCGACTGGGTTCCGAGACTACGCCAGAGCACTCCGCGGAGTTGCGACACGAACGGTGCGTTACTCTTGGACGGGGAGATCGAGCTAGCGAAGACGGCATCGTCGACGGTCAAGGCTTCGAGCCTTCCCAAACGCATCACATACGCGCGCGCATCCCCGACATGGCCGATGAATGCTTGGTGTCCGACCAGCAAGGCGACCGTCAGCGAGACCCCGCCCGCAACGTAATCTTCCGTACTTCCGCCGGCTTCATAGATGCGTTCATTCGCGTGCTCGAGCGCATTCAAAAGAAACGTACGAAGCATGATGGGCGCTTGCGCATTTCCGGTCAGTACCCCTGAACGCCGACAGCGACGCAGATGATCGCGCACCGCGCAAAGTGCATGGGAGGCGTTGAGCGCATCTCGACTGGGTTCACCGAATCCGTCGGCCACGCCAAGGACGGTGATTCCGCTTGCGAGGACTTCCGCGAGATGCGCATCCGTCGCGTCACGATGAGAACCGGAATCGGAACCGACGGCTATCTCCACGCCACGAGGCCTCCAACGACGATCCGAGTGCTCCCCACGTCGATACGATCGCCGGGCGAAAGCGAGACCCGGCTCGTGATCGGTTGCCCGTTCACAAAGGTGCCGTTCCGGCTGTCGAGGTCTCGGATGACAAACACTCCGTCCATGAAGTCGATCCTTGCGTGCTGACGGCTGACGTGCGGGTCCTCAACTTCGATCGTTGCGCTCGACATCCGTCCAATCAAAATCGGAGACGGTGCGCGTACGGTTCGTGTTGATGATACTTCGTGAACCTCCAGGCGGAGCGCCTGCCCACGAGAGACAAGATCCGCTTGTGAAGGACGCGCCGCCCGGTTCAGAGCAAGCAAAAGTACGAGTGCGCCGAGCGCCAGCGAGAGCTCGAGGGATTCCAAGCGCAGTTCAGTCGCCACGGACCACCAAATCCGTCGCACCGATACGCATCACGTCGCCCACGTTGAGCACCCCCTCCCGCTCACGCCGTCCCTTGAGGAAGACGCCATTGGCGGAATCGAGATCCCGAAAACGAAGTTTGCTTTCCTCGCGGCGTAATGCAAGGTGCCTTCGCGAGACGAGCGGATCGATCACGACGAGATCGCATGCATTTTCACGACCGACGATCACGTCGCGCTCATCCGCCGCATCGAGCCCCACGGATCCGTCGAGCGGCAGGCCGCTGTGAATTGCGAGAGCAATCGGACGCCGAACGGCATGCTCTGGATTCCGATGAATGTCGATTCGGACGCTTCCCCGAGCCAAGGCGGCATCAACCTTCAGGCGAATCGGAGGAAGGTCTCCCATACCTCGCTCGGCGCCGAGTTCGGCGAAGAGCGCATTCCAACGATTTTCGAGATAACTCCGGTCCTCGGCTAAAGCCAACGCGTCGCGCGAACCAACCATCACCAACACCTCAACGGCTGTTCGATCGCAGGCGACATGATCGAAAACGGCCACTAAACGCCGCGCGATCTGCACCGGCGCCAGCGGCGTCGGAAATGCGCGTGCGAATGCGCCTTCGACGACGTGCGCACACGTATGCTCGACCGTGTCCAGCCAATTCATCGTACGGTTCGCGTCAGCACGGCGAGGGCGAACCCGTCGCGTCCTTCGATTCCCGGTGGAACAAGCACGTCGCCGTCCTGAACGAACGGCTGATAACGATCCGGAAGCGGCCCACGAATGAAGCTCGGCGTCTGCCGCAAAAACTCGTCGACAACCGCGCGACCTTCACGCGGGTCCGTTGAACAGACGCCGTATACCAGACGCCCGCCCATACGAACTCGACGCGCACCCGAAGCCAGTAAGTCGCGTTGAATATCGGCGAGCCGCGCGCCGTCGTCAGGGCGCTTGCGCCAACGCGCTTCAGGATGACGACCAATGACTCCGACACCCGAGCACGGCGCGTCGACGAGCACACCATCGGCATCCGAACGATCTTCCAAGTTCCGCGCATCGCCCGCGGAACAGGAAGCACAGGTCGCACCAGCGCGTTCGAGGGTTCTGCGCCAATGCTCAATCTTCTCCTCATCGATTTCGATAGCTTCGAGACGACCGCGATTGCGCATACGTGCGACGCTTTGCACGCTCTTGTTCCCGCGTCCGCTGCATAATTCGACGATCGTTTCTTCGGGCTTGGGATCGAGCAGATCGACGGCCATCGCGGACGATTCGCTCTGAACCGCCCAAGCCTGGCCGATGTCGTCGTCGATCGCACTGCGCTCAAGCAGTAACACTTCGGCCACTAACGATGACGATTCGCTCTCGATGCCCCGCTCGGCAAGCAACGCACGCACGCTCTCGACATCCGAACGCAATGCATTGACGCGTACGGATTGCCGCGGCACACGATTCACGCCTTCGCAAATTTCCGGACACCGCCCTTCGAAGACGCCGCGCCACTGCGCCGTGATCCACGTCGGCAGCGAGAAACGCGCACCCAGATAATCCTCTTCCGTCTTGAACGCTTCTCGTTGCGGTTCCGCTGGACGTTCACGAGTGAAGCGACGTAACACCGCGTTGACGAGATTCCCGGTTCCTCGATGACCATGCCGTAATGCGAGTACGACGGTCTCATAAACCGCCGCATGTTCCTCCACCCGATCCATAAACTGAAGCTGATAAATTCCCAGACGAAGAACTTCCCGTATTGTCGGCGGCAATGTCTGCGCTCGTTCTCCAATATATGGAGCAAGATACCAATCGAGAAGCCGCCGTTGTTTGATGGATCCGTAGGCGAGTTCGGCGGCGAACGCGCGATCACGCGCATCCAAGGACGTCGCGCGAGCACGGTAGTCGAACGACGATTGTGCGCCGCGCGGTTGCGGACCGAACACGTCACGGACAACTTGGAGGGCGAGTTCGCGCGAACCGACCAGGTGAGAGCGCGGGGCTTGTTGTTGCGAAAAACTCATGGAACTCGGTCTTCGACGCGACGGCGTTCGAGCATGCGCGCAAACTCCGCCCCGCTCATCGGAGCACGCCCCGGTGGAACGACGAGTTCCAAAGCGACGAAACCACGCTGCGGAGGTCGCCCACAGGGCCACAACAAGGCGTCTCGGTTCTCCCCATCGTCGGGAAGACGCGCACGCAAAATCTTGACGGATTCGACTCCGCCCGGCGTCTCGATCTCGGCGCGGGCGCCGGGAGACGGAGCGAACGAACGCACGAGGTCGACGATCGCCTTGGGGTCGGCGTTCCAATCTATTTTCAGGTCTTCTTTCGCGAAAGGTCGCGTCAACGTGCGCACGATCTCGCTCTCCGCCACACCCATCGCTGCTTGCGGCGTGCACGTGAATGTGGGTGTTCCAAGCGTTCGTATCGCACAGCTTAGCAGCACCGCTCCCAGCGCGGCGAAACGATCGTGCAGCTCACCGTAGTTCTCGCTCGCCGAGATTGCCGAGCGTTCTTGCAGAACGAGGTCGCCGGTATCCATGCCTTCATCCATCACGATGATGCTCACACCGCCTTCACGAACGCCATCACGAAGCTGCGCCTGCAAGGGCGTGGCACCCCGATAGAGTGGAAGCAGACTCGGATGCACATTCAGCGCACCACCCGACGGTAATGCCAGGGCCCAACGGGGGAGGATCTTCCCGTACGAGGCGACCACGAAAAGATCGGCTTTGTGGGCCGCAAGGGCCTCGCGAACCTCGACGAGGTGCTCGGGGGTGAGAACCGCGAGCCCCAGGCGCTCGGCCTCAACGCGGACGGGCGTCGGCTGAATGCGACGACCGCGTCCCGCCGGGCGATCGGGTTGGGTAATAACAAGACTCTGCTCGCTCGCGTCGGCGACGACCCGAAGGGACGGAAGCGCGAATTCGCTGGTCCCAAAGAAGACGCAACGCAGATTCAAGCCCGCCGTCAGGCTAACATCGTTTTGCGAGCGGAGAATTCGTCCGGATTCCTCCGTCGCCGCAGGTCTTCGAGCGCTTCGCCCTCGGCATCGACGGTCGCGAGGACCTCGCGCTCTTCCTTGGTTTCCGCGGGACGAAGATTCTCGGCCTTGTCGATGTAGAGGATACCGTCGAGATGATCCATCTCGTGCTGTAAGCAGCGCCCGAAGAGCTCCGTGCCCTCGAATTCGACCTTGTTCCCGTATCGATCGAGAGCGCTGCATACGACGCGCTCAAAGCGCTTGACGTCGCCGATCAATCCCGGCACGGAGAGACAACCTTCGGTTGCGACGACTTCCCCTTCGGTCACGGTGAACTTCGGATTGATGAGCACGAAGGGTCCGTGGTTGGGGTCATCGTCCTGGAGATCGATAACGAAAAGCCGTTTGCTGACCCCGATCTGCGGCGCCGCCAGACCAATGCCGAGAGCAGCATCCATCGTCTCGAACATGTCGTCGATCAATTGCTGAAACAAAGGATCGGCGAGTTCCGTACGCTGGATGCGCTTGGCGATCTTCCGCAGCGTGGGATGATTATCGGTGAGAACCGTCCTCAGATAGGCCATGACACTTCTCATTGTACCGCGACCGGGCAAGCAATAGTAGAGGAGCGGTTGATTGGTTTGATCCAAGAATGCTTGTTAGCCTGTATGGGTAAGGCGACCGGGTCGCCTTGTAGGTTCAAGACCACGGCGGGATCGACAAACAATAAATTTGATCATTCGCGATCGAAGCTCGCCTCCCAGATCCGTCGATTCGTAAATTCGCGCGTTCCGCTGTTTTTTGGAGAGCGGCGTAACGATCTTCGGCAGGCATCCACTCATCGACCCAGCGACTTCTTGCATTTTCACCATCGCGCTGGAGACCTCGAGCGAGCCGTAATTCCCGATCACAATCAACCCAAATCAGAAAACCAAAACTAGCGGATAGTTCCTTGCGCCCGGAAGAAACTCCTTCGACAATGGTAATCCCGCCGGGCGAAACCGTGCGCCACTCTCCCATCGCATCACGATCCCAGTCATAAACCTGATAATACGCTTCCTGGTTCTGACAAAGCGGTTGAAGAACTTGTTCGTGAAGACGCCTCCAATCAAAATCCTCGCAAAGAGACGCCTCTTGACGAGAGTCTCTCTCGGGTGAATGAATACGCTGATTTGAAGGCTTATAAAAATCATCCATTTGAACGATCGTTGCTTCCAGTAGGTGACGATGGAGGGAGCGACTGAGAGTACTCTTCCCTCCCCCGCCGGGTCCATCAATTGCAACGAGCAACGCACCGGCCCGAAGATGGAGACCTTGTAAGTGCCGAGCCAAGTGCGAAACTGATTGTATCACGACGGTGCGGATGCTATTTTCGGCGCGAAGGGGACGGGGAAGCTTTTCGAACGGTCGAAGGAATTTGTGATTGCATTAGCTCCTGCTGCACTGCACCTTCCACCAGCGCGGCAATTCCACCGGGTTTGAAAATGTCCCACAAAAACTTAGCGGTCATTTTCTTATCATCGTTCCGGCTTGTATCCGCCAAGGAACGGAAGCGTCGCCAGGGGACGTCCGGATACCGCGCTTCGATTTCATTTGCACGCCCCGCTTCCCCCTTCTCGCAAACGATGCGCCAGTATGTTTCCAAAGCAAATTGCATGCGCAGGCGCATGCAATCGAGTGTCCTTCCGTCACTCCGGAGGTCATCAAGTGTTTTATCGCCGAGGAAACCACGTGCTTCTTGAAGGTTGCTCAGAATGTCAGCGAGACATTGCTGCGGATCAAAATTCCTCATCAAATCCCTTTCAAAAAACCGTGACCGTTGCTCGCTGAATCTCTTCCACACGTGGAAGATCGCTCCTACGTCGCCCGCTCAAGGTATCGCCGGTCGTGCATGCCGATTCCTTGAGCGGGCGGGCGAGGCGCGTTCGGGCGAAGATCAATGAGCCCCGTTTGAAGAAGCGGCCCGTTTTTTTATCTTATCGATGGCGTTGATCTGATTCTCGAAATCGCTGATGGCCTTTTGTTCATCCTCGCTGAGCTTGGCGTGCTTGAGGAGAATGCGAAGGACGTCTCCGATCCGGCCGAGTTGCTTTCCGTAACTTCCGACCTCATCGAGGATCTGCCGCTCGATTTGCGGATTGGAGGATTGTCCAAGATTGACGTTGATGAGCCCGAGCTGGCTTCCCACGGGATCGAAAGCCCAGCTCCATGGATTGATCGACTGCGTAAGATTACCGGAAAGCGGTAGTTGAACGTCGGGCATGTTGAATCTCCATTTCAGAAGCGGTGCGATGAAACGACCGGCATGCTCGTCCTTTAACGACCGCACAAAGAACTCTTGCAGAGCGGCGCATGAACCTGATCTCAATCGCGATAGATCGAATCCCGAACAGCACTCGTATTGAGCCCGAATCGTTCCGTCGCCGCGACAGCGGCCGCGGCAGATTGGAGCGAGCCGTCCACGCCCCAGTTGAGAAAAGCGGGAGCCTTCTCAATTGACGTCAGGAAACGTCGAGCGACCAAGCGAAGCTGCGCGAACGGCGCTTTCCCCTCATCGTCCGAAACCTCTTGATAACCAAGGTAGCCAGTTGCCGAGATGATGATTTGACTCTCCTCAAGGCATTCGCGTGCGAGGACGCTCGGCGGATCCTCTCCGGCTTCCGGTTTGCCACCGGGCAGGTTGAATCGGCCGGCATCTTCTTGCAGCAACACCAATCCGAAACGATCGAAGCAGAAGCCGTACACCTGCCGAACGCTGATTCCATCAGGAACTTCCTCCGGACACCAACGAAACCTCGTCATACCGCCGCCTCCTCCTCAATCCGACCGTTGACCCTCCACGTTTGGAGCATGTGTACGAGGAGTCTATTCCCATTGCTCGAACGATCGTAACTAATGCGCTTGCCCCCCTTCAATGCTACACCCTCAATCCTCACCGCTACCTTTCCTGAAAAAGTTTATTGGAGCGGCGGTTCTTTACCTTGGAGAGCAAGAACAGCATATCGCCCGCCGTCGGCATCGGCGCAGATAAGGAAATTATGGCAATTCCAACAATAATTGCGTTTGGAGCATGTTCTCCGGAACGCCCTGGGCAAGAACCAAATACGAACGTGCTCCTTGCGGCTATTTCCAACCCCCCTCTCCGTAACGCGCGTTCTCTCGACGGTACGCTCGACGTCTTTTTCGACGCGGGAGATCGTTCCTCTTTGACCGCCGTCGTCGATTGTTCGAAAATACAGGAGATCAGTTACGTCCCGGATCCGCAGATCAGCAATGTCGAAGTTCAGCGAATGGGTTTTGACCCGAACCCCGGAAATACAGTTGCTATATTAACTATTTTAATTCAAATAGCAATGCTGCGAAACCTCTCGAAAATGCTCCGCAAAAACGAGAAGCGCCTTGAAGAAATCAAGGCTTTGATCGAAAGACGCGAAGCGGTTATTTCTGAATTTATTTCCGATCAATGTGCCGGAATCGAAAGCATTCAACTCGGCGTTTTCCCCGTTGATGGAAACCAACATGCCGCGTACATTATCATGGATGCTCCTAAGAAAGACAAAAACATCTTTATTTCATCTTTTCCTCCAGAATTAGTATTTTCAGAATTTGCGGAGTTTACCGGGTTGAGAGAACTCTTTGAGAATCCCCTTCGTGATGAAAGCCCTTTTAACTCCTGGAACCGAGGCGAATATCCCCGAGTCAAGATCAAGGTGGTGGAGAACATTTTCCAAAGCTTATCAACCGAACATCGCAAACATATCAAAACGCTCAAACTCCCTTCAGGGGTTGCAGTCCATGACTATGCGGTCGGCCTCGCGAAAGAAGCAGCGAATTGTCTTGTGACGAAATTCCCGTTGACCGCAACCGAGAGAGAGCGAGGGCCGATCTGGTATTCGAACCGGATCCTTACGACAATCCTCGCGGGCGCAGGAGGTGAAACGGCAAAGAACGACGTCGAGCAATTTTTGAAAGAACTTCACATGGTGTCTCTCGTATCAAACATACCGGAACGCGATTCAATGGTAGTCCCTGGATTGGGGGAGCCTTTTTCGTCGCCGTCGCACGTGCAAAATACAGTCCCCGGCTCGCAGGGAAAAAGACCGCGTGGTCGCTTCTGAGAACTCCGGATGCCCCCCGATGTTAGCGTCCGCGCCGATAAGGAAATCATGGGAATTCATTCAGTTATTGCGTTTGGAACACATACCCCGGAGGACCTTTTGTGGAAACCGAATACAAACGCACTCCCTGCGGCAATTTCCAATTCGTCCCCGTGCGGCGCGCGTTCGCTCGATGATGAGATGAACATCTTTTACGATGGGGAAGATCGTGCCGCTTCGACCTCCGACGTCGGCTGTGTGAAAATACAGGTTATCAACGACGTCGCCGATCCGGCGCTGAGAACCCACGAAGTTCAGCGAATGGGCCCCGATGTAACCTCCACTGTTGAAGCGGCCGTCATGTTCCTCACATACATGGGATTCCTAACATATATTGTGATGTCGCTTCCCGAAAATAAAAAAACTGCTGACGATCAGTGTGACACAGAAACCCGTTCGAAGACGAAAAAAAGTCACAAAATATAGCTCTGTAAATTCGCGCTGCGCACGATGTCCTCCAGGCGACTGCGGACGTACTCGGCATTGACCTCGACAATGCCCGCCTCCTCGGGAGCGGCGAAGGCCACGTCCTCCAATAAACGTTCGAGTACGGTGTGGAGACGACGCGCTCCGATGTTTTCGCTCTGTTCATTCACCTGCGTCGCATACTCGGCAATCTGCTCGATGCCGTCGGGTTCGAACGTCACGATCACGCCCTCCACCGCGAGCAATTGACGGTATTGCTCGGTCAGCGCGTTTTTGGGCTGCGTGAGGATCGTCGCGAAGTCAGCCGCCGTCAGCGAATCGAGCTCGACGCGGATCGGAAAGCGGCCCTGCAGCTCGGGAATTAAATCCGAAGGCTTGCTGGTATGGAACGCACCCGCGGCAATGAAGAGGACGTGGTCGGTCTTCAGTGGACCGTACTTCGTCGTGACGGTGCTGCCTTCGACGATCGGCAAGATATCGCGCTGCACGCCTTCGCGCGAAACATCCGCTCCACGCGCACCTTCTCGTCCGGCAACCTTGTCGATCTCGTCGATGAAGATAATGCCGTTCTCGCCGGCTCGGCGCAGAGCTTCTCGTTTGACCGCATCCTGATCGATGAGTTTCCCCGCCTCCTCAGCGGCGAAGATCCGCCGCGCCTCGGCAACCGTGACGCGCTTTTTCTGCTTGCGCTTGGGGAACAATCCGCCGAGCATTTCGCCCATGTCGCCGGCGGCGCCGGACGGATCCATTCCGCCCATCGGCCCCATTATCCCGATCGGCATCGATGCGCTCTCTTCGACCTCGATCTCGATTTGCCGTACGTCGTAGAAACCGCGCTCGACGTCAGCCCGAGCCTGCTCGCGGATCTCGCGCGCATGGGGATCGAGCGGCGTCTGCTGCGCTGCCGCAGAAGGGGCGTTTTGCGGAAAGGCATTCCCAAAAATCGAACCCAACGATGCGGCGAGAGGATTATTCGACGGCGCGGCACCCGGAGCACGCGTCTCCGGAAACAAAATATCGATGATCCGCTCGACGGCTTGATGATCGGCGGCGTCGACGACCTCGGCGCGCCGTTCCTCGGTAACGGTCCGAACCGCCGCTTCGGCCAGATCACGCACCATCGATTCGACGTCGCGCCCGACGTAACCGACTTCCGTGTATTTCGTCGCCTCGACTTTCACGAACGGAGCGCCAACGAGTTTCGCCAGACGACGCGCGATCTCGGTCTTGCCCACCCCCGTCGGACCAATCATGAGGATGTTCTTCGGCATGACTTCGGCTCGCATCTCCTCGCTGAGGCGATCGCGGCGATAGCGGTTGCGCAACGCAATCGCGACGGCGCGCTTGGCGCTGGTTTGTCCGACGATATATTTGTCAAGTTCCGCAACGATCGTCCGAGGAGTCAGGCTGGGCAGTTCCGGTTCGTGCATCACAACTCCGATATTGAAGGTTCCGAAGTTCCGCGCCAAACGGAACGCCATTGGGCCCGAACGAAGGCCGCGTCATCAGCACGATCCTCGGCACGCAAACTCTGCTCCAACCCACGCAACGCATGCGGATCACGCGGCACCACCCGCAGTTCCTCCCGAAAATACTCTTCGGCATCGCCCGGGCGGCCGGCGTCGAGCAACAACGCGGCGAGTTGTTCGTGCACCGGATCTGCCCACTCGGGGAAAACCTCCGGACCAAGCCGGTCGGCGATCCGGATGGCATCGTGTAGACTTGCGATCGCATGGGCCGAATCGCCCAGGCCCTTCACCTGGTAGGCGGTTATTGTATCGCGCAGCATCGCCGCGACGTCGGCATCGCGTCCCTTAAAACCCGCAACGAGCGTATCAAAGGCCTTCAATTGTTCGGCGACCGCGGCAACATTGTTGTTCTTAGCGAGCGCCATCGCCCGCGTATAAAGAAAAATCATTCGTGCATGCGTATCCTCTCGGCGCGGTTCGTGACGAGCCAATACGTCGGAGAGATCATTCCGCCGAAGGTCGAGGAGATCAAGTAGGGGGGAATTCGCGCGAGCGAGCACTTCACCACCTTTGGCGAGCAATGCTGAATGATCGTCGACCCGCAATGCTCCAACGATTAACCATTCCGCATCGTGTTCGGCATCCCCTGATGCGTCCGACGAAACCCCGGATCGAGCGGCGGAAGTCGTATCGGCGTTGATCGCACGCTCCGCGCCCGTGACAACCGCCTGCCAATTTCCGACGCGCTGGTAGATTCGATTCGCAAACGCGAACAGACGCGCATCACCCGGATCCGGCAATGCGGCGAGCTCGCTCAGATGAGATGCGCACGGAAGGCCACGCACCGGATCAGGGGAATTCGCGTACGCCAGCACGCAAACGACGTTCGCTCCCGGATTGTTCGGTGTACTCGTAAGCACGGCATCGAGCGTTTTTCGCAGCCCGAGCATTTCCGCGCTTGGTACGCCGTCTTTGTCCCAGGCATTCGCAAGATCCATCGCTTGAAGCTGCGCCTCGGCCGTGAGTGCACCGACCACCGGATCATCGGGATATTGTCGAAACGCCGCGAGCATCGCATCGCGATACGCCGCATCGAGTTTCGCTCGCGATTCACGCGGATCGGAGGAGTAGCGCTTGGTGAGCGCCCGAATGAGTAAGCGTTCCTCATGGGAGGCGCGCGGATAAAGATCTTCGGCTTGCTTGAGGGCGACAAGCGCGCTCCGCTGGTCGTCGACGCTCATCGGCTCGTCGACCGCGGGTCCCGCCGCAAGCGCCTCGCCCCATGCGGCGGACGCTATGGCGGGATCAAGCCGTAAGGCTTGTTGGAACTCATTCTCCGCAGCCTGTCGTTGATGGGCAAAGTGGAACAAGAGCCCCTGGTCAAACGCATTCTGCGCCGCGGGGTTCGTCGTCCCGACCGGATAGGAAAAGGCCGACAGTGAGGAAAGCGCCTCAGAATTCGCGGGCGCGCTTGCGAACGCGCACGCGAAAACCAAGATTCCCGTAGCAAGAGCCCGTTTCATCGTTTCGATTCCTCCAAAGAAGTGGTCGCCTCAACGACCTCCACGACGATACGATCATTCGTGAAAATGCAGATTTCCGAAGCGATGCGGAGGGCCTCGGTCGCGATCCCCTCGGCATCGAGCCCGCTGTGCCGAACGAGGGCTTCGGCAGCCGCTTGTGCGTAGGGGCCGCCGCTCCCGATCGCCGCGATCATTCCGTCGGGCTCGATAACGTCTCCGGTCCCGCTGATAACCAGCAGATGCTCGGGATCTCCAACCAGCAGCAAGGCCTCCAAGCGGCGCAAGGCGCGATCCTGCCGCCAATCCTTTGCTAGCTCCACCGCGGCGCGCGTAAGCTGTCCTTTATACTCAGCCAGCTTCCCTTCGAATTTCTCAAGCAAGGTGATGCCGTCGGCCGCGCTGCCCGCAAAGCCCGCCAGCACCGCGCCGCCGGCAATGCGCCGAACCTTGCGGGCGCCGTGCTTCATCACGGTCTTATCGAAGGTCACCTGACCGTCACCCGCCATCGCGAGCTTGCCTTCACGCCGCACGGCGATAATGGTTGTCGAACGTCTCTCCATCGCCGCTCCTTATCCGCCACGAAAGCCCCGAGTTCATTCCTAGCCACGCGTGGGACTGAGGATTTGTAAGGGACGGATTGACGTGCATCCCTTCAAAGGGGCGGTCGAGCTTTTCGCGGGCCCCGGAGGGGCAGGAGCGAAAAGTCGTCGAGCAGGATTTTCGCAGGAT